>JALELS010000031.1 GCA_022768065.1 Ruminococcus sp. | reverse complement strand
GAAAGCATAAAAGAAACCCCTTTAGGGGTAGCTGAAAAAACAATGCAGTCGGCAAACCTTTTCAGCGCCCCTTGAGGGGGTTGTTTGTAATGCGCACTTCTAGGGCGACTCAAGCCTCCGGCTTAGCCGGAGGTCCTGACTTTTTGTCAGTTTAATTCGGTATTGTCGTCGTTCGGAGCGGTGCAGATATTTATGAATCGCTTGCAAGCTCTTTCAGAACTTCAAGTAAAAACTCCCATGTTCTTTTTACGGAAGAAATGCTCATACTCTCGTGATAAGTGTGTATGTCTTTAAGGTTGGGACCTATCGAAACGCAGTCAAGCCCGGCTATTTTATCCGAAAACAGACCGCACTCAACGCCGCCGTGTATAGCGGTTATAACAGGTTCTTTTTTATACATTTCCGTGTAAACTCTCGTCATAACGTTTCTCAGACGCGACTCCTTTTTATATTCCCACGCGGGGTAATCGCCGAATGAAACCACGGTGCCGCCTATGGCATCCATAAACAGCGCGAGACGGCTTTTTAGCTCCTCTTTCTTCAGCAAAATACTGCTTCTTATACAGAATTCCGCCGAAACTTCGCTTTCTTCTGTCTTTAATATGCCGAGATTGAGCGATGTCTCTGGCAGACCCCCTATATCACGGCTCATTGAGATAAGTCCGCAGGGGAGTGAAGACAGCATAGCCGCAATTTTTTCGGTGGAGTCTTTGCTTGCGGCTTCCTCTTTTGAAAATATCTCTTTTGTATCTATAACGATTCCGCCGTCAACGGACGAATAATCATTCTTTATTACTTCGCCTATTTCGCAAATTGCTTTTTTGAGATTTTCGGGATTTTGCGTTTTGACAACCGCCTCGGCGCTTGTCGGTATCGCATTGTCTTTAAGTCCGCCGTCTACGCTTATTACCCTTACGTCGCAAACGGACAGCGCGTAGTTAAGTATCCTGCCGAGAAGCATATCGGCATTTGCTCTGCCGCGGTGTATTTCGGCGCCGGAGTGACCGCCTTTAAGCCCCGAAACGGTTATTTTTAATGCTTCGCCGCCGTATTCTTCCCTCTTTACGGGCAGTATGCAGCGCGTTCTGTTTCCGCCGGCACAGCTTACTGTAAATACGCCCTCGTCCTCGGAGTCGAGGTTTATCATCATTTTGCCGTGAAGGCTTGATGTGTCAATGTTTTTTGCGCCGTCCATACCCGTTTCTTCGTCCGTTGTAAAGACTGCCTCTACGGGCGGTCTTTTATTATCGGAGTCGAGAAGTGCGAGTATCATGGCAACGGCAATTCCGTCGTCGGCTCCGAGCGTAGTGCCCACCGCCGAGATATTGTCGCCGTCAACCGTAAGGTCAATGCCCTCTTTTTCCATATCCTTTGTGCAGTCGGGAGCTTTTTCGCAAACCATATCAAGGTGTCCTGCGAGCAGTATCGGCTCTGTTTTGTCACAGCCGACCGGGGGTGCAAAAATTATGCAGTTGTTGCTGTTGTCCTGCAAATATTTAAATCCGTGGCTTTCGGCAAATTTCACGCAGTAGTCGCTTATTTCTTTTGTGTTGCCCGAGCCGCGCGGGATTTTTGAAATCTCTTCAAAGTAGTAAAATACCTTTTCCGGCGATAAGCCGTCCGTTATTCTCATATTTTCACCTCATTTTATTTTACGTCAGTTAACTCTCATTACGCTTTTCGGCTCAACCGTGAGAGAATTAACGGTTACCGCCGTATCGTTGTAGTTAAAGTAAATTATAATGCTGTTGTTGTACTCGGTACAGTAAACGCCGTCCTGAACCTTGTAGTGCGCCGTCATTCTCGCATTGCGTAGATTGCCGAGAACGGAGTCCGCCGTTTGATACTTTTCGGCGGCGGAGTTGAGTTGATTTTCGTAGTTGTATTTTTCGTCAAGCTCCGATTTGCCCGTTTTTGAGCAGTACCATTCGTAAGACGGTATAGCGCCGTATTCAAGCGATTTCAAAAACGCCGTTTCGCTGTCGTCGGCAAGGTTTACCGAAGTCATGGTGTAGTCGGAAATGCCGTGAAGTATCATTTCGACAAACGGAACCGAAGAGTACGAATCGCTCTGAGGGTACGCCGTGTCGTATGAAAGACCCGAGACAAAGTCGGCGTTTTTCAGCAGATAAAAATTGCCGCCGCATATCATAAGGTCGTGCCCATTTGAAAGCTTTTCGATTCCCTTTGAAACGGTCTGAACGGCTGTGTCCCTGTTTTGACCGACGAGAGAAAAGTCGGAGTACAGAAGTCTGCCCGCGTCGTTTACGCAGTAGCCGTCAAAGACATAATCGTTTGTGTTGTTTACATAATCGGTAATATTTTTCTCAATTTTTGAAAGAGCCAAAGCGTAACTCTCAGTCGTATTTTTCTTTGACAGAGCGCTGAATTTATCGGGCGTCTCAACCGTGAGCTTTTTGCCCGACATATCGCGCGCGCTTTTATCGGAATTTGCCCCGGTTGAAAAAATTACCGTGCTTACATCGCCGTACATATCGAATTTTTGCGTTGCGACATACTGTTTTAAAGTTTCAAATGATTTTTTGCTGCCGAGCTTTTTTATCGCCGAGGCGCCTGAGAGCAGCTCCTGGTTATTTGCTCCGTCAAGCACTCCGCAGTAACGCACGGATATGTTGTTTACGCTCTTTGCCTTGAGCATATTGAGAAGGTCGTACGCCTGGTCAAATGTTGTGAGACTTACGTATCTGCCGCCGCTCTTTTGCGCCGTGCCGAGTATCGTCAGCGCAAACGGCAGGTGAGCCGACGAAGTTACCGTCCTCGTGGATAAAACGGAGTTTCTTATGAGCTGTTCGCGGCAGGCTATTGCCATACCGGAGTAGCTCGCGTTCTTGTTGGTGAGAAAACGGTAGCACACGTTTATTTCGCCGCTGTACGGCGTGCCGACATACTTTGTCATTTTGCTTCCCGCACCGATATAAGAAACATCGGTAATTGTGAACGACGTGCCTGCGCGGTCGTATTTGTCGCCGCCGCTTTTTTGAACCGAATCCACCGAGGCTATGGTGTCGCCCTTTGTGATAAGCGCCACAAAAGCGCTGTTTTGCTGTTTCATTCCGAAAAATCCGAGCAGAGCCGAAGCGTTTATCTTGCTCTCGTCTGCCGCCGTGTCTTTTACCGCAGGGTCGGAGCCGTAAACCTTAAAGCTTTTTTCGGGATATTCGGATTTGCTTCCCGACATCATAAGCGAACCGCTGCCGTCGGGCAAAAGAATAAAGTCTCCGTCCGAAAAATCTTTTTCGGCGCCGAAGTAGCTCAAAAGATTTATTTTTTCGAGCGCATATCCGTCCGAAACCTTTATATCGCCGCAGTTTACTTTGACGTCCATAACTCCGTCCGAGAGCGTGTAGTTTACCGTTACCGACGCATACGGCGTATCGCCCTGCGGACCGTTTACGGCGCTGTCCTTATCGGGCGCCATATTGTATGTTACCTGAAGTCCGTTGCTGACGGGCTTAAATTCAAAAGAAGAAAATGCTACGGAGTTATCCTGAGAATTCAGTATATATTTTTTGCCGTCCTTTGAGAGCACCGCGCTGAGAACATACGCTCTGCTCTCGCTCTCGTCGGCGGAGGCAAGCGGCATAGAGTACCAGAATTTCCCCTCGGACGTCTCTTTTACCGCAACGGCGCCCGTGGTTTTGTCATAGTAAAGCTCTATAAGACCCGACTGGGTGACAAATATCATATTGTCTTTGTTTATAACGTGAAAGCCGTTATCGGTATAGTCTCCGGAAACGGTCGAGAGAACCGATACCTTAGTTTTAACCGTGACATCGGGTGAACCGCATGAGGAAAATATCAGCGATAAAATAAGTATAAGAGACGTTATATAAGGAAGTGCTTTTTTAGTGCTTTTCATATTGCTTTCTCCGTTAATATTATTAAATAACAACTTATTTTATCATATATATATAATAATTTCCACCATTATTATTTACCCTGCCGACCGAAAAATGTATGTGTTACAATGATGTGTGACAAAAATGGAAAATAAAAGTAGCGAATAGAGCAAACCTGTGTTAAGGTAGAGTTGCCTAAACCAAACCGAAAGACAGGAGAGCCTATTCGCTATGAATAAGATAACACAAGACATGC
>JALELS010000029.1 GCA_022768065.1 Ruminococcus sp. | reverse complement strand
ATAAGAAATTCGCTGTCGCTTTTCGGATCGACAAGTCCGTCATACCTGATTCTGCGGTCGCTTGATCTTTGTAATGAGTATCTTGCCGACCGGTACAGAAATGAGCTGGCAGGGTGCGTAAAACGTGTGAATGAGCTCCGACGGTCGCTCGCCTATGCAGGGTGGAAACCTGTGGGCAGCGAACCGCTTAAAATAACAATAGACTGTGCCGCGTCCGGCATTTCGGGAAACAGTGTTGCCGACAGGCTGCGTGAGCAAAATATTGAACCGGAATTTTCCGATAAAAATTATGTCGTCATGATGTTTTCTCCACAGGTGCCGGCAGACGGGTACGGTAAAGTGTCAGCCGCATTCGGTGCAGCACCGGGCAATGCGGCAGCAGAGCTGCCGGCGGACAGGCTCTCCCCGTCGGAACGTGCGCTGAGCATAAGAGACGCGATATTGGGACAGCAGGTCACAGTCCCGGTCGCCGAAGCCGTTGGCTGTATCTGCGGAACACCGGTCGTGTCGTGCCCTCCTGCAGTGCCCGTCGTTATAAGCGGCGAGATAATAACCGGCAAGGCGGCAGAAGTTTTAAGGCACTGCGGAATAAATGAGATCTCGATTGTAAAAGTATAATATACCGCCAAAAGGGCAGTTCTGCAAAAAGCGGAGCTGCCCTTTTTGATAGGCTCAGAGGTGAATTTTAGTTTACTGCTTGCTTAAACCGCATGTCTTGTGTTATCTTATTCATAGCGAATAGGCTCTCCTGTCTTACGGTTTGGTTTAGGCAACTCTACCTTAACACAGGTGTGCTCTATTCGCTACTTTTATTTTCCATTTTTGTCACACATCATTGTAACACATACAAGAAAATTTTCGACAATAGGTGAAAAAGGCTTGCATTTACTTTTAAATAATGGTATAATGCTTCCGCAATTCGCACGCATGGTGATTATCGCAAAATTGCATTTTTATGTCTTGCGTTAAAGTGATCTGTGCGGAGGATAAAATAAGGAGGACAAAACAATGTCAGTAGTATCAATGAAACAGCTTCTTGAAGCCGGTGTACATTTCGGTCACCAGACAAGAAGATGGAACCCGAAAATGGCTGAGTACATTTTCACAGAAAGAAACGGAATTTATATCATCGACCTTCAGAAAACGGTCAAAAAGCTTGAAGAAGCTTATATGTTTGTTCGTGATCTTGCAGCCAACGGTGAGGAAATCCTTTTCGTAGGTACCAAAAAACAGGCTCAGGATTCTATTAAAGAGGAAGCTACCCGTTGCGAAATGCCGTACGTTAACGCTCGTTGGCTCGGCGGTATGCTTACCAACTTCACAACAATCAAGCAGAGAATAAAGAGACTCGGTCAGCTTGAGGCAATGAAAGAGGACGGCACATTTGATATGCTTCCCAAGAAAGAAGTTGCTAAGCTCGAGCTTGAAATCGAAAAGCTTGAAAAGTTTATGGGCGGTATTACCGAAATGAAGAAACAGCCGGCTGCTATGTTTATAGTTGACCCGAGAAAAGAGAGAATAGCTGTTGCAGAGGCTAAGAAGCTTCACATTCCGATTATCGCTATTGTTGACACAAACTGTGATCCCGATGAAATCGATTATGTAATACCCGGTAACGATGACGCTATCCGTGCCGTAAAGCTTATCGCAGGCGCTATGGCTGATGCGGTTATCGAGGGCAAGCAGGGTATGCAGGGTGCTGCGGCTGCAGAAGCTGAAGACAACGCCGATGCAGAAACCGAAGCTGCTGCGGAATAATCTTAAAAAGAAGCAAAGCCCGTGCTTTAGTGCGGGCTCTGTTTAAGTTTAATTAACTGGAGGAATAAATTATGGCATTTACTGCAAGTGATGTAAAAGCTCTTCGCGAGAAAACCGGCGTCGGCATGATGGATTGCAAAAAAGCACTCGTTGAGTCTGACGGCGATATGGATAAGGCAATAGATTTTCTCAGAGAAAAAGGTCTTGCCGCAGCTACCAAGAAGGCAGGCAGAATTGCTGCCGAGGGCGTAGTTATGGCTTACACAGATGAAGCAAAGCAGACAAGCGTTATTATCGAGGTTAATTCCGAGACCGATTTCGTTGCAAAGAATGATAAGTTCCAGAGCTTTGTTCTCAGCGTTGCTAAGACTGTTATAAATGAAGATCCCAAAGATGTTGACGATCTTCTTACAAAGAAGCTTGACGGAAGCGACAGAACAGTTCAGGAAAATCTTCAGGATATGGTTCTTGCCATCGGTGAGAATATGAAGATTCGCCGTTTTGAAAGAGTTACCGGTATTGCTGCAACTTACATTCATGCGGGCGGTGCAGTAGGCGTTCTCGTATCTTTTGATACCGACGAAAAGACCGCCGCTACTGCTGAATTTAAGGAGATGGGCAAGGACGTTGCAATGCAGATTGCCGCAATGTCTCCCGCATATCTTGACAGAGCAAGCGTTCCCGCAAGCGTTATTGAGCACGAGAGCGAGATAATCAAGGCTCAGCTTGCCGAGGATCCTAAGATGGCAGGTAAGCCCGATCAGGTTCTTGCTAAGATTGCCGAGGGTAAAGTAGGCAAGTATTATAAAGAGAATTGCCTTCTTGAGCAGGAATATGTTAAGGACAGCAGCATGAATGTTCAGAAGTATGTTGACTCCGTAGCTAAGAAGCTCGGCGCAGACATCAAGGTTACCTCTTTCATCCGCTATGCTAAGGGTGAAGGCCTTGAGAAGAAAGAAGAAAACTTTGCCGATGAAATTGCCAATATGGTTAAAGGCTGATTTTTTCTGAATTCATATTTTAAGAGCAAGTCTTTTGGCTTGCTCTTTTTTTGTTGAAAAACAATGCTCATTATGATACAATTTGTAAAAACATTTAGCATGCGGCAGTTCATATAACTTTTGCTAAAAAATAAAGGGGGTGGAGAAAAAATGAAGTACAACGGATATACGCTTACTGCAAAGGATGTACTAAAGCTTTTTGCAGCCCTGTCATTTATGGGAATACTTACTTTTGTGGTGTTGAAAGCAGCGTTTACTCCGATACCGTCAATAACAACCGAACAATTTGCAACTATATTGAACGAAGAAGGATACCCTGCTTATGACAGTATTGCTGAGTGGACTACAGAAAGTCCCGGATGGAGTTACAAAGAATGTACATCATATAAAGACAGTTCACTGCGTTTTGATTTTGTTGTATTTGACAGTGGTACAATAGCGGCTAACAAGTTCTCCGGCATTGCGTCGTATCTAACGAGTATTCCTCACGGTGACGACTATGTTGAGGGCGTTAATGGCCGCGAGAGCAGAGCAAATTTTAATTTTTGGACTTTAGAGGCAAATGGAATGTATTATCATTTAATGAGAATCGATAACACATTATTCTATGCTATATCAACAGTAGACAGAGAAAGCGAAGTATTGAAAATGGCCTCAAAATTAGGCTATGTAGGAGATTAGTTTGGAGGAATGATTATGAATATTGAAAACAGAGTAATTTTTTATCTTGTATTTTTTATTGTTATGCAGGTGATAACTTCATTAAGCCGCAAAATATTATGGAAATCGGTATGTAAAGCCGGTGGAACAACCCCTGAGGGTGTCAGAGAGAAAAGAGGCGAGCTTATACAACAGTCTACGGGCAGGCAAAACTTGCAAAATAGCTTTCGTGCATGGATGAGGAGTAATGCTCCCGACCCCAAATTGTATGATAAATTAGACCGTATATATACTTTTTCTATGATACCGAATGTTATATTTTTAATCCTTTCTTTTGCAAGTTTGCGTATGCCGATGGCTTTTCAAAAGGTTTTGACAATAGGCTTGTTTGTGTCACCTGTTGTTATTATAATTGTAATAATTCTCGGAATATATTATAAGAATTATCTTGATAAAAACTTTTAAGAGTTGTTCGGTAAATAAAATATGGATAACAAGCTTTTATTTAGCGGACACCAAAACTATTATACAAAGTCTCGACCTGATTATGCCGAAAAATTCTTGGACGATTTATATACCGTCTATTCTTTTTCGGAAAATTCGATTATTGCCGATATCGGTTCTGGAACGGGCATTTTCTCAAAGCAATTGCTTGAACGCGGCAGTACCGTGTATGGTGTAGAGCCGAATACGGATATGCGCCGTAAAGCCGAAAAAGAACTTTGCGATTTTAAAAAATTCTTTTCGATAGCTGCTTCTGCGGAAAATACGGGACTTAAGTCCGGCTCTGTGGACATAATAACCTCCGCTCAGGCGTTTCATTGGTTTGACACTTTGAAATTCAAACAGGAATGCCGGCGAATTTTAAAGTCGAGAGGTTTAGCGGTTTTGACTTGGAATACGAGAGACGAAAATGATTCGGTAACGATAAAATGCCGCGATGTTTTCTCAAAATATTGCCCCGAATTCAAAGGATTCAGCGGCGGAATAGGTCAAGACGATAAAAGAATAGAAGAGTTTTTTCGCCCTTGTATTTATGAAAAGAAAACATATGACAATGATCTTATGTTTACTAAAGAAAAATTTATCCAAAGGTGTTTGTCGAGTTCGTATGCGCTGCGTCAAGGAGATGCCGACTACAATGAATATCTGTCTGCGCTTACTCGCATATTTGATGATTTTAGCGTGGATGAACACCTTTGTATGAAGAACAAAACAATCGCATATATAGGACGTTTTAATTGAAAACGGCAAAAAATATGTTATACTGTTAGATATAATAATCGGCACAAAATGCTCATAAAATTTAACGGGTGATGTTTTATGAGCAAAAGGGTATTTCCCATATGTATATTTATTTTATGCTTTTTTTGTGTAGGCTTTTATGTTTTTGAATTTCTGCGTGCCACAAGTAATGTTTCGACCGGAAAATTACCGGGAAAATGTGAATACACAATCGTGATTGACGCCGGGCACGGCGGTGCCGACGGCGGAGCAGTTGCGAGTGACGGCGTATCGGAAAAGGTAATCAATTTGGAAATCGCATATAAGCTGAATTTTATCCTCAGAGCATACGGGCTTAACACTGTTATGACAAGAACAGACGACGAGTCGATACACGACAGCAGCGCAAAAACTCTGCGTGAGCAGAAAGTTTCCGATATACATAAGCGTATGTCGATAATGGAATCGGACGAAAACAATATTTTTGTCAGCATTCATCAAAATAAGTTTTCAAACAGTTCACTTTGGGGGACTCAGGTTTTTTATTCGCCTAATACTACCGACAGCGCAGTTTTGGCAAATTGCATACAAAATTCCGTATGCAGTCTTTTGCAAAAAGATAATAAGCGTGTTATTAAGAAATCAGGAAGTAATATTTATTTGTTGTATTACGCAAAAAGAACCGCCGTGCTCGTTGAGTGCGGATTTGTTTCAAATCCCCGGGAAAACGAATTGCTTGAAGACTCGGATTATCAAAGAAAAATGGCTTTTTCCATCGCTTTCGGAATAATGGAATATATAAATACAAAGGACGTGTAATAGTGGCATCAAAGGTTAAAACGGTTTTCGTGTGTTCAAAATGCGGGTATGAGTCTGCAAAATGGTTCGGACAGTGCCCCGGATGCCATGAGTGGGACACAATGAACGAGGAAGTGAAAGTTCCGCAAACCGTTACGGCAAAAAGAGCCTATTCGGACAATTTCCACGGAAAAGTATATAAATTAAACGATATTGATACCGATACCGAGCATAGATACGACACAGGACTTCATGAACTCAACCGCGTCCTCGGCGGCGGTTTGGTTAAAGGTTCGCTCGTCCTTTTAGGCGGCGACCCCGGGATAGGCAAGTCCACAATGCTTTTGCAGATATGTCAGTATTTAGACAGTAAGCTTAAAATCTTGTATGTTTCGGGAGAGGAGTCGGCACACCAGTTAAAGCTTCGTGCCTCAAGACTTGGGGTAACCGCCGACAATCTTTCGCTTCTTTGCGAGACGGACACACAGTATATCTGTGAGCTTATTTCCGCGGAAAAACCCGATATTGTTATGATAGATTCAATACAGACAATGAACATTGCGGAACTCAGCTCTTCTTCGGGAAGCATAACTCAGGTAAGAGAAACCACAAATATGTTTATGCGTACCGCAAAGACTCTTAACATTCCCATAATAATAGTAGGCCATGTGAATAAAGACGGTAATATTGCAGGGCCTAAGGTTTTGGAACATATAGTTGATGCGGTTTTATATTTTGAGGGCGACCGAAACTTTTCATATCGCATTTTACGTGCCGTGAAAAACAGATACGGTTCTACAAACGAAATAGGCGTTTTTGAAATGCTTGACAACGGACTTAACGAAGTAGAAAACCCGTCGATGATGCTCATTTCGGGGCGACCGAAAAATACTTCCGGTTCGTGTGTCGCTTGCATTATGGAGGGGTCAAGACCGATAATGGCTGAGGTGCAAAGTCTTGTAACTCCTACCGGCTTCGGCACTCCGAGAAGAATGGCAAACGGTGTTGACTACAACAGAATGTCAATGCTGATAGCCGTTCTTGAAAAGCGTGCCGGCTATTTTCTCGGCAATATGGATTGTTATATAAATATAATAGGCGGTCTTAAAGTCGATGAACCGGCGTCAGATCTCTCCATCGCATTAGCGATTGTTTCAAGTCTTAAGGATAAACCTGTGCCCGAAGATGTTCTTGCATTCGGAGAAATCGGTCTCGGCGGCGAAATAAGAGCGGTAAATTCCTGTGAACAGCGTATTAAGGAAGCGGCAAAATTGGGCTTCGGCAAATGCATAGTTCCCAAATACAATCTAAAGAAAATTGCCGGAAGCTTAAAAGCCGATATTGAAGTAATAGGTGTAAGCAACATAAGGCAGGCGTTTGAAGCAATAATAAATTAACATGAAGCATTTTTTAAAAAATCCGTTTTTGCCTGACTCGAATTTAGAAGAGGTAATAGTAGGCGCCGCCGCAGAACCCCTAATAAACGATTTTAATGCATTAGGTATTAAAACTATTGTCGGTGACTCGGAAAAAGCTTTACAAGCTCCCGTGAGAGGGCATATCGATATGTCGGTCACATCGTTTGGCAGCGGATTGTATTATTTAAGCAAGACGCAACACATGATAGGGGAATGGATCGCTTCCGTCGGAGGTAAAGCTGTTATCGCCGACGAAAATTTGGGGTACGAATACCCTTTGGACGTGCCCTTTAACTGCGTTGTCATCGGAAATGATTTTATATGTAACAGAAAAACAGTTTCCTCGCAAATTTTAGGTGTTGCCATATCTCAAAATTTGCGTATAATCGATGTTAAACAGGGTTATACAAAGTGTTCGCTGTGTCCCGTAAGAGAAAATGCAGTGATAACCGATGACTCTGGCATCGAAAAAGCTCTGCTCAAATACGGATACGATGTTTTAAAAGTCAACAAAGGCAGCGTTAGGCTGCATGGGTTTGATTACGGATTTATAGGCGGGTGTTCCGCGATGATTTCGCGAGATATTTTGCTTTTTTTCGGCAATTTTGAACTGCACAGCGATAAAGACCGAATAAAAGCATTTTTGCAAAACTACGGAGTAACGCCGCAGTCGCTAAACGGCAATGACCTAACAGATATAGGAAGTATAATACCTCTATCGGAACAACAGTTATAAAAAGAAAGGACTAAGTGGTTATAATGAGAAAAAACAGATGGTCAAATCTTTTCGGCGATATTTTGGCAATAGGTACCGTCTCTACCGTCGCACTTTCCGCAAAGCATGTTGCAAAGAAATACGGTCAGAAATATAAGGGTGTCAGCATTAACGGATTATATCTTCTTGACTACGCGGCAGGCAGAATCTTCGGCGACGGCTCTAAGGCTCAGGAAAAACTGTTTGCGCTTCTCGGCAAAAATAAAAAAGATTCCGACAGCGGTTCTGCAGCATAATCGTGAATAATATAAAATTCGCGTAAAACTGACATTTTACAATAATTTAACTTAAATAAGGTTGACAAAACAACTTTTAACGTGGTACTATCTTTAAGTACTGATACACAACGTCAAAGGGGACGCAATGAGTATGGTTTTTACTCATCGTGTCCCTTATTTTTATATATGCAGGAGAAAAGTCTTATGAGAATGAACAAAGACGGCTTATTTAAAATCATGCAGATTACGGATATGCAGGAGATACCTAAGGTATCACCCGACACTATGGCTCTGCTTGAGGCCGCAATCGAAGATGAAAAACCCGATCTTGTTGTGTATACCGGCGATCAAATCAAAGGCTACGGTGTAACATACAAGGGAAAAGGAAAAGATCTTGAAAATGCTGTTGCCAAAACAATAAACACTTTACTTGAACCTGTTACAAAACTTATATACCGTTTGCAGTAACCTTCGGTAATCACGACAGGCAGGTGGGCATCTCCAATAAAGATCAGTTTAACGATATATATAAAGCTCTGCCCAATTGCATAGGAACTCAAGCCGAAGGCATAGACGGCGGCGGTACATATAATATACCGATAAAAGCCTCAGACGGTTCTGACAGAGATGTTTTCAATTTGTATCTTTTTGACAGCGGCACCGATGCAAAGGGCGGCGGATATGAGGCGTTTGATAAAAAAATAATTTCTTGGTATAGGGCAAAACGCGACGAGCTTAAAGAAAAGAACGGAAAATATGTTCCTTCAATAGTTTTTCAGCATATACCGCTTCCGGAATATTATAATATTCTCAAAAGAGTTAAGAAGAATGAAAGAAGAGCCGTACAGGCCTACAGAACGCATAAACACGAGTTCTACAGACTCGGAAACACCTGCAGAGTCGGCGGAATGTTTGAAGAACCGCCGTCAATACCGGACATTAACAACGGCGAATTCGACGCCATTTCGGAATGCGGGGATGTAATGGCGGTGTACGTAGGTCACGACCATAAAAACAGTTTCATAGGCACTTATAAAAATGTCGACCTCGGCTTTACGCAATCGTCCGGATTTAATGTTTACGGAAACAGAACCAAGCGTGGTGTAAGATGTTTTATCCTTGATGAAAAAGAACCGAACAGCTATAAGACCTACACCAGAACATATGAAGATTTAGTCGGTAAAAAAGTTTCAAAGCCGATTTATGACTATCTTTCAAGTAAGGCTCCGGCAACGGTTGACGCTGCAATACCGATGATTATAAAAACTCTCGGCATTATGGCTGCAATTATAATTCTTATCGTTTTACTCGCAAAATACTTATAATTATCGGAGGTCAAAAATGAGCGAAACTAAAAAAGAGAACGGATTTACACGTTGGTCGAAAAAACACGCAGAACTTTGGAAGTTTATTAAATTTTCAATAGCCGGAGGCAGTTCGTCCGCAGTTGAGTTAATTGTACATATGGTTTTACTGAATACGGCATTTAAGGCTTTAACTTCCGTACCTGTTGTAAATGATGCGCTCAATATGATAGGCATAACTTCAAAAGGCTATCTTTACACTTATCTTATTTCCACAACCGTTGGATATGCCATTGCATTTATTCTTAACCGCAAAATTACATTCAAAGCAGATGTAAATCCGACTCTCAGTATGATTTTGTATGCGATTATGGTTGTATTTACAATTTTTGCAAACGGTTGGATAGGTTCTGCTATGACAACCTTTGCACAATCCCACAATCTTACGGGTAACTTCTGGGATTTGGTTATAAAGCTTATCGGAATGGCGATTCCTACATTATGGACTTATCCGTGCAACAGATTTATTATTCACCGCAGAAAAAAATCAACAATAGAAGCAGAAAAGGCGGCAGAATCATCATCTGCGGCCGAAGAGACTTAATATGAAAACGGAAAGTATGCTGAGTGCCGGAATAGATATAGGCACTACGACCACTCATCTTGTTATCAGCCGAATCGGCATAGGTGTGACGGAGGGTTTCGGTACAGTTCCGAGCGTGCATATAACATCAAAAAAGGTTTTATATAAAAGTGATGTTGTTTTTACACCGCTTTTATCCGACGGTAAAATTGACGCTCGTGCCGTTACAGCAATTATTAAAGAACAATATAAAAAAGCCGGTGTAACACCGGATGAGCTGAAATGCGGGGCTGTTATAGTTACAGGCGAGAGTGCCTGCAGAGAAAATGCCTCGGAGGTTATTTCTTCCGTATCCGAATTTGCAGGCGATTTTATTGCAGCCCAGGCAGGCAGCGAGCTTGAATCTTACCTTTCCGGCAAAGGCGCCGGGGCAGACGTTATCAGCGAAAACGAGGGGAAATGTACCGCTAATGTTGACATAGGCGGCGGCACTACCAACATCTCTGTATTTGTAAACGGAAGTTGTGTGGAAACCTGTTGCTTAAATATCGGCGGCAGACTCGTGCGAAAAAATAACGACGATGGTATTTTTATATCATCGTCGTTATTAAATTTGTGCCGCGCAAATGACATAAACATAAAAAGCTTTGATGATGCGGATAGCATAAATTCGATTCGTAAGCTTTGCTCTATACTTGCCTCAAAAATTAAAGAGGCTTTGGGTTTTTGTAAAGAAAAAACTATTGAAGCCGAGTTAATAACCGATAATTTGCTATCCGGGAAATATATCCCCGAAATCATTACTTTTTCGGGCGGTGTTTCTGAGTGTATGCAGGAAAAAACGGATAATCCGTTTAAATACGGTGATATCGGCGTTATTCTTGCCGATGAAATTAAAAAGGACACCGAAACTTATCCGTGCAAGGTTATAACCGAGATTGACAATCCTATACGGGCAACTGTTATCGGAGCAGGCCAGTTCAGTATGGATATTTCCGGAAGTACCGTACAGTATGCCGATGTTGCATTACCGATTAAAAATCTGCCGTGTATCGAATCACTTGAGCGCGTATCGGATAAGCCGTGTGCCATATGCATAAGAGGAGAAAAATCACCGTCATTCAAATATGTTGATGAGCTTGCCGAAAAGATAGCGTCGGCTTGTAAAAATTTGATAAATAATAATATACCGTTGGTTGTAATTCTGAAAGAAGATTTTTCAAAGGCCTTGGGGCAATGCCTTCACAGGCGGTTGCCTACAAGGTATCCATTTATTTGTCTTGACGGTATTGAATGTAAGTCAGACGATTATATAGATATCGGTGAACCTATTGCCGGCAATAAAGCTGTACCGGTAGTTGTTAAAACTCTTGTTTTCGGAGGCAAAAAGAAATGAAGTTGGAAACCGTACTTTTAGGTAACAGATATAAATTTTCTTCGATTAAAGAGGTTTTGGCTAAAGCCAATGAACAAAAGAGCGGCGATTCGCTTGCAGGAATTGCTGCTGCTAACGCCAAGGAACGAATAGCTGCAAAAGAAGTGTTGAGCGATCTAACGGTCGAAGAAATTACTGCAGAGCCTGCTGTTCCCGCAAACGAAGACGCGATAACGAGGATAATTCTCGGCGATCTTGACACAAAAGAATACGACAAAATCAAATCACTTACAATAGGTGAATTACGAGAAGTTATACTCGACAATATGATTACCGGGGACGAAATTTTGAAAAAAGCCCGCGGTATGACCTCCGAAGTTATAGCTGCTTTAGCTAAACTTATGGGAAATCTTGATTTAATGTATGTTTCGCGCAAACTGCACATAGAGGCTACCTGTAACACAACAATAGGAAAAAAGGGTACGTTTGCCGTACGTTTACAGCCTAATCATCCTACAGATAACGTCAAGGGAGTAACGGCGTCGCTGCTTGAAGGATTATCATACGGTGCAGGTGATGCGGTTTTGGGGCTTAACCCTGCTATTGATAATGTTAAAAGCACATCGGATATACTCAATCTGTTTAACGATGTAAAAACGCGTTTGAAAATACCCACGCAAATATGTGTTTTAAGTCATATTACAACACAGTTAAAGGCATTAAAAAGCGGTGTGCCTATGGATCTCTGCTTTCAATCGATTGCAGGAAGCGAAAAGGCTCTCGCTTCTTTCGGAACAGATGTTGACATGCTCGCGGAAGCGAACGAATTGATGGCAAGTAAGGCTACGCCAATCGGTCCTAATTATATGTATTTTGAGACGGGGCAGGGAAGTGAGCTGTCGTCAAATTCTCATAACGGTGCAGATCAGCTTGTTATGGAGAGCCGATGTTACGGGCTTGCGCGGCATTATAATCCGTTTCTTGTCAATACCGTTGTCGGCTTTATAGGACCGGAATACATATACGACACCAAAGAATTGATTCGTGCAGCTCTCGAAGATAATTTTTGCGGCCATATGCACGGATTACCTATGGGTTGTGATATTTGCTACACCAACCATATGAAAGCGGACCAAAACGACAGCGATTCGCTGCTGGTTATGCTTGCCTCTGCCGGATGTCATTATGTTATGGCAATTCCACAGAGCGACGATGTAATGCTTATGTATCAATCGACCTCATATCATGATATTGCAGCTATACGGGAAATGCTCGGATTGTCGCCGATTGAGGAATTCAGGCGCTGGCTTGAAAGCTATGGAATTTGGGAAAACGGACATCTTGGTAAAAATGCGGGAAATCCACGAATATTTCTGTGAACGGACGGTGTAAGATATGGGCGATTATTATGACAGTCTAAGAAGTGCAACACCTGCGCGCTTGGAAATAGGCAGGGCAGGCAGCAGATATAAAACAAAAGCATATCTCGACTTTAGGGCAGCACACGCTGCGGCAAATGATGCTGTTATGAGCGAGGTTAGTGAAGAAACATTGGACGAACTCGGCCTTTTCGAAGTAAGGACTAAGTGTCACGATAAATATGAAATGCTAACGCGACCGGATTATGGAAGATTGTTTGAGGCGAAAACCAAAGATTTTTTGCTTAAGAACGCGACATACGGTGCAGATGTTCAAATATATTGCGGTGACGGTCTGTCGGCACCGTCAATAAAAGCGAATATTCCCAATATGTTGCCTATATTGCATCTAGCGCTTGAAGAAGAAGGTATAAGTGTAGGAAAACCATTCTTTGTACGGTATTGCAGAGTTAACACCGCTCGTGAAATAGGCCCGTTGCTAAACGCAAAGGTCGTTTGCGTACTTATAGGAGAGCGACCCGGACTTCTTACAGATGAAAGTATGAGTGCATATATCGCATATAAACCTCATCCGGAAATGAGCGAAAGCGATTATACGGTAATTTCAAATATAAGCAGGTTCGGTATGCCGCCGGTTGAGGCCGCTGCGTATGCCGTTGATGTAATTAAGGCCATGCTTAAACAAAAATGCAGCGGATATAAGCTGAAACTGTAATTAAAAATGATTAAAGCAAATGAGGTTAAATCACAGAACTTGACTTAACCCCATTTGCTTTTTGCTTTATTTGTTTTTCATTTAACATTGAAGCCATAACTATTCATTTTATGGCTGTTACTTTTAGTTTCTTCAATCAGAGTAGGAGTTAAAGGACTTAGGCTTTTTTGAAATCAGTAATTATACAAAATAAAAGTTTTGTATAATTAAGGGGAGCGCAGACACAAAATATTCCTTAAAATCCGTGGTTTTACGGTTATTGAGAGTGTTTTTTGCCCTTAAAAGCAATATATGGTTTTAGCTGGCGTGGGGTTTATTTTTTAACCACAATGTTATCTTCTTTTAGTTTGAATCATGGCATTATTTGCTTTATAAAAAATGGTTACATATTATATTTTTTATATTTAATAATTGTTTCCTTAATTAGTTTTCTCTATATTTAATTTAATTTAATTCATTGCATTGACTTAATAATTATTTAAATTAAGTATAATTTTCAATCATTATTATCCTATAGTGATTTTTGATCAATTAAATTTGTTTGGATTAGTACAAGCTAAATAATTCTATAAATAGACAATTCTTGCGGTTTAATGTATAATTGTTACAGTCATAATTTTATTAACGTATTATCTTTACTTTATTTGCCCCGGCATCATTTATGAACTACGGTTCGGTGTTATGCTAAATTCATATATTTAATCAGTATGCGTGAAACCGTTTCACACGGAGGTGTCCTTTTAAGATGAAATACAGTACTGCTAACGATTTACCGGTTATACTTAAAGAGTTTTTAAACCACATTTATGTTGTTAAAAATAAATCATCACTTACCATTGATGAATATGCTTTGGATTTGAAAATGTTTTTGCGTTTTCTGAAGAGATATAAAGGGCTTGTCCCCTCCTCCGAGGAGTTTGATAAGATTGATATTACAGATGTCGATATAGACTTCCT
The DNA here is from genome assembly GCA_022768065.1 of Ruminococcus sp. Taxonomy (GTDB): domain Bacteria; phylum Bacillota; class Clostridia; order Oscillospirales; family Acutalibacteraceae; genus Fimenecus. The sequence goes on along the minus strand of JALELS010000029.1, from coordinate 33,887 downwards.
GAAAAATGTAACTTTAATGGATGCATATGCTTTTTTATCATATTGCAAAAATGAGCGCAATAACGATTCGGCGGCAAGAGCACGTAAAGTTACTTCAATCAGAATGTTTTATAAATACCTGACTGTGCAGAGGATGTTTTTTAAGGAAAACCCAATGCTTGAGCTCGAAACGCCCAAACTCAAAAAATCGCAGCCGAAATATCTGACTCTTGATGAGAGCCTTAAACTGCTCGGCAGCGTTGACGGAAAATATAAAGAACGTGATTATTGTATACTCGTTTTATTTTTAAATTGCGGACTGCGTCTGTCAGAACTTGTTTCAATCAACTATAATGACATAAGAGATAATAACACAATTACAATAACCGGTAAAGGCAATAAACAACGTACAATTTATTTAAATGACGCTTGTATGGATGCTATTAAAAATTATATGGCAGTCCGTCCCAAAGACGGTTTAAAAGATAAGGACAAAGACGCATTGTTTTTAAGCTCACGACTTCAACGCATAAGTCCTAAAACCGTACAGCATATTGTTTATGAGTATTTGGACAAAGCGGGTCTCGGTGACAGAGGTTTTTCGGCACATAAGCTTCGCCATACCGCCGCAACTCTTATGTACCAGCACGGGCATGTTGATGTGTTGGTATTAAAGGATATATTGGGTCATGAAAATCTCGGCACAACGGAAATTTACACTCATATTGTTGATGAACAACTCAGAAAAGCGTCAGAAGCTAATCCGTTGGCAGAGGTTAAAGCGAGCAAAGTAAATAAAAATCTTTCTAAAAAGTAAGAGTAAGTTTTTCGGCTAAAAATCTTATATTTATTGTCGAAATTATTGAAATCAGTATTTCGGATATAAGCAAAACCGCATATCTTATCAAATACAGTTTTATAAAATTGCTCTGTATCACGGTATTATCCTTTATTTTCCTGTTTATGTCTCTGCACATAAGTATACTTTCATGGCACGCCGCCAGCATTATTGATGAAGACAGCACAAACGGAATCAACATAACAATGCCGTAAAATTTCATACCGTCAATATTATATGTTCTGTATAAATATCCGGATATCAAACCTATTCCGAGTCCGCGCAAAACCGGTTCAAGCCACACTATAGGTTCGCCTATAAGACATAATCCGAATATAAACGGTATTAGTAGAAACAAACAGTCGCGTAGCAATGCCGTAACAAAAACAGTAAATAACGATTGTGACGATTTGGCGAGAAAATAGTTCACAATAAAAGATTGAATTTTTTGTGTATAATCATCTCCCAGATTTCTTAAGCTCATAGCGCCGAAAACAAGTCCTATAATAAAAACCGTCATAAGTAAAAACATTTTTTGGCTCAGTATTCCGAAATTTGCGGCTTTTATCTTTTTTGTTCTTGCAGCTTTGATTTTCATTTTAATTCCTCCTGTTTAAACTTGTACATTTTATGACGGAAGTGTGCGGTTAATGACTCTTATTTTCTGATTTTGACTATAACAATAATTACAGCCGACAAGACAAAACAGATTGGAATAAGCAATAAGCTTTTAATATTCAGCGTTAAATCGTTGATAATTGCTATTGTCAGATAATTTAGCAGCAATAAGCAAAATTCCGATATAAAACAACCGAGTGCGGCCTTGGTTTTAATTTTTTTCATCGTTAACAACGAACAAACTATAACCGAAACGGCAAAAACAGCATAGGATATTAAAGGATAACGATCGGCAGAAAATGATTCTGATTTCAGTATGAAGACTGATGCGCCCAAAAACATTACGGATTCAAAAATAAACGATATAAATCCCAATATAATGCTTTTGACCCAAAACGGTAAAACATAATTTTTTTGTTTACGCATAAAAATACCCCCTCATAGATTACTATGAGAGGGTGAATTTTTTTATAACGCTTATTCTCAGTCTTTGTTTTTCTTTTCGGCTTTTTCTTTTGCCTTTTCTTCTTTTGCTTTTTGGGCGGCAGCCTTTGCAGCTTCCCTTTCGGCTTTAATCTTCTCATTTGCAGTAACATTGGTCTGAATAGCCCAACGGGTTATTTTCATTTTGTTTTTATCTGCTCCGGTTTCGATTATAAGAGAATCCTCTTTAACGGTAACAACTTTGCCGACTATACCGCCGATGGTGGTTATTTCGTCGCCTACCTGAGTATTTTCACGAATTTCCTGTTCTTTTTTCTGCTGCTTTTTTTGCGGACGAATCATCAGGAAATACATACCGACAAAAAGTATAACCATCAATATAATCATCTGAAAAGAGCCTTTGCCCGAGGCTGAAGAACTAGCGCTTGCCTCTAATAACATAAGATAATTGTTCATTTAAGTTCCTCCAATTTATAATTCCAAGATATTATACATATAAATGTAAAAATTTGCAACTATAAACATTAAAAATTAATAAACTGTTTAATAAATATTTTCATATATATCCTTATTTTTTCTTAAACCCTCAATAACGATATGCTGTGTATGTTGCTTAATCATGAAGATGATAGAGTAAAAGTTAATGCCGCTTCCTTCTGCTTAAAATCAAAAATTTTAGTTAAGAAATCTACTATTGCTTTAAAAAAAGTGATTGATAATTCTGATGATTCAACGATATGTTTTTCGGCAAAAATGTTATTGAAAAAATATCAATAAGTTAACATTGATATTTTTCCTGAACAGATTAAAAAATTACAAATTTAGGTGATAGTTCATTGAGCATCTAATATATGTGCTGATACGTAATATTTTATTGATCATAGCATAAAAATTCCCTCTCGATGTATGTCATACATCAGGAGGGAATTTTTGTTAGCTACATAAACTTTTGTGCGACGAGACCAATGAACAAGTGTTCTTTAAGTGACAATTTTGTCATATAAATAAATCTTCATTCAACTTTTGTTCTAAAGAAAAAATCTGCCATTCAAAACGAACAGCAGATACGAATTATTTTTCATGTTTATATTATGGTTAAATACAACATAGATATAAAAGAAGACGAATTATATTCTTGTGTCAAGTATATCAACATATTGCTTCTTAAACTCAGGGAATGTATCATTTTCTAATGATAATCTGATGTCAGCCATCAATTTATTATAGAAATAAAGATTGTGTGTGACGGCAAGTCTGAATGCAAGCATTTCCCCTGTTTTAAACAAATGTCTTATATAGGCCTTTGAGTGATTCCGACAGGTCGGACAGTTACAGCCCGGCTCAATAGGGGTGTCATCCCTTTTATATTTTTCATTATTAAGATTTATAATGCCGGCATGAGTAAAAAGATGGCCGTGTCTTGCATTGCGACTCGGCATTACACAGTCGAAAAGGTCAACGCCTCTGCTTACGCCTTCGATTATATTGCCGGGCGTGCCTACACCCATAAGATACCGCGGTTTTTGCGCAGGCATATACGGCTCCACAGCCGAAATGATACGATACATATCTTCTTTGGGTTCGCCGACAGCAAGCCCGCCTATGGCATATCCGTCAAGATCCAAATCAGCAATCTCTTTCATATTTTCTATGCGTAAATCATCAAAAGTACACCCTTGATTGATTCCGAATAAGAGCTGATTTTTATTTATGGTGTCGGGCAGAGAATTTAGTCTTTCCATTTCAGCCTTACATCTTTTAAGCCATCTCACGGTTCGCGCACACGACTGTTTGGAATATGAATATTCGGCAGGGTTTTCAACACACTCGTCAAAAGCCATGGCAATGGTAGAGCCCAAATGAGATTGTATTTGCATACTTTCTTCCGGTCCCATAAAAATACGGCGACCGTCCACGTGAGAGTTAAAGCTGACGCCTTTTTCTTTTATCTTGCGGAGTTTGGCAAGCGAAAAGACCTGAAATCCGCCGCTGTCTGTAAGAATAGGACCGCTCCACCCCGTGAATTTGTGAAGACCGCCGAGGTCGTAAATTAAATCATCCCCCGGTCTTACGTGAAGGTGGTATGTGTTGCACAGCATAACCTGTGTTTCGATATTTTCAAGATCGCCGGCAGAAAGACCGCCTTTTATTGCGCCTGCCGTTGCTACGTTCATAAATGCCGGGGTGTGTATGGTTCCGTGCACGGTTTCAAAATCGCAAAGCCTTGCATTGCCGACCTTTTTAATAACTTTTAACATAAATTCTCCTTAAATCAAACAATGAGCATACAGTCACCGAAACTGAAAAATCTGTATTTTTCTTTTACTGCCTCTTCGTATGCTTTCAAAACGTCGTCTCTGTTATAAAAAGCCGATACAAGCATTATGAGCGTACTTTCCGGCAGATGGAAATTTGTAATAAGCGCATCAATGCATTTGAATTTATAACCCGGATATATGAAAATGCTTGTCCAATCATCCTTTTCACATATTTCACCGCAGTATGTTGCCACGCTTTCGAGAGTACGGCAGCAGGTTGTTCCGACCGCTACCACTCTTCCGCCGTTTTTATGCGTTTCATTTATGAGATCTGCCGTCTCTTTGGGAAGATGATAGTGCTCCGAATGCATTTTATGTTCTTCGATATTTTCGGTTTTAACCGGTCTGAAAGTGCCTATACCTACGTGTAAGGTTACATAGCCGATTTTTATACCTTTATCTTTTATCTTTTGTAAAACTTCCGGAGTAAAATGAAGACCCGCCGTAGGTGCTGCGGCAGAGCCGAGCTCCTTGGCATATACCGTTTGATAACGGTCGGCGTTCTCGAGCTTGTGCGTGATGTAATGCGGAAGCGGCATTTCTCCGATTTTGTCAAGTACCTCAAAGAAATTACCGAATTTGTCGGTATCGTACGTAAATTTAGCGATTCTGTCGCCGTTATCAAGCACATCGATTATTTCGGCATATAACATACCGTCGTTAAATGTAAATTTGGAGCCGGTCTTTGCTTTCTTTCCGGGACCGGTAATTACTTCCCATACGTCTTTTTCTTTTTGCGTTAAAAGCAGAAATTCAACCTTTGCGCCGGTTTCATCTTTAATACCGTAAAGTCGTGCCGGCAAAACCTTGGTGTCGTTTAAAATAAGGCAGTCACCGGGATTCAAATAGTCTGCGACATCATAAAAATGCTTGTGCTCTATTTCCCCTGTTTGCCTGTTGATAACCATCATTCTTGACGCATCACGAGGCTCAATAGGCGTCTGTGCAATAAGTTCGTTTGGTAAATCGTAATAAAAATCATGTTTTTTCATGGCTTATCTCCGATATGTATATAAATTTTTCAAAAATATTTGACTATATATAATAAAAATGATATTATAAGTAAAACTGCGATAGAGGTGCAGAAATCATCAGTAGCATTTTGACAGACGCCGGACGTTGATAACCGATATGTGAAAGGGATTTTTGCCGAAAGAAGCAACTGCTCCGGGCAAAGCTTCTTGGGCACATTGTTAACAGCAATGCGACTGTCATCATTTTGTTGTGATGGAGTGCTATCGACATTATCTTACCTGATAATGCAAGCCTTGTTTAAACAAATGATGACCGGTTTTTTAACCGGTCTTTTTTTGCAGACAATAGAATAACATTTTTTGGAGGTAAATACAAGTGGGAAAAAATTATAATGTTGGTATTATCGGTGCAACCGGCATGGTAGGACAGAGATTTATCACATTGCTGAGCGAGCATCCTTGGTTCAACATAAAGGTACTTGCCGCAAGCTCAAGATCTGCCGGCAAACCGTATAAAGAGGCTGTAGGAGCCAAATGGTGCATGGATGAGGATATTCCCGACGCCGTTAAAGATATGGTAGTTATGAATGCTACGGAAGATGTTGAAAAAATCGCTTCTATGGTTGATTTTGTTTTCTGCGCCGTAGATATGAAAAAAGATGAGATAAAGGCATTGGAAGAGAGATATGCAAAGGCTGAGTGCCCCGTTGTCTCAAATAACAGCGCTCACAGACATACTCCCGATGTTCCCATGGTTCTTCCCGAGCTTAATCCCGAACACATAGAAATTATACCGTCACAGAGAAAGCGTCTCGGTACAAAGCGCGGTTTTATTGCCGTTAAGCCTAACTGCTCGCTTCAGGGTTATGTTCCCGCCCTGTTTCCGCTCTCGAAATTCGGTGTAAAAGATGTTTTGGTTTGCACTTATCAAGCGATCTCCGGTGCAGGCAAGACTTTTAAAACTTGGCCGGAAATGGTTGACAATGTTATTCCGTACATCGGCGGTGAGGAAGAAAAATCCGAAAAAGAACCGCTTAAAATTTGGGGCCACATTGAGGGTGACAAAATTGTTGACGCCACATCCCCCAACTTTACCGCTCAGTGCCTTCGCGTTCCCGTTTCAAACGGTCATATGGGAGCGGTTTTCGTAAGATTTGAAAATAAGCCCACCAAGGAGCAAATGCTTGAAATTTGGAAGAATTTTAAAGGCAGACCTCAGGAGCTTGAGCTTCCCAGCGCCCCCAAGCAGTTCCTTAACTATTTTACGGAGGATGATCTTCCCCAGACAAGACTTCAGAGAGGTCTTGAGCACGGTATGGCTATATCTATTGGCAGACTTCGTGAAGATACCCAGTACGACTATAAATTTGTATGCCTTTCTCACAACACGCTGAGAGGCGCTGCAGGCGGAGCTGTTCTTCTTGCGGAACTTCTTTGTGCCGAAGGCTACATGGACTGATTTTATTCGGAGGGATAACAATGAAAAAGCCGATTTTTACAGGTGCAGGCGTTGCAATAATTACCCCGTTTACTTCTGACGGTAAGGTAAATTATCCGGCACTTAAAGACATTCTCGAATATCAAATTGCTCATTCAACCGACTGTATCGTTATATGCGGTACTACAGGTGAAAGCGCCACGCTTTCTCATGAAGAGCACACAGAAGTAATAAAGTACACAGTTGACGTTGTCGGCGGAAGAATTCCTGTAGTAGCAGGAACCGGAAGCAACGACACAGCGTATGCTTTGAATTTGTCAAACGAAGCGGAAAAAGCCGGTGTTGACGGTCTGCTTATGGTAACTCCTTACTATAACAAGGCTTCTCAGGAAGGTCTTATTAAACACTTTACTTATGTAGCCGACCGCGTTTCCACACCGATTATTTTGTACAATGTACCGAGCAGAACCGGCTGTGAAATTAAGCCGGAAACTTACGCAGAGCTTTCAAAGCACAAAAATATTTATGCCGCTAAAGAGGCAACCGGAAATCTGTCTTCAATTGCCAAGACAATTTCACTCTGCGGTGATGATTTTACCGTATATTCCGGCAACGACGATCAGATAACTCCTATTATGTCTCTCGGCGGTAAGGGCGTTATCTCGGTTCTTTCAAATGTTATGCCGCAGGAAGCTCATGATATAGCCGCCGCCGCACTTGACGGTGACTTTAAAAAGAGTGCCGAACTTCAGCTTAAATACCTTGAGCTTTGCAACGCTCTGTTTATGGACGTTAATCCTATCCCCGTCAAGGTTGCAATGCGTATGATGGGCTTTGACGTCGGTCCTCTCAGACTGCCGTTATGCGATATGTCCGAGGAAAAGACCGAGAACTTGAGAAAAGTTTTGGCAAAGTACGGACTTATTAAGTAATTATTAAGATTTACGGATGTGAAAAAATGATAAGAATAATCTTAAGCGGTTGCTTCGGCAAAATGGGTCATGTTATAAGAAACTGTGTTTCTGCAAGAAATGACTGTGAGATTGTTGCCGGCGTAGATATCGGTGACGGAGAAGCGGAATTTCCGGTATTTAAATCTTTTGACTCAATCAGCGGTGTTGATGCCGATGTAATAATCGATTTCTCTCACCCGTCTGTTTTGAGCGAACTTTTAAAATATGCTTCTGCCAAAAAGTGCCCTGCGGTTGTAGCTACCACAGGACTCAGTGAAGAGCAAATAGCCGACATACAGGAATGTTCAAAAACAGTTCCTATGTTTTTCTCGGCGAATATGTCTATCGGTGTAAATTTAATATCGGAGCTTGCCGCCAAAGCCGCGCGTGTGCTTGAAGGCTCTTTTGATATTGAAATTGTAGAAGCGCACCACAACCAGAAGATTGACGCACCCTCCGGAACGGCTCTTATGCTTGCAGACAGCATATCCGATGCATTGTCGGTTAAACCGAAATATGAGTTTGACAGACACTCAAAAAGAGCAAAGCGCAGCAAAAACGAAATCGGTATTCATTCGATTCGCGGCGGAACAATAGTCGGTGAACATGAAGTTATTTTTGCAGGTCATGATGAGATAATTACAATTTCTCATTCAGCACGTTCCAAGGAGCTTTTTGCAACAGGTGCAATAAACGCCGCTCTCTTTTTAAATGGAAAACCTGCAGGACTTTACAATATGCGTCAACTTGTAGACGCTAAATAAGGAGGTTGTTTGTATGAAAACTATTCAAAATATATCGGTAGTCGAAGATGTGACGCTTGTTTCACTTAACGATTCACCTGCCGATATGAATACCATATCAAAAATATTTGACATGATTTCGGCAAATAATATTGATGTTGATATGATTTCTCAAACTCCTCCGCACAGCAACAAGCCGCATTTGTCATTTACCGTCAGCGGTGACGATTTGGGAAAAATTTTGGAGCTTTCAGCTAAAATCAGAGATTTGTATCCCGATGTTAAACTCTCGGTAAGTAACGGAAACTGCAAAATATCTGTTTTCGGAGAAGCTATGAAAGGGCAGCCCGGTGTAGCCGCCAAGGTGTTTGCGGCTGCCGCAAAAGCTAATACGGACATAATAATGATAACTACTTCGGAAGTAGATATATCAATGCTTGTTCCTCAGAGCGACCTTACGGCAACGCTGGAGTCAATTAAAGGCGCTTTTAACAATTAAATTGTTTTAGGCAGAAAAAAACGCTTGATTTTCATCAAGCGTTTTTTCTTATCGTTTATTTTATTTGTCAATCCAAGCTCTGACTTCATCATTAAGCCAAGCAGCCCATTCTTCAATCCCCTCGCCTGTTTTGGCGCAGATAAGAAAGACTTTTGCGTTTGGATTTCTGTGTTTGATATATTCCTTACACTTTTCAACGTCGAAATCAAAATAAGGTAAAACATCGATTTTGTTGATAAGCACAACATCGCTTACTTTAAACATAAGAGGATATTTGAGCGGTTTATCGTCACCCTCGGGTACAGATAAAATCATAACATTTTTAACGGCACCGGTATCAAATTCCGCAGGACAAACAAGATTTCCGACATTTTCGAGAATTGCAAGCTCAACCCCGTCGGTGCCGAGAGCCTCAACACCCTGCTTAGTCATGGCGGCATCAAGGTGGCACATACCGCCTGTGTGCAACTGAATTGATTTAACACCGGTTTCGGCAATTTTTATTGCATCAACATCACTGTCAATATCAGCTTCCATAACACCGATTTTTAGTTTGTCTTTAAGCGCGTTTATGGTAGCTTTCAATGTGGTTGTTTTGCCTGAACCGGGAGACGACATAAGGTTCAATAAAAATACACCTTTGGATTTAAGCTCGTCTCTGAGCTTTTCGGCCTGTTCGTCATTATTTTTAAAAACACTTTGTTTTATTTCAATTACTTTTACTTTATCCATAACATTCACCCGATAAAATTTATTTGTATATATTTTACGCTTTTATTCGCACAATTGTCAATAATCATAAAAAAATAAGTCAAAACAGCAAAATCTGTTTATTTATGAAGATTGAGACATTTTTCAATTGACAAATTAGCATTAAAGAATTATCATAATAAATAAGTATTGATAAACTTTTATCATTCAAATTTCACTTTACCGGAGGTAAATTTATGGCTTGTTTCGTAGTACCGGTTGCAGAAGCTGTTATTGCAACCGCAGCTGTGCAAATCGCAAAAAAACATGAAAAATCACAGGAAAAGCTTGAGTGCAAGCTCCCCGAGGGCGCTGTTCAAGCTCCTGAGTATAAAATTTCGGTTTCAAGAAAGATTTCTTGGCTTCGCAATTTGCTTTGGGGCGGAGTTTTGCTTCTTGCTTTTGAACATCTGTGGCACGGTGAGCTGACACCTTATTTCCCGTTCCTTACGGGTGCGACAAATGCTGCCGATGCGGCTACAATGCTTCACGAAATGGCAACTGTCGGTGTTGCAATGTCCCTTCTGGTTACTGCTGTTTGGGGCGTTATGCTTTTAGCAGTTAAGGTTAAAGAAACAAAACTTTCCAAAGAAAAGGAAATCAGGGAATAATGACCTTACTTATCAGTGTATTTGCTGCGGTTATTTCAACCGTTGTTTGGTACTTTTGTGCCGGTCGTAAAAAATATTGCCTTAATGTTCTTTGCTATATCTTTTGGGGTTCATCGATTATGTGGTTTGTGGATGCCGTTTTTGAGTATGCAGAGTTAAAGGCCGCATATTTTTCTCCGGCTCCCGAAGATATGTTGAATGACGCTTTTTTAGGTCTTTCCGTTGTTGCTCTGGGTCTGATTGTTTGGGTAATTGTATTACTTATAAAAGATCCGAACAAAGTTATTCGCGATGCGTTGTTTAACAAAAAAAGCAAGTAAAATAACAAAATGTTTTCAGGCGGAGTGAATTTTCACTCCGCTGTTTTTTTGCTGAATAATAATATTTACACGGCAAAACATAAAATCGGTGATAAATATAAAATTCTTAAAGAAATTTTTATTCGGAATTCCGATTGGCATTATAAATATTACTCTAGGTGCGGGCGGCGGAATTATTTCTGTTCCGATTCTTAAAATGACCGGTATGACGCAAAAGCAGGCTCAGGCAAATACAATAGTCATTATTCTGCCCCTCACCGTAATATCATTTTATATGTATGTCAAAAACGGGTTTGCAGGTTTCGACAGTATACCGAAAATTCTGCCTGTTTCAGTGCTTGGTGCGATTACGGGCACGGTTATCTTTTCTAAACTGTCAAATAAATTTTTGTCCGTTGCGTTTTCATTGCTTATGATATGGGCAGGAATAAGGTTGTTTTTTAAATGAACGGTTTTTGGAATTTAGTCGCTGTTTTTATTTCTTCCGTAATAGCTTCTATGGGACTCGGCGGCGGAAGTTTATATATTTTATATCTGACGTTTTTTACCGATACCGATCAGCTTAGCGCCCAGGGGCTGAATTTAATGCTATTTCTCCCCTGCGCTTTAGTATCGGTAATTGTATATGCGAAAAAGAAAATCATTAAATTTAAGTCTATTTGGCCGATGGTCTTAGGCGGAATTGCAGGTGTATTTATAGGCAATATTGCGCTGACAAATCTTAACAGTATGATTATCAGAAAGATATTTGCGGCATTTTTGATACTGTCGGGTATTATTTCTCTTATTAGGTCGGCAAAAAAAGAATAAATCATTGTTAACAGCCGGTTTTTATGTTAAGATAAAGAAAATAAATTTCCTTTGGGAAAATGTTTAGGAGTGTGCCAGAATGGACTACAAAATGCTTTTTACCCCTATGAATATCGGTAAGGTTCAGATTAAGAACCGCGTTGTTATGCCGCCTATGATGCTTGGCTTCGGTCAGTTTAACGGTTGCCCCACAAAGGAAATGATGGATTATTATGAGGAGCGCGCCATCGGCGGTGCCGGACTTATAATTACAGAAATAACAAGAGTTGATGATTTCAGCGGAGCATCGGCATTTGCTCAGCTTGCAATCAGCCACGATTATCACATAAAACCTCTTGCGGAAATGATACACAGAGTACATTCTCACGACTGTAAGATGTTTATTCAGCTTCACCACCCGGGCAGGCAAAATCTGGGCCTCCTTATGGGTACCGTACCGGTTTCGATAGGTGCCGAAAAAATAATGGGTAAGCTCTACGATAAAATGTTTTACAAGGTTGCACCGGCAGGCAAAATGCTTATGCAGAAAGACCTTGTGCTCCGTACATATTCTCCGTCCAAATGTGCAAGAGCGTATTCGGCGGAAAGCCTCAATAAAGAGATGTCCGTAAAAGAAATAAAAAAGGTAATCACCGAATTTATAAACGGCGCCGTCCGTGCGCAAAAAGCAGGTGCCGACGGTGTAGAATTGCACGCGGCACACGGCTATTTGATACAGCAGTTTTTGAGTCCGTATACAAACACACGAAATGATGAATACGGCGGGACTTTTGAAAAGAGAATGAAGTTCTTAACCGACATTATCAGCGGAATTAAAGCAGCGTGCGGTAATGATTTCCCGATTGTAGTCCGCTTATCGGTAGATGAATGCTACTCAATGATCGGCAAGCCACAAATAGGCTATAATCTTGAAGACGGAGTGAAAATGGCTAAGGCCCTCGAAAAAGAAGGCGTTGACGCCATTGATGTTTCCTGTGCAGGTTATGATACATATAATTATTGGTTAGAGCCTACCTCATTTGAGCCCGGTTGGAGAAAGTATATGGCGGCAGCTGTAAAAAAGGAAGTTAAAATTCCGGTTATGGCAGCAAATCTGATTCGCTCCCCTAAGCAGGCTGAGGAACAGCTTGAAGAAGGCATACAGGACTTTGTTTGCCTCGGAAGGACGCACATAGCTGATCCGCATTGGGTAAACAAGGTAAAAGCAGGTAAAGAAGATGAAATTAAAAGGTGCATATGCTGCCTTTATTGTATGGAAAGCATGCAGGAAAACGCATATAAAGGAACACACGCACACTGCTCCGTAAATCCGAAATTGGGCAAAGAAAAGGAACACCCCATTGTGAACGGCAACGGCAGAACCGTTGTAATCGTCGGTGCCGGTCCTGCAGGTCTTATGAGTGCTGAGGTTTTGGCGAAACGAGGATTTAAACCGATAGTTCTCGAAAAACAAGCCTTCCCCGGCGGGCAGCTGCAACTTGCTAATAAGCCGCCTCTTAAGGAAAAAATCAATTGGTGCATTGAGGATTTGGTTACAAACGCAACACATTACGGTGCCGAAATAAAATATAATGTAACTGCCGACGAAAGTGTAATTAGGTCATATAATCCTTATGCCGTTATAATTGCCACGGGCGGTAAAGCGATAAAGCCGAAATCCATTAAGGGCTCAGACAAAGACAATGTGTATACAACAACCGATATTCTTGACGGTTCGGTAGTTCTGAAAAACAAGAAAGTTGCGGTTATAGGTTCGGGTATGACAGGTCTTGAAACATCCGAAATGCTGGCGGAAAACGGCAACGATATTACAGTGGTTGAAATGGCAGATACGATAGCCCCAGGTACATGGATGCAGCACATTGACGATTGTATGCCGAGACTGAAATCGCACGGTGTTAAATTTATTGTCGGGCACAGACTTACGGAAATTACCGACAGAGGTATAGCGCTTAATAAAGTAAACACAGAAAACATACTTTTGGTAGATGCTGATTATGTGGTTCTTTCTCTCGGAGTAAAACCCGAAAACGAGCTTTACAATGAGATCAGCGGTAAATTAAAAAATGTTTATCTCATCGGTGATGCCGAAAGGACCGGCAGAATTGCAGACGCAACGTCGCAGGCATACGAACTTTGTAAGAATATTTAACTCAAAATTATATATCGTTATAATATTAACAAAAAAGAGGGGCGCTAAAGTCTCTCTTTTTTTCTTTTTAACCAAATTTATTTATGATGTATTTTTTGTGTTGATAAACAAAACTATATATTGTATAATTATTTTTAAATTGGAGCAATTTGGATTTTATATTGTGTTTGCTATTAATTTGTTACTTTTTTGGAGGTAATATATATGAAAGTACAGTTTACTGAAACCGTTTTAAGAGACGCCAATCAGTCTCTTATTGCGACGAGATTGCCCTACTCCGAATTTGACGGCATTCTTGAAACAATGGATAAAGCGGGTTATTATTCACTTGAATGCTGGGGTGGTGCAACATTTGATTCCTGTCTTCGTTACCTCGACGAAGATCCGTGGGAAAGGCTCCGTAAAATCAGAGCAAAATGCCCCAATACAAAGCTTCAGATGCTTTTAAGAGGTCAAAATTTGCTCGGATATCACCATTATCCTGATGATGTGGTAAGAATGTTCGTTAAGAAATCAATTGAAAACGGTATTGATATTATAAGAATATTTGACGCTCTTAACGACGTAAGAAATATTGAAGTTGCAGTTGACGAAACTTTAAAGAACGGCGCGATAGCTTCCGGCGCAATTTGCTATACTCAAAGCCCTATACACAATCTTGAATCGTATATTAAGCTTGCTAAGCAGATGGAAGAGCTCGGTTGCCAGACTATATGCATTAAAGATATGGCAGGCATTTTAGGTCCGAATGAAGCTTACGATATGGTAAAAGCTCTTAAGGAAAATGTCAAAACTCCCATCATTCTTCATACGCATTGTACTACCGGACTCGGTATGCTTACACTTCAGAAAGCTGTTGAAGCCGGATGCGACGTAATCGATACCGCTATCTCTTCATTCTCGGGCGGCACTTCACAGGCGCCTACGGAAACTATGGCATATGCGCTGAAGCAGGAAGGCTATGACGTTGATCTTGATCTCTCTGTTCTTAAAGAAATCAACGACTTCTTCAAACCGATAAAAGATGAATACCTTAAAAAAGGTACTTTAAATCCGCTTGTGCTTTCAACCGACACAAATGCACTTAATTATCAAATTCCCGGCGGAATGCTCTCGAACCTTGTGGCACAGCTTACCGCGCAGAATAAGATGGATAAGTTCAATGATGTTCTTCTTGAAACTCCCAAGGTCAGGAAAGATCTCGGTTATCCCCCGCTTGTAACACCTATGAGCCAGATGGTCGGTGTTCAGGCAACGGTAAACGTTCTTGTCGGAGAAAGATATAAAAACATTTCCAAAGAGGTAAAAGCTTATATTAAGGGCGAATACGGCCGTGCCCCCGGCGAAATTGATAAGGACCTTATGAAGAAGGTTCTTGGCGATGAAGAGCCTATTAAGGGCAGATTTGCCGACACGCTTGAACCCGGCTTTGAAAAAGCTAAAAAAGAAATCGGCGAAAAGGCAAAGAGCGACGAAGATGTACTCTCTTACATTGCATTCCCGACTCAGGCTGAAGCATTTTTTGATAAGCGCGAAGAAAAAGCAAAAAATACTTTTAAGTATTCAATAAAAAGAATTGACTAAGGGGTGTTAAGATGAATTTATTAGACAGTGTTATGTCCTTAGGTGAAGCTCTTAATGTTTCAATAACCGGCATTGTAGTTGTATTCATTGTCCTTGTTGTTTTGGCAGTTCTTGTTCAGCTTCTTTCTAAGCTCATCAGATTGTTCGTAAAGGATCCGAATGCAAAGAATGCAAAAAAATCCGATGCCGTTAAAGAAGATGTAAAACCCCAAGGCGGTGTTGCTCTTCCGGAAAATCAGACATTGGGAACATTGGATCTTTATAAGACCGACGAAAAGACTGCAGCCGTAATTATGGCAATAGTCAGCAAAGAAAGCGGAGTTCCTTTGAACAGATTAAAATTCAATTCAATTAAGCTTATAGAAAACAAGTAAGGGGTTAACAATATGAAATATGTAGTTACTTTAAACGGAAAAGACTATGAAGTCGAAGTTGACGAGTTGAGTGAGGCAATAGTAACAAACGTTGCACCTACCGCAGCTCCTGCTCCGGCAGCACCTGTGGCTGCACAGCCCTCGGCACCTGCTGCCGCACCCGCTCCTGTTTCAGGAAGCGGAACCGCTGTTAAGGCTCCCATGCCGGGAACAATACTTAAAGTAAATGTTACCGCAGGTCAGAGCGTTAAGGCCGGTGACATTATGTTTATTCTTGAAGCAATGAAGATGGAAAATGAAATTGTAGCCCCCTCAGACGGTACAGTTTCACAGATTGTAACCGCAAAAGGCAGCTCGGTTGCAACTGATGACGTCCTTGCTTATTTGAACTGAGGAGGTCAATAAATGTCTGTTGTAAATGCTTTGGTGGAGATATTTCAAAGCTCCGGCTTTGTATCATTATCCTGGCAAAACTGGGTTATGATTTTATTCTCCTTTGTTCTTTTATATTTGGCTATTGTTAAGAAATTTGAACCGCTTCTCTTGGTTCCCATCGCTTTCGGTATGTTGCTTGTTAACATATATCCGGATATTATGTATGATCCGCTTATGATGTCGTCATACAGCGGTCAAGTGGTTGAGGGTGCCCATTGGTATGATACGGGCGTTCTGCGACTGATTTACGCAGGTGTTAAATCGAGTATATTCCCCTGCCTTATCTTTATGGGCGTAGGTGCTATGACCGACTTCGGACCGCTTCTTGCGAATCCCTCAAGTCTTCTTCTCGGTGCTGCTGCTCAGCTTGGTATATATGTTGCTTTTCTTATTTCCATTGCAACCAACCTTATTCCCGGCTTCGAAGGTTTTACACCTCAGGAGGCCGCTTCAATCGCTATCATCGGCGGTGCCGACGGACCGACAGCAATTTATTTAACCAGTAAACTCGCACCGCAATTATTAGGACCTATTGCTGTTGCGGCATATTCTTATATGGCTCTTATACCGCTGATTCAGCCCCCTATTATGAAGCTTTTAACTACCAAAAAAGAGCGCGAAATCAAGATGGATCAGCTCAGAACCGTCAGCAAAACAGAAAAGATAATTTTCCCGATTGTTGTTACAGTTCTTTGCGTTCTTGTTCTTCCGTCGGTTGCTCCGCTTATCGGTATGTTTATGCTCGGCAACCTCTTTAAAGAATGCGGCGTAACCGATCGTCTCAGCGATACCGCACAGAATTCCCTTTGCAATATCGTAACTATAATGCTCGGTACTACCGTAGGTGCCACAGCAGAAGGCAAAACATTCCTCGCTACAAAGACTATACTTGTAATAGTAATCGGTCTTGTCGCATTTGCGTTCTCAACCGCAGGCGGCGTATTGTTTGGCAAACTTATGAACCTCATAACTCACGGTAAAGTCAATCCCCTTATAGGTTCCGCAGGTGTTTCGGCTGTTCCTATGGCGGCTCGTGTATCTCAGGTTGAGGGAAGAAAATATAATCCCTCCAACTTCCTTTTGATGCACGCTATGGGACCGAATGTTGCAGGTGTTATCGGTTCTGCTGTTGCAGCCGGATATTTACTTCTTACTTTCGGCAAATAATTATTCAATTATAAAAAAGGCCACGGTAGCAAATTTGAGTTACCGTGACCTTTTTATATATTCGGATATAACAATTTAAAAAATTTATTTATCTTTTCTTAACAGCAGCATTTAATATAACATATGCTAACACCAGCACAATTACCGAACAACATAATACGGCGTACATCGCTTCTACGCTGACGCATTTATCAAAAAAGTACAAGTTACAGTCAATGCTGTCTTTAAAGACGGTAATAAATTCATTCGGCATACCCATTTCGGATAATTCCCTGAAAACGCCGTTTAAAGCGTGATTGCGTAAAAGTCCCGTGCCGTATGTACCCGGCAAAAATGAAATAACCTTTTGCAGACCGGCAGAAAAGCTGGAAACAGGCATATATGCGCCGCAGACAAATCCGTATCCTGCGCTGACTACGGTTCCAACCGCGGAAATCTGACCTTGTGAGTTTAAAAAGAAGTTGATTATAGAGCTAAGAGCCGTTCCGAACATTACAAGCAATATCACATCGAGTAAGAATAAAACCGTCTCTTTAAATGAAAGATACCAGCCTATATTTGCCAAATAAATAAAACAGATACCTGAAGCCGCAACGCATATAGTAAGTGTGGAAATAAGCGTCGAGATATAGTAGCTTACGGCAAGCGTTGATCTTTTTACAGGAGTTACGGTTAAATCGGCACGTGCGCCGCTGACTTTATCCTGTACCATAAGCATATTTGAACAAAACGAAACAGTTACGCAGCATACGGCAAGAAGTGATGACACAAGCTGGCCTGCAACGACCGCATTTATAAGTTTTTCCGACAGTTCAAAGCCTGTCGGTATTGCGGATAAAAAGCTTTGCTTATATACATTTCCGAGAAAAGTTGTGTATAAAATAAGCAATATAATCGGAGTTATAAGTGAAGTAAAAAACATTGCCTTATCTTTGAAAAACAGTTTGCTGTTCCTTCTGATAAGATTACCGAGTCCCATCATTTTCGCCACCTCCGCTGAGATTTTTACCGGTAACAGCCAAGAAAACATCATCCATTTTTCCTTTAATTACCTCATAGTCTTTAAATACATCAGGATTTTTAATTATCAGTTCGGTTGCTTTTTCGGAATTCGGAACAGCAATACGAACGGCGCCGTTCAATTTTTCTAACGGTAGATTAAGCCTATCGGCAAGAGCGGCTGATTCGCCGTACAAAGTTATAAAATCACCCGTATATTTATTTTTAAGTTCTAACGGAGTCCCCTCTGCCGAAATTTGCCCGGCGTCGAGTATTACAACATAATCGGAATCCGCAGACTCTTCCATATAATGCGTTGTTAGAAAAACGGTAAGTCCCTGAGTTTTACGAAGCTTTGTTATGACAGACCATAAAAGCTGTCTTGTTTGAGGGTCAAGACCTGTTGTAGGCTCATCAAGAATCAGTATTCTAGGGTTATGGAGCAAAGCTCTTGCTATATCAATACGGCGTCTTTGTCCACCCGACAGTTTTCCGACGGTTCTGTTAAGAATGTCATTAAACCCGAGAAGGTTCGATAACTCATCAAGGCGATTTTTAAATTCTTTGCCCGTTATACCGTACAGAGCGGCACGGCTGCGCAGATTATCTTTTACCGACAACGCTTTATCAAGTACTGAGTTTTGAAAAACCACACCGATATCCGATGAAACACTGTTAAAATTTTTTTCAGCCTCTTTGCCGCAGATTACAATTTTTCCGCTGTCCTTTTTTATCTGTCCGCACATAATTGAAATGGTTGTGGACTTACCTGCACCGTTTACACCGAGAAAGGCAAACAATTCACCGGGATAAACGCCGAATGATAAATCATTGACAGCCTTAATATCGCCATAAGACTTGCTCAAATGAGATATTTCAATAATTTTATCCATAGAATACTCCCCAATAATTTCTTTACAAATATATTAACAAAAGAGTAAATATTTGTCAACAAAATACAAAACCACCCGTCATAAACGAGTGGTTTTAGTTTTAAATGTGAATTTTACTGAATATGCCTATCATCATTGCGGTGACGCTGAATACAATCAGAATTATTAAAATTATCATAAGCAAACGCAGATATTTTTTTGCGGTTTTGTCGCCAGTATCCGTTGCATTTTCACTTTTGGTTTTTTTATAAAGATTTTTTAATAAAACAGCGCTGATTAAAACACAACCTATTATGGCAAAGTTTAAAATCAACATCAATGTCTTTTGAGTTTGCATATTATATAAATTTTATCTCTTTCTCTTTGTTTATAATACATACGCTGTGTGCCGCAATTCCCTCTTTGGCTCCGGTAAAGCCGAGTCCCTCTTCTGTTGTTGCCTTCACGCTTATATCTGATAGCGGAATTTTACACACTTTAGCTATATTTGCACGCATTGCCGCAATGTACGGTGCGAGTTTTGGGCTCTGTGCTAAAATTGTGGCATCTATGTTTCCGACAGAATAGCCGTTTTGTTTGAGCAAATCGCATACTTTTGATAAAAGAACCATACTGTCGGCATTTTTATAGGCTTCGTCGGTATCGGGAAAGTGCTTCCCGATATCACCGAGTGCGGCAGCGCCGAGCAATGAATCACACACAGCGTGAACAAGAACATCTGCATCGGAGTGTCCCAAAAGACCTATGCCGCCGTTCTCAATATGAACTCCGCCCAAAATCAATTCTCTGCCCTTTTGAAGTTTATGGACATCATATCCGTGACCAATTCTAAAATTCATCATTTTCTCCTTTGCTGATAATTGCTTCGGCAATGACTAAATCCTCGGGAGTTGTAATTTTAATGTTGGTGTTGTCACCGCCGACAATCTCAACGGGCTTGCCGAATGCCTCAATCAAACCGCAATCATCTGTAAAAAGTTCGCTGTTAGGAACACTCTGCATAGCGTCTAAGTACATTTCTTTGTTAAATACCTGCGGTGTTTGGATTGCTCTGAGCGAATCCCTCGCAGGCGTTGAAACAACGACTCCGTCGCTGTCAACGACTTTTATTGTATCTTTGACCGGAATACCGGGCGCTGCGGCCCCGAAATTAAATGCCGAAAAAATGGTTTCTTCAATCGTTTCGGTGCTCACAAGAGGCCTTGCACCGTCGTGTATGGCAATATAATCGGATTCGGTCATACAACACCTAACAGCATTAAAAACGCTTTCCTGGCGCGTACAACCGCCTTTAACGATATTGCTGACTTTTTTAACGGAATAATCTTTTAACATTGCATACATTTGAGGAATGTCCTCTTCACGTGCCGATATGACTATTTCTTTGATAAGCTCCGAGTTTTCAAATGCTTTCAAGGTCCTGATAAGCACAGGGACGCCGTCAATAAGCAAAAACTGCTTATTGACGCCGCCCATTCTTGTTGAATTTCCTGCAGCTACAATAATCGCGGAAACACACGGGTAAGAAGCTGCATCATTATTATATTTTCTTGTTTTCAGCATACTCATAACCCCTTTGTAATACTTAGGGCAAACGAATTGAATTTATGAGTATATTTTACACCAAAGCTTCAACAGTTGCAAGTTTAACTGCAAGGCAAAGAACATCCGCAGCTTTTTGGAGTTCATCTGTCGAAGGATAAGAGGGTGCAATTCTGATATTCTTATCATCGGGGTCAATACCGTACGGGAATGTAGCTCCTACGGTAGTAAGAACAACTCCGAGTTCCTTGCAAATTTCGCCCACACGCTTTGCACTGCAATGGTTAACGTCAAGACTTATAAAATAACCGCCTTTAGGAGATGACCAGGATGCAAGATCATCGTCTTTTAGCTCTTTTTCAAGCGTTTCAAGCACTATATTGAATTTAGGTGCAAGAAGTTTAGCGTGTTTCTTCATATGAGCCTTAATACCATCGGCATTTTTGAAATATTTAACGTGTCTTAACTGATTCATCTTATCATAGCTTATTGTTTGCGACTTCAATCTGTCTTTAATCATCGCAATGTTTTTCGGCGAAGCGGCTATTGCCGAAATACCTGCTCCGGGGAAGGTTATTTTTGAAGTTGAAGTAAATTCAATGAAATTATCCTCAGTACCGAATTCCTTGCAGGCGTCAAAAATATTGAGCAAAGTATCAGCGTCGTCGCAAAGATCATGCACGATATAAGCGTTGTCCCATACTACACGGAAATCGGGAGCAGCGGGCTTCAAAGAAGCCAAGGCGCGAACCGTTTCATCCGAATACGTTATACCGTCGGGATTGGAATACTTCGGTACGCAAAACATACCTTTTACCGAAGGATCCTTAACAAGCTCGGTAATTTTTGCAACATCAGGCCCTGTTTCCGTCATTCTGACATTTATCATTTTTATGCCGAAATGCTCGCATATACCGAAATGTCTGTCATATCCGGGAACATTGCATATAAATTTAATGTCTCCCTGACGGCACCAAGGCTCTGCTCCCGCACCGTGGGTGTAACACTGTGAAATATAGTCATACATAAGATTTAAGCTTGATGCGCCGCCGACAATAATGTTTTCGGAAGCGACTCCGAGCTCATCCGCAAAAAGCTTTTTGCATTCCGGAATACCGTCAAGACCGCCGTAATTGCGAACGTCTGTACCGTCTTCGGATATCCAATCGGAAGACGAAAGCGATGAATTAAGCATACCCATAGAAAGCTCCAACTGCTCGGGCGACGGCTTACCTCTCGCCATATTGAGTTTAAGATTTTGTGACTTAACGTCATCATATTGTTTCTTAAGCTCGTTTTTTAAATCCTCAAGCTCTTCCTTTTTCATTTTGCTGTATTGCATTATTCTTGCCTCCAAGATTTAAAAATACTTTTACAACCTTATAGATTTTATAATATTTTACTCAATTTTGCAATATTTGTTTTTAATTCTTGCAATAATTATAAAAAAAGACAAGCTGTTGATTTTACAGCCTGTCTTTTTGTGTATTTTAAATAAATAAAGACTCAGTCCTTGGCAGAAACGCTGTGTTCGTGCTCGTTTTTACGCATTTCTTCAAGTTCTTTTTGTATTTTTTCCTTCTTCTTTCCGGTATAATCGTTGAAAAACATCGGTATCATTGTTAAAAGGAAGCCGAGTGCCGGAAGAAGCGTAACCATTATCAAAAGCCACTTTTGAGTGTAAGGCGTTTGCTGTGCCAAAATCTGCTTGCCGTTGATATCAAGATTGCCGTCAACGGGCTTTTGATATTTACCTATTTCAAGTACCCAACCCGTAACAACTCCCGCTATACCGGCAGTAACTTTTGAAAGGAATGTCTGGAAAGAGAAGCATACACCCTCAGAACGTTTGCCCGTTTTCCACTGCATATAATCAACCGAGTCGGCAATGAAAGCATAGGTGATTACATTATAAATTCCGAGAGGGAATCCCATAAAGAACAAGCATACCCAAAGAATATAAATATTTATATGACCCGGGTCATTCATAAACAGCAAATAGCAAATGCAGTGTGCAACAACGCCGAATATCGATGAGCCGATATAAATCTGCTTCAGGTCGAATTTCTTACGCAGAATCGGGAATACGATCATAGCGGGTACCATACCGGCGCCTATGGCAACAGTTAATGTTGTAAGGATAGTTCCGCGAGGAATCCAGAAACCGCCTGCCTTATAAGCGGCTACAACATCGTTTGTCGCGGCAAGAACATCAAAATCCGTATAGCCCTGAATTATGAGATAATTTGCTATATAGTCGGCAGAAATATTGGCGATTACCATAGTTGAACCGAGTATTGCCGCCGCTATTACAATTAAAAGCAGTTTGTTTTGACCGACAACGTGAACAGTCTCTTTAAAAGTAGGCGTCGTTGTTGACGGCTCTATACGCTCTTTAGTTGTAAAGAATGCAAGACTCGAAAGAAGTGCACCTACAACACCGAAGAGAACGGCGCCGAAAAGGTAACCTCCGCGCAACCCGAGCGAAGACTGACGCAAAATCGGGATAAGAAGCGCAGGAAGTATTCCGCCGAAGGTAGAACCCAAACGACCGTTTGAAATAAACTGTGTGCGCTCTTTTTCATTCGGGGTTATGACCGAAGTAAGTCCCCAAAAAGAAACATCTTGTATCGTAAAGCAAACGCCCCAAAGCACATATGTACAAGCGGCATATACTGTTGCCGCCGTGCTGCTGTGAAACGGCGCAATAAACAAGAGAATTGTTGACACACAAACCGGTATCGGAGAGAAAAGCAAATACGGACGCATTTTGCCCCACTTGCTTCGTGTTTTATCAACTATCATACCCATGATCGGGTCATTGAGAGCATCAAAAATGCGACCGCCGAGTATAATTCCGCTTGCGGTAACAGCATTCAGCTTCGCAACATCAACCAAAAAGACAAGATAAAACATTGTCATTATGGTGTATATTCCGCTTCTGCCGAATGCAGACAGCGGAAAACACAATTTCTCTTTTAAAGTTAAATATTTCTTTTCCATTCCCTAACTCCCTATTATTTTTTTCTGACAAACAAAGCCGGCAGTATTTTGGGCCTTTTCTCCCCTGCTTTTACCATCTCATTTATAAGCATCTCCCTGAGTTCGGCTCTCACAGCTGAATATTGAGGAGATTTAATAAGATTATTTTTCTCTATAGGGTCAACCGAGAGATCATACAAATAATCTTCAAAATAGACATTTGAATTGTATGCAACGTACCCTGTAGGCGCAAGCGTTCTGACCGAATACTTATATCTTTTTGTGCGTATGGCTCTACCGCACTGGCTTTCACTTATTTGAATAAATACGCAGTCGCGTTCCTCATTTTCACGCATTTCCTTGAGCAGCGATACACCCGAATAGCTTTTCGGTATCGGGATTCCCGCAATATCAAGCAGCGTCGGCGGAAGATCGATAAGGCTTACGAGACGATCATCGGTAATACCGCCTTTAAACATTCCGCCGCTGATTATAAGCGGTGTGTGTGTTGCACTGTCGTGACAGCTCCTCTTATATTCAAGATTGCGTGTCTTGAAATGCGAACCGTGATCGCTTGTATAAATTATTACGGTATTATCGTAAAGTCCTTTTTCTTTCAGCTTTTTAACAAGTCTGCCTACATTATCGTCAAGCCTGTTTATAGCCGCTATGTAATCGGGGTACATCTCATTATAGTCACCAGGCAAAAATGACAAATCGGGCGGTATGGGATAGTTTTTAAAGCGGTCTACGGTATCTTTCGGTCCTTCATAGCAATGGTGGTCATTTTGATGATGCGGTTCAATATGTGAAACAAACATAAAAAACGGTTTGTCGGATGTCTTTTGGTCAAGATATTGAAGTGCAAAATCATTTATGCAGTCGGCACGGTAACCTTTAAAATCCACCTTTCTGTTTTCATCGTCAAAAACATAGCCGTCGTAACCGTGCGAAGTAAACTCAAGTACATCGGCAGCTCGCCACCAATCCTTGTATCCGCCGCGCAAATTCTCCGGCACGGCACTTGTTTCGCAATGAAATCCGACATTCGGAAGCCTGTCGGATGCGAGATGCCACTTGCCGACATAAGCTGTTTCATAACCTGCGTCATTAAAATATTCTGCAAGCGGTTTTATGTCTTTCGGCAACGGTATTCCGTTCCAATAACAACGATTTTGCGTAGCGTAAAGGCCCGTCTGAAGGCAAGCTCGCGCAGGACCGCAAACAGGCTGGCAAGTATAGGAATTTGTAAAATTCACACCGTTTTCGGCAAGCTTCATAAGATTCGGCGTTACCTTTTCGTTAACCGTATCCCATCTTTGCTGATCACTGAAATAAAAAATAATATTTGGCTTCATCAACTATCCTCCGTTATATAAATGACGTAACGGCATTATACAAAGACAATGCCGCAACTGACGATACTGCTATTGTAAATGTAATTTTGATTGCTTTTTCGTTGCATCTTCTGTTTAGTATGGAACCTATAAATCCGCCTATAACAGCCATCGGAATAATTACAAGAAGAACTTTCATATCAAATCCTGCAAATCCCGTTTTTATGTAAGTTGATATAATGTTGGCACACTGCGAGAAAAAAATTACCGCAACGGAATAGACCGCCGCATCTCTCATTGTGAAAGAAAACATAAGCGTTAAAAATGCCACATTTATAGGACCGCCGCCGATACCCAAAAATGCCGCCGCAGTGCCGAGCAATAGCCCCGACAGCAAAATTGCAATAGGATTTTTTACGTGGAATGTCTTGAAGTTGCCCGATACAAAAATTATAACGCCGACCAAAAAAACAGTCAGTACGGTTGATTGTATGCCCCTGACCGTATCGGGTGTAGATGATATGCCGAGCGCATAATTAAACAGGTAATTTCCGAGCAGACCGCCGCCTACCGAACCTAAAGCGACTAACAGTACAATAGACGGTTTAATAGGAGTTTTCTTTACAATATGTCTGGTCGTGGAAGTTATTGACATTGCAAAAACCGCACATGAAGAGAAAAACGAAATTTCGGTAAGCGAATGTACATTTATAACATCAAGCACGGGTTTAATTATAACTCCGCCGCCGAGTCCGACGAAAGACCCGAGAAGAGTCGCCAAAAAAACAACAAAACCATATAAAATTAAAACCATTTTCAAAACCTCTTTTGTATTGTAACACAAAAAAGTATATTGCGCAATTGTTGATTATAAAAAAATAAGCGATTGTAAACTAAACAACCGCCTATTTTAATTATTTGCAAATATTGTTTATGCTTTTTCTTCTGCAATCGCATTGATATTCTTTTCCATAAGGTCAAAGAACTTTTCAACAATGATCTTGTCTTTTTCATTTCCTCTGACGCACATTGATAATGTGAGTTCACCGTTGAGAGACGTAGCCGAAAGCAAAACATACGGCTTGTATTTTACTGCGCCGGTCATAAATCCGTCGAACGGCTTATGGCCGTTAAGCGCAAGCTTGTTGCTGTCTAACAGCACTATATTACTCATGGCCAATAATGGATTGGAATACCCTATTTTTATAATCTCTTCGGATGCGGAATGCGGCAAAATATTGTATCCGAGGCTTAGCAGCGGCAGTCCGTAAAGTCCCATAAATTTATCGGCTTTATTTTTTTCGGCACTTCTTTTAACATATTCAAGCGTATCGAAAATATCGGTTCCTCTCTCCGGCACCGTGCACTGCATAAATGCGGTTTGGTTTGTAATTCCGAGATCATCAGTTTCTTTTAAATGGCGCCTTAAATCCACAGCACAGGAAATTGTAACTTCCTCACTTACGCTGTACCCTGCCAGCTCATACAAACTGAAAAAATATGCTGCCAAAAGAGAATCATTGATTGTTGCGCCGTGCTTTTTGCCCACATTTTTAAGTTTTATAAAAGTTTCGTTATTTATTTTTCTGCGGGCAATAAAGGATTTATCCTGGATACTGTTCGGTGTGAGAGGAAATTTGTGCGTATCTCTGTCCGAAACGTTTTTATACAGGTTTTTAGCCATTCTCTGTTCACGGGGAGTAAAATCTCTGTATACCTCTGTGTAAGCGCGCGATCCTGTTTTGAGGTCTATTGGGCTTATACCTTTTTCCACATAGTCGTTGTAATTTTTACAAAGAGCATTCATAAAATATTTTAAGTCTCCGCCATCCATACACATATGGTTTTCAACTATGCACAACGTGGACTTGCCGTCTTTAAAAAACACGGCTGCTTTCATCTGTATATCGCTTTCGGGCGGTATATATTGCGTTAAGAAATTATCTATTGCCGCCGAGAGGTCATCCGGATACTCCACAGTAAGAACGTCGTCGATATTGTAATCCTTTACAAGCCAATACGGTCTTATATGATTATCTACAAAGCTCGAATGAAGTACAGGCGCCTTTTCAAAAAAACAAATCAAAACGGTTTTAAGGGCGTCAATGTCAATTTCAAAATCGTAATGAAGCTCAACGTGAACCATACGGTCGTTAAAGTCTCTGAAAAGATAATGCATTTTATCCCAAAGTTCTGCATTTAATTTCCTTTCCATTGATCATCAACCTCCCCTACTTCAAAATTCTTGTTTCTGACTACGGCAAATACCATAACAATTATATCCAAGACCACGGAAGCCACCATAATAAGCCAACCGGGATTCCAACTTACTGCTCCCAGAATTCCAAGAATAACATATATCATAGCCTCAACTGCGGGAATGTACAAAAGATAATTGATTATAGCAAATTTTTGGTGAGTAACCGCAGAGAATACAGCATCGCCGATAAACATAAACCCTATTGCACCGAGGAATATCAGATAGCTGTTCATAATGTACAAAGCGGTTCTGCACACAAGAAATGCAAAAACAGCCGTCAACATAACGGAAAAGGCAACAAGAATGCGTGATATCGGATATAAACGCTTTTTGGAAGTGAATACAGTTAAACGCATAAAATGGTAAATTATAAGAGCTGTAATTCCACCCTCCATAATAAGCCAACTATGTAACCAATTTTTTGATAAGAAACTGTAAGTGAGATACACAACAGTTAAAAGTAAAACATACGCCAATGAAAGGACGGTATTCAGGTAATATCTCCTTTTCGATCGCCTTTTGATTTCCAATTGCTTTTCATATTCGCGAAAGCCCTCGACAGGCTCCGGAAATTCACTTAAAGTCAAATCATAGATAACTTTTTCATCTTTAAGACCCGAGCGCTGTAAACTGTTAGCCGTATCAAGCATATTGTTAAGCAGCTCTTTTTTATACCGATACATATCATCGGTATCTGCTTTTTGGTCAAAGCAACTGTCTATATAATCTGCAAAATTCTTCATTTTGACCTCCCCTTTTATGTTCTGATAATAAGATAACATAAAATAACATTATGTTCAATGTTTTTCGGTTAATAATGCTTACTTTATAATCAGATTTTATTCTTGCGCTTTTGAGTTTTCGTGATATAATAAATATATTACTTTGGAGGCATAGCTCAGTTGGTTAGAGCGCACGGTTCACATCCGTGAGGTCGAGGGTTCAAATCCCCCTGTCTCTACCAAAAAAGGACTTGTTTTTTAACAAGTCCTTTTTTCAATGAAATCGCCTACGCAAATAAAATCTTTACTTTGTCAAATTAAATTTTATAAAAATACGAATACGGATTATTTTGTTTTTTCCGCGTAAACCTCTTTTGCCATATTAAATGCCGCCCATGCCTTAGGCCAACCTGCATAAAAAGCGGCGTGGGTTATTATTTCAGCCATTTCCTCGGCGGTAACACCGTTCTTTTTTGCATTTTCGAGATGATATTTAAATGAACTGTCAACAAGTCCCTGAGACATAAGAGAAACGACAGTAACAATGCTTCTGTCACGAAGCGAAAGTTCATTTTCTCTGCTCCAAACTTCTCCGAACAATACATCATCATTAAGCTCTGCAAATTTCGGAGCAAACTCTCCTAAAGCATCTCTGCCGGCTGTCTGTTTAACCATAATAACAATCTCCTTTCAATTATAAATTAAGTTTACACCTTAGAGTTAACTCTAAGTCAAGTTTTTTTATGGTTTATATTTAAATATCGCTTTTTTTCTTTCTCTCTGCCAATAAGCATAAGAGTAAAAGCAAAGGGAATACAATTGCCGACAAAATACCAATATGAAGATTGTTGTTGAATTTTCCCGAGATCAAACCCGCAAGAGTGGGTCCTCCCGAGCAACCGAGATCACCCGCAAGAGCCAGCATTGCAAACATAACCGTTCCGCCTCTTTTGATTGCTGCCGAAGATTTGCTGAATGTGCCTGGCCATAATATGCCGACGGAAAATCCGCATAGCGCACAGCCGATAAGACCGATTGCAGGAACGGGAATCAACGCAATACAGAGGTATGAAATAACGCAAAGACTCGCGGAAAAAAACATACACTTAGTGAGATTTAATTTATCACCGAATTTGCCGTATAACAAACGTGATGTTCCCATAAGAGCGGCGAAAGCAAGCGGTCCTGCAAGATCGCCGACGGTTTTGCTGACACCGAGACCTTGTTCCGCAAATGTTGACGCCCATTGACTTACCGCCTGTTCGCTGGCTCCGGAGCACATCATCATTATCATCATTAACCAAAAAATCTTATTGCGGCAAAGTTCTTTAAGCGTTAATCCCTTCTCCCCTTCTTCGTGCAAAGAATATATCGGAACTTGTGTGAAAAATACAGCGTTAACTATAGGAATAATCGCCCAAATTATTGCTAATAATTTCCAATTTGATATACCGAAAGCCATAAAAAACAGCGTTGAGAGCAAAACTACCGCCATATGACCCCAACAGTAAAACGAATGAAGTAAGCTCATAGCTTTTTCTTTGTTGTCGGTAGGACATGCCTCTATTATAGGACTAACCAAAACCTCAAGTAATCCGCCGCCGACGGCATAAATGATAACGGCTGTTAAAAGCCCGACAAACGGCGATGGAAAAACCTCGGGAAGTACAGTTAACAAAATAAGACCGGCCGCGGCAAAGACGTGTGACATTATCGCCGATGCACGATAACCGATTTTATCGATAAATCCTGCGGATAAAAGGTCAATCAGCAGCTGTATGACAAAGTTGACCGTAATCAAAGCGGTTATCTGCGATAACGGTATGTCATATGTTTTTTGAAATGTCACAAATAAAAGCGGCACAAAATTATTAACAATTGCTTGCACAACATATCCTGTAAAGCAGGCGTACATCGTTGATTTATAACTTTTTTTCATTGTTCCGAACCTCATAAAAAATCTTTCCACATTTTATACTAAAAAAGCAAATAAATCAATAACGTACCTGATAAAAAATCCCGACAGTGTTTCAATCTGCCGGGATTAAATGTTTATTATGTTATAAAATCAAAGCTTCATAGCTACGTCCCAAGCACGCCATATAACGGTACGTAAGTTACCGACATGGTCCGCGTCACCAACCAAATGGACATTTTTGCTCTCCGGGAACAAAGGCATTGAATGATAACCTACAGACAAAATAACCGAATCAGCGGCTATTTTTTGTGTTTTTCCGTCGCCGGTTTCAACAGTTACTCCGTCCTTTAATATCTCTTTAACCTTTGTATTAAGATAAACAGGAGCATTTTTGTATTTTAACATTTCTCTGAGAAACGATGAATTTGCAAGGCAAACACCCTTAACCGCTATAAGGTCATTTTTCATCTCAATAACAGTCGGCTTTTTGCCTTTGAGAATTAAGTCGTAAGCAATTTCACAGCCGGTTAAACCGCCGCCGATAATCGCAACATTTTCCCCTACATCTTTACCGTCGAGATAAGCCGTTGCGTCCATTGCATACTCAATTCCCGGAATCGGAGGTTTGTTAGCTGCCGAGCCGGTAGCAACAATAATCTCATCGGCGGAAATATCCGAAAATCTCTTAATTTCACTCTTAAGCTTAACAGTTACGGATGATTTTTCAATTGCACGTCTGTACCACTCAATCAAATCACGGTCTTTTTCTTTAAATGAAGGTGCGGCAGCCTCTATAAATATACCGCCGAGCCTATCTGTCTTTTCATAAAGCGTAACGGCATGACCGCGCGCAGCGGCAACTAACGCTGCCTCCATACCTCCTATACCGCCACCGATAACCGCAACAGATTTTGAAACTCTTGCGGGAACAATTTTATATTTCTTTGACTGCATTGTCATCGGGTTAAGTGCACAACGTGACATATTTGAAGTGTCATCCATATCCTGAACATTCGGCACACCCTCGTAATGCGCCATATTAAAGCAGGCATTGTGGCAGCAGATACACGGCTTAATATCTTCTTCTCTGTCTTCCATCAGCTTTGTAACCCATGCCGGATCCGTAAGGAATTGTCTTGCAAATCCAACGGCGTCAATTTTGTTTTCACTGACAGCCTTTGCTCCCTCAGAGGGCGTCATTCTACCTGCACAAACAACAGGAATATCAACAAATTTCTTTATGTGTTCTACATCTTTCAGGTTGCAGTTCTCAGGCATATATCCCGGAGGATGTGCCCAATACCACGCGTCGTATGTACCGTTGTCGCAGTTGAGCATATCATAACCTGCATCCTGCAAATATTTTGCGGCACGCTCCGATTCTTCCATGTCTCTGCCGACTTCCGTATACTCTTCGCCGGGTAAAGCGCCTTGACGGAAGCCCTTGGTCTTTGAGACAACCGAATATCTGAGTGAAACCGGGAATTCTTTTCCGCACGCCTTCTTTACGGCTTTTACTATTTCAACAGGGAAACGGTAACGGTTTTCAAAAGAACCGCCGTATTCGTCTGTACGCTGGTTGGTGTATTTCATTGTGAACTGGTCAAGCAAATAGCCCTCATGCACCGCGTGAATTTCAACGCCGTCCACGCCTGCATCCTTACACAATTTGGCTGTTCTTGCGAAAGCATCAATCATTTCGTCGATTTCTTTAATTGTTAAAGCTCTCGACGGAACCTTATCACTCCATCTGTTTGGATTGGGAGAAGCGCTTGCACAAAGGTACTCAACATCAAGGATAGGCTTTGCAAGCACACGTAAAGCTTTGTTACAGTATACTTTTTCCATAAGGTCATTTACTGCCATAGAGCGGCCGAAGCCTGCAGTTAACTGTATAAATAGCTTTGCGCCGGTCTTATGGTACTCTTCCATAAAAGTTTTAAGCTGTTTGAATTTTCCTGTGTTTTGATACAACCACTTACCGCCGAAAGTATCGCGTATAGGAGCAATACCGGGCAAAATCAAACCGACATTGTTTTTTGCTCTTTCAAGTAAAAAGTTTGCCGCCTCTTTATCAAAATGGTTTGGTTCCATCCAGCCGAATATTGACGTACCGCCCATTGAGCATTGAACAATACGGTTTTTGATTTCGACGTTACCTATGTGCCACGGCGTAAACAACGCCTCATATTCTTGTTTCATATTATCACCGTCCTATAAAATTTGAAAAACTGTTATTCTACCGTGACGAGTCCGTCATCACCTATTGAAACCGTCATACCGTCCTTGACATAATCAAGGAATTCATCACCGAGCATATCAACTACCGGCATAGAGGCGTTTGTCCAATTTGCCGCAAGTATCGCACCGGAAGCTGCAAGCGAATCAATCGGCTTAGAGAATAACATACAAGCAGGCTGCTTTGAGAGTGCGCAGGCTGCATAAAGTACCATTCCGCCTGTTGTTGAACCAATTGTCTCTGGCAAGCAAAGCGCTTTGCCTATCATGGGCTTTTTATAAATATCGCTGTTGTTTTGATCGCCGCACTTGACCTGTTTATCTCCGAACATCAAAGCCATTTGAAAACTTGCAAGCGTATTAAAACCACCGTGTGAAACGAGGGCTTCGGCTTTAACTCTGCCGGGAGTTACAACGCGACCTTTAAATGATTTACTCATCTCATTTACCCTCCTTTGTTATAATACGTACAATTTCGTCATCCGAATAAAATTTTGCGCTTGTATATGTACGAAGCTTATTGGAAGAAGTAATGACAGGCATCTTCTTTGATAACGGGTTGTTCATATACATAAGCGGGCAAATATAGCTCAATATAACGCCGGTCTTTTTAAGGCGCTCGGCATATTCGGTTTTGTTAAACTCTTCGATTACATCCGGAGCAGACGTGAATACCGTCGGAACAAGAACCTTCTTATTTCCCGACTCTTTTAAGCCGTTTTCAACGCGTTCCGTCCACATTTCAAGTTGCTTCAATGTCATGTGCGGACATCCCATAAAGCAAAGCTTAGGTGTTGCATTCGGGTCTTTCCAGATGCACGGATAACTGTTTTTAACGCGCTCAAGCTCCGCATCGTCAATAATATATGTGGGCGCATTATCCCTTAAAAGTTTTTCACTGTAGTCAACGGCTTCCGGCGTAAGGTTTTCAATATGATACAGACCGACAGAGCCGTTGGACGCTGTTGCGGCACCGAAATCCTTGAGATAAGCACAAGCTTCGTCATTCAGCTCATTTCCTATCCATTTATCAAGGCCCTTGATATAAGGTACTTTTTCCATTACTTTCATACCGATGGCGGAACCGAGTATCTGAGCCTCGGGTTTTTTTGATGTTTTAATCTCTACTATCCAGTCTGCCTTTCTGCCGTCATCGGTAAGCAGACCGAATTCAGGCACAAAACCGGCTATGGAACCCATAAGTTCAATAATACCCGAATTTCTGTTACACCTTGCTCCGAGAACGCTGTTGGCATATACAACTGCCGAGGACTCAGCCCAAGACAGAATTTCACCGCGTTTCGGAGTATTACCAACCTCCGGAAGGTAACAGGCACACGTATATGCCTTATCACCCATCAATCCGAAGCGCTTGAGCTGTGACTCATATCGTTCTTGCTGACTGTACATAAACTTAAATACGACATCCTGCAAAAATGATGACGGCACGTTTTTGTCAAGCGGTCTCGGGTCAGCCGAAAACGGCTGCTTACTGACAGCACCGGCTTCAAGAAGAGTATCATACAGCTCATATATCGGCTTCATAACCCCTATTCCGAAGCTGATAACTGTATGCCCATACTTGCTTGTAACGGGAACCATGCGCTCTGCGCCGAAGGCTTCACCGTACATAACAAGAGTTTTCATAACCTTTGCCATGGTTTCGCCTTTTTCTCCGTCCAAAAGCGCTTGTTGCTCTTTTGTCAAGACCATAAATAACAACCCCTTTTTATGTTTTTTGCGTAAGCAAATAATACAAAATATAATCACTTTACGCAAACATTTTGTTAATTATATCACAAGCAATTACCGATTTCAATATAAAACATAAAAAACACAGGCAAAACATGTATGTGTTACAATGATGTGTGACAAAAGGGGAAAATAAAAGTAGCGAATAGAGCAAACCTGTGTTAAGGTAGAGTTGCCTAAACCAAACCGAAAGACAGGAGAGCCTATTCGCTATGAATAAGATAACACAAGACATGC
>JALELS010000012.1 GCA_022768065.1 Ruminococcus sp. | reverse complement strand
ATAGACCCGTTTACGGGTAGCAAGAATAAGAAAGCATAAAAGAAACCCCTTTAGGGGTAGCTGAAAAAACAATGCAGTCGGCAAACCTTTTCAGCGCCCCTTGAGGGGGTTGTTTGTAATGCGCCCTTCTAGGGCGACTCAAGCCTCCGGCTTAGCCGGAGGTCCTGACTATTAAAAGCATTATATCCGGGTCGGAAACGGTTTTCGGCAATAAAGCATTGCTTATTTGCTTTGTTTCGTTTGTTGCCGTAATTGTGCTTTCGCTTGTCTGTGCGGTAGTGTCGCTGTTTTCATATACAGCAAACGGATTCAAAAGAAACATCATTTTTTCGGCGGCGGATATTATTGTGTTCGCTTCGGCGTCGGCGGCAGTTATCGTAAACGGCGGTAAAATTTCGTTAGGTGCGGCTGTGATATCGATTTTGCAGATTTTATCGCTTTGTCTGCATTTTGCATATAAAACAAAAAACTCTGAGGGAGAAAACATAAATGAGTAAAAAGAAAAAAATCTACACCGTTGCAACAGCCCATCTTGATACCGTGTGGAGCTGGGATTTTGAAACGACAATAAGCAAATACATTTATAATACGCTGGTCGATAATTTTAAACTTTTTGAAAAATATCCCACGTATACTTTTTCGTTTGAAGGCTCTTACAGATATGAGCTTATGGAGGAGTATTATCCCGAACTTTTTGAGAGGGCAAAGCAATATATTAAAGACGGCAGGTGGAATGTTTGCGGCTCATCTTTTGAAAACGGCGACGTAAATATACCTTCACCCGAGGCTTTGTTCAGAAATATTCTCATAGGCAATTCGTATTTCGATGAGAAATTCGGCAAAAGAAGCACCGACATTTTTCTTCCCGACTGCTTCGGGTTCGGTTGGGCTTTGCCGAGCATAGCGAGCCATGCTCATCTTACGGGCTTTACCACTCAAAAACTTGCGTGGGGCAGCGCTTACGGCATACCGTTTGATATAGGCAGATGGCGCGGTGTGGACGGAAAAGAAATCTATGCCTGCTTAAATCCGCATGATTACTATTTCACCCTGAAAAAACTCCGCGATTGGGATTTTGTTCAAAAAAAGCTCAAAGAAAACGAAAAATACGGGCTTGATATGACGTATATTTTCCACGGAATCGGCGACAGGGGTGGCGCCCCGAAAGAAGAAAGCGTTAAATTCGTCGAAGAGGAGATAAAGAAAAACGGTACAAGCGACATAGAGGTTATTGCGGCGTCGGCAGATGAAATTTACAGAGACATCGAACGTGATTTTACGGCGGAGCAAAAAGAAAAATTGCCTGTATGGAACAATGAACTTGTTATGAAAGACCATGCCGTCGGCGGCTATACGTCGAGAGCTGTCGGAAAACGCTGGAACAGACGTTGTCAGGAGCTTGCCGACTCGGCAGAACGAATCGGTGTTATTTCGGATTATCTCGGGTTACTGCCTTACAACAGGCAGGCGCTCGGCAAAGCGTGGAAGAGGGTCATAGCGCATCAGTTCCACGATGATATACCGGGTACGAGCTGTCAAAGAGTTTACAGACGTTCGTGGAACGATTATGCCGTTTCAATGAATCAATTTGCAAACGAACTTGAGGCGGCTGCATCTTCGTTATCGTCTGTTATGAAAACCGACTTTTGCAAGGGCACACCCGTAATGGTATATAACCCCATAGAAGCCGACAGGTACGAGACCGTTACCGTCCGTCTTAAAGGCTCGGATTATGATAACATTCGCGTATTTGACGATGGCGGCGCCGAGGTAAAAAGTCAGATAATTAACAGGAAAAACGACTGCACGGAAGTTGTCTTTACCGCCGAAGTAAAAAGCTTGGGAGCCAGAATTTATGATGTCAGAGAGAGCAATAGCGGATGCAGGCTCAAAGGTGAAATTTCGGTACACAGCGGCAAAGTGCTTGAAAATCAAAAATACATTGTTACACTCAACGAAAACGGAGATATAGGCAGTATAATCGACAAGGAACAGAACAATTCCGAAATACTCAAAGAGCCCGTATCTCTCGGACTTTTCAAATACAAAGGCTCAAGGGTATGGCCTGCGTGGGAAATGAATTATGAGGAAAACAAGCGTGAGGCCGACAGAATACCCGCCGCAGTCAAAATCCAAGTTGTCGAAAACGGAGCGGCGCGAGTTATGCTCAAAGTTACTCAGCGCGATAAAAACAGCACGTTTGTAAATACAATTGCGCTGAGCGACCGCGGCGATACGGTCGAAGTGAGGTCCGAAATAGAATGGCAGTCTCTTTGCACCATGGCAAAGCAAAAGTTCAGTTTCAATTGTGAAAACGAAACCGCAACATTTGATTTGGGACTCGGCGCCGTTAAGCGCGGTAATATGAGCGAAAAGCTTTACGAGGTTCCTGCTCAGAACTGGGCGGATATAACCGACAGAAGCGGCAAAAGCGGCGTGTCGGTTATCAGCGAATGTAAATACGGCTGGGATAAATTCAATAACAACACGCTGAGACTTACGGTTTTGCATACTCCGAAATACAATTACAGAATCGACTCGATGCAGTCCATGATGGATTTGGGCCTTAACAGATATTCCTATGCAATATTCAGCCATAAAGGCGCCGTCGGAGAAAAAACACAGCTTGCGGCGAGAAGGTTCATTACTCCCATGAGCACTTATATCTGCTCAAAGCATGACGGAAAACTCGGCACACAATATTCGTTCGGAACCGTATCAACAAACGATGTAATTATACGTGCAATCAAGGCTGCGGAAAAAGGCGATGAAATTATAGTCCGTCTGAACGAGGGCATTTGCCGTAATGCGGAAGATTTTGAGTTGTATTTGGGTAACGGAATAGAATCCGCACGCGAAGTGTATGCAAGCGAGGAGTATAAGGGTGAGGCGCAGGTTAAAGACGGTAAGCTTGTTACAAGCTTTAATCCGTATGAGATAAAAAGCTTTGCCCTGAAGCTGAAAAAAGCGGCGTCGACATTTGCCGAAACCGCAGAACCCGTTAAATTGCCTCTCGATAAAAATATAATTACAAGGCAGGGAGCAAACGGCGATTTCGAATTTACCGTTCCGTATGAAATCGCACCCGAAACCGTATTCGCAAACGGATATGAATTCCCCGTCGTCAAGGACTCCGATAACGCACTTACGGCAGACGGCCAAAACATCGCGATAAATAAAAACGCACATAAAATCGCTTTCCTTTGCGCGTCGCTTACAAAAGACAAAACCGCCGATTTTCTGGTCGACGGTAACAAAGTAAAGGTAAAAGTGTATTCATGCTTTGAGCGATTTGCGGCTTGGGATTTGTATGATTTCGGTGAGACTGCATATATGAAGGACGGCAAAATCGCATACGAAGCCACACATGCTCATGCAAACAGAAAAGACGTGCCGGCAAAGAGTATGTATTTTTACATAGCGGAGCTTGATGTTTCGGGTGCAAACAGCGTCACATTGCCTACCGATAACGATATTGTCATACTTTCCGCCTGCACGTTAAATTACGGCGGAGCTGTTTCGGCATTCCCCGTGTATGACGAAGTGCCCGATAACAGGTCGTTTACATTCAGTCTTGATTTCAAAGAGAAAGTAAATTATCTTTTGAATAAATGCGTTTGGAATTTTACGGACAAAGGCGAATTTATCAAAGCTAACAATCGGGGTAGAGAAAAATAATGGCTTCCGAATTCAGTTTTACGGTTATCAGCGACACTCATTATTTCTCTAAAAAGAACTGGGTGGACGGCTACAAAAAAGAATTAAAGCCGAAAAACGACCAGTTGTTTTTCAGCGCAAGCGAGGAAATCGTCAACTACACATTTGACAGCCTTTGCAAAAACGACACACCGCAGACCGTTTTGATAAGCGGCGACTTAACGTATAATGCCGAGCGAACATCCGCAGAAGAGATGAAAAAAGCGCTTTTAAGTCTGAAACAAAACGGCAAAAAGGTCTATGTAATAACGTCGACGCACGATTATTACACTCCGCATATGCCGACTTTCGGTATAAATAAGTTCGGCGAATATGTAGAGGTGGATTCCGTAAAGCGCGAAGAGCTTCTCGATTATTACGGCGAATTCGGTTACAATGACGCTCTGTCGGTTCACGAAAAATCAATGTCATATGTGTCGCAGCTGTCCGAGGGTTATCGGCTGCTTGCGCTTAACGACGATTACGGTGACCCCGATTGCGGTTACAGCGACGACTGCTTTGAATGGGTAAAAAAACAGGTATTAAAAGCTCACAATAACGGTCAGATTGTAATAGCAATGACGCACCATCCGCTTATTCCGCCGTCCCCCGTATTTACGGCTGTCGCAAAAGGGGATATGTTAAACAAGTATGAGCTTCGCGCCGGGCAGTTTTCCGAAATGGGTATAGATTTCATCTTTACCGGCCACACGCATATGCACAATATTTCGTCGACGGAAATAAACGGAAAAAAGTTCTATGATATTTCAACTGCGGCGCTAACGGGCTTTCCTCCGTTTTACAGAGAAATTCATATTGACGGCGCAAAAAGAAAAATGGATATAAAAACCATTCGCGTCGATAATGTTCCCGGGATTGATACGGGCAATATCACGCTTACCGATTATACAAAAAATCTCTTTTTGGGGACGGTTTCGGAAGCACTCTATAATGCTGAGCACGATTATGAAAAATTCAAGGATTTTGCCGTCGGGATAAGTATTCCGAAAGATACATCCGAAAAATACAAATTCGTATTTAAATCGGCGGCTAAATTCCTGAACCGCCTGACATTCGGAAAGGTGTGGCGCTTCGTGCGTCGGTCAAGCGGAGTCTCAAAGGACGAAATGCGCCGCCTTTACAATAAAAA
Source organism: Ruminococcus sp. (assembly GCA_022768065.1). Classification (GTDB taxonomy): domain Bacteria; phylum Bacillota; class Clostridia; order Oscillospirales; family Acutalibacteraceae; genus Fimenecus. The sequence continues at coordinate 45,997 of JALELS010000012.1, read as the reverse complement.
AGTTGTTACTTTTGCCATTGATATTGCCGCCAATCTGTACAGGGGTGACGGAAATACGGCAAAGTCGAGCGCGGAATATAAAATTACATATGCATTGCTCAAAAAGGCGGATAAGCTCGCAAAGCCCTTTTCCGCAAAACTTAAAAAAATCGGGCTGACAAGTATCAGTGAAACGGTGCTGCCGCTTGTTTGCAAGGAAGGTATGGGAGACGCCGATGCCGAAATCTGTTTTTAGTTTGCAATAGAATTTTGCGTTCCCTAATATATGCCGATTTAATCCCCGAACGCGAGGACAAGTGTTCGGGGAGTTTTTATCCGTGTGTTTGGCTGAGTGTTTATAAGGCAGTTTTGCTTCAAAATATCTTCTTTGCACAATAATGCATTAAACCCAACAGATGAGCCCTGGCTTATCTGTTGGGTTTGCTTTTTCTTGTATTAAAAATAATATCGTTTTGAAGTACTACGCAGTTTCATAGCTATAAAAATTTTTTATGCCGAAGTCAAGAAACGAAGCAAGGCTGTCGCCTTGCGAGGCTTTTTGACAAAAGCATAAGGGATTTTTATGCGAGAAACCAATACTTCCTTATGAACGCTCAGCCTTGTCCGAACGGAGCCTTTTATTATCTTTTCGGAGCGGAGAATAATATTTCTGTTTGATAATATAATAATTGCCAAGGTTTAAAGCCGAGGCATTTTAATCGAGCTTATGGTTAGCATATGCTAACCGAGTGCCGAAATCCGGCGCGGCTTTTTGATATGAGAGGGGAGTGACCGATTTTGTCCGAAGAGACGGTTATAAACTGGTGTTCGCCGTGCCTTGCCGGTCTTAAAACCGGAAATCTGTTTTCCTGCAAGGTTGACGATAAAAATGATTTGCTTTGTACCGTGCGCGAACTGAATCGACGCCTTGTACCGCGAGGGCTGCGCATTATGCCGGTTAAAATTACAAAAACGAGAGCGCTTATATATCTGTACAGACCCGACAGGCTCGAAAAAGACCTTGCCGACAAAACCGCAGCCGAGCTGCTTTCCGAGAGGTCTTACCCCGTGGGCTGTACCGAAAGATGTGTGGCGGAGCTCATAAGACGCGTCAGGCGCGAAGAGGATTTTCCGCACGAAATAGGGCTGTTTTTGGGCTATCCGTCGGAGGATGTCAGCGGTTTTATAAAGTACGGTGCCAAAAATTCAAAGTGCGTCGGCACGTGGAAGGTGTACGGCGATGAAGCGGAGGCGCAGAAAAAATTTAAGCTTTATAAAAAATGCACAAGAGTGTATAAAGACGCTTACAAAAAGCATAATTCCTTTGAACGCCTTGTTGTGAGCAGTCATCATAAATAATCTGAAAGGATATGATAAAATGAGTAAAGTGGCAGTAGTATATTGGAGCGGAACGGGAAACACCGAGGCGATGGCTTCGGCTGTGGCTGACGGCGTTCGCGAAAGCGGCGCAGAGGCTGAGCTTTTTACGGCTTCCGAGTTTGATGCGTCAATGCTTTCTTCCTTTGACTCGGTGGCTTTCGGGTGCCCGTCCATGGGCAGCGAACAGCTTGAGGACAGCGAGTTTGAGCCTATGTTCAATTCGTGTGAGGGCGATCTCGGCGGCAAAAAAAATTGCGCTCTTCGGCTCCTACGGTTGGGGCGACGGCGAATGGATGAGAAACTGGGAGGAGACGTGCACAGCCGACGGCGCCGTACTTGTGACCGAGTCGGTTATATGCAACGACGCTCCCTCCGACGATGCAATTGCAGAGTGCAAGGCACTCGGCGCGGCTCTTGCAGCCGTTTGAAATAATAAAATAAGCCGATTTTTGTCGGGTTATGATAAAATATTGTCGCCGAAAAATGAAGCTCCGAGGCTTGAGCGAGAATAAGTAAAAAACCGCAAAGTAAAAAACTTTACGGTCTTTGCTCAGCCTCTTCGGTGACGATTGATAAAAACAAGACCCGCTGTGAACTTTCCTCCTTGAATTTTTTTCACAGCGGGTCTTGTTTATTTATCAGATTTTGAAGTAATCTACGGCATTTTTAAACATATGATTGTCTTTGTTGCCGTCTACATTTTTATATACGTTATCGGAGAAACGCTCGGAATGTCCCATCTTGCCGAATACTCTGCCGTCGGGAGAGGTTATGCCCTCAACAGCCTCAAATGAGCCGTTCGGATTGTATCTGATGTTCATGGTGGGCTTTCCGTTTTCGTCAACGTACTGCGTTGCAATCTGACCGTTTTCCGCAAGTGAGCGGAAAAGCTCTTTCGGGCAAACAAATCTGCCCTCTCCGTGTGAAATTGCAACCGTGTGTATGTCTCCCACGTCCGATGACGACAGCCACGGCGACAGGTTCGAGGCAACTCTTGTGTTTACAAGTCTCGACTGGTGCCTGCCTATGGTGTTAAAGGTGAGCGTAGGCGTGTCGGCGTTCGGCTCTATAATTTCACCGTAGGGAACAAGGCCGAGTTTTATGAGTGCCTGGAAGCCGTTGCAGATACCCGCCATAAGTCCGTCGCGTTCTTTTAACAGCGAGTGGACTTTTTCTTTTATAACGGGGTTGCGGAAGAATGCGGTTATAAATTTACCGCTGCCGTCCGGCTCGTCGCCGCTGGAAAATCCGCCCGGTATAAATATTATTTGCGAAGACTCTATCTTTTCCGCAAAAACATTTACGCTCTCGGTTACGTCCGCCGCAGAGAGGTTTTTGATTACCATAACTTCGGGGTCTGCGCCTGCGTTAATAAACGCTCTTGTTGTATCGTATTCGCAGTTTGTTCCGGGGAATACGGGAATTAAAACCTTGGGCTTTTTGATGCCGATTTTGGGCGAAGCGTGTGTTTTTGCCGTAAAGCTGTATGCGTTTACAGCTTTTTCGGAAGTCTTTATGTTGCAGGCAAATACGGGTTCAAGCTTGTTCTCGTATACTTTTTGGATTTCGTTGAGGTCGATTTTTTCAATGCCTATCTTTATAGAATAATCCATGGTCGTCTCGCCGAGGAGAACCGCGTCGTCAAGCTCGCAGGCGGCCTCTATTACAAACGAACCGTAGTTGTAATCATATATCTTATCCGCCGGGAATCTCTTGTCAAAAGCAAAGCCTATTTTGTTTCCGAAGCAGGCTTTCATAATACCCTCCGCTATGCCGCCGTAAGACGGGGTGAATACCGCAAGAGCCTTTTTGTCCTTAATGAGCTTTTCGACTCTTGCAAATACCGCTTTAAGGCTCTCTGTGTCAAATGTGCCGTCCGGATTTTTCTTAGGCTCAATGTAGTAGACCTTAGAGCACGGAAGCTTCCACTCGGGCGACATAACGTCGTCGCTTGAACCGACGGAAACGGCAAATGAAACGAGGGTTGGGGGAACGTCAATATCCTCAAATGTGCCGCTCATGGAATCCTTGCCGCCGATTGACGCTATTCCGAGCTCAAGCTGTGCCGTAAGTGCGCCTAGAAGTGCTGCGGTGGGCTGACCCCAACGCTTGCTGTCGCTTGTCATTCTCTCAAAATATTCCTGGAATGTGAGATAGCAGTTTTCCGTGTTTCCGCCCGTGGCTATGAGCTTTGATACGGACTCCACAACCGCAAGGTATGCGCCGAGATACTGATTTTTTTCGGTGATGAAAGGATTGTATCCCCAAGCCATAACCGAGCAGGTTTTTGTGTCTTTGTTGAGTACCGGGATTTTTGCCGCCATACCCTGCGCCGGCGTCATCTGATATTTTCCGCCGAAGGGCATAAGTACGGTATTTGCACCTATTGTTGAGTCAAAGCGCTCCGAAAGTCCGCGTTTTGAGCAAATATTAAGGTCGCCCGAGAGATTTAAGAATTTTTCACCGTTGGTTTTGCCCTTGACCTCTTTTGTTATGGGCTGTGCCTTTGTCACGGTAACAAGCGTATGCTTTTCGGCACCGTTTGAATTTAAAAATTCACGTGATATATCGACTATCTTTTTGCCGTTCCATTCCATTGTAAGGCGGTTTGTGTCGGTTACCTCGGCAACCTCGGTAGCCTCAAGATTTTCGGTTTTTGCAAGCTCAAGGAACTTTTCTGCGTCCTCTTTTGCAACTACAACAGCCATTCTCTCCTGAGATTCTGAAATTGCAAGCTCGGTGCCGTCAAGACCCTCGTATTTCTTGGGTACTTTGTTCAAATCAATGTGCAAGCCGTCGGCAAGCTCGCCTATGGCTACCGATACTCCGCCCGCACCGAAGTCGTTGCATCTTTTTATGAGCTTTGTAACTTCGCTGTTTCTGAAAAGTCTCTGTAATTTTCGCTCTTCGGGAGCGTTACCTTTTTGAACCTCGGCACCGCAATGCTCCAAAGACGAGAGCTTATGTGATTTTGAAGAACCGGTCGCACCGCCGCAGCCGTCGCGTCCTGTTCTGCCGCCGAGAAGAATTATTGCGTCGCCCGGAACAGGCACTTCGCGGCGTACGTTCTTTGCCGGAACAGCGCCTACAACAGCGCCTATTTCAAGACGTTTTGCGACATAACCGGGGTGATAGATTTCGTCTACCGAGCCGGTCGCAAGTCCTATCTGATTGCCGTATGAGCTGTATCCTGCGGCGGCTGTTGTTACAAGTTTTCTCTGCGGCAGCTTGCCTGGCAGCGTTTCACTTACGGGCTTTAACGGGTCTGCCGCACCCGTGACGCGCATTGCCTGGTAAACATATCCTCTGCCCGATAACGGGTCGCGTATAGCACCGCCTATGCAGGTGGCGGCGCCGCCGAACGGCTCGATTTCCGTGGGATGATTGTGGGTTTCGTTTTTGAATAAGAAGAGCCAATCTTCGTCCTCGCCGTCTACGTCAACCTTTATTTTTACCGTGCAGGCGTTGATTTCATCCGACTCGTCAAGATTTTTGAGCTCGCCCGTGTGTTTTAAATAACGCGCACCGATGGTTGCCAAATCCATAAGGTTCTGCGGCTTTGTTCTGCCGAGCTCCTTGCGTATGGAAACATATCTGTCGTATGCCTTTTGCACCGTTTCGTCCTCTGTTTTTACTCCGTCTATCGTCGTGAGGAATGTGGTGTGGCGGCAATGGTCCGACCAGTATGTATCAATCATTCTGATTTCCGTTATGGTCGGGTCGCGATGTTCGCTCTTAAAGTATTTGCGGCAAAATTCTATGTCCGCAAGATCCATTGCAAGAGCATATTTATCTATAAATGCCTTGAGTTCGTTTTCGTTAAGCTCCGTAAAACCCGTGAGAGTTTCAACGTTTGTCGGGACAGCGTAATCGGTTTTTAACGTATCGGGCTTTTCAAGCGACGCCTCGCGGCTTTCTACCGGATTGATAACGTATTTTTTGATAGCGGTAAGCTGTGCCGGTGTAATTTTACCGAAAAGCATATATACCTTTGCCGTGCGTACCGTCGGCTTGTCGCCCTCCGAAACTATCTGAATACACTGAGCGCAGGAGTCCGCCCGTTGGTCAAACTGACCGGGCAGATATTCAACTGCAAATACCGTGGCGTCGGTCTGCGGCAGATGAGAATATGTGTTGTCAAGCTGCGGCTCCGAGAAAACGGTCTTTTCACAGCGCTCAAAAAGCTCTTCGCTGATGTTTTCCACATCGTATCTGTTGAAAATGCGGAGCTCTTCAAGTGAGTCTATCATAAGCAGCGAGCGTATATCGGATAAAAGCGACGCTGCCTCGTCTGCGAATTGTTTTTTCTTCTCAACGTAAATTCTGTATACCATTTCGTCACTTCCTGTTTATTTTTTCAGTGCGGCAAGAGCGCGCGCACCTATGTCTTTTCTGTAAAACGAATCCTTGAATTTTATCTGCTCTGCCGCTTTGTATGCGGTAGAGAGAGCCTCTTCAAGATTTTTGCCGGTTGCCGTAACTCCGAGGACTCTGCCGCCGGAGGTTACGATTTTGTCGTCTTTTTCGGCTGTTCCTGCGTGAAATACCGTGACGTTTTCCGTGTTTTCGCTGTCGCCGAAGTCTATTTCGTATCCTTTGCCGTAAGACAGCGGATATCCGCCCGACGCGATAACCACGCACGCCGCACTTTCGTCTTTGAATTCAACATTTAAAAATGAGAGTGTTTCATCATGTACCGCACGCATAATCGTAAGGAGGTCGGTTTTGAGAAGCGGTAATACCACCTGCGTTTCGGGATCGCCGAAGCGGCAGTTGTATTCTATAACCTTCGGGCCCTTTTGTGTCAGCATAAGTCCGAAATAAAGGCAGCCCTTAAAGGTTCTGTTTTCGCTGTTCATAGCATTAACGGTGGGCAGGAATATCTTTTCGGTACATTCCTTTGCTATATCGGCGGTGTAGTAGGGGTTCGGCGCAACTGTTCCCATTCCGCCGGTATTAAGCCCCTTGTCGCCGTCAAGAGCGCGCTTGTGATCCATGGACGAAACCATCGGAACAATGGTTTTTCCGTCGGTAAATGAGAGAACGGAAACTTCGGGACCTGTTAAGAATTCCTCTATAACGACATTGTTGCCGCTGTCGCCGAACTTTTTATCCTCCATTATTGTTTTTATGGCGTCCTCTGCCTGCTTTTCGGATTCGGCTATTATAACGCCCTTGCCGAGAGCGAGACCGTCCGCCTTTATGACGGTCGGATATTCATTTTTTTCTTTTATATAGGAAAGCGCTTTTTCGGGCTCTGAAAAGACCTCGTAATCCGCTGTCGGAATACCGTATTTTTTCATAAGATTTTTAGAAAAAACCTTGCTTCCCTCGATTATCGCCGCTTTCTTTGACGGACCGAAGCAAGGTATGCCCTTTTCTTCGAGAACGTCAACCAATCCTAACACGAGCGGATCATCGGGTGCCACTACGCAGAAGTCGATATTCATTTTAACGGCGAAATCCGCGATGCCGTCAATATCCGTAGCGCTTATGTTAACACATTCGGCGTCCTTTGCTATGCCGCCGTTTCCGGGGCAGGCAAAAATTTCTGTGACCTCCGGATTTTCCTTTAGCTTTTTAATTATGGCGTGTTCTCTTCCGCCCGCGCCTACTACAAGTATTTTCATTTTAAGAACCTCTTATTGTTTTATCAGTGATGGAAAAGGCGTATTCCGGTAAATGCCATGGTGATGCCGTGCTTGTTGCAGCAGTCGATTACGACGTCGTCACGGATAGATCCGCCGGGTTCAACTATATATGAAACGCCGCTTCTTCTTGCGCGCTCTATATTGTCGTCAAACGGGAAAAATGCGTCCGAACCGAGCGATACATCGTGGAACTGTGCGAGCCATGCCTTTTTCTCCTCTTTGGTGAGGGGCTCGGGACGGGTCTTAAATGTGTTTTGCCAAACATCGTCACCTATTACGTCCTCATATTCGTCCGAAATGTAAACATCAATTGCATTATCTCTGCTCGGTCTGCCTATCGAATCTATAAAATCGAGAGCGAGAACCTTCGGATGCTGTCTTAAATGCCAGTTGTCGGCTTTGCCGCCGGCTAAGCGCGTGCAGTGTATTCTTGACTGCTGACCGGCGCCCACGCCTATGGTCTGACCGTCTTTCGCATAGCATACGGAATTTGACTGTGTGTATTTAAGCGTTATAAGCGAAATAATAAGGTCGCGTTTAGCGCTGTCCGGAAGCTCCTTGTTTTCTGTGACTATGTTATGAAGGGAGCTCTCGTCAATCTTTAATTCGTTTCTGCCCTGCTCAAAAGTAACGCCGTAAACGTCCTTATGCTCTATCGGAGCTGGTCTGTATTCGGGGTCTATTTCAACTATATTGTAATTTCCCTTTTTCTTGGATTTGAGGATTTCAAGAGCCTCTTTTTCATATCCGGGAGCGATTATGCCGTCGGAAACCTCATGCTTTATGAGCATTGCCGTGGGCACGTCGCATATGTCGGAGAGAGCTATCCAATCGCCGAAGGACGACATCCTGTCGGTGCCTCTTGCCCTTGCGTATGCCGCGGCGAGAGGGGAGAGAACGGCGTCGTCGTCAACCCAGTAAATTTTTCTCAGAGTGTCGGAGAGCGGAAGACCGACAGCCGCACCCGCGGGGCTGACGTGCTTAAAAGAAGCCGCTGCCGGCAGACCGATAGTCTGTTTTAATTCTCTGACGAGCTGATAGCTGTTGAGTGCGTCGAGAAAATTTATGTAACCGGGTCTGCCGTTCAAAACGGTAACCGGTAAGTCTGTGCCGTCCGCCATAAAAATTTTGGACGGTTTTTGATTTGGATTACAGCCGTATTTAAGTTCGATCTCTTTCATTTCGGACCTCCGTAAAGATACTTCTTATTTGTTTTTGTTAATAATTCTCTGAGTGTATTCGTTTGTCTCAATGTCGATAAATCTAACGAAAAGCGATACCTTGTTGTCGCAGTTCAGGCTTTCCCAGATATCGTTTGTAAATGTGTCTATGTCGCCCTCTATTTTAACCTTTTCGGGCTCGCCCTCAAAAGACGGTAACGGAGAGCCGTCGCCGAGATACGTGTGAATATAGTGCCCCACACCGCTTAACGGGTTTGTGTATGAATATGTGAATCTCTCTGTGCAGGACGGGTCGCCGTCCGCCGACTTGATTATGGAGAGCGCGTAGTTCATAAGCCCGTTTCCGGAATGGACTATACCCGAAATTCTCGGTGTGTAATTCGGCGCGTCATCCTCGTATTCACGTGTGCGAAGAGCCTGCTCAAAGGTCTGTTGTTTGTCCATAAGCTCGTAAATCGTGTCGGTCTGGTCTCCGTTTGTAACTATGGTCTTGTTGCCGAGAACTCTGACGGGGGAGTAGATTATGAGATGCGGGTCGGAGAGCTTGCTCTCGTCAAACGCCTTTGTTTTTATGCCGTCCGCCGTCTCTTCAAAAATGCGGTTACGGCTGTTTACGCTTCTTCCCATAATGAAATAAGCAATAACGGCTTTTTTTCCGTCGGCGCTTTTTCCGAGTATTATTCCTCTGCCCGGATAAGCATTTTCTGAGAGTAACTTTTTGATGCTGTCGGTTTTCATATTCAGCTTCCTTTCTGCTCGGCTAATTTCTTTGATACGGTTTCGGCGGCTTTCGGAAGTATTATCCACTCCGCCTCCTCCATCACGCGTTTCTGGAGCGTTTCGGGAGTGTCAAAGTCTTTGACTTCAACCGCTTTCTGATAAATTATTTTTCCGCCGTCCGGTATTTCGTTTACAAAGTGCACCGTTGCGCCCGTAACCTTAACTCCGTAGTCAAGAGCCGCCTTGTGCACGCGCAGTCCGTAATAGCCCTCGCCGCAAAACGACGGTATAAGCGACGGGTGAACATTTATAATACGGTTTTCGTACTTCTTTGTGAAATCCTTTGAGAGTATTGACATAAATCCCGCAAGGACAATCAACTGAATGTCGTTTTCTTCGAGATTTTTTAAAATCTCTCTTTCAAAGTTTTCCTGACTTCCGAGCTCTTTTTTTGAGCATACAACGGATTTTATACCGTGATTTTCGGCTCTTTTGAGCGCGTATGCGTCCTTGTTTGAAGAGAGTACCAAAACTATTTCGCCGTGCGGCATTTTGCCGTTTTCCTCGGCGTTTATAAGAGCCTCAAAATTTGTTCCGCCGCCGGAAACAAATACGGCTATTCTTGTTTTCAGCATATTTTAACACCGTCTTCGCCGCTTGCCGTTTCGCCTATGATGTACGCTTTTGTGCCGTTTTCGCGAAGAACCTTTACAGCCTTGTCGGCGTCTGCGGATGATACGGTTATGCTCATTCCGACGCCCATATTAAAGGTGTTAAACATATCGCGCTCGGGTATGTTGCCCGTTTTCTCGATTATATCGAATATCGGGAGTATTTTAAGCGATTTCTTGTCAATAACGGCTGTTATTCCGCTTGGCAGGCTTCTCGGTATATTTTCGTAAAAGCCGCCGCCGGTTATGTGCGATACCGCCTTTATTTTTACCTCTTTTGCAAGAGCAAGCACGGGCTTTACATATATTTCGGTAGGCGTCAAAAGTGCTTCGCCTATGGTTGTGCCGAGCTCGTCGTACTTTTTATCTATGCCGCCCTTGTCAAAATCGAATATTTTTCTGACAAGTGAAAATCCGTTTGAGTGTACGCCGCTTGAGGGCAGAGCTATTATGGCGTCGCCGGGCTTTACCGATTTATTGTCAAAGACCTTTGATTTGTCAACTATACCTACCGTAAATCCCGCAAGGTCATAGTCCTCCTCGGGCATCATTCCGGGGTGTTCGGCGGTTTCGCCGCCTATCAGAGCACAGTCGGCTCTTACACAGCCCTCTGCCACGCCCGAGACTATTGAGGCGATTTTTTCGGGAATATTCTTGCCGCAGGCGATGTAATCGAGAAAGAAGAGAGGTTTTGCACCGCAGCATATAACATCGTTTACGCACATTGCAACGCAGTCTATGCCGATGGTGTCGTGCTTGTCTAATAGCATGGCGATTTTAAGCTTTGTGCCCACGCCGTCCGTGCCGCTGACAAGTACGGGCTCCGAGCACTTTTCGCCCGACAGGTCAAAGAGTCCGCCGAAGCCGCCGATGTCTGATAAAGCTCCCGGAGTGAGAGTTCTTTTGATATGCTGTTTCATAAGCTCAACTGACTTGTAGCCGGCGGTTATGTCAACACCGGCAGCCTTGTAGCTTTCGGAAAAGCTCTTTTCCATTATAAATTCTCCTTTGCTTTCTTTTCGCTTATCTTCTTTTCAAATTGAGTTTTGTTGGTGTCGGCAGGTATTTCTATGGGGTACTTGCCGTTAAAGCAGGCGGCGCAAAAATCGAGCTTGCAGCCGTCTGCGAGCTTAAATACGTGTTCTTCGCTAAGGTAGCCGAGCGAATCCGCGCCGATTATTTGACGTATTTCCTCTATCGAATGGTTGTTCGCTATAAGGTTGTCCGCCGAATCTATGTCGGTTCCGAAATAGCACGGATGCCTGAACGGAGGCGCCGAAACACGCACATGAACCTCTTTTGCGCCTGCGTCGCGAAGCTGCTTTACTATTCTTGCGCTTGTTGTTCCGCGAACTATTGAGTCATCTATCATAACAACTCTTTTGCCCCTTACGGTGGAGCCTATTACATTCAGCTTTATCCTGACGTCGCTTTCGCGCTGCTCCTGAGTCGGCTGTATAAACGACCTGCCTATATATTTGTTTTTGATAAATCCCATACCGTAGGGGATTCCCGATTTTTTTGCATAGCCCATTGCGGCGTCAAGTCCGCTGTCGGGTACGCCTATGACAACGTCGGCGTCAACGGGATGCTCTTCGGCGAGAAATTCTCCCGCCTTTTGCCTTGCAAGGTGAACCGAAGCGCCTTCAATAACGGAATCGGGACGTGCGAAATATATAAATTCAAATACGCAAAGAGCCTTTTTGCGGTCGGAGCAATGCCCCTCTATTGAGCGCATACCGTATTTGTCGATAACCACTATTTCACCGGGGCGAACATCGCGTACATATTCCGCACCGAGAGTGGAAAGTGCACACGATTCCGAAGCGAATATTGTTTTGTTTCCCTTTTTGCCTATGCAAAGCGGACGGAATCCGAGCGGATCACGCGCCGCTATCAGCTTTGACGGCGACATTATGATAAGCGAGTAAGCCCCTTTGAGACGGTACATTGCCGAAAAGACCGCCGCCTCAATTGACGGAGCGGCAATTCGCTCCTTGGTTATGATATATGAAATAACCTCGGTGTCGCTTGTGGAGTGAAAAATCGAACCGCTCATCTCAAGCTCTCTGCGAAGCTCGGCGGCATTTGTAAGGTTGCCGTTGTGAGCGAGAGCCATGCTGCCCTTTATGTGGTTTACTACCATCGGCTGGGCGTTCTCGCGCGAGCCGCCACCCGTGGTGCCGTAGCGGACGTGACCGACAGCCATTTGCCCCATACCGAGCGAAGCGAGCTTTTCACGGCTGAATACGTCGTTTACAAGCCCTGCGTCCTTGTAGCAGTTAATAACGCCGTCGTCGTTTACCGCTATTCCGCAGCTCTCCTGACCGCGGTGCTGAAGTGCAAAGAGCGCATAATATGCCGCGGACGCCACGTCTGCGGTCTCTTCGGAATATATACCGAAAACGCCGCACTCCTCATGTATACTGTCAAACATATAATACCTCGTAAATTGCTTTAATAGCCTGATCAGTCTTTAAGACCGAGACGGCGGAATACCTCGTTGTAAGCTTCTTCAACATTGCCGAGGTCGCGGCGGAAACGGTCCTTGTCAAGCTTTTCGTTTGTTTTGACGTCCCAAAGACGGCAGGTGTCGGGCGATATTTCGTCGGCAAGAATTATTGTTCCGTCGGGAAGTCTGCCGAATTCGATTTTGAAGTCGATGAGCTTCATCCCGGCAGAGAGGAAATATTTTTTGAGACACTCGTTTACTTTTCTTGTGTATTTCTTTATCGTGTCGATTTCGTCCTGAGTCGCAAGACCGAGAGCGAGCGCATAGTCGTCGTTGATAAACGGATCGCCGAGCTCATCGTTTTTGTAGCTGAATTCAAGAATGGGGCAGAGGAGCTCTTTTCCCTCGGGAACGCCCATTCTCTTTGAAAAGCTGCCTGCCGCCACGTTTCTTACTATTACCTCGAGCGGAACTATGGAAACCTTTTTAACGGCTGTTTCGCGGTCACTGAGTTCCTTTATAAAGTGTGTGGGAACTCCGTCTTTTTCGAGCAGACCGAATACGTAGTTTGACATCTTGTTGTTTACTACGCCCTTACCCATTATAGTGCCTTTTTTTTCGCCGTTAAAAGCGGTTGCGTCGTCTTTATAATCAACTATTACAACGCCGTCCTCGTCCGTTGCAAAAACCTTTTTTGCTTTTCCTTCATAGAGCTGTTCGAGCTTTTTCATAAATAATATCTCCTTTTGATTAGTTTTTGAATTGATTTGAAATTATATCGTCCTTTTCGCGGACCGCCTCTGCCATTTCTTTTCGCATGTCATGCAGCTTTTCGCGAAGCGTATCGTCCGAGAGCGAGAGCATCTGTGCCGCGAGTATGGCGGCATTTTTGCCTCCGCCGAGAGCGACTGTGGCTACGGGGATACCGGACGGCATCTGTACCGTTGCCAAAAGTGCGTCGAGTCCGCCGAATGACGAACCCACCGGAACGCCTATTACCGGCAAAACGGTGTTGGCGGCAAGTGCCCCGCCGAGATGAGCCGCCATACCGGCTATTGAAATTATAACTCCGAATCCGTTTTGTTCGGCATTTTTTGAAAATTCCGAGGCTTCGTCGGGAGTGCGGTGCGCCGACATTACGTGAACCTCAAAGGGTATTTCGAGCTTTTTAAGCTCGGTTGCCGCTTTTTCGGCTGTGGGCAGGTCGCTGTCCGAACCCATAATTATTGCAACTTTTTTCATCTTTTGTTCCTCCGGTAAAAATATAAAGCGGCGTAGTTTTACACTACGCCGCTCTTCAAACGAATAATTTTTCGCAGTTATTGCGCTCTGCTTTTTTTGCCGCACCTGTTTTGCGGCGGTAAAATTTTGCACAGTTACAGAGTATTTGCAAATTTATCAAATCATTTCCGTAAAGGCTTTTGATAAAAAGCATTCTCATACCTCCGTCAGCACAAAAACTATACTGTAATTTTACTTTTTACGACACAAAAAATCAATACAAAAAACCGCGGAATTTTAAAATTGGATACATCAACAACTATCACAAAATAAACTAACTCCGTTTGTCTAAAATGACAAGTGTGCCTTACTTTTCTGAAATGACTTCGGCGGCTTTTGCGGCGTGTGCGTTTTCGATTTGTCCGTCAAGCCAGTCGGTAATGTCCTTTATTACGGCGGTGCGGTCGGTTTCGTTGAGCAGCTCGTGTCTGTCGCCGGGGTAAAGCTTCATATCGACCGAATTGTGACCGGTCTTTTTTAAAGTCATAAATACCTCGTTAACACCCTTGCCGTATTCGCCGACGGGGTCGTTTTCACCGGCAATCATAAATATCGGTTTATCCTCGGGAATTGCGCGGTACCAGCTTTTTCCCGAAATCTGTTTTAAAAGGGAGAACAGCGTTTTAAATCCGTTTGCGGTGAAAACAAAGCCACAGTAATCGTCGTCGATATACTTTTTAACTTCCGCTTTGTCTTTTGAGAGCCAGTCAAATTGCGTTTCGTTTTCGGTGCGCTTGTTATATTTGCCGAAAGCGAGCGAATTTAGCAAACCCGAACGGTGATGATCGCCGCTGCGTCTCTCTATCGCCTTAGCCAAAGCTATGCCGAGACCTGCGGCAGGGTTGGCTCCGCTCGTGCCGCACCATATTGTACCGTCTACGGTGTCGGGATATTTCGCCGTATATGCGCGCGAGAGGAAAGAGCCCATGCTGTGCCCGAAAAGGTACAGCGGAAGTCCGGGATATTCGCGCCTTGCTATATCGTTTAATTGCTTCATATCGTCAACAAGGCTTTCAACCCCGTTTTCGCCGAAGTAACCGAGCTCGCTGTCGTCGCTGACGGAATTGCCGTGCCCCAAAAGGTCGCATATAAATACGGCGTAGCCCTTTTTGCAGAGCTCAACCGCAAATCTTCCGTAGCGGTTTGAGTGTTCGGCCATTCCGTGCGTTATTTGAACAACGCCCTTTACGCTTCCGTAGTCGGCAGACGAAGCCGATTGTGCATATATGTCGCAAAGCCCGGAGGCCGATTTAAATGTGTATTCATTAGTCAAAAATTCCATAAAAGCACCTCTTAACAGAGATTTTAATATTCACGGCAGAAAAATATAAACTTTGCCTTGTGAATGTTGCGGTAAAATACCAAAGTTATTATAACATATAATAGTATAAATGTAATATTATACAAACATTTTCGTGTTTTTACACAAGCTCTGTAACCGCTTTTTGTTGAAACGGACGATATTTGCTTATATGCGCCGAAAACTCAAAAAAATCATTGTAAAACGGGTAATGTTGTGGTATTATAATTGCCATTGAATATGGGGGTATAGCTCAGCTGGGAGAGCGCTTGAATGGCATTCAAGAGGTCAGCGGTTCGATCCCGCTTATCTCCACCAAATTAAAAAACGCACTTCCGCTATTGTCGGCGGAGGTGCTTTTTATCTTTCCGGCAGAATATATCTCTGTATTCCGAATTTTTATACGGCACGGTTCCTGCGGATTTTGAATCGCGCCTTAATCGGAGGGAGAAAATTTGCGGTTTTCTGCTTTTTGTGAGTATACGGAAGATGAGGAAGGACATCGGTTTGCGGAGTACGGAATATGCTGTATGGACGGCTCCGCTACGCTCAAAATAGGGGAAATAACCCTTGAAGAGGACGAAATAAACGAGCTGCTGAAGCTTCTCAGAGCCGGCAGACCCGAGATGTGTCATATACAATATATAATAGAAGATTTTATAACTCTTAAAAGTTGTACCGTACCATGCGGCAAATAATCCGTAAAAACGTCGCTTTATGTCGAATATTGTCGTAGCTTAAAATCTGCCGCGAATTGCCGCCGTTTTGACGGCAAAAGGAAGTCTTTAAACTGTTTTGTGCAGTTTGAGGACTTTTTTATTGTGTTTTGCTGATATTTATGTTATCATTAAATGAAGAAATTTTAATTGGGGGAATCTTAATGGATTTTAAATCGGATTCATTCATGTACGGATTGGGCATATGTATTGTTCTTTTCGTCATTGCACAGTCAATTTTTTTCCTTGTGCGTGCCGTGAGGAGGGCAAAGGCGCTCGGAATTGAAACCTCGACTGTCAAAAAAACCATCTCGTCCAGCGCCGTTTTCACGGTAGCTCCGGCGCTTGCGATAGTCGCTACGGTAATAACTCTTGCCAAGGCTCTCGGCATAGTTCTTCCGTGGATACGTCTTTCGGTAATCGGCGCAATACAGTATGAGGTACCTGCAGCCGAGGCAGCGGTTGAGGCGTTCGGAATTTCCAGCGGTATTTCGCAGGAGATAACCGACCCGAAGATATTTGCGACCGCCGCGTGGGTAATGACTATCGGCAGCGTATTGCCGCTTGTGCTTGTTCCGTTTGTGCTTAAAAAGATACAAAAGGGTATGAATAAGGTTGCAAGCAAGGACAGCAGATGGTCCGACATTATGTCCGCCGCCGCGTTTATAGGCCTTATTTCCGCTTTTATCGGCAGAGCACTCGCAGGCTCGGGCGATAAATTCGTAGTCGGCGACGGTGCAGGCGTAATGTCCGTAACGGCGCTTCTTTCGTCAATGCTCTTTATGTTCATTCTCGAAAAACTGGCAGATAAGCACAATATAAACTGGCTGAAGCCGTTCGCTATGCCGTTTAGTATGATACTTGCAATGATACTCGTAATGATACTTGCCAAGGTTCTTCCGTCAGACATTGCAACATTTGAATGGAGGGGTTAAGTATGAAAAAGAGAAGTTACTCTGACAGCGTACATTTTTACGGCATAATATGGGATATTGCCGCGTTGCTTGTCTTTTTGATGATTCCGATTGCCATTTGTATTCATTTAAATGTATGGCCCGAGGCTAAATATGTATTCAAGGGCCTTTTACCCGTTGCCATGATATTTTATCCGTCGGCAATCATAGAAGTTCTTACATATACCCCCTTGCTCGGTGCGGGCGGAACATATCTCGGCTTTGTAACCGGCAACATTACAAACCTTAAACTCCCGTGCGGACTTAACGCAATGGAAAATGCGGGTGTTCGCGCAAATTCCGAAGAGGGCGAAGTCATTTCCACAATCGCAATAGCAACTTCGTCTATTGTTACTACGGTAATAATAGCTCTCGGCGTACTTGTATTTTCTCCCTTGCTTCCGTACATTACGGCAGAGGATTCGCCGCTGACTCCCGCGTTCAATCAGGTCGTTCCGGCGTTGTTCGGCGCACTCGGTATCAGCTATTTCAGAAAGCACTGGAAGATATCCATAATACCGCTCGCCGTAATAGTTATTATACTTCTTATAAACGGTTCCATAGGCTCGGGCGTGCTCATACCGGTAGGTGTTGTTGTAGCACTTCTCAGCACTCATCTCCTTTACAAAAAGGGTTGGGTAAAATAATTAGCGGCTGTAAAAATTACGTAAGAAAAGTGTATTAAGATTGTTTTTGGAGGAATTTTTTATGGAGACTCAAAATAGCGGTACATCGGTCGATACGGCAAACGTAAAGACCAAAAGACGGGGCCTTTTCAGTAAAGAAGCGGACGAAGGTTACGTGCCTAACAGAGAGCTTTTTGCCTATTCGGCGGCTCTCGCAGGGCAAAATCTCACTTATCAGTTTGTAACGCAGTGGCTGTTCTATTTTTGCACCGACATACTTAAAATAGGCGCCAAAAAAGTCGGATTTTTCACCGGATTTTCGCGAATATGGGACGCTCTCAACGACCCCATAGTAGGTGCTATAATCGACCGCAGAAGATGTAAAAACGGTCAGAAGCTGCATCCGTATCTCGGCAAATTGCCGATTTTTATCGGTATACTGACAGCCCTTATGTTTGTGGATTTCGGCGTGGGTGAAACCGCGGCTGTGGTTATAATCCTCTGCATTTACATCGGATGGGATTTTACATATTCGTTTCAGGATGTCGCCCTGTGGGGTATGATGTCGCTGATTTCGCCGCACCCTCACGAGCGCGCGAGGGTTTCTCAGTGGCTCAATATCGGCGTCGGAGCGGCATGGGGCGCTATAAGCCTTATTCCGATGATAATGGGCGCAAGAGAGAAAATAGGCATCAGCGAAAAGCTGTTGTTCCTTATATTCGGTATTGTGTTCGGCTTCGGCGGCGAGCTTATGTCCATACTCGCATACAAGACAAAAGAGCGCGTTGAATTTGTCGCACCGCCGAAACAGTCTCTTTTAAAAGACATTGCGCTTCTCAGATATAATAAGATTCTCATTTTGCTTTTGCTCGCACAGATTCTTAATTTCTTCAACGGTGCCATAGCGTGGATTTATTTCTTTAAATACTGCGTCAGCGTAAATATCGGCGGTAAGGTTATAAACGGCGAAACGGTGCAGTTCTATTACGGTATACTCGTCAGCGCGTTTTCCGCCGTAAGTATGTTCTTTGCCGTAAAGCTTGCCGATAAGCTCGGTGGTATGAAAAACATCGTCATAGTGGCGCAGGTTATGAACGCTCTTTTCAGAGTTGTGGCTTTCTTTATCGGCTTCGACACGCTTCCCAAGATGATAGCGGTAATCGCCATAATTTCCGTTTCGTCCATACCCACAAATATGGTAGGTATAGCTCAGCGTTCGCTTCTTTGCGATTCCATAGATTATACCGAATGGAAAACGGGCAAGCGTACCGAGGGTATATCAAACTCCATGCAGAATTTGACAAATAAATTCGTAGACGCGTTAAAGCTTATTTTCAGCGGACTTGTGCTTTCCGGGCTCGGATATGACGCGAATTTGGGACTTGAGGGTCAAACGCAGGCTTTCTATAAGGCTCAGTGGCCGCTTTTCATGCTTCTTCCGGCGCTCGGTTCCGTGCTCTATCTCATTCCGTTTTTATGCATACGTTATTCAAAGGCTCAGCGTGCGCAGGTCGAAAAGGATCTTGCGGAAAGACACGCGGAGTCACTTGCAAATCATGAAACCGAATCCGTCAAATAAACATAATAATACGGCGTTTTGCGTATATAATTCGTGCAAAATCGAATAATTATACATTACTCTTGCATAATTTGACAGATAGTGATATTATATATCCATTAAATTATTACGGAGGAATCGTAATGAAAAAAGCATTAAAAGTTATTTCGCTTATGCTCGTAGCCGTTTTGATGGTTATGTCATTTGCGGCTTGCGGCAGCAAAGATGACGCCGCAACCGGTTCGGATACGACTAAGGAAGCAAAAACACCGGCAGTTAAGGTAATCGAAATCAACCTTACCGATGAAGATTATGCATTCGGCGTTGACAAAAATCAGCCCGAGCTTCTCGAAAAGGTTAACAGCTTTATTGCCGAAATCAAATCTAACGGTACTTTCGACGCAATATGCAATAAATATTTCGCCGGCGGCACTCCAGATGTTATCAAGTCGGCGGCTCTTGATTCTACCAAGGATCAGCTCGTAGTTGCCACCAACGCGGCTTTTGAACCGTTTGAGTATACAAACGGCGACGGCTACAGCGGTATTGATATGGAAATTGCAAAGGCTCTTGCCGATTCTCTCGGTAAAGAACTTGTTATCCAGAATATGGACTTTGACTCGGTTTGCCTCTCGGTAGGTCAGCATAAGTGCGATCTTGCAATGGCAGGTCTTACCGTAAAGCCCGAGAGAGAAGAGTATGTTACATTCTCAACTCCTTATTACAAGGCTTCTCAGAGACTTATCGTTAAGGGTACAGACACCAAGTTCGACAGCTGCACGGATGCCGCTTCGGTTGAGGCTATTCTTAAAACCTTTGACAGCAGCGTAAAAATCGGTGTTCAGAACGGCACCACAGCTCAGCTTTACTGCGAGGGCGACGCCGAGATGGAATTCCCCGGACTTAACGCTGTTTGCGTAGGCTACAAGAGCGGTTCTCTTGCTGTTCAGGATATGATTAACGGCAATATCAATTATGTTATAATTGACGCTGCTCCCGCGGCTTGCATTGCTCAGTCTATAAACGAAGTAAACTGAATTACTGTTAAGACTTAACACTTCAATGCCTCACCTAATAAAAGTGGGGCATTGTTTATATTAAAGTAAGGAATTTGATACATGGGTAATTTTGATATTAAGGTCAAGCGCTTTATTGATGTGTTTATAAACGCAGGCGCCTATAATAAGGTACTGTTGGGCCTTAAAAATACTCTTATAATAGCCGTCTTGGGTCTTGTTATCGGTATACTGATAGGTACTCTTATAGCCACAGTCAGGGTTTTGCCGAAATACAGAAGACTGCCGCGCATTTTAAACGGCTTTTGCAGTTTTTATGTAAGCCTTTTCAGAGGAACACCGGTAGTTGTACAGCTTCTTGTATTTTATTACGTGCTTTTGCCGCTTATGAATATTAAAATGACATCTGTTGCGGTATCCGTATGTGTATTCGGGCTTAACAGCGCGGCATATGTTTCCGAGATAATGCGAAGCGGCATACAGTCTGTCGACCCCGGTCAAATGGAGGGCGGCAGAGCCGTAGGTATGAGTTACGGAACCACGATGATGAAGATTATCATTCCGCAGGCGATAAAAAACATTTTGCCTACTCTCGGCAATGAGTTTATCTCTCTTATCAAAGAGACCTCGGTAGTAAGCTTTGTCGGCGCTACGGACCTGTATGTTGCATTCAACTATATAGGCAGCAACAGTTATGAATTTATGGTGCCGTACCTTGTTATGGCAATCATTTATATTTTGATGGTGCTGATAATCAGCTTCTTCATCAAAATTATGGAAAGGAGCCTGAAGAAGAGTGATAGAAGTCATTGATCTTTGCAAAAGCTTCGGCGACCTCTCCGTATTAAAGGGTATAAACCTTAAAATAGAGCAGGGCGAAAAAGTGGTTATAATAGGACCGTCGGGTTCGGGTAAAAGTACACTGCTTCGATGCCTTAACTGTATGGAGGATCCCACATCCGGCAAGGTGCTTTACCACGGAGTAGACCTTACGGATATGAAAGTCAATATAAACAGACAGCGCGAAAAAATAGGAATGGTCTTTCAGCACTTTAATCTCTTTAACAACAAAACCGTTATAGAGAATATAATGCTGTCGCCCGTGCTCTGCGAGAAACGCAGAATGAGGCAGCTCCGCCGTCAAAATATGTTCGGCAAAGCTACGACCAAAGAACCGGTAAAAACCTCTAAACAGATAAAAGAGGAAGCCCGTAAAAATGCTCTTGAGCTGCTTAACAGAATAGGTCTTGCCGATAAAGCGGACGTTTATCCGTCACAGCTTTCGGGCGGTCAGAAGCAGCGTGTGGCAATAGTCCGCGCACTCGCCATGAATCCCGATGTCATTCTTTTTGACGAGCCCACAAGCGCCCTCGACCCCGAAATGGTAGGCGAGGTACTTGAGGTTATGAAAGAGCTTGCAAAAGAGGGTATGACCATGGTTGTTGTTACCCATGAAATGGGATTTGCCCGCGAGGTCGGCGACAGAGTTCTGTTTATGGACGACGGTAAAATTCTTGAAGAAAATACTCCCGAGGAGCTTTTCACAAATCCGCAAAATCCGAGGTTGAAAGATTTTCTTTCAAAAGTTTTATAAAAAGTGTTGACAAATTAAATCTTTGGTATTATTATACTTTAAACCGCTAAAATATTGAGGTAATAATTAAATGCGTAATCTTGTCTTTACAGCTTCATACTATTACTTTTACTTTATCAACTTTTTTGGTAAGGCTAGTATGAATTTTGCTGCAAAACAGATAGCGTGCTGAGATTTAAGGTATTTTGGTAAATGCGTCCCGCAGTGAAATTCGCTGCGGGACTTTTTATTTTTCAGAGTAAGGAGCAAAAAAATGGTAGTAATTTTAAAAGACGGTGCAGACAGTAAAAAGGTAAAAAATCTTACCGATTGGCTCGAAAATCAAAAAATTTCGGTTCATAAGGTTATAGGCGAGTACCAGACGATTTTAGGCCTTATCGGCGATACAAGCAAAATCGACATCGACCTTATACAGGGACTCGACATAGTTGAAAAGGTAAAAAGAATTTCCGAGCCGTATAAAAACGCCAACAGAAAATTCCACCCCGACGATACGATTATTGATGTCGGCGGACATAAAATAGGCGGCGGCAACTTCCAGTATTTTGCAGGTCCTTGCTCGGTTGAGAGCCGTGAGCAGATAATCTCGATAGCAAAAGACGTCAAAAAGGCAGGCGCCAATATTTTAAGAGGCGGCGCTTTCAAACCGCGTACTTCGCCCTATGCTTTCCAGGGAATGCGTGCCGAGGGACTTGAACTTTTGCTTGAGGCAAAAAAAGAAACCGGTATGCCGATAGTTACCGAAATTATGGACGCGTCTCACCTCGATTTGTTTGAAAACGTAGACATAATTCAGGTCGGAGCAAGAAATATGCAAAACTTCGAGCTTTTAAAGGAACTCGGCAGAATAGACAAGCCAATTTTCTTAAAGCGCGGACTTTGCGCCACACTCCAGGAATTCCTTATGAGCGCCGAATACATTATGGCTGAGGGCAACCAAAAGGTTATACTCTGTGAGCGCGGCATAAGAACATTTGAGACTGCCACGAGAAATACTCTCGACCTTTCGGCTGTCGCAATGCTCCACGAGATGACGCATCTCCCCGTAGTTGTTGACCCGAGCCATGCTTCTGGTATTGCAAGACTTGTAAAGCCGATGTCCTTTGCGGCTGCCGCATGCGGTGCAGACGGCCTTATGATAGAGGTTCACAACGACCCTGCTAAAGCTCTTTGCGACGGTCCTCAGGCTCTTCGTCCGGAGGAATTCGCTGAGGTAACAAGAGGCGTTAACGCTATAAGAGAAACAGTAAACAATCTGTAATTTTGTGAGGCGATAAAGATGAATATAGCAATAGTAGGTTTGGGACTTATCGGCGGCTCAATAGCCAAGGCAATCAAATACAATACTGATAATACCGTTTACGGTTATGACATCGACCGCGGAGTTTTGCTTAAAGCAAAGCTTTTGGGTGCGGTTGACGAAGAGCTCACAAATGATATTCTCCCGACGTGCGATATGGTGATTTTGGGACTTTACCCGAACGATACGCTCGAATTTGTACGCACTCATGCGGATAAGATAAAAAAAGGCGCCATAGTTATGGATTCCTGCGGCGTCAAACGTGTTGTTTGCGAGCCGCTCTGGAAGGTTGCTTCCGAAAACGGATTTACGTTTATCGGAGCGCACCCCATGGCGGGACTTCACTTCTCGGGATTTGAATATTCCGACGTCGGTATGTTCTCCGACGCTTCCATGATAATTATTCCCTCAAAGGACGTTAAAATCGAGGATTTGGAGGAAGTGAAAAAGCTGTATCTCAAACTCGGATTTACAAATATTCAGATATCGACTCCCGAGGAGCACGACAAGATAATAGCCTATACTTCTCAGCTTGCCCACGTCGTTTCAAACACATATGTTAAAAGCCCCGAGGCAGAAGTGCACAAGGGATTTTCGGCAGGCAGCTACAAGGATTTAACGCGTGTAGCAAAGCTCAATGAGACTATGTGGACAGAGCTTTTCCTTGAAAATGAGGATAATCTCATAAACGAGGTAGACGGCATTATAGCAAACCTGCAAAAGTATTCAAAGGCTCTCAAAGAGCACGATGCCGTCACGTTGAAGGCGCTTTTAAAAGAGGGCCGCGAGCGCAAAGAAAAGATAGACGGTATGTATAAAAACTGAGTATATCCGATTCGGAGGCATTATGAAAACAGTTGAAGTAGACGCTGCCGTGCGTTATAATATTGTAATTGACAAGGGCATTTTGCCGAAAAGCGGCGATATGATAAAAGAAGTCACTTCCGCCGAAAGGGTGGCTGTGATAACCGACGATACCGTAGATAAGCTCTATTCGGATGTAGTTATTAAGTCGCTCTCCGACGCAGGCTTTGAAACCTTTAAATTTGTATTTCCGCACGGGGAAAAATCAAAAAATATATCAACATTTTCTTCAATACTCGAATTTTTAGCCGAGAGCGGACTTACAAGAACCGACGCCTTGGTGGCGCTCGGCGGCGGAGTTGTCGGCGACGTCGCGGGATTTGCCGCCGCAAGCTATCTGCGAGGTATAGATTTTATTCAGATACCGACCACGCTTTTGGCGTGCGTTGACTCGTCCGTGGGCGGAAAAACCGCAATAGACCTAAAGGCAGGTAAGAATCTTGCGGGTGCATTTTATCAGCCGAAGCTTGTTATAGCAGATTTTAAGACTCTCTCAACACTTACCGACGGGATTTTTGCCGACGGAATGGCTGAAGTCATTAAGTACGGGGCGATTTTCGACAAAGCGTTTTTTGAATTTCTGCGCGATAACGAGGCAAAAGACAATCTCGAATGTGTAATAACACGCTGTGTGGAGTTAAAGCGCGACATTGTAAATGCCGACGAAAAGGAAAAAGGCGTCAGAGCGCTCCTGAACTTCGGACACACAGTAGGTCACGCCATAGAAAAATGCAGCGGATATAAAATTTCACACGGAAGTGCGGTTGCCGTCGGAATGGTAATAATATCAAGAGCGGCATACAAATGCTATTTCTGCGGCGAAAATTACGCCGATATTATAGCGTCGCTCAATAAAAAATATTCTTTGCCCGTCAGCACCGTTTTTTCCGCAAAAGAGCTTTCGTCCGCGGCAATGGCGGACAAAAAACGGTCGGGTGACAGCATAAAATTGATAATTCCCGAAACTCTCGGTAACTGTGTTATAAAAAGTGTACCGACTTCGGAGCTTGAAAAAATAATCAGCGAGGGACTCAGTTAATGGATATAAGGCTAAAACCGTGCCGCTTTTGCGGTGAAGTCAAAGCTCTGTCGTCAAAATCGGACGCCCACAGGCTTTTAATAGCCTCGGCGCTCAGCGACAAGCCGACTTTTATAAGGTGCAACACCCGTTCCGCCGATATAACGGCAACGGTGAATTGCCTTAATTCGCTCGGAGCGGATATTAAATTTGTTGACGGCGGTATTTCGGTTAACCCCATCAAAGAAAAAAGAAAAAACGCCGTACTTGATTGTAACGAGAGCGGCTCAACCATCAGATTTTTACTCCCCGTTGCCGCGGCGCTCGGAACAAACGCCGAGTTTACCGGCGGCGGCAGACTTCCCGAGCGTCCGTTGTCTCCGCTGCGTGAGCAAATGGAGGCTCACGGTGTCGTCTTTTCACCGATAAATGTATTCCCCGTTAAAATAAGCGGCGAAATGACATCGGGCGAATTTACGATTAAGGGAAATATAAGCTCTCAGTTTATTACGGGGCTTTTGTTTGCACTGCCGCTTTTAAACGGTGACAGCGTTATTAACGTTATACCGCCCGTCGAATCGAGACCGTATATAGATATGACGCTTAATACGTTAAAAAAATTCGGAATAAGCGTAAAAGAAGATAATAATCGGTTCTTTATACCCGGAGGGCAAAAGTATGTGTCCCCGGGTACTGCCGTATCACAAGGCGATTGGTCAAATTCGGCATTTTTCCTGACGGCAGGTGCCGTTTCGGGCAAGGTCACCGTAACCGGGCTTGACCTCTCGTACGTTCAGGGCGATAAACAAATACTTACAATTCTTAAAGAAATGGGAGCCGAAATATCCTTAAACCGTGACAGTATAACCGTCGAAAAAGGCAATTTGCACGGCACAAATATCGACGCGCGAAATATTCCCGACCTTGTTCCGATACTTTCCGTGGCAGCAGCCGCGGCAAATGACGGCAAGACCGTGATAACGGGTGCCGAAAGACTTAAAATAAAGGAATCCGACAGACTTACGGCAGTTTACGAAAGCCTTAAAATTCTCGGAGTCGATATATTAAAAACAGACGACGGACTTGTGATAAACGGAACGGGCTTTGTCGGCGGCGGTGTTGTCAGCGGATATAACGACCACCGTATGGTTATGGCGCTTTCCGTTTTGTCCGCTGTTTCAAGCGGCGATATTATTTTGCACGGAGCAGAAGCGGTAAATAAATCTTACCCGAATTTCTTTGAAGATTTTTCTTCGCTCGGAGGTAGTTACAATGTCATCAATTCTTAAAGGAAACAAGATAAATGTCTCGGTTTTCGGTCAGTCACACTCCGAAGCGATAGGCTGTGTTATTGACGGACTGCCGGCAGGAGTAAAGCTTGATACCTTGTCAATAGAAAAATTTATGGAGAGAAGAGCGCCGGGTCGCAATAAATATTCGACAACGCGCCGCGAGGCGGATAAGCCCGTAATATTGTCGGGACTTGTTGATAATACTACGTGCGGCGCGCCTCTTGCGATGATGATTGCGAATACAAATACGCGTTCCGGCGACTACGGCAATATACGTACTCTTCCGCGCCCCGGTCATTCCGACTATGCCGCGGCTGTAAAGTATAACAGCTTTAATGACATTGCGGGCGGTGGGCACTTCTCGGGCAGGCTGACTGCGCCGCTTTGCTTTGCCGGAAGCGTTTGTATGCAGATTTTAAAGCAAAAGGGTATAGATATTAAGGCGCATATAGCGTCCGTAGGCGGCGTAGAAGATGAAAAATTCGACCCGGTCAATATAACAGACGAAAATATCGCGGAAAAAGAATTTCCCGTTATAAACGATGATGCCGGAGAAAAGATGAAAGCGGAAATAGAAAAGGCGAGGCTTGACTCTGACTCGGTCGGCGGAATTATAGAGTGTGCCGTAACCGGAGTAAAAGCAGGCTTCGGCGAACCTATGTTTGACGGTATCGAAAACCGTCTTGCCGCCGCTGTTTTCGGAATACCTGCCGTAAAGGGTATAGAGTTCGGCAGGGGATTTTCATCGGCACTGCTGCGCGGAAGCGAAAATAACGATGAATTTACTGTATCGGACGGCACAGTACGCACCAAAACAAATAATCACGGTGGAATTCTCGGCGGTATAACAAGCGGTATGCCAATAGTTTTCCGCGTGGCAATAAAGCCTACTCCGTCCATAGGCAAGCCTCAACAGAGCGTAAACCTCGTAACGATGGAGGAAGAGGAGCTTTTGATAAAGGGCAGGCACGACCCGTGCATAGTGCCGCGTGCCGTACCCGCAGTCGAAGCGGTAACGGCTGTGACAATGCTTGATATAATTCTTTAAAAAATTCCGAAAGGATAGTGGCAATGGATAAGGATATTAACGAATTAAGAAGTGAGATAAACGATATCGACCGCGAATTTGTGGAGCTTTTTATAAAGCGTATGGGCGTTTCGCTGTCGGTGGCCGAGTATAAGAAAAAAACCGGTATGCCGGTGCTTGACCGTGCCCGTGAGCGCGAACTTTTAAACCGCGTGGCAAAAATGTCGGGCGACGATATGAAAACATATACAAGGCTTCTTTATTCCACCGTGTTAAATCTCTCGCGTTCGTATCAGCACAGATTCCTTGACAATACGTCCGCTCTGTCCGAAAAAATACTGTCGGCGTCCGCAAATACCGCCGATGTTTTTCCGAGCGAAGCCGTTGTTGCGTGCCAGGGCGTAGAGGGAGCATATTCGAGCCTCGCCTGCGAAAAGCTGTTCCGTTATCCCGATATAATGTTTTTTGACAGCTTCGACGGTGTCTTTTCGGCCGTTCAAAACGGGCTTTGCCGCTACGGTGTACTGCCTATCGAAAACAGCACGGCAGGCTCCGTAAATAAGGTCTATGACCTTATGAGCAAAAATAAATTCTATATAGTACGCAGTATACGCCTCAAAGTTGACCATTCGCTGCTTGCCAAAAAGGGAACGGCGCTTACCGATGTAAAAGAGATTTTTTCTCACGAACAGGCAATAAATCAGTGCTCGGGATTTTTAAATTCTTTAAGCGGAGTCAAGGTTACCGTTTGTGCCAATACGGCAATGGCTGCAAAAATGGTTGCCGAGAGCGACCGCCGCGATGTTGCGGCAATATCTTCGGCGGACTGTGCAGGGCTGTACGGGCTTTGCTCGCTGTCCTCGGATATACAGGATACGGGCAACAATTACACACGTTTTATATGTATCTGTAAGGACCTTGAGGTTTATCCCGGCGCCGATAAAACGAGCCTTATGATGACCTTGCCGCACGAACCCGGCTCGCTTTACAATATTCTTGCGAGATTTTTTGCTTATGATATAAACCTTTTAAAGCTTGAAAGCCGACCTTTAAAGGACAGGGATTTTGAATTTATGTTTTACTTTGACATTGAGTCGCCCGTTCACTCCGACGGCTTTTCACGCGTTATTACCGAGCTGTCTGGCAGTATCGACGATTTTACGTATCTCGGCAGCTATTCCGAAGTGTTGTGATTAAATTCCGTGGGGGAAGTTATTAAGAAATCTAAATAATCTGTTTACAAAATGTTAATCAAAAGTACTTTTTGCCGAAACATTTGATGTTTATACTAAAGACATCAAATCAAGAGAGCGACATAAACTGTTGATTTGATAAAAAGATTGTCAAATCTTTTTAGACTTTTTCATTACTTTCTCCCCCTTCTTAAAAGCAAAAAACAAACCGTCCGATCTCCCAACGGACGGTTTGTTTTTTTATCTGTTTTTTATAAAACCTTATTTAGCACTTCCGCAAGCTCCGAATTTTACTGCAAACGGCGTTTCCCCCCTCACAGTGTTGTCTCCATTTTTTGGGGCAGCACTGAATTTATATACAGAACTCGATTTATATACATATTTTTTCTTTTTGTTTGCTAAATTGCTTTTCTGTGGTATACTACTGTTGTCTCCATAGGGCGCACAACGGTGCCGCTGTTTGGTACGACGCTATAAAAACGAAAGTGAAAAAGCGGTATATGAAAGAAAATAAAAAAGAACTTATAAAGCTTATTTCAAAAATCGCAGTGGCTCTCGCCGTGTTTGTTTTTGTGCTTATAAACTATAAAAAGCTTGTAAATATAGATGTACGTGAAATTGTTTCGGCGGCTCCGTCGCTTTTGCCGGCTGTTTTGTCGGTTCTTGCGGTATATTTTGTAAAGGGGCTTGTGCTTGTTATTCCCGCGTCGCTCGTCTATATTTCGGTCGGTATGGCGTTCTCTCCGATGACGGCGGTGCTTGTGAATATCGCCGGAATACTTGTGGAATTTACTGCGTCATATCTTTTCGGACTGTTCCTCGGCGGCGATTATATAAATAAGATGATGCAAAAGCAGAAATACGGCAAAAAGATACTTGAAATGCAGGAAAACAAAAAGGACGCGTCCGTTTTTCTTATGCGTTTTATAACCGTGTTTCCGCTCGATTTCGTAAGTTTGTTTCTCGGCAGCAGTAAGTATAATTTCGGAAAGTATATTCTGTTTTCGTTCCTTGGGCTTGCTCCGCGTGTTATATTGTTTACGATTCTCGGCGACAAGATATATGATTATATCCCGATGAAGCTCATAATGACCGTATGCCTTTTTGCCATTCCCGTAATAGTTATAGCCGTTATAATCAAAAACGTGGCAGATAAAAAACGCAAGAAAAACGAAAGCACCGAAAATGCGGCGGATAAAGCGGAAACAAAATGATATGATTTGACAAATTCCGATTGCGGAAGTATAATATCCGAGATATTTAAAAAGCGTTGATGAGAAACAGTAGATAGTATCTGTCGTTTCAGAGAGCGGGCGGTCGGTGAAAGCCCTGCGGCGGTATTATCGAACCCGTCTTTAAGCTCCGCGCAGAACGCGGCGGGCGTCCCGTTACAGACAAATGAGAGCGGATTTTCCGAATACAGGTGGTACCGCAGGCTATTTTGTTAGTTTGTCCTGAATGAAGCCAAAGCTTCGTTCGGGATTTATTTTTTGTTAAATCGGAGGATTATGTATGAAACTTGATAAGCTCGTAGGCGAGAGATTCAAAGAAAAACCGTCCGACTGCGTTATTGACAGCCACGCGCTGATGTTGCGCGGCGGATATATGAAGGGCGTTGCAAACGGTATTTATTCTCAGTTTACTCCGCTTAACCGTATATGCCGTAAAATCGAGGATATACTCCGCGATGAGATGGATAAGGTAGGCGGTCAGGAGGTAAAATTCCCGGTGGTTCTTCCGGCGAGCCTCTGGGATGAGTCGGGCAGATATGAAAGCGTCGGAAGCGAGCTTATGCGTTTTACCGACCGCAACAATGCGCGTCTTGTTCTCGGTATGACTCACGAGGAGGCCGCGGTGCAGCTTGTTCGCGAGTATGCAAATTCCTACTCCAAATATCCGTTTATGATATACCAGATTCAGACTAAATTCCGTGACGAAGCAAGACCGCGCGCAGGTCTTATACGCGTTCGTGAATTTACAATGAAGGACGCATATTCTTTCCACACTTCGCAGGAAGACCTCGAAAAATACTATATGGAGGTTTACGAAGCGTACAACCGCATTTTTGCGCGTGCCGGATTGCCGGAGGTTGTTGCCGTAAAATCGGATTCGGGTATGATGGGCGGCAGCGTCTCTCACGAATATATGCTTTTAACTACGGTCGGCGAAGATACAATCGCTTACTGCTCCGAGTGCGATTACAGGGCAAATATGGAGGCTGCCGAGAACATTATCGAAAACAAAAAAGACGATGTAAGCGAGAATTTGGAGCTTGTCGAAACACCGAACATCCATACAATAGAGGATATTTGCAATTTCCTCAAATCGCCGCTTGAAAAGTCCTGCAAGGCTGTTGTATATCAGCAGAATTCGGACGATAAATTTGTGGTTGTGTTCATAAGAGGCGACCTTGACGTAAACGAAACCAAGCTTACAAATTATCTCTGTGAAAACATCCACCCCGGTGTCATTACCGAAGAGTGCGGACTTAAAGCGGGATTTATAGGACCGTACAACTTAAACGGCGATTTCAGGGTCGTTTACGACCGCTCGCTTAAAGGCACAAACAATCTGTCGTGCGGAGCCAATAAAGAGGGCTTTCACTATACGGGGCTTTGTATGGAGCGCGACGTTCCCGATGCCGAATATGTTGATGTAGCCAAAATAACCGCCGGCGGCATTTGCCCGAATTGCGGCAAGCATACCATAAAAATTTCACGCGGCATCGAGGTAGGAAACATATTCCAACTCGGAACAAAATATACAAAGAGTATGAATATGACATACCTCGATAAGGACGGCAACGCGCAGTACCCCATAATGGGCTGCTACGGTATAGGCGTCGGCAGACTTGCTGCGTCGGTATGTGAAGCTCACCATGATGAATACGGTCCTATTTGGCCTATGTCAATAGCACCGTGGCAGGTTCATCTCTGCTGCCTGCGTTCCGATGATGAGAACGCCAAGAGCTTTGCGGACTCGTTATATAACGATTTGCAGAATGACGGCATTGAGGTTATATATGACGACAGAAACGTGCGTCCCGGCGTTATGTTCTCAGACGCCGACTTGCTCGGCGTGCCGGTGCGTGTGATAGTAAGCCCCAGAAATATGGGCGAAAATGTCTGCGAGGTCGTTACAAGAGACAAATCCGTCAGCAAGAAGGTTCCGGTTTCCGAGGTTAAGGAAACGGTTGAGCAGATGGTTCGCGATATGCTCAAAAAATATATTGTCACCCAAGACTGATTTTTTGGTTGACAATCAAAACGGTTAATGTTATACTCCTTTAAGTTTCAGCTTAAAGGAGTATTTTTTATGGCGGAAAAGGAAGTTAAAGCAAAAAGAAGCAACAGGCAAAAAACGCTTGATATGGTATACATAGCGATATTTGCCGTAATAATTGCCGTTTGTTCGTGGATCTCGGTGCCCATGGTAGTGCCGTTTACACTTCAAACCTTCGGTGTTTTCTGCGCCGTCGGCTTGCTCGGCGGTAAAAGGGGAACCTTGTCCGTTCTCATATATGTATTACTCGGAGCTGTCGGAGTTCCGGTATTCTCGGGATTTTCAAGCGGCATAGGAACGCTCTTCGGCGTAACGGGCGGCTATATAATGGGATTTATTTTCACGGCGCTCATCTATTGGCTCATAACAGCGGTTTTCGGCAAAAAGCTTTGGGCGATAATACTCGGAATGGTTCTCGGACTTTTAGCGTGTTACGCTTTCGGCACAATTTGGTATATAGCGGTATATGCTCACAGAGCCGAAGCCGTAGGTCTTGCCGCGGCTCTCGGTAAATGCGTTGTACCGTTTTTAGTTCCCGACGCACTTAAAATTGCGCTCGCAGTTATCATAACAAGGACTGTTCCGAAATATGTCAAAATTTTTGATTAGACCGCATCATCTTTTGTGTATGCGCTATTTCAAAGGATACGGATATTCCGCCGAATTCAGCGAAAATATGCGGTATGTAATATCAAATCTGAAAAACGACAGCGAAGTTGTTTTGACAGGCGGCTGTGACGACATCTGCCGAAAATGCCCCAATAACAGTAAAAATATGTGTTGTGACGGCGAAAAGGTTAAAAGCTACGACAGCTCTGTAATAAGCTTGTGCAATCTCGATTTTGACAAGGTGTATGAGTACGGCTGTCTTTATTCGCTTGTCGAAAATAATATCATAAAAAAAGATATGCTCCGCTTTGTATGCGGCGACTGTCAATGGTATCATATATGCGGCAAAGCACAGGTGTGACCAAAACCTCGATTGAACATTAAAAAGGCTGCTGTAAAGATTTATCCTTTACAGCAGCTTTTTTGTTGTTTTTCGCGCCGCGGTATTATTTTGCCGCGGTAAAATACATGGGGCTTGTAAATCCTATCATATATCTTTTGCCGTTTACTTTGCCCCAAAGCTCGGCAATGTACCAACCGGGTTCGCAGTTTAAGTTAAACGTCGGAGCGTCGCCGCCGTATTTTGACTCAAATACGGTCTGACAGCCGTTTCTTATTAACCTTACCGACTCTGAGGTGATGTTGAATTTCTCCCAATGCTCTTTCCTTGTGTCCGGAAAAACTTCTATTTTAATTTTGGTCTTGCCTTCCTCCAAAACATCACCAACATTATATTCCTTTTCATCGCGCAGCGCCGTGAGCGTTATCAAAGGACCCATGGTA
The DNA here is from genome assembly GCA_022768065.1 of Ruminococcus sp. Lineage (GTDB taxonomy): Bacteria > Bacillota > Clostridia > Oscillospirales > Acutalibacteraceae > Fimenecus. Next base: position 13,551 of record JALELS010000012.1, on the reverse strand, counting down.
ATTGACGTTCTTCCGCTTTGTACGGCTTTTTTTATTTCCGTGCCGGTGAGCGTTTCGCTTTCGGTGCCTATGTAAGTGCAGCCGTAAGGCTCTGTTTCGTCGGTTTTCCTGTGCCAGTCTTTGCCGTAGGTTGCGGCAAGGTGATACCCCTTGTCAAGAAGACCCGTCCAAAGTGCAAATGCGCGCTCGTTTGCCGATTTTGACGGCGGAAACGGCTTTGACCACACCTCGATATAGTCCACATTTTCCCATTTTTTAACGTGATAGTCCCAAAAACAGCCGGTGCACATCGGGCTTCCCAGCTCATACGGGTGTGCTATTCCTACCATACCGCCGCGCTTTTTGACCTCGGCGATTTTTTCATCTATATTGTCGGGAACGGCGTCGCGCCAGTCCACAAATTCTTTGCAGTCGGTGACAAGCATATGCCCGAAAAAGGTAGTCCATTCTATTCCTTTCAGAACGGAAACATATTCCTTTTCTCTTTCCTCGGTAATTTCGTCCCAACCCGAAACGGTGTTGTGATCTGTAAGGGCTATACCCGAGAGCCCGTATTCCTTGGCTGTTTGCATAAGCGACTCGACAGTGAATTTGCCGTCGCTGTGCAGGGTATGACAGTGCATTTCGCACGGTAACCATTTAAGCATTGCTTTTCACCTCGCCGAAAACTTTTATATTAAATGTACATTCGTCCGTAACAAGCGCGTGTACGTTTATCGTTATTCTGTAAAGACCGCTCGGAAGCTTCGTTTTTATAAATCCGCGTGAGCTTTCTTTCTCCGAAATAATATGTGTTTGGCGGCTGTCCTGCCTGTGAGCGCAGCCTATATAGCCGTAGGGGCTGTCAAGCGATACCGTGAGCAGATTTTTGACGGGTAGGTATTCATACCAGGGTTTATAGCCTTTTCTGTACGGCTCCGGAGCATACTTTTCAAACCCGTCGTCTATGTATTTGTGTGCCTTTTCTTCATCGTCGAGGTTTTTCGGCGAATACGAAAATTCAATCTCCATTTTTTCGAGCTCCTCCGCAACATAAATTTGCAGCGGAACATTGGTCTTTGTGTCGTCCGGGGTCAGAGTTTTCGTCTCTTCGAATATCAGACTCATTTTTTCGCCTCCGTGTTGGTGTTAATGACTTTTTCGGCAAGAGCCTCGGTCAAAAAGTCAAATATGATTATGCCGAGGGGCTTGTCGGGCAGAGAATATTCCGAGAATTTTTTGTTTATGTAATCGGCATTTTCTCTCGGATTGCCCCTTGTGCTCAAAAAGTTCAATGCCATAACGTTTTTGTGCGGTCGGTAATCGCACAGCATGGTAGTTACGGCAGAGCGCCATTTTTCTTCTTTTGTAAGAGCGTATCTGTCCTGTATTATCGCTTTTTCGTTTTCCTCGTTTCCGAACCAGCATGGAAGCGGCAGGGGGTTGTCCGTCCCTTTCTGATCCTCCCAATACGAAAAATCAAGTCCGTTGTCAACAGAGGAAAGTTCGTTTGTGCCGAGCATACAGCGTCTCATAAGCACTATTTTGCCGCGAACCGCGCCGAGATTCGGTATTTTGTTTTCTGTGTACCAATACTCTTTTTGCGGCTCTATGTACCGACGCACAAAGCTTTGGTAAAATTCCCTTACATTGATGCCGAAATCCATTTTTACGCTCATAATTACGGTTTCGGTCGGGTTTTCCTTTAAAAACTCGGCTGTGTCGCAAAGTATGTCGTCAAAAAGCAGCGTTCCGCTTGACAGCTCTTTTTCTTTGCGGCATCTTATAAAAAAATGTACCGCTTTGAATTTGTTATGACTCAATATAAGCCGTATATCGAGGAACCTCGCTCCGGACAACAGCTGATTTTTTACGGACATATCCTGACAGCAAAATATCCGAGGCGTCGGAGCGGTTGTGAATCTTGCCGCACTGTCGTGAGTTCCGGGAATACTTATCATTGACAGCGGTGTTTCGTCGGGAATGTTTTTCATCCAATTTTCGGTGTGCATAAAATCACCCCTTCTTTATTGCTATTGTATACCATAAATTGCCGGAGTGCAACTAAAGGCTTAATATAGTCATCTTCAGCATTACAGTCAACAAACATATAGACTTTTAAGCGCTTTTGTGCTATTATTTTTCCTGTGAAAAAGTATGAAAAGGGGTGCTTCTCGTGGCGAAAGCAAAGAAAAAGGGTTTAAAAATATTCTGTATTGTTCTTTCGGTAATTCTTGTTTTTATAATTGCGGTTGCGGCAATAGAGTTTTGGTATTATCCGAAATATAAGAAAACCGAAAAACAGCCGTTTGATATATCCTCAAAGGCGGAGACGGACGAGATAACCGTTATGAGTGCCAATGTGCGCTGCATCAGCCCCACCGATATAGGCAAAAAGAGCTGGTGTTACCGCGCGGGTCTCATAATTGAAAACGTGGCCTCGGTTATGCCGGATGTTATAGGCTTTCAAGAGGTTACAAAGATCCATTACGCATATTTGCAAGATACGCTTAAAGGATATGACAGCGTTATAGAGTATCGAGATAATACATATCTCTCGGAGGGCTGCCCCATATTTTACAGCACCGAAAAATTCGAGCTTGAGGATAAAGGCTCATTTTGGCTTTCCGAAACGCCCGAGGTTATGAGTAAGGATTGGGGCGCAGCGTGTTACAGAGTTTGCAGCTATGTTATACTTAAAGAAAAACAGACAGGTAAAGATTTTGTTGTGTTTAACACTCACCTTGACCATATCAGCGACGAGGCGCGCATAAACGGAATTCGCGTTGTGCTTGATAAAATAGCGCAGTTCGGAGGCAAGCCGTCGATAATTATGGGCGATTTTAATGCTAAAGAGAATAGCGAAACATACAAAATGGCGACCGAAAACTTTAACGACGCCAAGTACCTTACGAATAATCCCGACAACTCCTGTACATATCAGAATTTCGGCAAAGCGCTTGACAGAAGCTGTATAGACTATTTTATGGTTTCAAAGACGGGCATTACGGCACATAGCTTTGAGATTGTGAAAAACACATATGACGGAGTGTATCCGAGCGACCATTTCCCGATTGCCGTTACATTGTCGCTTACAGACTGATACCGTATTTAATGAAAGGATAAAAAAGATGACCGGAAAAACGCTTGCAAGAGAATATCTTTGCTCCGTGGTTCGCTCGGCTCTGCTCTCGGAGCCCTTGCCCGATATACCCGAGGGCACCGATAAGGTTTTCCTCGTGAAACTCGCTTACCGCAACAGCGTTCAGGTCATACTTTACCTTGCTTTTAAAGATAAGCCGGGGGTTTTGCCGCAGGAATATATGTCAAAGCTTGAGCGTTCATATAAGGCGGCGGTTCTCCGCGAGAGCGCTCAGCAAAACGAGCTTAACTTCATAAGAAAAGCTTTTACGGAAAACAACATAGATTTTATGTGCCTCAAGGGAGCACACCTCAAAGCCCTTTATCCTATGCCCGAAATGCGCTTTATGGTGGATATGGATATCCTCGTAAAAGAAAAGGACGTTTTGCGCGCGGAAAAACTGTTGACGGAACGCGGCTTTTCACGCGAAATGAATAACGGCAAGGATATAGTTCTTATAAATCCGCCGTTTTTAACCGTGGAGCTTCACAATATGCTCTTTATTGAGAGCGACAGTCGGCACGACTATTTTGCCGACGTTTGGAAAAGAGCCGTAAAGTGCGGCGGGCACGAATATAAAATGACCGATAATGACCTTTATATATATGTTACGGCACATCTGGCAGAGCACTATAAAGACGGCGGCGCGTGCTTCAGACCAACTATGGATATTTTTATGCTTAATCGCCTGAAGGGTGCGAATCTTGATTTTGCGTATATAGGCGGCGAGCTTAAAAAAATCGGGCTTTTGCGCTTTGCGGAAAATATAAAAAAAGTCGGCGACATCTGGTTCGGCGACGCAAAGGACGACAAAGCTCTGTTTGTAATGCAGCAGTATATAGTTTTGGGTCCGCCGATACAAAACGCGGGCGCGGTAGCCGAAAACATCGGGAGTTCACGTTTTTCGGCGTTTATGCGAATGGCGTTTCCGCCGCTTAAAGTTATGGTGAAAAATTATCCCGTGCTTAAAAAACTGCCGTTTTTGCTGCCGATTTTCTGGCTCATAAGAATTGTAAAAAAGGGCGGCAAGGCAAAGGATAAGTCGAAAGAGCTCGGTTCGTTGACCGACAAAAACAAAAAGCTTATGAATGATATTTTTAAATCTTCCGGTCTGTAAGACCGAATTCGGAGAAACGGAAAAATGAAAAACAAAGAAGAAGTAAACAGCCGTAAATTTACTATGATGACGCAAATGCCGGTAAATAAGCTGATTTGCAAAATGGCTGTCCCTACAATAATAACAATGCTTGTGTCCTCCATATACAATATGGCTGATACATATTTTGTGGGAAAGATAGGCACCAGCGCCACCGGCGCGGTAGGTGTCGTCTTTTCTTTTATGGCGATAATTCAAGCGTGCGGATTTTTCTTCGGCCACGGGTCGGGAAACTATATGTCGCGCAAACTCGGCGAGCAAAAGATAAAAGAGGCGTCCGTAATGGCGTCCACGGGATTTTTTTCGTCGTTTGCCGTTGGGGTTATAATAGGCGTTTTGGGCATAATCTTTATTTCGCCCCTGTCAAAGCTGCTCGGCTCAACCGATACTATTTTGCCGTACACAAAGCAGTATCTTTTTTATATCCTCTGCGGAACGCCGTTTATGATGAGTTCGCTTGTACTTAATAATCAGCTTCGCTTTCAGGGCAGCGCGGTAAACGGTATGATAGGAGTTACGGCAGGCGGTGTACTTAATATTTTGCTCGACCCTATATTTATATTTGTATTTAAAATGGGCGTCGGCGGAGCCGGGTACGCCACAATGCTGAGCCAGACAATCGGTTTTGTGATATTGCTCATAGGCTGTACTAAAAAGGGCAATATCCGCATATCGTTTAAAAACTTCCGATTTGACAAACAGCTCTATAAAGAAATATTCCGCGGCGGAGTTCCGTCCCTTGCAAGGCAGGGGCTTGCGTCGCTTGCCATGGTGGCAATGAACCGTCTTGCAGGCGGTTACGGCGATGCCGCGATAGCCGCTATGTCCATAGTTTCAAAGATAATGAATTTTGTCGGAGCCGCCGTAATAGGCTTCGGTCAGGGCTTCCAGCCCGTATGCGGTTTCAATTACGGCGCAAAGAAATTTGACAGAGTTAAAAAGGCGTTTTGGTTTTCCGTCAAGGTGACTACCGTATTTTTAACCGCGGCAGCCGTTATAGGTTTTGTTTTGTCGCCGTATGTCATAGCCGTATTCAGACGCGATGACGCCGATGTAATCGCAATCGGTTCGTTTGCGTTCAGAGCCCAGTGCATATCTCTTCCGCTTTCGGGCTTTATAGTTATGGCAAATATGTATCTCCAGACCATAGGCAGGGCAAAGGCAGCCACCTTAACGGCAATGTCAAGGCAGTTTTTGTTCTTCGTTCCGGCGCTGTTCTTGCTTGTGCACTTCTTCGGACTTACGGGAGTTGAAATAAGCCAGGCCGTGGCGGATGTAGGGGCTTTTCTGTTTTCAATGCCGATTTGCCTTAAAGTTTTAAATATTATGATGACCGAAGAGAATAAAACACACTCGCTGTAACTTTTTATCACCGTTTGGCGTATTGACTTTTTTTGCGTAATATGTAATAAATACATATTACGGAGTCGATGTTTTATGGACGACAGCCTTTTGACGGGAATTACGCCGAAATTCGGAGACGATGTCTTTTATGATACACAGGTGTTATCCGCAAAAGTAAATTCATTGGTTATTACCGCAAGCAAAGCGCCCGAAATAGCCGAAGAGCTTTACCTGTCTGCGCTTACAACGGTGTGCGCCTACGTCGAAAATTATCTTGCAAGCCACTTTTCGGGGCAGAACTCGGAGTATTTTGAACGCTTCTGCTATTCAAATATTTACGGGGCGGAACACAGATTTGCCTCTTTAAAAAAACTCACGGAATTGTCGGTGTTTACATTGAATTCCGTGCCGCAAAGTATGCGCGATAAAAATGCCGATATAGCTTCGGCGGCAAACAGGCTTTTTAATATCTGCCGTGTTTCGGCAGAGGCGGCGTCTGCTCCGGTTAAATATCGTGACGGGACAAAATACAGAGCTTTTAAGCCCTCAAAACGCGAACGGCTGCTGCTTTGGGAGCTGTGCGGCGAGTTCTCGGAAAACTCGACCGAAAAGGATATGCACTTTACACACAGCGCAAAGCGAAAACAATCCGCCGCGTCGCCGAAAAAATATATACGCCTTGCGGCTCTGTCGTTTTATGCTTCGATTTTTTCGTTACTGCTTGTAAATTTAAGCGGAGCGTTTATATTGCTTACGGTATTTTCTTTTCTTATGAGCGTTCTCTTTGCCGCGACATATGCGGCGAAGTCGCTGTTTTCTCATCGGAAACGGCATAAATACAACAATTCGGATACACGCTGAATAAAATTACATTCGGCTTATTTTATCATAAAAAATTTTTACAATGAAAGGATACGGAAAATGAAAAAAAGGATTATTACGGTATTCAGCGCCGTTTTGGCGGTGACATTATTGTTTTTCACTTCGGCATTTGCCTCATCTGCGGCAGACGACGGGCTGAAAAATGTTGACGGCAAATGGATTTATACCAAGGACGGTGTAAAGGATACTTCATTTACAAGTCTTGTGAACTACTACGGCACGTGGTACTATGTCGAAAACGGTGAGCTTAATTGGAATTTTACCGGTCTTACCGATTATTACGGCACAAAGTATTATGTGGAAAACGGCGTCCTCAATTGGGATTATACGGGACTTGCGCTCTTAGGCAGCGACGAGTGGTATTATGCCGAAAACGGTACTGTTAAAAACGATTATACGGGACTTACATATTTTTGCGGCAGATGGTTTTATGTCGAGAAAAGCGCCCTTAATTGGAATTATACCGGGCTTACAAATTATTACGGTACATGGTACTATGTCGAAAACAGTATCCTGAATTGGAACTTTACGGGTCTTACCGATTATTACGGCACAAAGTATTATGTGGAAAACGGAGTTCTCAATTGGGATTATACGGGGCTTGCACTCCTGGGCAGCGACGAGTGGTATTATGCCGAAAACGGAGCGGTAAAAAACGACTATACGGGACTTGTATATTTTTGCGGCAAATGGTTTTACGTTGAAAAAAGCGCCCTCAACTGGGACTTTACCGGCCTCACCGATTATTACGGTACAAAGTATTATGTAGAAAACAGCATACTTAACTGGGATTATACGGGACTTGCACTCTTTGGCGGCGACAAGTGGTACTATGCCGAAAACGGTACTGTTAAAAACGATTATACGGGTCTTGTGTACTTCGGCGACAGATGGCTTTACGTCGAGAAAAGCGCTCTAACCTGGGATTATACGGGTCTTACGAATTACTACGGTACATGGTACTACGTGGAAAAGAGCGTTTTAAATTGGAACTATACGGGGCTTACAAAATACTACGACACTTGGTACTATGTCGAAAACGGCGTTTTGAATTGGGATTTCAGCGGAGCGGTTTTATACGGCGAAACACTCTACTATGTAAACGGCGGTCAGATAACGTGGAATTATAACGGTACGGCGGATTATAACGGTGTCAAATATATTTTTGTCGGGAGCATTGCTCAAAACGGAATATATAAGTCAAAGTACACCGACTATAATCTCGTTTACGCCGACGGCAAAACGGGTTGGTATGATTACGGCGACAATACATATTATATCGGAAGTGACGGCAGACCGCTGTACGGAAACCAATATATAGACGGCAGAAGATATTTCTTTAACGCAAACGGCGCCAAGGCGTCTTTGGTCGGAGCGGATTTTTCCAATCATCAGGGAACCGTGGATTGGGCAAAGGTCAAGCAGTCCGGTGTGGATTTTGTAATTCTCAGAGCGGCAGTGCGCGGCTGGGGCAGCTCGGGCAATTTGGTGACGGATTCGCAAATAGCGGCAAACATTAAAGGCGCATTGGCTCAGAATATCGACGTAGGAATTTATGTGTTCAGCCAGGCTGTTACAGCCGAAGAGGCCGTGGAGGAAGCAGAAAGAGCGCTTGACATAATTAAAGGCTACGATATTAAATTGCCCGTATATTTCGATTCCGAGTATTCGGGAGCTCCGAACCGCACGGGCAGAGCGGACGGCCTGACAAAAGCGGAGCGCACTTCTTTGGCGGAGGCCTTTTGCGAAACAGTCAGAAATGCAGGCTATAAGGCAGGCGTATATGCGAGTAAATCGTTCTTTTATGATAATCTTGATTATGCCGCTTTACAAAGCAGGGGTTATGAAATTTGGCTCGCGCATTATACTTCGTCCGTAACGGATTTCAAATATCCTTATAATATATGGCAGTATACAAAAAACGGCGATTTAAACGGAATTCAAAGCGAGTATGCCGACCTTGATATAGCGTACTATGATTACGCGAGTGGCAGCGATATGTCTGAGAGAGGAAAAAATATTATGGTAACGGCATCGTCCGACGATTTCCTGTCGTTTGTTAACACCGAGGAAAAAATAACACGTTACATAAAAACGGGGCTTGCCGCGGATAAGGAGGAGGCGTTAAGAGCCGCTTCGCTCGTAACAAATCCAAACGCTTCTAAATCCCTTATTGACGCAATAAATAAATTGAACTGAATAAAACATAATTAAATACCGACGCGGCATAGATTTTAATAAATTTAATCTGTGCCGCGTTAATTTTTTAGTGTATTTTTACTTGACATAAATTCTGCAAATTGTCGATTAAAAAAGTGAATTTTGGTTCACCTTTTAACTGACAATTCATTTTGACCCCGATTAAGCTTTTTTTAGTGCCAAAATTGGCAATTTTTTGCATTTTGCCCTTGCATTTGTTGCAAAAATGCAATATATTTATTTATGTATTTTATTTGGGAGGTTTATTCTATGAAAGAAGAAAACAGAAAGTATGCCGAGGAAGCGTTCGAAATAGTCGAGCACGCTGCCAAAAAAATCGGCTCTCGTCTGCCGGGCTCTGACGGCGAAAAAGAGTACGCGGCATATATGGGGGACAAACTCAGAAGCATCGGTATTGAGCCGGTACGTGAGGAATTTGCCGTATCTCCGAGAGCATCGATAGGCGGTATTCCGTATGCCGGTTATCTCGGACTTATCATGAGCGCTCTCGTTTACGTGGCTCTGCATCTCAGTGCGGTTTGGTACGGTATGGCGCTCGCTTCGGTTGTTTGCTGGGTTTGGCTTATTTTAAGCGTTTTCCTTTATAAGACATGGTTTGATATGTTCTTTAAGCAGGAAATATCGCAGAATACTTACGGCGAACTTTTACCGCCGGACGGAAAATACGACTACACCATAATCCTTTCGGGTCACACCGATACGAGCTGGTGCTGGAGACATTCCGCTCACGCTTCAAAGTTTAAAAACACAAAACCCGCCATGGGTCTTGTAGCTACATTCGCCAAAGTCGGTTTCGGCGTTGTATGCTTCCTTTTCCTTACCGCTGTTTCAATAGCCATGACCGTTATTTCAAGCGGTGTTTACTTCGGTGAAGTTTGGGCCATCAGGACTGCAAATTCGGCGTCCTTTGCAAACTTCCTTTTTGCTATGCACTTCCTTCCCGTTGTTACTGCAATCGGCTGTATGTTTATAATTATGTGGGCTGACCCGAATCCGCGCAACGCTTCAAGAGGCGCTATGGATAACGCTACCGGCTGCGCTCTCAGCTTTGCCGTTACAAAATACTTCCATGATCATCCCGAAAAGATGCCGAAGAACTGCCGTATAATCGACTTCAACTGCGGTTCCGAGGAGGCAGGCCTTCGCGGTTCTCTCGCATTCACACGCGAGCATAAGGGCGAGCCGATACTTGAAAACACTTGGAACATCAATATCGACTCAGTTGCCGATAAAGATTTCTTTGAAGTTGTTATCAAGGACGATTGGCAGTTCTGCCGTTTCGATACCGACCTTGAAAAAATGTTTAAGGATACCTTTAACGAGCTCGGTATTGTCAGCAAAACAAACGGCTGCATACATAACCCCGTAGGCGGATGCGACAGCACGCCTATGACAAAGGCAGGCATAAAATCCGTTACCTTTGCCGCTCAGGATCCCACACTTACCTATTATTATCACACATGGCATGATATGCCCGAGCGTTTTGAACTTGAAACTGTCGGCGACGGTTTTGACGTACTTCTCGGAGTTATCGACAAAATAGATAAGTTCCAGCAGGCTAACGGTTTTAACGGACCTCAGAAATAATTTAAATCTCACATCCCCGAAGCTTTGGCTCAGCCTTGCCTTCGGGGATTATTTTTTGCGCCGAAACGTCAAAAACAACCTTTTTGTTGCTTTTTGTCCGTAACGTGATATACTAATATATACTATTTTTTGAAAGAAGAGATAAAAGATGTTAACACTCGACAAAGTCTATCACGCTTCATTTGTTTTAAAGAACATAATTCGTAAAACGGATATGATTTTGGCGCCGAACATAAATCCCGAAAGTGAAATACATCTCAAGACCGAAAATTTACAGGTTACAGGTTCGTTTAAAGTCAGAGGCGCCGCATACAAAATATCACAGCTCTCGGAAGAAGAAAAAGCACGCGGCGTAATTGCCTGCTCGGCAGGTAACCACGCGCAGGGCGTTGCTTTGGCAGCTACCAAAAACGGCATTAAATCACTTATCTGCCTGCCCGACGGCGCTCCCATCTCAAAGGTGGAGGCAACCAGAAAATACGGTGCGGATATTTGTCTTGTAGAGGGCGTTTATGACGACGCTTATAATAAGGCTCTTGAACTTAAAGAGGAAAAAGGCTATACCTTTATTCATCCGTTTAACGACGAGGACGTTATAGCAGGTCAGGGCACCATAGGACTTGAAATACTCGACCAGATACCCGACGTTGACGTTGTCATAGTTCCCATAGGCGGCGGCGGACTTATTTCCGGCGTGGCTTTTGCGATAAAAGAGCTCAATCCCAATGTTAAGGTATACGGCGTTCAGGCTTCGGGCGCTCCGAGTATGTTAAAATCTGTTGAAGACGGTAAAATCGAAAAGCTCGATTCCGTTTCGACCATAGCCGACGGTATAGCCGTTAAAGAGCCGGGCGACGTTACCTTTGCGATGTGTCAAAAATATGTTGACGGTATTGTAACCGTTTCCGACGACGAAATAGCCGCGGCTATACTTGCGCTTATCGAGCAGCAAAAGCTCATTACCGAGGGCGCAGGTGCTGTTTCGGTTGCGGCGGCTATGTTTAATAAAGTAGACGTCAAAGGCAAAAAGGTTTGCTGCCTCCTTTCGGGAGGTAATATCGACGTTACCATACTTTCACGAGTTATTAAACGCGGACTTTTGAAATCGGGCAGAACTTACTCGCTCACAATCGAGCTTCTTGACAAGCCCGGTCAGTTAAAAGGCGTTGCCGACATTATTGCCAAAGAGGGCGGCAATGTTATTTCAATTCACCATGAGCGTGCGTCCGAGGGCTCCGATATTAACGGCTGCTATCTTCGCATTGTTCTCGAAACCAAAAACTTTGACCATATTGCTCAGATAAAGAAAGCGCTGACCGACGCCGGATTTATCATAAAGTCATATTAAGGAGGAAAATCAAATGATAAAAACACTTCACACTTCATCGGCACCTGCCGCAATAGGACCTTATTCACAGGGCAAAATCATTGACGGATTTCTCTTTGCTTCGGGTCAGATAGCAATAAATCCCGCAACTGGCGATATAGAGGAAGATACAATCGAGGGTCAGACCAAAAGAGTTTGCGAAAACATCGCGGCAATTTTGAAAGAGGCGGGAGCCGATTTTGACAGCGTAATAAAGACCACCTGCTTTTTGAAAAATATTTCCGACTTCGGCGCATTCAACGAAGTTTACGGCGAGTATTTTTCATCAAAACCGGCACGTTCCTGCGTCGGCGTAGGCGACCTTCCGAAAAACGCTCTTGTAGAAGTTGAGATTATAGCGAAGGTATAATCGGGTTTTATCAAACCTAATTTTTCGTTATTTCCATTTTTAAAGGCAGGCTGTAATTCGGCTGAGTGTTCATAATTAAAAATAAGATTTGCACAACAGTGCACCGAATCCCCCGGATATGCGCCGGCATTATCCGAGGGGTTTATTTTTTACCCTTAAATTTACGGCAACTGCCCGTTTTTGTTGAAACAGCGTGCCCGCAACCGATTTTTTCCCCTTTGTAAACCGAATTGAAAACTAAAATGTATAGCGCAACCGCACTCTTTTGTGTATTATTTTGGCAACGGAAGCGAAAAAACGAACGCATCTATATAAATAAAAACAGAACAACACAAAAGGAGTAAACAACCATGAAAAAGACAAATACAATCCACTTCGGAATACAGAGAAAGATAGTTTCAAATATGACAAGCGAAAGCTGGGAGACAATCCCTCACGTAACATATATGTATGAGCCGGATGTTACAAAGCTTATGCACGAGTACAAAAAGCTGAACCTCGACCGTGACCGTGACAGTAGGATAACGCTCAATACCGTAATAATGAAAATCATCACCGAGGGACTTAAAGCAGCCCCTGTTATGAATTCTCATATAGAATTTGACCGTAAGCTTGTACGCGGCAGAATCGATACTTTTGAGGATATAAACATTTCTATGCCGATGATTCTTCCGAGCGGTGAAATGATGACCGTAAATCTTCGCGGCTTTGAAAATAAAAATCTTGACGAGATGACCGACGCCATAAACGATGTAAAAAGAAGAGCGGAAAACACAAATCTTGACGAAGCTATGTTTGACGTATCCTTAGACAATACTCTCACCGCTCTTAAAAAGGGCAAATTTATGCAGGCTATATACCGCCTTATAGGTTCCAAAACAGGCAAGCATAAGGTTAAAACCTTAAAGGGTGAGGCAAAAAAAGAATATGAAGCCATACCCGAAACGGAGCGTCTCACAAAACACGATATAGAGCAGGGTACAACCACAATATCTAACCTCGGCTCACTTTACCGCGAACAGTCCGGTGCGGCTGCCTTACTTGAAATCATACCGCCGCAGGTTACGGCGTTCGGCGTAGGCGCCGTTCAGGATAAGCCCATGGTTATGACCGACAGTCTCGGCAACAAAACGGTAGAAGCGCGCAAGGTGCTTCCCATCTGCATAGCCTTTGACCATCGTGCGCTTGATTTCGGCGACATAGTTCCTTTCCTTAAAAAGCTTGATGAAATATTTGCAAATCCGAAGGTTATACACACTTGGAAAAGCAGTGATAAAAACAATAAAGTCGCTCGTCTTGACGCCTGATTTTTAACTTTGCTCCCAAATAAACCGGTCCGAAACGGCTCAGCCGCGGAGGATCGGTTTTTTTGTCTGTGACAAAGTAAACCCCCTGCTATGCAGGGGGGAAAGAAATAGCTTACAGCGAGGAGTGGAGTAGACAAGGAAAAAGCTCCTTGGTATATTAGAAGTGGTTTGCCGACCACACGACTAAAAATATCAAGG
>JALELS010000011.1 GCA_022768065.1 Ruminococcus sp. | reverse complement strand
CATTCGAGGATTTTCAAAAACAGTTAGCCGTTCATCAGCGCAACTACAACAATTTTCCTATGCGTCCTCTTAACTGGCGCTCTCCTAAACAGGTCTTATTTGCTTTCCCTACTCTGTAACACATCATTGTCAAACCTACAATCGCAAAAACCGCGCAGCAGTTCGATTTCCGCCCTGTAGCCGTCAAGATCGTTTGGGGTTTCAAGGTAAAACGGCAGGTGGCAAAGTATAGGGTGCGTAACTATTCTCTTCATGGCGTCAAGTCCGATATAACCCTTTCCTATGCACTCGTGACGGTCCTTGTGACTGCCGAGCGGATTTTTACTGTCGTTTATGTGCACGGCACGAAGATTTTTAAGCCCTACGGTTTTGTCAAATTCCGTAAGCACCCCGTCGAGCGAGTTTACAATATCGTATCCCGCATCAAAAATATGGCACGTATCAAGGCATACGCCTACCTTGTCCTTTAATTTTACACGGTCGATTATGTCGCGAATCTCCTCAAATGTTTTACCTATTTCGGTGCCCTTGCCCGCCATGGTTTCCACAAGCACGACGGTAGTTTGCTCCTTTGTCAGTATTTTGTTTAAGTGCTCGGCGGTGAGCTCAATTCCCTTTTCCGTTCCGAGACCGGTGTGACTGCCCGGGTGAAAATTATACATCTGATTCGGAGTGAATTCCATTCTCTTAAGGTCGTCCGCCATTGTATCAAGCGCGAACTGCCTTGTGTCTTCGTTTGCGGAACACGGGTTTAACGTGTAAGGCGCGTGCGCCAATATGCAGGGGAAACGGTTTTCCTCCATCAGCCTAAGAAGCTTTTTTGCGTCATCCGGGTTTATTTCCTTGGCTTTGCTTCCGCGCGGATTGCGTGTGAAAAATTGAAACGTGTCGGCGCCTATCTTTAAAGCGGTTTCGCCCATTTTATAAAATCCTCCCGACGATGAGAGGTGACAGCCTATATGGAGCATAGCTTTGTACCTTCCTTAATTATTTGTTAAATTGATTATATCGTAAATTCCCCTGCGACAGCAGGGGCGGCACGGAGTGCGGCGGCGAAAGCCGCAATTCAGTCATTCAATGTTCTCCGAAACGGTCAAAATCTTTGATTTTGTTATCGTTTTGTGAGGTTATTTTATCATAAATTCCCCTGCGACAGCAGGGGCGGCACGGAGTGCAGCGGCGAAAGCCGCAATTCAGTCTCCAATGTTCTCCGAAACGGTCAAAATCTTTGATTTTGTTATAGTTTCGTGAGGTTATTTTATCATAAATTCCCCTGCGACAGCAGGGTGGCACGGAGTGCGGCGGCGAAAGCCGCAATTTAGTCATTCAATGTTCTCCGAAACGGTCAAAATCTTTGATTTTGTTATCGTTTCGTGAGGTTATTATACCATAAAATTCTGCACCGTAACAGTAAAAAATACCGAACAGTATGGCTGCTCGGTATCTTTTTTTAATTAGACTATCAATCGCTTACACAAGCACATACATAAATATCGCGAGGAAGTGAAGTACGGAACCTATTATTATAAAGAAATGGAAAACCGTGTGGAAATAGCGCTTTTTACTGCCTATGCCGTATAGAACAGCTCCGAGAGTGTATGCTATGCCGCCCGAAATCAGGAGTATTACGCCGGTCCTGCTGAAAACTTCCCAGAGGGTTTTAATTGAGATTATTATCATCCAGCCGAGAGCGAGATACATAACAAGACCTATTCCCTTTGTTTTTTCAAACAGCGTGAGAGTAAGCGGTATCATTGCCGCCACAACAGCCCATGCAACTCCGAAAATTACCCAGCCGAGAACGGGTTTTACCGGCTTAATTACGAGAAGCGCAAACGGCGTTATGGTGCTGGCTATCATCGGATATATCATCGAGTGGTCTATCATTCTCATTACCTTTTTGCCGTTGTTCGGGCGCAGGGCGTGGTAAACCGAAGAGCATGAATACATCGCTATCATGGTGATGCCGTATATAAAACTCAAAAGCAGATAATCCCACCTGCGAAGTATTATCGATTTGATACAGCACATCAGAAGCGCCACTACGGACAAGCCTCCGCCCACCATATGCGATATTGAGTTGAGCCAATCTTCTTTTCTTGTGTAATCGGCAAGTTTAACCTTATCAAGATAAGCCATATTGATTTCCTCCTTAGGCTCCGAATTTGTTTATGGCTCCATTTTAGCTTATGAATTATCGGTTTCAAGATATTCTGCTTTGCAAAACGCAAAAAACGGGAAATATCGGTTGCGGAGCGGTTGCAAAAGCCGCAACTTACAGTTGCGGCTTTATTTTATCAACAAATTTATTTATTTTGTCAATATCAAGCAAAAAGGTTTTGTAAATATCTCTTTCGCGTTCGGCTTTTAAAATCATTTTTGCGGCAATGCGGTCTGTTCCGCGCAGCTTTTTAAAATCAAGCTCGCCGCCTATTGCGGCGGTGGCAGCCGCCTCGCTCAAAAGCTGCGGCGGAATGTTTCGGTTAAAATATCCGTCGCCGTTTTCGGGGAACACGCAGGTTATAAAATAGGCACATTTCCTTTCGGAAAGCGGCTTTATGAATCTGAACAGCAGTTTTGTTATCAGCTTGTCAACGGTTCCCATACGTATATCGCTGCCGATAATGACAAAATCATATTTCGACAGGTCAAATCTGTCATCGGCAATGTTAAAAACATCGCATCCGCCGAGCTTTTCTGAAATCAGCCCGGCAACCTTTTTTGCGGAGCCGTATTTGCTCGCATATATAATGCATACAGCCATTTTCTACCTCTTAAACAGTACGGCAATGTTATTTTAAGTCGGACGCGATTTTGTCCTTTTCCTTAACGGCGTCATACATACAGAAAAGAGTGGTGACGGCAGAAAAAATCAGAGCCGACCATTTGAACATCTTTTTTATGAATTCCATTTGATATCCGCGCCTTTCCGACTGTCCGCCGCGGCGGCAGCCTGCTTTAGTTTATTGTCGTTTTACAAAATCCGTTTTGTATTTATATACTATATATAATATAACCGGCAAATATAAAAAGTCAAACATAATTTTGTGCTCCGACGTATCACTGCTGTAACGGATATAGGGAAATAAGCTGCAAAATTTACCGTTTATAAGGCGCCGTCGCGGCAAATTAAATAAAAACTATTGACTTAAAGCGGACGGTGTGTTATAGTATTCGTACCTCTGAAAGAGGGTTCTTTTTTTGTGCCCGCTTTTTTCGAGGTAGGCTAACATAAGCGGCCGTGAGCCGCCAATAACGGAGGTGCCGAAATAAATGAGAGTCAAAATCACATTAGCTTGCACTGAATGCAAACAGCGCAACTACAACACGATGAAGAACAAGAAAAATTCACCCGACAGGTTGGAGATGAATAAGTATTGCCCCTTCTGCAAGAAGCATACTCTCCACAGGGAAACTAAGTAAGCGGAGGTAAAAAGATGGCTGACGAAAACAAAAAAGTTTCTGCCAAAAATACCAAACCCGCAAAGCAAGTAAAAGAAAAAAAGGCTGAAAAGCCTGCAAAGAACGCAAAAGCCAAGGACAAGAAGCCTAACGTATTTGTGCGTATGGGCAGGAGCATAAAGAAGTTCTTTAAAGAGCTCCGCGGCGAGTCTAAAAAGGTCGTTTGGCCCGACAGAAAAACCGTCCTCAAGTCCTCGCTTGTAGTTATAGTTTCGGTGGTTATCATCGGAGTCATTATATGGCTTATTGATACCGGACTTTCCGAGCTCGTTAAGCTTCTTATAAACCTCGCGTCCAAATCGGGCAGCGGTGCAGAGGCTACGACCGCAGGTGCAATCATCGCAAACTTTTTCAGCTTATAACGGAGGTAGCATATGGCAGATATCTCCAAATGGTATGTAGTTCATACCTATTCGGGTTATGAAAACAAGGTTGCGTCCAACATTGAAACAGTTGTCGAAAACCGCAAAATTCATGACCAGATTCTTGAAGTAAAGGTTCCCACCGAAACCGTTACGGAAATCCGTGACGACGGAACCAAAAAAGAAGTAGAACGCAAAATATTTCCGGGTTATGTGCTCGTTAAGGTTGCCGTCTATGAGGACGAGGATTCCGACGAGCTTCAGATGAACGACGATACCTGGTACGTAATACGCAATACGCGCGGCGTAACCGGCTTCGTAGGTCCCGAGGGAAAACCCGTTCCGCTCACCGACGATGAGATTTATGCTCTCGGTGTTGAAAAGAAGGTAGTTGAGGTCAACTACAAGAAGGGCGATATGGTTTCCATAATCGACGGCGCGTTCGAAGGCGTTATCGGCGTTGTTGACAATGTCGATACCGACAACAATTCTGTCAGAGTGGTTATTTCAATGCTCGGCAGAGAGACTCCGGTCGATCTTGAACTCGACCAGGTCGAAGCAATAAACAATTAAAATCGGTAATCAGCGGTATATCCGCTTTTTATGGCGTATCATAAAGGTGCGCTGTGGGAGGGGTGAGTCGAGCGCTCATTCCGCCACTACCACGAATTTTGGAGGTGCAAAAAATGGCTCAAAAGGTAATAGGCTTTATTAAGCTTCAGATCCCGGCCGGAAAAGCAACGCCGGCTCCGCCTGTTGGTCCGGCACTCGGTCAGCACGGTGTAAACATTATGGCGTTCACAAAGGAATTTAACGAACGCACAAAGAACGACGCAGGTCTTATAATCCCCGTCGTTATCACGGTCTATGCAGACCATTCATTCACATTCGTAACTAAGACTCCGCCCGCGGCAGTCCTTATCAAAAAGGCTTGCGGTATTGAGAGCGGTTCGGGTGTTCCGAATAAGACTAAGGTCGCATCAATAACAAAAGATCAGGTAAGAAAAATCGCTGAGCAGAAGATGCCCGATTTAAACGCAGCTACCGTTGAAACAGCTATGAGCATGATCGCCGGTACAGCTCGTTCCATGGGCATTACTGTAGTAGATTGATCTCCCCCGTGGGAGGAAAGATCCGATAACCACTTAATGGGAGGAAAATTAGATTATGAAACACGGTAAGAAATACGTCGAAAGCGCTAAGCTTATCGACAGAACAAAGCTTTATGACGCTCCGGAAGCTCTCGAACTTTCAGTTAAGACAGCTACCGCGAAATTTGATGAAACAATAGAAGCACATATTCGTCTCGGCGTTGACTCGCGTCATGCCGACCAGCAGGTAAGAGGCGCTGTCGTTCTTCCGAACGGAACCGGCAAAAAGGTAAGAGTTGCCGTATTCGCTAAGGGCGACGCAGCTAAGGCTGCACAGGCTGCCGGCGCTGAGTTCGTCGGTGACGCAGACCTCGTAGCTGAGGTTCAGGGCGGTATGATGGATTTCGACGTCTGCATCGCTTCACCCGATATGATGGGTCTTGTAGGCCGTTTAGGTAAGGTTCTCGGTCCTCGCGGACTTATGCCGTCACCCAAGGCCGGCACAGTAACACCCGACGTTGCAAAGGCTGTTACCGAAGCTAAGGCAGGTAAAATCGAGTACAGACTTGATAAAAACAACATTATCCATTGCCCCATAGGCAAGGCTTCTTTCGGCAAAGATAAGCTCTGTGAGAACTTCAACACTCTTATGGACGCCATCGTTAAGGCTAAGCCCGCCGCAATGAAAGGTCAGTATATCAAATCCTGTGTTGTTGCCACAACAATGGGCCCCGGCGTTAAGATCAACGCCAACAAGTTCGGTGCCGCAGCAGTTGCCGAATAATCAAAATACTTGACAGAGCCACGGCTTCTGTGTTAGTATAATATTCGCTTGCCGAAGACAGCGGGTGCTTTTCAGCGTAAAACCCAAGCGGTTGCCTGCCGAGGAAGATCAGCTTTTTAAAAGTTTACGGGTCTTTTTCGTCTTCGCGCGGAAAAGACCTTTTCTTTATTCTCATAGCGCAAGCGTCAATAATCTTTAGGAGGTGAATCCGTTTGCCAAGTGAGAAAGTTCTCGAAATCAAAAAACAGCAGGTAGCTGCTCTCAAAGAGAGAATACAGAATTCCTGCGCAGGTGTTGTTGTTAATTACGAGGGCATCAACGTTGCCGATGATACAAAGCTCCGTAAAGAGCTTCGTGAGGCAGGTGTTGAGTATACCGTTGTTAAAAACACACTTATCCGTTTAGCTCTTGACGGTACAGGTCTTGAGGGTATCGACAGCGTACTTGAGGGCACCAGCGCAATCGCAACCAGTAAGGACGATTATGTTGCAGCCGCAAGAATCCTCGGTAAATACCAGGATCAGATCGACTCATTTAAGATGAAGAGCGGCTTCATTGATAACGAAGTTATCGGCGAAGAAAAACTCAGCGAGCTCTCAAAGCTTCCTTCAAGAGAAGTTTTGCTTGCTACTGTTCTCAGCGCTTTCAACGCGCCTATCGCAGCCTTTGCACGTGCTGTTCAGGCTATTGTTGATAAGAGCGGTGAAGCTCCGGCAGAAGATGCCGAGGAGGCTCCCGCAGCAGAGACCGCTGCTCCCGCAGAAGCAGAAGCACCGGCTGCTGAATAATTTTAAAATTTATTACTATAATTTATCGGAGGTTAATTACCATGGCATCAGAGAAAGTTACTGCTATGATCGAAGAGCTCAAAGCTCTTTCAGTTCTTGAGCTTTCAGAGCTCGTTAAAGCCGTTGAAGAAGAATTCGGCGTATCGGCAGCTGCAGCAGTTGCAGTTGCAGCACCTGCAGCAGGCGGAGCAGCCGCTGCTGAGGAGAAGACAGAGTTTGACGTTGTTCTTGCTGACGTAGGCGAGAATAAGATCAAGGTCATCAAGGTTGTTCGTGAGCTCACCGGTCTCGGACTCGGCGAAGCTAAGGCTCTTGTTGACGGCGCTCCCAAGGCTGTTAAAGAAGGCGCATCAAAGGATGAGGCTGAGGCAGCTAAGGCTAAGCTTGAAGAAGTCGGCGCTAAGGTTGAACTTAAGTAATTTTAATTACGTCTCAAACGGAAGCACTCATTTTGAGTGCTTCTTTTTTTGTCTGTGACAAAGTAAACCCCCTGCTATGCAGGGGGGAAAGAAATAGCTTACAGCGAGGAGTGGAGTAGACAAGGAAAAAGCTCCTTGGTATATTAGAAGTGGTTTGCCGACCACACGACTAAAAATATCAAGG
>JALELS010000014.1 GCA_022768065.1 Ruminococcus sp. | reverse complement strand
GGTGAGCAAACCATCGGTTATCGTTACGGTAATTTAAGTGTCGGTGAAATGCCCGACCAAATATACGGCGTTACGTGGAACGGCAAGGAAAAAATTGGCTATTCTTATGACGGATTCGGCAGAATTACCGACAAAACCGTTTTAATGTGATATAATTATTTTGGGTGGGCACCTACCGTAAGTCAAATTAAGCATTTGGAATAAGGTTTTAGGTATTGTAATCTGTATTGCGGGCCTCGCATTTATAAATATAAAATAAAATAAAGCTGTCCGGGCTGACTGAGACTATAAATTTTGCTGTTTCTGAACACAACAGCAGGGTTTGTAGTCTTTTTTTGGAGGTGAAAAAGTGAAATTCAAAAAATATTTAATCAAAACACTTATAGTTATTGTGGGCTCAATCATTTCCGCCTACGGAATTACCCTTGCAATAGGCGCAGGGTTTGGCGGCGCAACCCTTGCGATATTGTGGCAGGGGCTCACAAATGTAACGGGTATGACAATCGGTACATCGTCGTTTGTTGTAGCCGTTGTGATGATTATATTTGCGCTTTTCTATGACCGAAAGCAAATCAATGTGGGAACGGTTCTTTATCAAATCATTTACAGCTTTTTTGTGGATGTGTTTACAAAAGTTCAGCATTATACCGATATTAAAGCGGTCAATTTTGTTTTAATGCTACTCGGAATTGTGTTATTTTCATTCGGAACAGGGCTTTATTCCGCCGCGGATTTCGGCAGAGGCTCATATGAAGCGGTCACATTTTCGCTTGCCGAAAAAAACAATTGGGAAATAAAAATTGTCAGAATGGCACTTGATGTTTTAATGGTTGTTACAGGCGTTTTACTCGGCGGAAAATTCGGGATTTGCACAATAGCAACTGTTTTGCTTTCGGGCCCGATTATTGGGGCGACCGTAAATACCGTTAAGAAAATCGGGGTTTTCAAAGCAATACAATGATAATTCTGCATACGGCAATACATACAGGGTTTGCGGATATTTTTTAACTATTTAGTTGCGAAAGTGTTTTCTCTGTGATAAAATTCTTTTATATTTTACGGGCGGCGTCTTTTGCGCTTTTGCCTGCTTTAACGGAGATGAGATTGATGAAAACTGCAGTTGTTACGGGCGGTTCGAGCGGAATTGGGCTTTCCTGCTGCCGCAAGTTTCTCGAAAACGGATACAGGGTGTATGAGCTGAGCCGCCGCGAGCCGAAAATTCAAACGGTCGGCATTAAGCATATTTCGTGCGACGTTACGGATGAGCACTCGGTTTCCGAGGCGTTCAAAGAAATATATAACGACAGCGGAAGAATTGATATACTTGTAAATAATGCCGGCTTCGGCATCTCGGGAGCGGTTGAATTTACGGAGCTGTCAGATGCAAAAAAACAGTTCGACGTCAATTTCTTCGGCTGCTTCATTTGCTCCAAAAACGTAATTAAATATATGAGACTTCAAGGCGGCGGAAGAATAGTCAATCTCAGTTCACTCGCAGCGCCGCTCGCCATACCGTTTCAGGCTTTTTATTCGGCATCAAAGGCGGCTGTGAATTCGCTTACTCTGGCGCTTGCAAACGAGTTGAGGCCGTTTAACATAAAGGTTTGCGCCGTAATGCCCGGCGACGTTAAAACCGGATTTACCGCGGCAAGAGAGAAAAACACCGCGGGTAACGAGTTTTACGGCGAGACGCTTAAAAGAGCGGTTGCCGGTATGGAGCGCGACGAACAAAACGGTATGTCGCCCGACGCGATAGCCGACGCGGTGTATACCGCGGCAACCAAAACACGGCCGAGGCTTTTGTCCACAAAAGGCGCTAAATATCATCTGTTCTTGGCGCTTTCAAAGGCATTGCCGGTTTCGCTTGTGAATATCATAGTCGGAAAGCTTTATTCTTAATAAATCGGGGCGTAAAGCAATACTATTAAAAGAGGCTGCTTTTGCCCTGTTTTCTTATGCCCTCATAAAATTTTATACGGAGGTACTATGCAAAATTTTGTCGGATTCATTCAGAATATCAACAGTAAGGTAAACAGCATTGTCTGGGGTCCGCCTATGCTTATTTTGATGCTGCTTACCGGTCTTTATCTCACGTGCGGTACGGGATTTTTTCAGATACGGCGTTTTCACCATACGATAAAAAATACGATAGCCGCCATTTTTAAAGACCGAGAAGTAACAAAAACAAAGGACGAAAAAGCAATATCACAGTTTCAGGCGCTTGCAACGGCACTTGCCGCAACGGTGGGCACGGGCAATATTGTAGGTGTGGCTACCGCGATTGCCTCCGGCGGAGCGGGCGCGGTATTTTGGATGTGGATTTCGGCTCTGCTCGGTATGATGACGAGCTTCTCCGAAAATGTGCTCGGCATATATTTTCGCCGAAAAAACGAAAAAGGCGAGTGGGCGGGCGGCCCCATGTATTATATCGAAAAGGGACTCGGTCAAAAGTGGCTTGCGGTCGTATTTTCGGTCTTTTGCCTGTTTGCGTCGTTCGGAATAGGCTCGGTAGCCCAGGTCAACGGAATATCCACAGCGCTTAAAGGTTCATTTAATATACCGGGCGTTGTCACGGGAACAGTCGTTTGTGTTCTTATAGCCGTTATAATCCTCGGCGGACTTAAAAGAATAGTCACCGTTACAGAAAAATTTGTGCCTTTTATGGCGGCGTTTTACATAATAGGGGCTCTTATAATAATAACGGTAAACTTCCGCCGTATCGGCGACGCTTTCGGCGAGATATTTTCGGGGGCGTTCAGTATGCGTTCCGTCGGAGGCGGCGTTATGGGTTACGGGATTTCCAGAGCCATGCGTTTCGGCGTGGCACGCGGGGTGTTTTCAAACGAGGCAGGGCTCGGCTCGTCCGTAATGGTGCACTCCTCCTCGGACGCCAAAGAACCCGTAACCCAGGGTATGTGGGGCATATTCCAGGTGTTCTTTGACACTATTGTTATATGCACCCTTACAGCGCTCGTAATACTGACTACCGGGGCAAACCTGCAAAGCGGACTCGAGGGCGTTAATATAACAATATATGCCTTTGAGAGCGTACTCGGCAAATGGGGCGCATATATAGTGTCCGTCGGCATAGTTATGTTTGCGTTTTCAACCATACTCGGCTGGTCGGTGTACGGTTCGCGCGCCGCGGAATATATAGGCGGCAAAAAGCTGACGGCGGTTTACAAAATAATATTTCTCGCAATGACGTTTTTAGGCTCTGTGTCAAGCGTTCAGCTTGTATGGGACCTCTCCGATACGTTTAACGGGCTTATGGCTCTGCCGAACCTTATTGGTGTGCTGCTTTTGTCGGGAACAGTGTTTAAAATAACCAAAAACTACGAGCAGAGAGTGATAGGCGGCAAAAAAATAAAGCCGATGTTGTCATACTATGACCGTGAAAAATGATTTTCGGTGTTCGGTATTCACATTTATCTCCGAATTTGATATAATATACGGGATTTAAAAAGTCAAAAGAGGAAATTTATGTCAGGTAAAAAGGACTATATCAGAAACTTTTGCATAATTGCTCATATCGACCACGGCAAGAGTACGCTTGCCGACCGTCTGCTGGAGCTTACGGACTCCGTAGCGAAACGCGATATGGAAGCTCAGCTTCTTGACAATATGGATATTGAGCGCGAGCGCGGCATAACCATTAAGGCGCGCGCCGTAAAGCTTGATTACAAGGCTGCCGACGGCAAAAAGTATGAGCTGAACTTAATAGACACTCCCGGTCATGTCGATTTTAACTATGAGGTGTCGCGTTCCCTTGCGGCGTGCGAGGGAGCCGTGCTGATAGTTGACGCGTCGCAGGGCATAGAGGCGCAAACTCTTGCAAATACCTATCTTGCGCTTGACCATGACCTTGAAATAGTGCCGGTAATAAATAAAATCGACCTTCCTGCCGCAGAGCCGGAGCGCGTTGCGAAAGAAGTGGAGGACGTTATAGGCATACCGTGTATGGATTCGCCGCGAATCTCGGCAAAAACGGGCGAGAATGTGCCCGCAGTGCTTGAGGAGATTGTAAATCTTATACCGCCTCCCGACGATAACGATTCAAAACCGCTCAGGGCGCTTGTATTTGACTCTGTATACGACAGTTACCGCGGCGTTATAGTTTATGTCAGAATAGTGGACGGCGTGGTAAAACCGGGTCAGACAATGCGACTTATGGCTACGGGCGCCGAATTTACTATAGTTGAAACGGGGTATATGCGCGCCAAGAGCTTAGAACCGGCAAAGCAGTTATCCTCGGGCGAAGTCGGATATATCACCGCCTCCATTAAAACCGTCGGTGACGCGCGCGTAGGCGATACCGTAACTCTTGCCGAAAATCCGGCTGCCGAGCCGCTTGCAGGCTACCGCAAGGTAAATCCGATGGTTTTCTGCGGAATTTATCCGGCGGACGGAGCGGATTACGAGGCTCTTCGCGACGCTCTCGCCAAATTACAGCTTAACGACGCCTCGCTCTCTTTTGAACCCGAGACGTCAAGCGCTCTCGGATTCGGCTTCAGGTGCGGCTTCTTGGGGCTTTTGCACCTCGAAATCATACAGGAACGCCTTGAGCGTGAATACGATCTCGACCTTGTAACAACAATTCCCTCGGTTATCTATAAAATACATCTTACCGACGGAACCGTAGTCGAAATTGACAATCCCAGTAACTACCCCGACCCCGCAACGATTGATTTTGCGGAAGAGCCTATGGTAGAGGCGCATATTTTCTCTCCGAAAGAGTACGTAGGCGCTATAATGGATCTTTGCCAGGACAGACGCGGCGAGTATAAAGAAATGACGTATCTTGACGCCGACAGGGTGGATTTAAAATATATACTTCCGCTTAATGAAATAATCTATGATTTCTTTGACGTCTTAAAATCGCGTACACGCGGCTATGCCTCGTTTGACTATGAGCTTTGCGGCTATCAGAAGTCAAGTCTTGTAAAACTTGATGTTCTCCTGAACGGCGATATGATAGACGCACTCTCGTTTATAATCCACGCCGACAAGGCGTACCCGAGAGCGCGCAAAATTGCCGAAAAGCTCAAAGATAATATTCCGCGTCAGATGTTTGAAATTCCCATTCAGATAGCCATAGGCGGCAAGGTAATAGCGCGCGAAACCGTAAAAGCCATGCGTAAAGACGTCCTTGCCAAATGCTACGGCGGCGATATAACGCGTAAAAAGAAGCTCCTTGAAAAACAAAAAGAGGGCAAAAAGCGTATGCGCAAGTTCGGTACGGTAGAAGTTCCGCAAGAGGCGTTTATGGCTGTGCTTAAATTAGATGATGAATAATATAGGTCTGTATATTCACATTCCGTTTTGCAAGTCGAAGTGCCCGTATTGCGATTTTTATTCGTTTCGCGCCGACGACGACACAAAAAGCAGGTATGTTTCGGCTGTTTTGCGTGAACTTCGGAACAATTCGGAACAGCTAATGTGTAAAGCCGATACACTTTACATTGGTGGCGGAACCCCGTCGGTTTTGGCTCCCGATTATCTTTGCCAAATTATAAACGGCGCAAAATCAACGTTTTTGACCGATGATGCGGAAATAACGGTAGAGTGTAACCCGTATTCGCTCGGTGACGAATTTTTTGAAAAAATGAGCGAGTGTAAAGTAAACAGGCTTTCCGTAGGGCTTCAGTCGGCAAATGACGCCGAACGCCGAATTTTAGGCAGGCGAGCCGACAAAAATGAGGTTCAAAGCGCCGTTTTGCGGGCAAAAAGGGCAGGAATAAATAATATTTCGCTTGACGTTATGCTCGGCGTGCCGGGGCAGACCGAAGAGAGCCTTAAAAATACTCTCGATTTCTGCATTTCTTCGGGAGTGCCGCATCTCAGCTGCTATATTCTCAAAATAGAGGAAAACACGCCTTTTTTTCGTATGAGAGAAAAACTGCCGTTTCCGTCCGATGACGATACTGCCGATATGTATCTTTTTATGTGCGAATACCTTGAAAAACACGGTATTATGCAGTATGAAATATCAAATTTCGCGGTTCCCGGCTTTGAGAGCCGTCACAATCTCAAATATTGGCACGATGAAGAGTATCTCGGCATAGGCGCCGCGGCACATTCCTATATGTTAGGCAAACGCACATATTATCCGCGTGATATTGAATATTTCATAAGCGGCAACGAGCGCTTAAGCGAGGGCGACGGCGGCGACGAAGAGGAATTTTGTATGCTCGCTTTAAGACTTTGCGAGGGGCTTTGCGACGAGAGATTTTTTGCCCGTTTTCACCGCCATATACCGCAAAAAATGCTTGAAAATGCACGGCAATACGAAAAATACGGGCTTTGCGAGTGCGAAAACAACAAAATCCGTCTCACAAGACGCGGATTTTTACTGTCTAACTCCGTAATTTCCGAAATAATTCTTTAATCGGGTTTTAATTTAAAAACCAATAATATACTTTTGTCAAAGGGACTGTAAAAAACAACTTTTTGCAGTCCCTTTTTGCGCTCCGAAACGGTTTGTCGGGGTGCTGCCGGCTTGCATAAAATTGCCTTTCGGTGCGGTGTTTGACTGTAGAAAAAGTTTGTCGAATTTTATGAATTTTGCCTATTTTTTACAGTATAAAACGCGGGTTATCGACAAAAAATCGGACACTTGACACAATTCGACACCAAAATGACAAAAGAATAACAAACTGTGTTCATAATTTGTTAACATTTGGTCTAAACTCTATTTAAAATGCGTCCGAAAATTTGCCGAAATCTCTTTACACAAAGGCATTTTTAGTGTATATTTAAGTATAAATATACGGTGTAATAGTATGCCTATATTTGCTGTAAAAACGGCGTCGGCACTTGCTTTACAAAGCGGTGCGAAGTCAGAAACGCCGTGAAGCGAATTTTTCGTATACTATTATATATAGTATTTCTCAATCCACTTATCGGAGGTTTTATATTTGGCAGATCTTACGTTCCGGCATCTTGCGGGGGCCGTCGGCGAGGGTGTTTACAAAAACAGCCACAGCGGCTTTACCGTGCCTTATTTTAAAAAGAAAGAAATTGAGTCGCGTTATCCGTCCGGCGGATATATGGTTGTAGGCCAAATAGGCAAGGGCAAACGCGAAATCGGCAACTTGCTGTCTGATGACGGAAACAGCGAAAAAGTATACGCCGCAACGAAAATGCCTCATTCGGCGGTAGTAGGTTACATAGAGGTAGAGGCAGACAAATTTATCGCGATAGTCCGCGACAGACTTTTGCTCTGGCTTTTGTTTGCGCTTTTGATAGCGGCTCTTATAATAGGGCTTATATTCCTTTTAAAAGCCGTTATACCGACAGGCGGCGGCAGCGGAGAAACCACAGCTCCAGCAGGCGTAATTGACCAGAACGCGGTTCTCGGCGAGGGCGAGCTTTCTATTCCCGACAAAACAAATACAAAGGGCAGGCAGATAAAGGTAAACGGTATTCCGGAGCTTACTTTGGCGGCAAACACCAAAGAGCAGGATTTTGTATTCTCAAATCCCGAGGAAAATCCCTGTTACTTTGTTATTGAAATAGAGCTTTCAAATTCGGGCGAGGTTATATATACTTCAAACCTTTTGCCGCCAGGCTATTCAATATCGCATTTCACGCTTAACCGTGAACTTGCGGCGGGAACATATCCTGCCGTAATCCATGTTAAAACTTACAGCTTTGATAAAGAACAGCGTAAGCTTAACAATATGGATTTAAAAACGACCATCGTGGTTTCGTAAGAAACTATATTTCAAAATACAGATTTTGAGGAAAGGAGTTGCAGTTTATGCAAAAAAATTCAAAGATTAAAATCGGAAAAAGCATAACTGCTGTGCTGCTTTGCGTAGTGCTTTTGGTCACATCGTTGCCGCTTGTCTTGGCAAAGGACCCCGGCACATATGATCCGGTACCCACTTTTGCAGAAGACGACAAGAGTGATTTATCGGCAGTATTAGGCGATGACGGCGGAATTACGGTCAGCTTCCCCGCAGCCAAAGTAAGCAACCGCAAAACAGCCAAGAGTGTGTCAGGGTATATGTTAGAGCTTGTTGATCTCGGTACATATACCGAAGTTCACACAAGCACGATTTTGCTGCGTAAGATGGTTAGTCCCACCGGTACTGCACCGTACACGGCTGAGATTACGGCAGACGAAATCAGTAAGGCAATCGAAAAACGAATAGGCGAGGGCCTCAGCGGCTACGACGAAAGCGGCGGAAAGCTTTTGGAAAATCACCGCTACAATGTGTCGGTAACGGCATATGACAGCGAGGGTTGGTTCTCTGAAACTCTCAACGCGTTTGTTTCGGATATTCCCGTATACGTCTATGATAAGGACGCATACGCTCCCGTTACAAACAATGAGCTTGCCGCACGTGAGGTTCTTACGTTTGAGGGCAGAGCCACTTCGGGCGACGGTCACGGTACTTATTCGAACTACGGCACAAGCGAAAGAACGGACAGCGATAATAATACCCGCGGTTCTACAGGCTCGCTCGACTTTATGCAGTCGGGAGGACATCTTTCTTACGGCGGTGCTACGGTTCAGGTCGGTGCGGATTCACCGACAGCCGGTGCTGTTGATACAAAGGGTTATCGTTTGCGCATCGAGTCGGCTGTAACGCCGGACAATCCGCAGACATTTGATACC
Organism: Ruminococcus sp.; assembly: GCA_022768065.1. GTDB lineage: Bacteria > Bacillota > Clostridia > Oscillospirales > Acutalibacteraceae > Fimenecus. The sequence continues at coordinate 159,821 of JALELS010000014.1, read as the reverse complement.
GCGTGGAGCCGTCAGACTTGGGACACGTCGGGTGCTACCGAGATTTGGTATTGGCTCGACTTTTCGCAGGTCAGCGTAACCGGTCTTTCGTTCCGACTTCGTTCAAACGATAAGTGGTTCGTTCAGGACTACGATAACGACTATGGCAATAAAAACGCATACGACAGATACGGCGACATAATCTATTCTACGGTCGGTACCACCAAAGCAGGCTATACGGGTGAAGACCCCTATATATTCCTGCAGCAGGAGGACGGCAGTTGGAAAAAGGTTATGCTTAACGACGGTACTGTTGACCTTGACCACTTCAAGGGCTATGTCCGTATACCGCTTCAGTTTATGTGCTCCGAAACCGACTCTGTTGTTACCGATTCAAACACCGAGTTTGGTGTCAGCAAACCGAAGTATAACGGAAAACCCATATACGGTTACCAAGGTACTGCAGACAGAGCAGACGGCTATTACAAAGATACAATTAAGCTGTCTCAGTCGGTAGTTGTTGACCCTGCCGGAACTTCAATATCAAATGCTTTGCTTGTAAGGCATTACGGCTTTACCGTTAACAGATCAGGTTTGACAAGTCGTTATTATATTGACGGCGGTATGATGCTCGCTCCGTGTATTGTTACTTCGGACGGCAGCAAAACAACAGCCGATACTCCCAGAAGAGCATATATCGACAAGACTAAAATCGGCACAGGCGAAGATCCGGTAGTAAACCGTGAGAACGGCTACAAAGCTATTGAGGACCTTATGTCCGCCGGCTTTAAGTTTACGGGCTGCACATATGACACGGCTTCGACAACTCTCGAAACACGTGACGGCAGCGTCGGCAAATCCATATTCTTCGATAACGTACTTTTCTATCGTACCGACGGTAAAGAGTACAGCAGCAATACTATTAACGGAACCGCAAACACAGGTTCACCCGTTAAAAACTATTATGACCAGGAAAATGAGATTCCGCGCGCTATATTTAACGCTTGCGATAAGTACATTGAAAGCCCCGACTGGGGTGACTTCCGCGCAGTAAAATATATCGAGGATCTTATTGCAGGTTATAAAAAGGCGGTTAAAGAATATAACGCCGCCAACAGCGGTACTGTAGACGCTTCATTCCTTGATGACGACAAGCTTGACGCTAAAGCCGCAGAGCTCGGTATGTCCGAGGCGTGGCAGAAGTTTAAAGACGCCAAAAAGGATTGTCAGGATGCAGGTACTTACGGTTCGGAAAACTCAGGTGCAGAGGATATTATTCCGACACTCGCAAAATCCATTGAAAAGCTCCCCGACTTCGATGAGACAACTCTTTCCGTAAGCGACGAAGTAAAGGCAGAGATTAAGCGTATATATAATATGTATGTAAAGCTTAATTTAGGTCAGCTTACTATGCTCGGCAGAGCCGAAGAGGAAAAAATTCTCAAGTACTTTGAATATATGGAAAATGAACTTGCGAATAACTCGGTCGTTGTAGGTCAGAGCCTTACCAATAATAAGTATATTCCCTTTGCTACTTTTGATAATTTAAAAACAGGCACTCGTGCTTGGCAGTTTGAAAACTCAAAGAGTGTAGGTACGGTCGGCTCCGACTACTACTATACAAAGGGATTTATGACGTACACGGTTCCGTTTGCGGCAATTTCCGCACACAGCACAGACCTTGCTACGCCTACGGTTATACCGTCGGGTGCTCTCGGTAACGACCCGCAGAGAAACGGTATTACCGAGTATAGACAAAACGCCGCATGGGCAACCGTTACAAACGGCGGTGCTCAGGGTTCTAAGGGTGCTACCGTTAAGATTGACAGCCAGTACTATGAGAGTAAAAAAGGCTGGTACAACGGTTTAAGCGTTACCAAAAACCTTACCGACGCAAACACTTACGAGACTTTACGAAACACAAACAATATGTCTTCCGAAAGCCTCGGTGATTTTGCTCATACTTATAATAAGTCCGATAAGGTAAACGAGACAGACCGTTTGGCTCTTGTCTTCTATGCGGACTTCTCTCAGATTTCCGACTTCAGCATGGCATTCAACATCAGTTCTTATTATGACGGTGCTGCCGAGGACTATACGCTTGACGCCGGCAGCGACGTTGACAACGCTTACTTCTATATCATTAACCCGACTACGGGTGAGTGGGCGAAGTGCACGGCTCAGAATGAGGGCGCAAGAAGAATTTACAACTATACATCGGAATACGGTATAGATACAAACGGCGACGGCAATGTTGATATGACCATCAACAATTATAAGGGTTATATCATGATACCGCTCTTCCAGTTCAGAAGAGGTGTTCAGGGTCTTTCGGCATCTTCAAACTATCGTCTTGATGAAAAAGCCGAAGCACTTAACAACATCTTCCGTGTATCCATAGGTGTAGCTCCCGTTTCGGAGGCTTCCGCCAAGAATATGGACGGTAAGTCCTTCACGATAGACTCTATCGGCTTTACCTATGCTCAGGGTTCGTATTACGGCGACAAGGTTAACAGCAGAACCGACGCCGGATTTGATGAATTCCTGCAGGTTAAGTCTCTTACGGCGGCTCAGTTTGAAGCTGCGGTATCGGATATTGATATGTACAAGAAAAATACCCGTACCGAAAAGATAAACGCTGCACTTGCTCTTTATGCAAAGCTCACCGATTATCAGAAGGGCCTCAAATCCGTTACAAGAGCTTACAATGTACTTGTTAAATACCAGAACATAAACAACGGTATCGAGCAAGACGTTGATAACGCCGAGATAATCCCGGCAGATCTTAAAACCAAAATCGAGGCACTTTCCTCTAAGGCGACCGGAGCTTCGATAACAGGCGATTACGACCTTCCGTATCCCGGATTTATTACCGACCCGAACGACAGCACAAAGGCTGTTATAAACTATGACGCTTACGGCCTCACCGCCGAGGGAGTACAAGAAGTAATAGATATGTACGAAAAATCCTATAAGCGTTATACCGACGAAGCTCTCACGGCACTCGGCACCGAGGACGCCCAAAAGCTTGAAAATGCTTATAAGGCTGCAAAACGCTTGAGACTTCTTGAGGAATACAGTAACGGCTTTAAGAGTGATTCGGGCTCCGATATAATAGGTCTCAGCGGACTTCGCGATAAGCTGCTCGCTATGTATTCCGTAAAAGGAACCGAGACCGACCTTACGGAAGAGTTGAAACTCGTACCTACTAAGGACGCGAATAATGAACTTTCATTAGACGCTCTTAAAGACTACAACTCCTCATACTCCGATCTTGATTATTATGCAAAGGTTCTTCTCAGAAACAAGGACGGCTCTCTTCCCGCAGCTTACACAAGCTACGGCAGAGCGGCAGTCGCTGTTCCGAAGGCACTTGCCAATGTTCAGACTTACACCGATGACTTCACCGGTAAGACAGTTAAAGGCGGCGTTGTTCGTCTTGAAGAAAAATACACGGCTCTTTATAACACCGTTAAGAGTGCTATGGACAGCAACGGTATTCAGGACCTTGACGCCATAACCGAAGCGGTTGACGAATACAATTCATTAATAAACTGCTTCCATAATATTCAGGAGCTTAACGACGGTAACGCTGTCGGCTCTTCAGAGAACGAAGCTCTCCACGGTATCAACGATACCCTTCGTCTCTTTGCACACTTCTCTTCGGAAGTAGACAAAGACAGCATCGCTCTCAACAAAGACGCTCCGACAGGAACCGCAACATTTAATCTTCTCAATGCGGTTGATTATCCGGACGGAAATTACACACTTCGTGTAACTTCACAGAACGGCGGTCTTAAAGACGCTGCGAACGGTGTTCACGATTATGCGGTCGCTATGACGGGCGTAATTGACAAGACCGAAAACGCAAGCGCTCTTAAAGACTCTCCTACAACCGCGGACATCGAAAACAATACCGCTTCGGCGGCAGCTCCCAAGGCAATAAACTTTACGTTTACCGTCACGGGCGTTACCGTAACGAGTGAAGATGTTATTACAATAGAGCTTATCGATAATGCTACCGGTGAGGTTGCTGTTGACAAGACAACAAACGAGCCTGTCAGAAAAACTATCAATATTCATTTTGCCGCAGACGACTTCTTTGAGGTTACAATTCCTGCGGAAATAGATGTTCCTTGGGGCGAGACGGAAGCCGTTGATGTTTCCTATAAGGTTACGTCTTCACTTGATTCGGGCAGCAAGATTGGTGTTTCCGTAGCACGCAGCGCTTCTGTCGCAAATGACACTCTTACCAATGCAGCAACATCGACATACGCTCTTCCGTATACTTCACAGAACTTTACTTCCACAGAATTTACAGGTAAAAATGAGGGAGCGCTTCCTGCTCAAAAACCGTCATTGACGATTTCCGGTTGGACGGACGCTCCGATAGCCGAGTATTCGACTACACTTACTTATACCGTAGATTACACTAAAGGTTAATTAACAAATTAAATGCTTTATCAAGACCATAAGGAGGTGGTTCTATGAAGAAAACATTATCAGTTTTGCTCTCAGTGCTTTTATTGTCGCTCGTGACTGTTCCGTCTTTCGCGGCTCCGGCTACGCTGAACAAAGAGAACCCCGTAGGCTCCGTAAAGATTTCTACCGGCGAGGGCAAACAGGATGAGTATGAGCTTACAATTCCTGCCGATACCGAAATACCGTGGGAAGCTACTTCTTACGCAATAGGTAAGGTTACGGCAACTAAAATGTGGCTGTCTCCCGGCAAGACCGTTAAGGTGGCTGTTTCGTCGCTCAACGGCTCAAAGCTTGTCAACACTTTGGACAGCTCAAAGACTATCGCCTACACGCTTACAGGCGCAGAGCAAATGGCGTTTTTACCGGGCGATTATATGAAGTCTTATGACCTCTCCGTTAACATCACAGAGGCTGAATGGCAAAAAGCCGCTTCGGGTGAGCACACCGATGTTCTTACCTTTACGGCAGAATATACCAACGCGTAATAATTTATAAGGAGATAAAATTATGAAAAAGCTTATTTCAATCGCACTTGCAGCGGCTATGCTCGCAGCGGTTTCGGTTCCTGCATTTGCGGCTAACCCCATAACCAAAAATACAGAACAGTCCGGCACAACCATAATTAAGACATCTACAAAAACAGGCCCCGATTCGCCTGAGGATGATGCTGTTAAATACACCGTTACAATTCCTGCCGACACAGAAATTTACTGGGGCACCGAAGAGACAAACCTCGTTTACTCTGTTGAGTCTCACCTCAAGAGAGGTCAGGCACTCAAAGTTACCGTAGCAGGCACAGGCTCTATGAAGACCGATGCCGCCAAAGGCGAAGTTTACACTCTTCCCTATACTCTTTCAGGTGACACGGCATTCAAAGCTTCAAGCCCCGTTATTTACGGCAGCAAGGAAGCTCCGGCTGTTGACAAGAACCTCAAGGTTACAATAAACAGCGAAGACTGGAACAAGGCTGTTGTTGATGTTTACGACGACACTCTTACCTTCACCGCTGAAGTTTAATTTTTGAAAAGGAGACAATTACAATGAAAAAACTTATTTCAATTGCACTTGCAGCGGCTATGCTCGCAGCAGTTTCGGTTCCCTCATTCGCAGCTAATCCCATAACCAAGGAGACTGACAATACCGGTACGGCTATTGTTAAGACTTCCACAAAAACAGGCCCCGATTCGCCCGAAGACGACGCTGTTAAATACACCGTTACAATTCCGGCTGACACCACAATTTACTGGGGCACCGAAGAGACCGACCTTACCGGCTTTACTGCTGAGTCTCACCTTAAATACGGTCAGAAGCTCAAAATCACCGTTGCAGGCACAGGCTCAATGAAACTCGCTGAAGACAGCAACGAAACTCTCAGCTACACTCTTTCGGGCGACACAGCTTTTGAGGCTTCAAGCCCCGTTATCAATCCCGCAAAAGACCTTGCTCTTAAAGTAACCGTTCCCGCAGACGCTTGGAACAACGCTATTGTCGGTGAATACAGCGATACTCTTACTTTCACCGTTAACGCTGACTGATTTTAAAAGGAGATAACCACGATGAAAAAATTACTTTCAATAGCTCTTGCGGCAGCAATGCTCTTGGCTGTGGCGATTCCTTCTTTTGCAGAAGACAAAGTTCTCACAAGCGACCATACATCGGATCGTGCTAAGGTTATTACTTCCACTAAAACCGGTCCCGACGGTCCCGAGGCTACATCTTACACAGTAACTTTCCCGGCAGAGACCACAATTTACTGGGGCACAGAGAGCACTGACTTTACTTACAACGTAAAATGCCAGCTTAAATCAAACGATCGTCTCAATGTTACGGTAGAAAAAGAAGCCGGCACAACCGACCTCAAGGCTAACGCATCCGGCAACACCGCCACTCTTCCCTTCAGCGTAGCTGGCACCACAGCTTACACTTCAGCATCTGCTGTTGTTGCAGGTGAAGATGTTAACGCTGCAATAAATATTGCTGCAGCCGATTGGGCAAAGGTTCCGGTTGATGAGTATGAGGGCAATCTTACCCTTACAGTTTCGATAGGTCCTGCTACAATCTAAGAGCAGAAGTCCCTTTAAAAGACAAGGAGAACCAATTATGAAAAAATTTATTTCAATAGTCATTGCGGCAGCAATGCTCTTGGCTATATCGGTTCCCGCTTTTGCTGCTACAATAGACCAGTCTACTTCCGGTGGCGTCGGTAACTCTTCCGTAGTTACCGACAGAAGCGGAATAAGCGGTTCGTTTACCGTTTCTTATCCCGCAGAAACCACAATTTATTGGGGCACCGAAAGTACCGAAATCGGCTATACTGTATCGAGTACGCTTGTGAGCGGCAATAACCTTCGCGTTACTGTGGTTCAGGACAATGCAAATCTCCATACAGGCGGCGGCAGACTTCTTCCTTATACCATAGCCGGTGATACAAACATAACAACCGGTCACGAAACAGTTACCGACAGTGCATATTCGGTAAATGTCAATATTACTAAGGAAAATTGGGAATCTGTTTCCATTGATGAGTATGAAGATACTCTTACCTTTACCGCTTCGGTTGAAGCGATAGCTTAATCAATAAATCCGGAAAAGGAGTTATATTATGAAAAAGTTACTTTCAATAGTTCTTGCGGCAGCTATGCTCGCAGCAGTTTCCGTTCCGTCCTTTGCAGCTACAATCACTCAGGATACAGCGGACGGCAAAGGTACTGCAACCGTTAAGACCGATACAACAAATGTTCCCGCAGACGGCTATTTCACAGTAGAATATCCTGCTGAAATGAGCGTTAAATGGGGCGCTACGACCACAGCTTTCACTTACAACGTTAAGTCAACTCTCAAGACTGACAAACGCCTTTCCGTTTCGGTTGCTTCTGCCGACGGCAAAATGAAACCCGCTACCGATAACGGCTATACCATTCCTTACACCTTCAGCGGCGACACTTCTGTTAAGACTGCTGCCGAGGTAGTTGACCAGGATTACACCATCAATGTTGACGTTGCAGCAGCAGCTTGGAACGCTACCATCACCGATTACAGCGATGCTACCGTTACCTTCACAGCAGCAGTAGTTGACAAATAATTTATTTAACATTAAACAGTAAGTATATTAAGGAGTTACAATTATGAAAAAGATAGTATCTATTCTTCTTGCTGTTATGATGATAGCAGCCATAGCTGTTCCCTCATTCGCAGCAACCATAACAAAGGATTCAGACCCCAAGACCGCTGATGTTCAGGTTAAGACAAAGACAACCGATAAGGACGATCAGGATCCCGAAACATACACCGTTACCATTCCTGCAGAAATCGTAGTTGCTTGGAATGACACCACAGCTCAGGACGCTTCTTACACCGTTGATTCTCAGCTTAAACTCGGCGCTAAGCTTACAGTTACCGCTGCAGCTAACGACGCAGGCAAAATGACCAATGCCGGCACAGATAAGTTCCTCACCTTCACCGTAGCAAACGGCGAACTCGCTGAATATCACGAGCTTAACGACGCTGTTAAGTCTGCAACAACCGTTACAATCGCTGACTTCAACGCTCCCATAGCTGAGTATGTAGGCACTATGACTTACACCGTAGCTTACGTTGGTGCATAATTTCTGTCAGATTTAAATTTTAAGAATTTATAAGGAGGTGGTTTCATGAAAAAGGTTTGCAGCGTACTGCTGTCGGTTTTCCTTATATTCGCCATGCAGTTCTGCGTTTTCGCCGAAGCAGGTGAAATCGGCAAATCACAGCTTAAAACCGTTGTACCGAGTACCCATGAAATTACCGTAACGTATAACGACGGAGGTTATGTCCTTAAAGACGGCAACCTTATTGCAAGCGGTGCTAAGTTCACCGTTAACCGTTTCGATTCGCTTTCTCTCGGCGCTGTCGCAAAACTTGACAGCCATATAAAACGTGTCACGGTAAACGGCAAGGATTATACCGATAAATTGCAGTACGGTATGCTGAGATTTGACTCGGTTACCACCGATATGAACATTGTGTTCACATTTAAAAAATGCTTCGGACCCACGGAACCGACTACAAATCCCACAGAACCTACCGAGCCTACAAATCCCACTGAGCCGACAGCTCCTACGGATCCCACAAGACCCACAGAGCCGACCGCTCCTACAGATCCCTCAGGTACAACCGATCCCTCGGGTACTACCAATCCTTCAGGCACAACTAATCCTTCAGGTACTACCAATCCTTCGGGCACAACCAATCCTTCGGGTACAACCAATCCTTCGGGTACAACAAATCCCGGCGGAGATCACGAAGATCCTTGTGTTCGTATGGGTATGAGAGGTAATGTGTATCGCGGTAAAAACCTTTTCCCGGGCGCTAAGCTCGACATTGACCTCGGCGAAATCAAGGCTGAGGCAGGAAAAGACGGTGCATACAGCGTTGACGTTATTAAAGACGGTTTCCATGTTGTAACAATCACCGACGAAAACGGTGAAGTAGCCGGCAAGACTACTTTCTCGGTAAGCGTAAGTGATACGGCAACAGAAACAACCGTTATTAAACTTGATGACGGCTCGCAGATTGCAGTTGTTCCGAAGGGCACCAAGACCTTATGGCTCGACTTTGTCGTTAACGACGACGGTACTATTACTATTGTTCCCGGCACACCCGTAGAGGAGCCGACAAGCGAAGTTCCGGTAACCAAACCGAGCGACAGCGGCAACCCGATAATGAATAACCCGGTAATATCCAAAACCGGTGAACTTATCCGTGAAAATCCGCTCGCCGCAGCTGCTGTTTTCCTTTGTGGATTGTCACTTATATTCTTCATAATTCTTCGTAAAAAACGCAAGGACGACGAGGAAGAGGAAAACACAAAACCCGTTTGCTGATTATAAACGGCAATAAATAAGTTTAAAATACCCCGACCGTCGGTCGGGGTATTTTTATGTGTATCGGCATTGCAAACGACGATGTGTTATGATATAATACTTTGTCAGAACTTAATTTGGGTATGTGCCCGAAGTTCGTCTTCCTGAAAGAGGGTGGCTGTATGCCCATAAAAATAGATAATCAGCTTCCGGCACATCATAGCCTGGAACTTGAAAATATATTTGTTATGACGGAGGACAGAGCCGTCAAACAGGACATTCGTCCGCTTAAAATTATAATACTTAATTTAATGCCTACAAAAATTGAGACCGAAACTCAGCTTTTAAGGCTTCTCAGTAATTCTCCGCTGCAGCTTGAAATAGATTTGTTGCAGGTAAAAAGTCATATTTCAAAAAATGTGTCAAGGGAGCATATGCTCAAATTCTATAAAACCTACGACGATGTCAAAGACGAAAAATTTGACGGTATGATAGTTACCGGCGCGCCCGTTGAAATGATGGATTTTGAAGAGGTCGATTATTGGGACGAGCTCTGCAAAATATTTGACTGGGCGAAAACAAACGTGTATTCCACGTTTAATATATGTTGGGGAGCGCAGGCGGCGCTTTACTATAATTACGGTATTCCGAAACACCTGCTTCCCGAAAAGGTTTTCGGCGTATTCCGCCACCAACCGCTCGATTTGTATCACCCGCTTTTGCGCGGATTTTCGGACGTATTTTATGTTCCTCATTCACGTCATACGGAAAACAGAAAAGAGGATATAATAAGAGTAAAGGATCTTCAGATTTTGTCTTATTCCGAGGAAGCCGGAGTACATCTTGTTTCGGATATGGCGTGCCGTAATTTTTACTGTTCGGGCCATTGCGAATACGACAGCGACACCTTGGCACGCGAGTACTTCCGCGATTTGAAAAAGGGTCTTGATATAAAGATGCCGCACAATTATTTCCCCGATAACGACATCAAAAAAACACCGGTGGATACCTGGCGCGGCGCAGCAAGCTTGCTTTTCCAAAATTGGCTTAATTATTTTGTGTATCAAAAAACGCCTTATGATATAGCCGATATTAAATAGCCGTTGAGAAATTTTGAATTACAACTTTGTAAATACATAAAAATATATAAGTAAAGGAATTTTATTTATGCTTCAATACGAAGAATTGAGACTGCGACTTATAAACCACGAAAAGGCGTTAAACGATCTTTCCGAGGCTCTGGGTCTTGATAAGATGAAAGAGGAGATAGCGCAGCTTGAAAAAGAGCAGACCGTTGACGGCTTTTGGGATGATATAGCCAATTCTCAAAAGGTTGTTCAGCGCACAAGCAATCTGAAAAACAAAGTAGCTTCTTACGAAAAGCTTCGGCAGGATTATGACGACGCACTTGTTATGATAGAGCTTTCAAATGAGGAAGAGGACGAGGGTATGCTCGAAGAGTGTACCGAGAGTGTCGAAAAGTTTGAAAAAGACCTTGATACCATGACTCTTACAACTCTTTTGAGCGGCGAATATGATGCCAAAAATGCAATTCTTACGTTCCACGCCGGTGCAGGCGGAACAGAGGCGCAGGATTGGGCACAGATGCTTTTCAGAATGTACTGCCGCTGGGGCGAGCGCCACGGATTTAAAGTCACAACGCTTGACTTCCTTGACGGCGACGAGGCAGGGCTTAAATCGGCAAGTATCCTCATAGAGGGCGAAAATGCCTACGGATTTATGAAAAGCGAGACGGGAATACACCGCCTTGTAAGGGTTTCGCCGTTTGACGCCGCAGGCAGACGTCATACTTCGTTTGCCTCCGTCGAGGTAATGCCCGAAATAGACGATACGGTCGAAGTTGAAATAGCTCCAGAGGACATTAAAATGGACGTTTACCGTTCAAGCGGTGCGGGCGGTCAAAAGGTAAATAAGACTTCATCGGCGGTAAGACTTACTCATATTCCCACCGGAATCGTAGTTGCATGCCAGGTCGAAAGAAGTCAGCATCAAAACCGCGAGGTTGCCATGCGAATGTTAAAATCCAAGCTCCTCGAAATTAAAGAGCGTGAGCATCTTGACAAAATTTCGGATATTAAGGGCGACCAAAAAGAGATAGGCTGGGGCAACCAGATACGCTCTTATGTGTTTATGCCGTACACCCTTGTTAAGGATAACCGCACAGGATATGAAATGGGTAATATCAATGCGGTAATGGACGGCGATATTGACGGGTTTATAAATGCATATCTCAAAATGCAGTCTCAGAAAAAGCTGGAGGAATAATCGCTTTACCGAAGCAGGGCGGTAATGCGGTCCAGTAAATCGGACAAAAAAGCGCGGAGTGTATAATTCCGTGCTTTTTTTTTGTTTGCCTTAAATAATAACCAAAACATAAACGCACTTATAATACTATTTGTAATAATGTGTGCATTGAAAAAATATGTAGAATTTGTTATTATTTTCACATAAAGGCAGCTTCTTAGGGAAAGGAAGATCTGTATGCAAAAAACATTAACCAAGCTTTTGAGCGTCATACTGTCTGTCCTTATGTTACTTACTCTGATACCGTCGGCTCTTGTGAGCTACGCGGCAGGAGTTACGCTTAACATAACGGATGAGAGCGGAAATGACATCACAGACATTCAGCAGCTCACGGAGTACAAAACTCTTCAGCTCAAGTACACAACTACCGGCGACTTACCGGAGGGTACTACGGTAACGTGGGTGAGTAACTTACCTCTTCTTGCCGATGTTGACGATAACGGAAAGGTCACGGCGTATGATTCGTCAAAAACGGCGATAATTCAGCTTTGGCTTGATGAAAACGTGCGTGTGCTTCCTCTCGTAGGCGACAAAATGGCAGACGAGATTATGAAACAGCTTGAAAGCTCCGGCGTTGATCTTGACAGTATGAATGACGATATGATAGTCTCCATCGTCAGAGGTATTGCAGGCGATACTCTTGCAGACAGTCTTGCCACAGCCCTTGCCAATATGAATGTAGAGATAACGGCTACCATATATGATGCAAACGGCGCAAAGCTTGCAAGCGACACCATTAAGGTTAAGGTTCAAAAGAGCGTTGTCGCAAACGTTCTTCCCACCGGTACGCACATAACCAATAAAAAGAGCGTTCCCATTACCGTTGCCGTAGGCAAAACAGTTCAGCTTTACGGTGCGGTAACTCCCGTAAGACTTAAACATTCCGTTAAATGGGAAATGGGCGGAAGCATTTTTGACACAAGCTCGGGTAAGCGCGCAACGGTTTCCGATACGGGTCTTGTCACATTTACTGCGGCAGGTTCGGTAACGGTCAGGGCATATGATGCGAGCAATGTAGCTTTTGTTGATACCATCACATTTAATGTAGTTGAACAGAAAGATCTTCCCGTAGAATCCTTTGATATTATAAGCGGTACAAAAACCGTAACCGATTCAACCGTATCCGTAGGCGAAGGCTCTACAACTCAGCTCGCAATAACAAATGTTGTTCCCGCAGGCGCTTATGCAGGCGACCTTACATGGGAAATAGCAGATAAATCTATTGCCGTAGTTGACGCGTCCGGTACGGTTACCGGCCTTGACGGCGGTGACGGACTTATCGAATACAGCAAATCCACAACTCTTACAGCAACCGCGGGCGGCGTTTCCAAAAACGTCACGATAAAGGTAACAAGAGCCGGCGTAGTCGGCACTATTTCCTCCGTTGAAATTGAGGGAAACAGCGCCGTACCGAATGATACGTCAACCACTTACAAGGCAAACGTATTACCGTCAAGGCTTAATACCAACTCGTCGGTTAAAAGTGAGTGGGGTCTTACAGATCCCGATACAAACGAGATAATTTGGGCTTCTTCTTCGGCTCCCGCCGAGACAAAGCTCGCTACGCTCACATCGGACGGTGTATTCACACCGAAGTCAAGCGGTATAAGCGAAATTCACGTAAGGGCAACTCTTAACGATAAAACCGTTGAGGATTCTCTTACGGTAACCGCGGGTAAAGCTATAACCGACTTCAGTATCAGCGGAAGCACTACCGTTAACGAGAGCAAGACCACACAGCTTGCAATTGCAAACATAGCGCCGTCGGATTATGACAAAGCACTCCTCGGAACAGTCGTTTGGACTTCATCCGACCCGTCAATAGCCACGGTCGATGCAAACGGTCTTGTAAAAGGTCTTGATTCGGGCGGAACGGCTATTTGGAACAACAAAAAGGTTACGATAACCGCAACCATAGGCAGCGTTTCAAAATCCGTAGAGATAACTGTACGCGGTAATTCCATAAGACACCTCACAGGCGTTACAATAACCGGAAACGACTATGTAATTAAGGATTTCCCGGTTACCTACACCGCTACATTCTCTCCCGAGAGAATTTCGGTTGACAAGCAGCGTTGGGGTCTTAATAAAGATGACGGATCGGCTCCCTGGGTTTCGGACTGGAATATCGGCGACGTAAACCAGAAAAATGAGTTCGCTTCCGTTGATTCAAACGGTGTTGTTACGGGTATTTCGGCAGGTGAGACAACACTTCACGCATTCGGCAGAAACGGCGTTACAAAGGTTGACGGCGCATATGTCGAGACCCAAAAGGATATCACCGTAGTTGAGGTAGAGCCGCAGAGCATAGCGTTCACCGCTCCCACTAAGACCGATTATATAGAGGGCAACACAGAGCTTGACCTCACGGGTATGGAGGTTAAGCTTACATATAACCGTGCTGATATTGCCGAATATTACGGCGAAGAGGCGGCAAACGCCTATACCGACGATCAGCTTTCCGTACCGGTAACCGATTACACGGTAAGCACGGTAAATACTTCGATACTCGATTCCGAGCAGTATATTATAGTAAACGTGGTAAGAGCTGGTAAAACATACCACGCAATATTCCCGATAACGGTTCGCTCTAAAGCGGTAACTTCAATAGAGCTTGAAAATCCGAAAAAAGATTACCTTGAGGGTGACAAAACCCTTGACCTTTCGGGACTTAAAGTCAAGGCGAATTACAGCAACGCCGAGTCCGAATACGTCACCGATTATACGGTCGACACATCGTCATTTGACCCGGAGCTTTACGACGTAGAGCAGAATATAACCGTTACATACACACATGCGGGGCGCAGCGCTTCGGCTACATTCCCCGTAATTGTATACGGTAAACCCGTTGTCAGCGTTGATAAAGGCGATTATAACGGCGGCTGGACAAGCAAGGACGTAACCTTTACTCTTTCATCGACTCACGAGCTTGACGGAGTTAAGTATTACTTTAAAACCGATTCCGCAGGCGTAGAAGCACCATTGGAAGGCAACACGCTTACCGTAAATGTGAACAGCAGCGATACATATTATTTTAAGGCTGTAAATTCAAAGGGCATTGAGAGCGATTACACAGAGGGCTACACCGTTATGCGTGATGATATAGAGCCTTCGTTCACTCTTACTCCCGCCGTAACCGAGCTTACAAATAAGGGCTATGATGTTACAATAGGAAGTCTTAATGTAGGCGCTTCGGGAATAGCCTCCGTTACATTAAACGGTGAGGATATAACCGCTTCTCATGATTCGTTTACCGTTGCTGAGAACGGAACCTACAACGTAGTTGTAACTGCGGGTAACGGCCTTACGGCAGAAGAAAGCATCGTTATAAACAATATCGATAAAATTGCTCCCACCGTAAACAGCATAACCGTTTTACATAAGGACATAGGCGGTGTCGCAAGAGAGGTTTCCGGAAGCTTCTTCAGCAAGGCGGACACTTTATGCAGATTCTTTAACAAGACTGTTGAAATTACCGTTGATGCGTCGGATGAGGGCGTATCGGGAATAGACAAAATTGAATATCGCTTTGTAGATGAAAACGGTCAGCCGACCGGCTCCGACTGGAGCGTCTACGACAGCGAAAACAAACCGGCTAAAGACCCCGATTTCAAGGGCTTTGTAGAGGCAAGAGCTACCGATAAGGCAGGCAATGTTTCCGCGATACTTCGTTCGGACGGCGTGGTTATAGACGGTACGGCTCCCACCGATGTTACTGTTTCCGCTGTATACGGCGGTGATAAGGAATATCAAGAGGGTGCTTGGAGTGCAACAGATGTAAATATAACTCTTTCCTCCGAGGCTTATTCGGGAATTTACAAATATTATTACCGCATTGACGGCGGCGAATGGCAGGAGCTTTCGGGCAATACCTTTACCGCAACCGAAACAGGTGAGCATAAATACGAATTTAAGGCCGAGAGCTATGCAGCTCTTGAGAGCAACGTCACCGCGTTTACGGTTAAGATAGACCGTCAGGTGCCTGTTATCCGCGTCTCGTTCGAGGGTACCTTCGGCAGATGGACGGGTGAAGGCGTTACATTCAACTTCTCTACCGAGGAAGCTTCTCTTTCCGGTATTAACTATTATTATGACAACGGAAACGGCTGGACTCTTATCGACAGCGGCACGAGCATTGAGATAACCGATACAACAAACGCCGTTTACAGATTTAAAGCCGTAAATAACGCAGGCACCGAGAGCTATCCGTCGGACAGCTACCACGTTATGATCGACGCCAAAGTTCCCGAAATAACTCTTACCCCCGAGGTTACCGATGTAACTCCTAATCCCTATAAGATAAATATAAGCACCGAGGTCGGCGAGTCGGGACTTCGCGAGGTTACCTGCAACGGTCAGGATATAACCAATGAAGACTCTTACACCGTGTCACAGAACGGTACATACGTATTTACCGTAGTAGGCAAAAACGGCAGAGTTGCAACAAAGATATTTACGGTTACAAATATCGACGGCGATAAACCCGTGCTTACCGTATCTTCTTACGGTAAAACAGGCGAGTGGACAAGCGGCGATGTTACAATAGTTCTCTCGGCCACAAGCAATACAGGCGTTACATATTACTATGACGACGGTTCGGGCTTTAAAGAGATGAACGGCAGCGTTCTCAATATCGCCGAAAACTGCAATAAGACTTATAAATTCAAAGCCGTTAATAAAGCGGGTATTGAGAGCGATATTTCGGACGGCATAGACGTTATGATTGATAAGAGCGTTCCGACGGACGTTACGGTAACGGCGGCTTGCGGTGAAGAAAATGTGGCTTCCGGTTCGCTTGTAAGGCAGGATGTGACATTTACTCTCAGCTCTTCGGCTTCGTCGGGCGTTAAATATCAGTATTCGCTTAACGGAGGAGAGTGGACAAATATTGAGGGCAGCACTCTCACCACAAACGGCAACGGAACATACAATTATAAATTCCGTGCTGTCAGCGGTTCGGGTCTTGTCAGCGATAAGAGTGAATTCAACGTACAGGTAAAAATACGTCCGTTCGGCGATGTAAATGACGACGGCGTAGCCGACAGAACAGACTACGACCTCATTGTATATTATTCACTCGGTATTATAACTCTTACCGATGATCAGCTTGCCGCTGCGGACCTCAACGGGGACGGTGTTGTCGATCTTTCCGACGCCTCCGTACTTGACCTTGTTATTGCAGGCAAATATAATGCCAATGCATAATCTGTAATCCGCAAAAAACAAAGCAAACGAAAAACGCTTATTCCATTATAGGAATAAGCGTTTTTTTGCATCGTAAAGAACCGATTATTTTATCAGAACTTGTTATGAACCTTTTCGCAGAATGCGTACATATCCTTTATGTGAAGCTCCGTGCCGTCGTCAAGGACCGCCTTGCCGCTCCAAAGTCCGTGAACCTGATGCGTTTTCATACCGAACAGATTGAGCGGAAGCAGGTTTGTATAGTGGTCGTAGTACGGCTTCATAGTCAAAT
Organism: Ruminococcus sp.; assembly: GCA_022768065.1. Lineage (GTDB taxonomy): Bacteria > Bacillota > Clostridia > Oscillospirales > Acutalibacteraceae > Fimenecus. The sequence continues at coordinate 142,721 of JALELS010000014.1, read as the reverse complement.
CAAGTCTGCCGTCCTCCGAAATAAAATGCCATTCATTCATCCATCCGGCGCCATCTTCAGGGTCTTTTTCAAGATGCACTGCGCCTATTTTATGGCATTTGCCGTCATAGAATATAGCTGTTTCGGTTGCATTTGACTCGTCGCCGAAGCCCCATGTAAGCTCGAATCCGAAGAGCTTGCCGTCAAGATAAGTGCTGCCGTTTCCCCAGTACCATGTATTCGTGTGCGGCCACACACCGCGCCCCCAGTCAAGAACCGTAAAGGTTTTATCCTTTGTAAATGTGTATTTCTCGTTCCCGGCAACAACGGTGCCCTCGGTTGCAAGGCAGTTGAGCTTTTGAGTAAGGAAGAAGCACCCCTGCTCCTTAAACGGGGTCGCTATTGTTATGCTTTCGTGCTCGGGAAGCTTATAGCAAGTAACGTCGAATTTAACCTTTTTGCCTGAAGCCGTGCCTTCAAAATAGAGGCGTCTCTCCGTTTCGCGAACGTCAAATATAAGCTTTGTCCCTCCGCGCTTATATTCGGTATAGTTCGGAACGTCGCCGTTTTTGCTGAGTCGGTTTTTGTGCGGCGTGAAAAGCTCAGTTGCCATACCGCTTATTTTTCTGCCGGTCTTGAGGTTAACAAGTCCGAAAGTGGCACAGGTGGCAAGCGATATATTAAAGAAATTGAGCTGTATCATTATATTTCCGTCGCTTATCTGGTAATAATCCCATTCCTTAAGGCGCATGGTATTTTCACGTTTTATCATTTCGGGATTATATCTGAAAAGGTTGTGCTTACAATAGCCGGGTCTTGCAAGGTTCCCGTCCGGCATAAGAAGGACGGTGCTTTCTTTTATTTCGGTCTGTTTGTTCATTTTATCCAAAATCTCCTCGCTTTATAAATTTTATATTATTATACTCCAATATAAATACAAATTCAATCTGCAATTTTTTGTGAGAAGTACACAAAGAGTGCTTTTACATTTATCAACATCTGTTTAGTAACTTGACATATTATGTAAAATGTGAATTTTTCGCAAAAAAAGTTTATTTCTAAAATGATTTGTATTATACTATTTAGGTAAAGTTTTGTATGGAGGAATACTTATGGCAAAAAATAAGATGAAAAAAACCAATACCATACATTTCGGTATACAGCGCAAGATAGTCGCAAATATGACGACCGAGTCGTGGGCGAATGTTCCGCACGTTACATACAACTACGAGCCGGACGTTACCGAATTTATGATAGAATATAAAAGGCTGAATGAAGACTGTCCGCCCGAAAAAAAGGTCACTTTAAACACCCTTATGCTCAAAATAATAGTTGAGGGACTCAAAGCCGACCCGATTATGAATTCTCATATTGAGTTTGACCGCAAGCTCGTCAGAGGCGAAATACATACCTTTGAAAATATTGACATTTCAATGCCTATGGTTCTGCCGAACGGCGAGATGATGACAATAAACCTTCATAACTTTGAAAATAAAAATCTTGATGAGATGGTAGCGTATATTGCGGACGTAAACCGCCGCGTTGCGAACACCAATCTTGACGAAGTTATGTTTGACGTTTCACTCGATAATACTCTTACCGCTTTAAAGCAGGGCAAAATCAAGCAGACTCTGTACCGTCTTATCGGTTCAAAGACCGGCAAGCACAAGGTAAAGACCCTCAGCGGCAAGGAAAAGAGCAATTACTATAAAATCCCCGAAAAGGACAGACTTACAAAGCACGATATAGAGCAGGGCACCATAACCGTTTCAAATATAGGTTCGGTTTACCGTGCGCAGCGCGGCGAAACCTGCCTGCTTGAAATTGTACCGCCGCAGGTTTGCGCCATAGCGGTAGGTGCCGTTCAGGATAAGCCCGTAGTCGTTGCAAACGAAGCAGGTGAAAAGGAAATTGCCATTCGCCAGGTTATGCCGCTTTGTATTGCTTTTGACCACAGAGCGCTTGATTTCGGCGAGATAGTTCCGTTCATCAAACGTCTTGACGAGATATTTGCAGCTCCCGAGATAATCCATACTTGGCGCAGCACCGGTATCAGCGAGGAGCATATGGCTGAAATAAAGGTTGAGCGTGAACAGCGTGAAGCCAAGTACGAGCAGAGCAAGGAACGTGAAAAAGCTCGCAAAGAGGCGGAAAAGGCTGCCGAAAAAGCTCGCAAAGACGCCGAAAAGGCGCGCAAAGATGCCGAAAAGGCAGAGCGTGACGCCGCAGAAAAAGCCGAGAAAGCGCGTAAGGACGCCGAAAAGGCAGAGCGCGACGCTGCCGAAAAGGCGAAAAAAGCCGAAGAAAAGGTAAAAAAAGAGGCTGAAAAAGCGCGTAAGGATGCCGAAAAAGCCGAGCGTGACGCCGCAGAAAAGGCTGAAAAGGCACGCCGTGAGGCTGAAAAAGCCAAAATAGACGCCATAGCCAAGGCAGAAAAAGCAAAACGCGATGCCGAGGAAAAGGCACGCAAGGAATCCGAAAAAGCCCGTAAAGAAGCCGAAAAAGCAAAAGCCAAAGCGGCAGAGGCAAAGGCAAAAGCCGAAAAGGCTCGTAAGGCAGCGGAAGAAATTAAGACTGATAAAGCCGAAAAGGCGGCACAGAAAGCCGAAAAAGAGGCGAAGGAAGCCGAAAAAGAGGCTGAAAAGGACGAAGCAATAGCCGAGCAAACCGAAAAAAAGGCAAATAATAAATAAAACAAGCCAATGGGGCTAAAGGAGAAAAACAATGGGTAAGGACATAACTTTGGTTGTTATGGCTGCCGGTATGGGCAGTCGTTTCGGCGGATTAAAGCAGCTTGAGCCGATAGGGAAAAACGGAGAGGTAATTCTTGATTTTTCGGTTTACGATGCGGTAAAGGCAGGCTTTAATAAGGTTGTTTTTGTTATAAAACACGCAATCGAGGATGATTTTAAACGTATCGTCGGCTCGCGTATAGAAAAAAAGGTTAAAGTAGAGTATGTTTTTCAGGAGACGGATGTTCTTCCGGAGGGCTTTACCTGCCCTGCAGACCGTCAAAAGCCGTGGGGAACCGCTCATGCGATTCTCTGCTGCAAAAATGTTGTAAAAGAGCCGTTTGCGGTTGTAAATGCCGATGATTATTACGGCAGAAGCGCATTTAAGAAGATTTACGACGAGCTGTCATCGGCCTCAAGGGATTATTGTATGGTCGGCTTCAGACTCAAGAATACGCTTACGGAAAACGGTACCGTTTCAAGAGGCGTTTGTGTTACAGATAATAATGCTTTGGAGAGCGTCACCGAATATACAAAGATTCGCAGCGATTGCTCATTTACCGAAGATGACGGCAAGACTTGGAATGCGTTGTCGCCGGATACGGTCGTTTCCATGAACCTTTGGGGATTTCGTCCCGACGTATTCAAATACATAGAGGATGGGTTTGTTGCTTTTCTTAAGGAAAAGCTGAATGTGCCGAAATCCGAGTATTATCTCCCGTCCGTCGTATCTTCTCTTATCGAGAGCGGAACCAAAAAGGTTAATGTTCTCGTCGCCGAGGATAAGTGGTACGGCGTAACGTATAAGGAGGATAAGCCGGCTGTTGTAGCTTCGATAGGCGAGCTTATCGACAAAGGCTATTACGACGGAATATAAAAAAGAACAATAAAATTAACGGCTGTAAGATTTGCCCTTACAGCCGTTTTGTATTGCGTTTATTTATTCCTTCCAGAATTTTCGGTCGAGACTTCTGTATTGTACCGCCTCGGCTATATGCTTGGTGTCTATCACGTCGCTGCCGTCAAGGTCGGCTATTGTTCTTGCCACTCTCAGCACCTTGTCATAGGCTCTTGCCGAAAGACCCAATTTGTCGAATGAGAGCCGCAGTATGTTGGCCGCTGCCGTGGTCATAATACAGTATTTTCTTGTGAGTGCAGAATCCATTTTAGCGTTGCAGGTGACGCTTGTCCCCTTAAAGCGGCGGCGCTGAATTTCTCTTGCCTTGTTGACTCTTGTCTTAATTTCGGAAGAGCATTCTTCGGAGCCTTCCTTTTGCGAGAGGGCGTCAAAATCAACCGGCGGAACCTCAATATGTATGTCAAGCCTGTCAAGCAGAGGACCCGATACCCTTGACAGATATTTTTGCGGCGCGCCCTTCGGACAGGTGCATTTTCTTGTCGGATGTCCGAAGTAACCGCACGGACACGGGTTCATGGCGCATACAAGCATAACGCTGCAAGGATATGAAAATGTTGCGGCAACGCGCGCTATTGTTATTTTACCGTCCTCTATCGGCTGACGTAAAACCTCCATTGACGTTCTCGAAAATTCGGGTAACTCGTCAAGAAACAGTACGCCGTTATGCGCTAAGGATATTTCACCCGGGCGCGGTACCGTGCCGCCTCCGGAAAGTCCGGCAGGGGAGACGGTGTGGTGCGGCGAGCGGAAAGGACGCGCTTTTATAAGGGATATTCCCTTGGGCAAAACTCCCGCTACCGAGTATATGTTGGTTGTTTCAAGCGATTCTTCAAATGTCATATCGGGCAAGATTGACGGTATGCGTTTTGCGAGCATACTCTTACCCGAGCCCGGAGGCCCTATCATCATAACATTGTGTCCGCCTGCGGCGGCAACTTCTAAGGCTCTTTTAGCTTCGTGCTGACCCTTGACGTCGGAGAAATCCGGCAGATTATCGGGTAGGCTGTAAGATTTGAAATCGGATTCGGAAACGGGTGTTATTTTTTCTCCGCCCGTGAGATGTGACAGCAACTGCCCGATGTTCCTTACGGGATATACGGTTATGCCGCGCACAACAGCGCCCTCGGCAGCGTTCGGAGCGGGAATATATATTTCCTTAACACCGCAACGCTGTGCTTTAATAACCATCGGCAAAACGCCGTTAATTCTGCGCACCTCGCCGTTTAACGACAGCTCTCCCAAAAAAGCCGAGCTGTCGGTATCGCAGGATAGCTGCCCCGTGGATTTAAGTATTGCTATAAGAATGGGCAGGTCGTAAATCGGCCCCTCTTTTTTTATGTCCGCCGGTGCGAGATTTATTGTAATGCGTGACGGCGGAAAGTCAAATCCGTTATTTTTAATGGCGGAGCGGACTCTTTCGCGGCTCTCGCTGACTGCCGTATCGGGAAGTCCTACAACGTCAAAGCGCGGCATGCCGCCCGAAATATCGGCTTCAACTCCCGTCATATAGGCTTCCATACCGAAAAGCCCGACGCTTATGATTTTAGCAAACATTTTTATACCCCTTTTATACCGTTGTTTTACGGTACATAATCAAATTCAAGGTCATAAATCGAAACGGTGTCGCCCTCCTGAATTCCCTGTTTTACCAGTTCGTCGATTATTCCGCTTGATTTAAGAACCGTTTGGAAATATTGGAGCGACGCGTAGTCGTCAAGGTCGGTCTTTGAAAGTATCCTGTAAAGCCAATCCGCCTCAACAGAATATACTCCGTCGTTTACGGTGACCTTAAAGCCGTCGTTCTTTTTGCTTTCAAGTACCGAAAGCGGTATTTCCTCCGCCTCGTATTTTTTTACGGGCGGCAGGGTAGAGAGCTTTTCGGCAACCGCATTTATAAGCTCTTTTGTGCCGTATTTTATCGGCGCTACTATCGGGAAGTAGGGCAGACCCTTTTTCTCAACGAAGTTCTTGAAATCCTCAAGCTGCTCGTCGGTTGCAAGATCTATTTTGTTTCCTGCCACTATCTGCGGGCATTTGGCGAGCTCTGGATTGAATTTTACGAGCTCTTCGTTTATTTTTTCAAAATCCTCTTTCGGGTCTCTTCCCTCGCTGCCGGCAACGTCGACTACGTGCACCAGCATACGGCAACGCTCTATATGCTTTAAAAATTCGTGACCGAGACCCACGCCGTCCGCGGCGCCCTCAATAAGCCCCGGAATATCAGCCATTACAAAGCTCTGCTCGGGACCCATGGTAACAACACCGAGAACGGGTATTATAGTTGTGAAGTGATAATCGCCTATAATTGGCTTTGCTTCGCTCACTACGGACAAAAGCGAGGATTTTCCGACGTTCGGAAAGCCTATAAGACCGACATCGGCAATGAGCTTCAGCTCAAGCGAAATATCCCATTCCTCGCCCGGAGCGCCGCTTTTTGCAAAGCGCGGAGTTTGACGGGTCGATGTGGCAAAATGAGAATTTCCCCATCCGCCTTTGCCGCCCTTTGCCGCTATAAACGGTTCATCGGTTGACATATCCGCCATAATTGTTCCGCTTGTCACTTCGCGTATAACCGTACCGCGCGGAACACGGATTATAAGGTCCTGTCCTTTTTTGCCGTTTTGTCTTGCGCCTCTGCCGTCCTCGCCGTTCGGAGCCTTGTATTTTCTTTTATATCTGAAGTCCGACAGCGTCGCCAAGCTGTCGTCTACCTGAAAGACTATGTTTCCGCCTCTGCCGCCGTCGCCGCCGTCCGGGCCGCCTGCCGCAACATATTTTTCTCTGTGAAAAGCAACCGCGCCGTTGCCGCCGTTGCCTGCTTTAATATTTATCTTAGCTATATCTACGAACATTTCTTTTACCGTTCCTTACTGTAATTGCATATATCTGACCGTATTATTGTACCATAAATATTATTTATAATAAATACCGAACAAACAATTATTTGGTCGTTTTATGTATAAATAGCATAAGTTGTGTCTGAAGTGTTGACTAACACTATATATTGTGGTATTATACATTTGCAAAGAAAAAAGTAACAGTTTTGCCATGCAAATGTCCTACTTTTGGGACTTACATACCGAAAAAATCCGAACATTTGTATTGACAAAACATAAATTGTTGGTATAATAAGGGTGTAATGAAAAACAAACAAATGTTCTGAATAACCGGAGGTCCTGAATATGTCAGCATTCACAGCCATTTCTTCTATGATAGAGCTCGCAGTTATTATCTTTCTTATATACGGATTTTATAAGGAGGATAAGTTCATCGCCTTTGAGCAAAAGGTTAAAATGATTATAGTTGTCAATTATCGCAGATACAAGAGAAAAAAGCGCATTGAGCAGATGCGTAAAAACCGTGAATTCAAGCTTGTTGACGGCGGCAGAAAAGGTGCCGAGAGAGGCAGCTTCCACGTGGCGTAATCTTCCATGTTTATATAAAGTCTTAAAGCAAAGAGCCGTGGGTATTTTCCCATGGCTCCTTGCTTTTTATAACGGCATCTTTGAATGTGTCGGTATTTTTCGATATTCCGGCCGACTATTTGAAAACGACCTGCACGAGCAGCATATAAATTGCAGTTCCGACGCCGATACTTAAAAATGTGTTTCCTTTTAAAAAGTGCAGAACCATCGTTGCGGCACCGGCTACCAGCATCGGCAAATAATCCTTAGGCGCCGAAAAAGAGAGTCCCTTATAGCAATATACAACAAGCAGCGCTATGGCGGCATAGGGGAGGGTTTTGCCGAGATATTCTATAAATTTCGGAGTGGTTTTGCTCTTGCCGAACAGAATTACGGGCAAAAATCTTGTAAGCATCGTAGCCGCCATAATTGCGAGTACGGTTATAATTATCTGCTTTTGCGTCATTGCTTAACCGCCTCCTTTTTATTGTATAAAGGCTTGTAGGCAAATAACGATACCGTAATAAGTACCATTGACGGTATCAGGAAGTTTTGCGAACCGAAGACAATAAGACAGATTATGCTTGCAAAAAGTCCGAGCAGAGTCGGAATGTGGTTTTTGCTCTCTTTCCATTGATTTACGAATATAACAATAAACAGCGCCGTGAGCGCAAAATCCAATCCCTCGGTATTAAATGTAATAAAGCTTCCTGCGAGCGCGCCGAGAGCCGTACCTGCCGCCCAATAGAAATAATCCAGCAGCGAAACAAACAACATAAAAAGAGTGTCATCTACATCGTCCGGCGGTGTTGTGCCGCAGAGAACCGAAAATGTTTCGTCACACATCGTGAAAATAATAATAGGTTTCGCACGGCCCGTTTTTTTCAGTCTGTCGAGCATGGATATTCCGTAAAAAAGGTGACGGGCGTTTACCGTAAATGCAAGCAAAAAGGCGCTAAGCGGATTAAAAGCGCCCAAAAGCAGGTTTACGGCTACATATTGCATTGAACCGGCAAAAACCAAAAGGCTCATAAGTATGGCAAGAATCGGCGAAAAACCGCTCGTTACCATAAGTATGCCGTATGCCGTTCCGAGAAATAAAAATCCGGCAAGTATCGGAAGCGTGACGGGGAATGCCGCCCGTAATGCCTTTTTATGTTTTTCCAAAATTAACATCTCCCAAATAACAGCGTTACTGCCTTTAGGGGTAACGCTGTATAGATTTTAGCATAAAAAACGAGAAAATCAACGACTTTTTAAAAGTGCACAAAAAGAAAACAACTTATTTGTGCAACTTCGTCACCTTTTCGCGGCTAAATTTCTATAATTTATTGACAAAACCTAATTTTGCGTGTAAGATATTTTTCATCATAAATGATTTATTGCAGGATTGGCTTTTAAATCTTGCAAAATTAGCTACAGGAGGTCATTTTATGAAAATGTCATTGAAAAAAGTTCTGGCAGCAGTTCTTGCTTTGACTTTCCTTGCAGCTTGCTTTACGGCTTGCGGCAGTAAGGGAACCGGCAGCAGCTCTTCAGACGGTAAAACCCTTAAAATAGGTTCCAGCGGACCGCTCACAGGTGACGCGGCAGCTTACGGTATTGCCGTTAAAAACGGTATACAGCTTGCTGTTGACGAAATTAACGCTGCAGGCGGCGTAAACGGTATGAAGCTTGAGTTCCAGATGGAGGACGACGAAGCCGATGCCGAGAAATCAGTAAACGCATACAACACCCTTAAAGATAACGGTATGCAGGTATTTATAGGCACGGTTACCACAGGCGCTTGCCTTTCCGTTATCAGCCAGACTAAGGCAGACAATATGTTCCAGATTACACCTTCTGCTTCGGCAGCTAAGGTAATTGCAAACGACAACTGCTTCCAGGTTTGCTTCACAGACCCCAACCAGGGTACTGCTTCCGCAGACTATATTGCAAGCAAGGGTCTTGCTACAAAGGTTGCTGTTATCTATAACAGCTCCGACGCTTATTCTTCGGGTATTTACGATAACTTCAAGGCTGAGGCAGCAGTAAAAGGTCTTGACCTTGTTGATTCCGAGGCATTTACAAGCGACAGCAAGCAGGACTTCTCTTCACAGCTTTCAAAGATTAAGGCTTTGGGCGCCGAGCTTATATTCCTTCCGATTTACTATCAGGAAGCTTCTCTTATCCTTTCTCAGGCTAAGAATGCAGGCATCACAGCTAAGTTCTTCGGTTGCGACGGTCTTGACGGACTTCTTAACATCGAAAACTTTGACAAGTCTCTTGCAGAAAACGTAATGCTTCTTACCCCGTTTGCGGCTAACGCTACGGATGAGACAACCAAGAAGTTCGTTGCTGCTTACAATGCAAAGTTTGACCCGTCCACTCTTAACCAGTTCGCAGCAGACGCATATGACGCTGTTTACATTGTAAAGGCTGCTGCCGAAAAAGCAGGCGTTACAGGCGACATGAGTGTTTCCGCTATCTGCGATGCTCTCAAGGGCGCTATGACCGAAATCACCGTTGACGGTGTAACAGGTTCAGGTATGACCTGGAAAGCAACAGGCGAAGTAAACAAAGAGCCGAAAGCGGTTAAGATTGAAAACGGCGAATATCAGCCGATGGACTGATTTCCTCGGTTAAAGGCTGAATACGGGTCGGCAGCTTACGGCTGCCGACCCTTTTTGTTTCCTGCATTATCGCTTTAATTGGGTGAAATATAATGAAAAGCGCGCCGCCTGATTATTCATTTTTGCATATTTTTCTCGTTGTAATGGCAAAGAGGATATGTTATACTATTTGTATTTTAAACAAGAAACATTTTTAGTTTGGGGTGCAGTAAATTGACTTTTATAACAAACCTTATAAACGGCGTCAGTCTCGGCAGTATATATGCCGTAATAGCGCTCGGCTACACCATGGTTTACGGTATCGCCAAAATGCTTAACTTTGCACACGGCGATGTAATAATGGTCGGTGCATACATAGTATTTGCGTTGACCTCATACGCCGGTGTAAATCCTTATCTCGCACTCGTTATATCTATGGCGGCGTGTACCTTGCTCGGTATGGCAATAGAAAGATTTGCCTATAAGCCGTTAAGAGGCGCTTCTCCTCTTGCCGTTCTTATAACCGCAATAGGTGTCAGCTACTTTCTTCAGAATATGGCACTTTTGATTTTCGGCTCGCAGGCGAAGAGCTTTACCTCTATTGTAAATCTTCCGGCGCTCACACTTGCCGGCGGCAAAATAACAATAAGCGCCGAAACCATAGTAACCATAATAGTTTCGCTCATAATAATGGTTTCGCTCACTCTCTTTGTAAATAAGACAAAGCCCGGCCGTGCAATGCTCGCCGTATCCGAGGATAAGGGAGCGGCTCAGCTTATGGGTGTAAATGTAAACGCGACTATTTCTCTTACGTTCGCAATAGGTTCGGGTCTGGCAGCCGTTGCAGGCGTGCTTTTGTGCTCGGCTTATCCCACGCTTTCATCGCAGACAGGCGCCATGCCCGGCATCAAAGCTTTCGTAGCTGCCGTTCTCGGCGGCATCGGTTCTATTCCGGGCGCGGTAATAGGCGGTGTGCTTATAGGCGTTATAGAAATACTCAGCCGCTCTTACATTTCGTCGCAGATGGCAGACGCTATCGTGTTCGCGGTTCTTATAATAGTTCTTCTCGTTAAGCCGACGGGTATCCTCGGTAAGAAATACATTGAAAAGGTTTAAGGAGGGTACAAAAATGGCATCAACAAAATCAAAACTCATTAAAAAAAGTACCCGAAGCGACCTTATAACCTATGCTATGGTTTTAGTCGCGTTTGCTGTGGTCGAAATACTCAAGTCCACGGGAAATATAACAAGCCTTTTAAGAGGCCTTTTGGTTCCTCTGTGTATGTATTCCATACTTGCCGTTTCGCTGAACCTGGTGGTAGGCTACCTCGGTGAGCTTTCGCTCGGCCACGCCGGATTTATGTGTGTAGGCGCATACGCAAGCTCGATTTTCTCGGTAGTTACGCAAAATACTCTTACAAGCGCATGGATTCGTTTCCCGCTCGCCATACTTGTCGGCGGACTTTGCGCTGCAATATTCGGTGTGCTTATAGGTATACCGGTTTTAAGATTAAAGGGAGATTATCTTGCAATAGTAACGCTTGCGTTCGGCGAGATAATCAAGAACATACTCGGAACAATTTATGTAGGTTATGACAGCCACGGTATCCACGCTTCTTTTACAAGCCAGTCGTCTTTAAATCTTGAGGCGGACGGTACGGTTCTTATAAACGGACCGCTCGGAATAACCGGAACCCCCAACGATTCAACATTTGTTATAGGTATAGTTCTTCTTCTTATCACGCTGTTTGTAATTCTCAACTTTATTCATTCACGTGCCGGCAGAGCGGTAATGTCTCTGCGCGATAACCGCATAGCTGCCGAATCGGTAGGTATAAGCGTGACAAAATATAAGCTTATCGCTTTTTCGCTTTCCGCATTCTTCGCAGGCATAGCAGGCGTTTTGTATTCGCATAACCTCAACGTGCTTGCCGCAACATCAAAGAATTTCGGCTACAATATGTCAATAATGATACTTGTATTTGTAGTTCTCGGCGGAATAGGCAATATCCGCGGTTCAATAATCGCGGCGTGTGTGCTTACGGCTCTGCCTGAGGTACTCCGCGGACTTCGCGATTACAGAATGCTCATATATGCGATAGTACTTATTGTTATGATGATAATGACTTCAAGCCCCAAGGCAATCGCTTTTTGGGAGACTCATTCAATAAAAAAGCTCTTCAAAAAGAAAAACGGTAAGACCGAAAAGGAGGCGCAGTAATTATGGCATTGCTCGAAGCTAAGAATTTAAGCATAACCTTCGGCGGACTTAAAGCAGTCGATGACTTTAATATAGAAATAGAAAAAGGCGAGCTTTACGGTCTTATAGGGCCGAACGGCGCAGGCAAAACGACCATATTCAACCTTCTTACGGGCGTATATAAGCCTACCGAGGGTCAGGCTACTCTCGACGGCACCGTTATAACGGGCAAAAAGACCATTGATATATGCAAGGCAGGCGTTGCAAGAACCTTCCAAAATATCCGTCTTTTCGGTCAGATGTCGGTTCTTGATAATGTTAAGGTAGGGCTTCACAATCATTATAAGTACAGTACGGCGGCAGGTATTTTCAAGCTTCCGTCATACTTCAAAAAAGAGCGCGCAATGGACGAAAAGGCCATGGAGCTTTTAAAGGTTTTCGACCTTGATAAAGAGGCTTCTTACCTTTCGTCAAATCTTCCGTACGGCAAGCAGCGCAAGCTTGAAATAGCCCGTGCTCTCGCAACCGAGCCGAAGCTTTTGCTTCTTGACGAGCCGGCAGCGGGAATGAATCCCAACGAGACCGAGGAGCTTATGGAGACCATACGCTTTGTCCGCGATGAATTTGATATGACAATACTTCTTATAGAGCACGATATGAAGCTTGTTTCCGGCATATGCGAGGAGCTTACGGTTCTTAACTTCGGTCATGTTCTGTGTCAGGGCAAAACGTCCGATGTGCTCAATAATCCCGAAGTTATCACGGCGTATCTCGGCGAATAAGGAGGAGCAGCTATGGCATTACTTGAAATTAAGGATCTTGAAGTAAATTACGGTGTTATAAAGGCTATTAAAGGTGTTTCCTTTGATGTAAACGAGGGCGAAATTATAGCCCTTATCGGAGCTAACGGCGCAGGAAAAACAACCATTCTTCACACTATTACCGGTCTTATTCAGGCTAAAAAAGGTTCTATTGTATTTGACGGCAAAGAGCTTACAAAAACTCCGCCGCACAAGATAGTTTCCATGGGTATGGCTCACGTACCGGAGGGCAGACGTATTTTTCAGCAGCTTTCGGTACTCGAAAACTTGAAACTCGGAGCATATACACGCAAGGATAAATCCGAAATAGCTTCAACCCTTAAAATGGTTTATGAGCGTTTTCCGCGACTTGAAGAGCGTAAAAATCAGGTCGCAGGTACTCTGTCGGGCGGCGAGCAGCAAATGCTTGCAATGGGCAGAGCACTCATGTCAAAGCCGAGAATTATTTTGATGGATGAGCCGTCAATGGGACTTTCCCCGTTGCTTGTTTCGGAAATCTTTGATATAATAAAGGTGATCAATGAGAGCGGCACAACCGTTCTTTTGGTTGAGCAAAACGCCAAGAAAGCCCTTTCGATTGCCGACAGGGCGTACGTGCTCGAAACAGGTAACATAACCCTTTCGGGTGACGCAAAAGACCTTATAAACGACGAGTCGGTAAAGAAAGCTTATCTCGGCGAATAATATATCGTTTTGAGAGGTTCGGTGATCTTATGAACGAAAACTTTGTAATTACTATCGCAAGAGGTTACGGAAGCGGCGGCAGAACAATAGGCAAAATGCTGTCAAAAGACCTTTCCGTTCCTTTCTATGACCGCGATCTTGTTTATATGGCTTCCGAAGAGAGCGGAATAAACGTAAAGCTGTTCGGTCAAAACGATGAGTCTGTGAAAAAGAGCATTTTCGCTCCGGCAAGCGACCGTTACACGGGTGAACTTATCCCCCCCGAGAGCAGCGCGTTTGTCTCAAATAAAAACATATTCAACTATCAGGCAAAAATAATTAAGGACCTCGCCGAAAAAGGTTCGTGCATAATAGTCGGCAGATGCGCCGATTACATACTCCGCGATATGCCGCACGTCGTAAAGGTGTTTATTTGGGCGCCAATGGACGACTGCATTAAGAATGTCAAGGTTTTGGAGCCTTCGCTCAGCGACAAAGAGGCGGAGAGAAAAATCAAAAAGATAGATGCCCATCGCAGCGACTATTATCGCTACTATACCTGCCGTGAGTGGGACAGCTTTAAAAACTACGACCTGTGCATAAACAGTTCGTCGGCGGGCTTTGATAAGACCGCAAAGTACATAGAGGATTTTGTGAAAATTAAACTCGGCAAGTAAACAAAAAAATAAACTCCGCAGTTTTGGTCTGTGACCTTAACTGCGGAGCTTTTTTGTGTTTTTAGCGGGATTTAATATACGGCAAACTGGCTGTTATAGAGCTTTCTATAAAATCCGTTTTGCTCAATCAGCTCATCGTGACGTCCGCGCTCGATTATTTTTCCGTCACGCATTACAAGAATTACATCGGCATTTTTTATGGTGGAGAGGCGGTGCGCAACGATAAATGTTGTTCTGCCCTCCATCAAAAGGGCAAACGCTTTTTGTATTCTGACCTCGGTTCTTGTATCGATAGAGCTTGTAGCTTCGTCTAAGATGAGCATAGGCGGCTTTGTAAGCATTACGCGAGCTATGCACAAAAGCTGCTTTTGACCTTCCGAGAGGTTATCTCCGCTCTCCGAAATAAACGTGTCATAGCCGTTTTCAAGCCTTTTTATAAAGCTGTGCGCGTGAGCCGCCTTTGCCGCGGCGATTACCTCCTCGCGTGTGGCGTCGGGTTTTCCGTAAGCGATATTGTCAAATACTGTACCCGAAAACAGCCATGTGTCCTGAAGAACCATTCCGAATCCGGAACGAAGCGAGTCCCGCGTTACCGACTCGATATTTACGCTGTCTACGTCGATTTCGCCGCCTGTGACATCGTAGAATCTCATTAAAAGGTTTATGAGTGTTGTCTTGCCGCAGCCTGTGGGACCTACTATGGCTATTGTTTTGCCGCTGTCCGCCTTTATATTAAGTCCCTCTATAAACGGTTTATTTTTATTGTATGAGAACGAAACATCGTTAAATTCAACCGTGCCGTCACCGGGTTTAAGTTCCTTAGCGCCCTCATCCGACGGTTCGTCCTTGCAGTCGAGCAGGTTGAATACGCGCTCGGCGCTTGCAAGTGCATTCTGAAATTCGGCTACAACGCTTGATATTTCGTTGAACGGCTTTGTGTACTGTGTGCAGTAGGTGAGGAAAGAAGAAAGCTTACCTACCGAAATACCGCCCTTTACCGTGAGTATCGAGCCGAGAACGGCAACCACGGCATATATCATAGCGTTTACAAATCTCGTACAGGGGTTGGTGAGCGCCGCATAAAAATGAGCGGTTGTTCCGACTTTTTTGAGCTTTTCGTTTATCTCGTAAAAATGACGGTAAGCGTCCTCTTCGCCGTTGAATGCCGTTACTATATCGGCTCCCTCTATCATCTCGGCGGCAAATCCGGTTATTTCACCGCGGTATTTTGCCTGCTTTACGTAATTTTTGTGTGCGTGCTTTGCTATAAACGAAGCGACAAAAAACGAAAGGGGAGTCAGTACCACAACCGCGAGCGTAATATACCAGTTTATCGTGAACATAAATATGAGCGTACCGAGTATTGTCACAACGCCGGAGAATATCTGGGTAAAGCCCTGCAAAAGACCGGTGGAGACAATATCTATGTCGGTGACAACGGTGTTTATTATGTCGCCGTGTGCCGTGGAGTCAATATATGAAAGCGGTACCTTTGTAAGCTTTTCAAAGACCTCGGTTCTCATTTTTTGAACGGTTTTAAAGGAGAGCTTATTTGAATTGTACGTCATTATCCATTGGAAAAGCGCCGAAACAACAATGCATACCGCGAGAACCGTGCCGACCTTAAAAAGTCTTGCGAAATCGACGTCGCCCTTAGCAGTTATGCAGTCTACGCCTTTACCGATGAGAATGGGCACCATAAGCGACAGCGCTATGCCGACAAATGCGGAAAAAATCGCACCAAAGAGATTGGATTTAAAAGGGCTTATATATTTTATGAGACGTTTTGTGTTTTTCATACGGAGGCAACCTCCTTTTCCGAAAGCTGTGACAGACAGATGTCGCGGTATACTTCGTTTGTTTTGTAGAGCTCCTTGTGCGTGCCGATTGCCACAAGCTCGCCGTCGTCAAGAACAAGTATTTTATCGGCGTTCTTTACCGTGTTAACGCGCTGCGATACCAAAAATACCGTTGTGTCCTTTAAGTTTTCTTTCAGAGCTTTTCTCAGAGCCGCGTCTGTGGCGAAGTCAAGCGCGCTTGATGAATCGTCAAAAATCAATATGCGCGGGTGACCCATTATTGCCCTTGCTATGCAAAGGCGTTGCTTTTGACCTCCCGACAGGTTTTTGCTCTTTTCCTCGATTAAAGTGTCCGTGCCGTCCTTTAGCTTTGATACAAATTCCGCACTTTGCGAAACCTTAAGCGCAAAGTCAATGTCCCTGTCATCGGCGGAGCGGTCGCCCATCAGCAGGTTGTCCTTTATTGTACCCGAAAAAAGATTGCTCTTTTGCGGTACAACGTGTATGGTGTGCCTTAAATACCCGAATTTACAATTCCTTACATCGTGACCGAATACCTTAACGCTGCCGCTTTTAACGTCGCTGAAGCGCGGTATCAGATTTACGAGCGTACTTTTGCCTGCGCCCGTACCGCCTATGATTCCCACGGTTTCGCCCTTCTCGGCTGTAAAACTGATGTTCGACAGGGCGTTTTCGTCGGATTTCGGGAACGCATAGCTGACATCGGTGAATTCGACTGCCGGAGCGGATTCGTCACCGCTTTGATATGCCGCGTCGTCATCTTTTATGCTCGGCTCGGCGTCTAACACCTCTTTGACGCGCTGAACGCTTGCAAGAGCCTTTGTAAATACGACTATGACGTTTGCAAATACGATTATCGAAAGAAGTATCTGGGTCATATAGCTTATAAGGGCTATTATTTTTCCTTGCGAAAGCTCGCCCGAATATACGTTTTTACCGCCGAAATACAGCAGAACAACTATTGCAAGATTCATTACCGCAAATGTCATGGGATTTAAAAGCGCCGAAAGGCTGCCCACGCGGAAGTTTATCTTAGTCAGCTCGTCATTCTTTTCGGCGAAGCGTTCTTTTTCGTGATTGCTTTTTGAAAATGCGCGTATAACTCTGACGCCGGAAAGATTTTCCTTGACAACGAGCGAGACCTTATCAAGCACCTTTTGTATAACCTTGTAAAGCGGCAGGCTCTTAGTCAAAACATAGTACATAATAAGACTTACAAAAAGACCGGCGACAAAGAAGATTATCGACATTTTAAGGTCAAGCTTCATCGCCATAATAAGCGAACCGGCTATTAAAAACGGCGAGCGGAACATAAGGCGTATAAACATTGCAACGCCCGACTGTATCTGGTTTACATCGTTTGTAATTCTCGTTATAAGCGATGACGAAGAAAAGGCGTCAATATCGCTTTGCGCAAGGGAGTTTATTTTTTTAAACATATCGTTTCTGATTTCCGTGCCCACTCCCTGCTGGGCAACGGCGGCGCTGTATTGACATACTATGGCGCACAAAAGACCCATTATGCCGAGCCCTATCATCAAAAGTCCCATTTTTATAATGTAGGGTATGTCGCCGTTTTTGATTCCCACGTCGATTATCCTTGCCATAACGAGCGGAACCAAAAGCTCAAGTATTGCCTCGGCGAGTTTAAACGCCGGACCTAAAATAAATTGCTTTTTGTAAAGTGCGTAATACTTTTTCATAGTTTTTCCTTTAAAATGTGATTATAATAGTATATCACTTTTGCCTGCTTTTTCAATCTCTTAAACATATATTCGCTTTTTTTACCGAAAAAAGAGCCGCCCGAGAACTGTTTTTGTCTCTCGGACGGCTTTTGCGTTAAATTTCAAAATCGCTTTTTGAGAATTCGGGCGCTGTCGGGTGTAATTTCGGCTCGCGTTTAAAAATATCATACTTGTATTTTTTACAGCACCAATCCTTTGATACAACGCCCTTTTTGGGGCATAGCACCGTATCGCCGTCTTTTGTAGGTGTTGAAAATTCACAGTATTCGCATTTCGGAGAAATATCTCCGCCGAGCATTTTGTCTTTCATCCGTTTCACCCCGATTAAACAGTATAACACTATGCTAACATATTTTTTTATCCGAATCAACCTCAAAGATGAGCAGTGCGCTCATTATAAGCAGCGCCGCAAGTGCAGGCACGGAAACCGAATAGGCCGTCGGAGTTACGGTGCTGTCGGTTGCAAATACCGAAACCTCACACGGAAAGACTTTTAACAGTTCCATACATATTATCGCCGAAAAAGACGCGCATACCGCTCTTGCCGTATAAAAATAACGCATTTTGAGTTTTGTGTATCTGAGATACGACATTATTTGACAATGTACCGACAGACCGCCGAATGATATTATTGCCACTACGGCAGGTATCGGAACCTTGCCTGCGGCGGCGCGGCAGCCGTTGGTGACTTCGAGTATAAATTCAAAGAACAACGCTGCTCCGGACGGAACGGGCAAGGTAGACAAAACGTCGCACACGGTTTTAAAAATAACCACCCAGGCGCATATTTTTATCACTTCGTTTGTGGCGTCGCTCACGGAATATACAAAAGAATTTACAGGGTCATGAAGAGCAAACGGCGTTTCGCCTTTTTTCTTTTGTACCGCCGATTTGTCACGCAGAGCCATTGAAAAAACACCTGTGAAAAACGACGCGGAAACGGTGGATATGTATAGCAGTATGCCCGCTTTGACGCTTCCGAGCATTTCAGAGCCGACCGTTCCTATCACAAAGGCGGGACCCGCGTTTATGCAAAAAAGGCAGGCTCTTTGCGCCTCGTTTTCGGTTATCGCATTTTTTCTGAGCAATTCATATGTCATTTTGGTGCCTATGGGAAATCCGCCTATCTGCGACATAATAATAACCGGAGCCAAAACTCCGGGAAGCGAAAACAGCTTTTCGCATACCTTATCAAACGGTTTTCCCATGGCTTCGCCTAGTCCCGAGCGCAAAAGAAAGGATGCCACCGCCATAAAAGGGAACAGCGACGGCACAACCGTTTCCGCCGCCAAAAGTATTCCGCTCCTGACGCCCTCGGAGCATACTTCGGGCTTTGTAAACAAAAACAGGCACACAAAGGCAGTCAGTATAACGGGAACGATATATTTTCGATATTGCTTTTTATCCATTCTTTTCACCCTTTTCCGTAATTTAAATATATGAAAAGGCATATTTATATATGAACTTAAAAAGGCAAGAAACAAACACAAAATGTCTTTTCGGAGGGGTGAATTTTGACCGCAAAAAGAAAACAACGAAAAAAAGTGCCCGAACAAAAAATAGCAAACGCTCTTGATATGCCTAAAATTTTGAGCCCGTCGGTACCGCATATAGAGTTTGAGGGAAATCGCGAGGCGGTTATAGACGGTTGTCTCGGCATATCCGAGTATGACGACGACAAAATTTCCTTAAATGCGGGTTCTCTTACCGTGACTTTTCGCGGCAGCGATCTCACGCTTTGCTCGTATTCCGACGAACAGTCGGTAATAAAGGGCAGCATAATTTCAATCGAATTTACGGGATAAGTGATACTATGCTTTTGATACGTTTTTTGAGATTCCTTTTCGGATATGTCGAATTTTGCGCGGAGGGCGGTTTTCCGGAACGTTTTATAAATTTGTGCTCCGTTTACCGCGTCAGATTATGGGATGTGAAACGTGTAAAAGACAAACTCTATGCCAAAACGACGCTTCGTGACTATAAAAATATCCGTGAGGCGGTCAGGCGTTCCGGAGTAAAGCCGAAAATAGTCAAAAAAACAGGTCTGCCGTTTTTTAATTTCAAACAGCGAAAGCGAATCGGCCTTGTCATAGGCGTGGCGGCAGCGATAATCACCGTGTCGTATTTATCGACTATGATATGGACCGTATCCGTCAGCGGAAACGAAACCATATCCGACGAGCAAATTCTGAGCGTGTTTTCCGAGCTCGGGGTAAAACCGGGGGCAAAGCGCCGAGATATAAACGCAAAAGAAATCTCAGACGAAGCCTTAAAAATATTTGACGGCGATTTGTCGTTTGCCGCCGTTAATCTGAACGGCTCGAATGCGTCCGTGGAGGTGCGTGAAAGCGTGCCTGCGCCGAAAATTGAGGACACCGAAACTCCGTGCAATATAGTGGCGTCGGAGGACGGAGTAGTGACTAAGGTGCAGCTGTATTCGGGGCAGGAGGAAATAAAAACGGGGTCGGCTGTGTTAAAAGGCGATCTTCTTATATCCGGGGTAAAGACAAATCTCGACAAAACCGAGACGCTTGTCCATGCGGCGGGCAATGTTTACGCGGAAGTCGAAAAAAACATTTCGTCGGATTTTGAAAATTCGGAATTTTGCACGGCATCGCGTGAAAAGATAAGGTATACGCTGTGCTTTTTCAAAATCAGAATACCGCTCGGAACTTTGCCCGAGTATGACTGCATGTATGCGGCGGAGAGTTATGCGGCAAACGGCAAGGTCGTTTTACCGATAGGGATTATAAGAGAGAGGTCAACCGAGTACAATAAGGAATTTACCGTAGACGACGAAAAATACAAGGAACTTTTGTCGGCGAAGAAATATACCGACCTTTGCAGAAAAGAAATTTCAGGGACAAAGGTTATTTCTTCCGATATCCAAAAAAACGGCGCGAAAATCGGCGGAACATACAAATGTGAAAAACAAATAGGCGTAGAGAGCGAGATTTTTGTTGAAAAAAATTAGTGACTAATCACAAAAATTGTGATACTATATATTCAATATCGACAGAAAATTATCTAAGGTGGTTTTTTAGTGTTTGAGCAGGTTCTCAGCATTGACCGTATGGAAAATGCCGTAAGCTTATTCGGCAGCTTTGACGAGAATATAAAACTTATCGAAAACGAGTTTTCGGTCACGGTTTTAAACCGTGGCTCCGACCTTAAAATAAGCGGCGAGGCGGAAAATGTGGCTAAGGCCACAACCGCCATAGAACGCCTTTTGGCTCTTATAAATAAGGGCGAATCTCTTTCCGACCAAAACGTGCGTTACGTTATATCGCTCGTTAAGGACGGCGAAGAGGACAAGCTTATGTCCTTATCGGGCGATTGCGTCTGCATAACCTCTAAGGGCAAACCCGTAAAGCCCAAGACATTGGGGCAGAAAAAATATGTTGAAGCAATACGCAAAAATACGATAGTTTTGGGCGCGGGTCCCGCAGGCACCGGCAAAACGTATCTTGCCGTGGCTATGGCGGTTACGGCTTTCCGCGCAAAAGAAGTAAACCGTATTATCTTAACCCGCCCTGCGGTTGAAGCAGGCGAAAAGCTTGGATTTTTGCCGGGTGATTTACAGCAAAAAGTAGACCCGTACCTGCGTCCGCTGTATGACGCGCTTTTTGATATGCTCGGTGCGGAGTCGTTTGCGCGTTATCAGGAACGCGGCTCTATTGAGGTGGCGCCGCTCGCCTATATGCGCGGCAGAACTCTTGACGACAGTTTTATAATACTTGACGAAGCGCAAAATACCACACGCGAGCAAATGAAAATGTTTTTGACCCGTCTCGGTTTCAATTCAAAAATGGTAGTTACCGGCGACGTTACTCAGATAGACCTTCCGGACGGTAAGAGGTCAGGGCTTACCGACGCTATGAGAATACTCAGAAATGTTCCGGATATTTCAATAAATACGTTCACGGAAAAGGACGTAGTAAGGCACAAGTTAGTGCAGGATATAATCAAAGCATATGAGAAAAATGAGGAGAAAAGAAAATGACAGACAAAATTAAGGTAATCATCTCAAACAAACAGAAAGCGGTAAAAATACCCACGGGTGTGCGTATGCTCGTCCGTCGCTGCTGCAATGCGGTACTCGCAATGGAAAAATTCGAAGGCTCTGCCGAAATCAGCGTATCTTTTGTGGACGACGCCGAGATAAGAGAGCTCAATAAAAAGCACCGCAATATCGACGCGTCAACAGACGTTTTGTCTTTTCCGCTCGGTGAAAACGGCGTTTACGATATAAACCACGACACCGGTGCAAAAATGCTCGGCGATATAGTAATATCCATTGAGCACGCAGTAGCTCAGGCTGAGGAATACGGTCACTCTCTTCAGAGAGAAATTGCGTTTCTGACTGTTCATTCGCTCCTGCACCTTCTCGGTTACGACCATGTAAACGGCGGACTTGAGGCGGTACATATGCGCGAAAAAGAGGAGACTGTTTTAACACAGCTCGGTCTTAAACGCAACGGCAGCTATTATATAGACCAGAGTGAGGATAAAATCTGATGCGCGGGCTTTTAAAAAGCTTCGGCTATGCTTTCCGCGGAATATTTTACGCACTTAAACACGAGCGCAATATGAGAATACATTTTGTCTGTATGATATATATGTATTCTTTTTTGCTGATGACCGACTTTTTTAAAATCACAAGAACTCAGTTTGCGATATTATTTCTCGCAAACGCACTTGTTGTGTCATTGGAACTTGTCAATACCGCCGTTGAAAGAACGGTCGATTTGGCAAGCACCCAATGGACCGATAACGGCAAAGCCGCAAAAGATACCGCGGCAGGAGCCGTTTTGGTATCGGCAATATTTGCTGTCCTAACGGGAATTATGATAATGTGGCAGCCGGAGGCTTTTTTTGGGCTCTACGGCTATTTTAAGGGGCATATACTTTATTTCGTGCTGTTCCTTTTAAGCCTTGTTGTCGCTTTCGCGTTTATATTCAAAGGTTTTCCGCAAATGAAGAAAAAATCTTCCGACAGAGCGGATAAGGAGAAAAAATGAACGAATCAAAATCAGCTTTTGCAGCCATAGTCGGCAAGGCAAACGTCGGCAAATCTTCGATACTCAACCGCCTTATAGGCAGTAAAATAGCCATAGTATCGGGTAAACCTCAAACCACCCGTACAAAAATAATGGGTGTCTTGACTACCGACGATAACGTGCAGCTCGTTTTTACCGATACTCCGGGCTTTTTTAAGCCCAAAGACAAGCTCGGCGAATATATGGTCGAGGCGGTAAACGACAGTATTTCGGGCGTCGAAGAATGCCTCTTTGTCGTCGATGCGACCGATAAAGAACTCAACGCCGCGGAAACGGAGCTTATAAAAAAATTCCGCTCTGCCAAAATGCCCGTTATTGCCGCAATCAATAAAATAGATATGATAAGCCGAAAAGAGGAGCTTATCACAAAAATTGCCTCGCTTTCGGCACAGTACGATTTTGAAGCGGTTGTCCCCGTAAGCGCAAAAACGGGCGAGGGTATGGACGTTTTGCTTTCGGAGCTTAAAAAGCACGCCGAAAAAAGTCCGCACTTTTTCCCCGACGATACGCTGACCGATCAGCCGGAGAGAGTTCTTGCGGCAGAAATGATACGCGAAAAAATGCTTCGTCTGCTTGATAAGGAAATTCCGCACGGTGTGGCAGTCGCAATAGAGCTTATGCGCGAGCGCGAAACGGGCGATATTATGGACGTTGAAGCCACAATTTACTGCGAGCGTGAATCTCATAAGGGTATAATTATCGGCAAGGGCGGAAATATGCTGAAAAAAATATCAACATATGCCCGTGAAGATATGGAAAAATTCTTCGGCATAAAAGTTAATCTCAGATGTTGGGTCAAAGTCAAAGAGGACTGGCGAAACAGAGAGGGTCTTATACACAATTTTGGTCTTGATTGACAGTTATAATACCGCCGCATACGGAAAATTTAAATATGTAAGTTTTCCCGAGGCGGTGTTTTTATGGATAACGGTATTTACTGGGACATGTTTGCAAAAAGCGGCAAAATAGAGGATTATCTTTTGTACCGCAACTGGCAAAACAGCGTCGGCTGTACAGCCGAAAAGGGTAAACGCGATGGGCGTGAACGCAAAGGGACTTATACTGAAAGAACAAAATATAGGCGAAAATGACAAGCTTGTAACGGTGCTGACCGACAGCCTCGGAGTAATACGCGCCTTTGTGCGCGGCGCCAAAAAGCTGAACAGCAAAAAGCAGTCGGCAACGGGGCTTTTGTGCTATTCCAAACTGTCTTTTTATAAGTCAAAGGACAGCTACATAATAGATGAAGCCGAGAGTATAGAGAGCTTTTTCGGATTGCGCAACGACATCGAAAAACTGTCGCTTGCACAGTATTTTTGCGATATAGCCTTTGAACTGTCGCCGAAAGAAGACGATGCAACTGATTTTTTGCGCGTAGTGCTGAATTCATTGTATTTTTTGGCGAACGGAAAAAGGCCGCCGCTTTTGTTAAAGGCAATAACCGAATTAAGGCTCGTTTCTCTTGCCGGATATATGCCGAACCTTATCGCCTGTGAAAAGTGCGGCGCCTTTGAAACGCCGATAATGTATTTTGATATGGAAAGGGGTCTGCTTTACTGCGACAACTGTGCCGACGAGACTGCTCTTTTTCCGCTTGAGATAGGCGTTGTCAGCGCCATGCGGCATATAATTTTTGCCAAAATAGATATATTGTACAATTTTAAGCTGTCGCCGGAGGCGAGTGAGGATCTCGGCTATATTACCGAGAAATACCTCGCTTCAAAGGTGGACAGACCGTTTAAAACACTTGACTTTTATTATTCTGTAAAGGACTAATTATGGATAAAAACCACGTATCTCTTGAACTTCCGAAAATACTTTCTTCTCTTTCGGAAATGACCTCCTGCGAGGAGGCAAGGCTTGCGGCGTTGTCGCTGCAGCCGAGCGGCGATTTTTTTGAGGTGCAAAAGCGGCTTTCCGAAACGGAGGCGGCTCATATACTCATAGCCAAATTCGGCGCGCCCTCGTTCGGCGGGCTTATAAACGTCAATAATCAGTTGAGCCGTGCATCGTCGGGCGGTACGCTGTCTATGCGCGAGCTTTTGGATATTTCATGTGATTTGCGCGTAATACGCGGTATAACCGAATGGCGTTCAAAAAGCGCCGGTATGGATACCGCAATTGACGACCTTTTTAATTCGCTGTATACAAATAAATATCTTGAGGATAAAATAAACAATGCTGTTTTGTCCGATACCGAAATGTCAGACAATGCTTCGCCCACGCTCAAAGATATACGCAGGCACAAAAGGCTTGAAGAGTCCAAAATACGCGACAAGCTTGACAGTATGATACATTCACCGAGATACAAATCAAGCTTGCAGGACGCCATAGTCACACAGCGAAACGGCAGGTTTGTAGTTCCCGTAAAAGCCGAGCACCGAAGCGAGGTTTCCGGTATGGTTCACGATACATCGGGCAGCGGTGCTACGGTCTTTATAGAGCCGGCGGCTGTAATCGAGGCAAACAATCAGATAAAGGTACTTGAAAGCCGCGAGCGTGATGAGATAGAAAAAATACTTGCCGAGCTGTCTGAGGAGGCAGGAAGCTTTGCGGATACAATAAAAATGAGCTGCGAAGCTGCGGCGGAGCTGAACCTGATTTTCTCAAAGGCCCAGCTTGCATATAAGATGAAAGCCACAATGCCGATAATAAATTCGCGCGGCGTTATTGAGCTTAAAAAAGCGCGCCATCCGTTGCTTGACCCCAAAAAAGCCGTGCCAATTGACGTGTCGCTCGGCGATAAATACGATTCGCTTGTTATAACCGGCCCCAATACGGGCGGCAAAACCGTGTCGATAAAGACCATAGGTCTGTTAACTCTGATGGCGGAGTGCGGACTTTTTATACCGGCAAACGACAACAGCAGCATAGCCGTGTTTAAAAACGTATTTGCCGACATAGGCGAAGAGCAGAGCATTGAGCAGTCGCTTTCCACCTTTTCGGCGCATATGACAGCAATTGTATATATCAGCAATCATACCGACGAAAATTCACTCGTTTTGATTGATGAGCTGGGCGCAGGCACCGACCCCGTAGAGGGTGCGGCGTTAGCGGTAGCCGTGCTTGAGGATCTCCGCCGAAAGGGCGTCAAGATAGCTGCCACAACCCACTATTCCGAACTGAAAGAGTATGCGCTTCGCACAAACAGAGTCGAAAATGCGTCGTGCGAGTTTTCGGTAGATACTTTAAAGCCTACGTATAAATTGATAACCGGTATACCCGGGCGCTCAAATGCGTTTGCAATCTCCAAAAAGCTCGGCTTGTCGGACGAGGTGATAGATGAGGCGACGAAACTGATATCGGAAGAAAATACCCGATTTGAAGATGTCGTTGATACGCTTCAGAAAACGCGTCTCGAAATGGAAAAAGAAAAAGAAAAAACCGCCGAGATGCAGGACGAGATAGACGAGATAAAACGAAAAGCCGAAAACGAGCTGTCTTCGGCAAAGCAAAAGGGCGAAAAAGAAGTCCTTATGGCGCAGAACGAGGCAAAACGCATACTTGAAAACGCAAAACGTGCCGCGGCTTCGCTTATGATGGAAATTGACCGCCTGAAACGCGAGCAATCAAAAGAGAAAAACGCCTCCGAAATGGCGCGCAAGGCAAAAGCGGCTTTAAAGCAGCATCTTAACACAATAGACGATATGACCTACGAGAAAAACGACTTCGACGGCGACGACGGCGATTATGTTTTACCGAGACCTTTAAAGCAGGGCGACAATGTATTTGTTAAAACGCTCGGCACCGAGGGCGAAGTTGTATCGCTTGATAAAAACGGGAACGCCGAAGTTAAAGCCGGAGTTATGAAGATGAAAGTCAAAATTGCCGATCTTCGTCTTTTATCCGCCAAGAAAAAGCCGAAACAGCAAAGCCTTTACCGTTCTGTAAAGGAAAAATCCTTGCCGAGCGGTAAATCGAGTGTGGATTTGCGCGGCGAATCGGTTGAAGAGGCCATAGCCGACCTCGATATGTTTATTGACGGAGTGCTTCGCTCGGGTCTTAATGAGCTTACCATAATTCACGGCAAGGGAACGGGTACGCTCAGAAGAGCCATACAGCAGCACCTAAAAGATCATCCGAACATAAAATCGTACAGAACCGGCGTATACGGTGAGGGCGAAGAGGGCGTCACCATAGCCGAATTAAAATAACGGACGCGCTGTATGTTTATTACCGACCGTGTTGCAAAGATAATACGTTTGTGATAAAATTATTGTCAGCAAACGGCAAAGGAGAAAAAATATGAACAAGAAAATTATCGCCGCTTCACTTTTAATACTTATGATTGCGGTAGTGTTTATTTCCTGCGGAAAAAAGAGGGATTGGGAAAAAGACGATACGACCGCCGCACAATCCGAAACAACATCTATTGAATACACAACCGACGAATCGGGTGAAAAATTCGTCACAAACATAAACGGCGAGCTTATTCCCGTAACCACCGGCAAGGACGGTTCGGTTGAGTTCTACGACGATCTTATAACCAAAACCTCCGAGCAAGCTGCCGAGACCGAGCCGAACGGCGAAGATAAGCCCACAAAGAAGAATGATTCCACTACAAAAAAAGCGGGCAGCACCGTAAAAATAGGAACCGGCGATCCGGCGGACGAAAGCAATGCCGCAGTTATTGATTGGAGCGCCCGATAATCGGCGAAGGAGCTAAAATGAAAAGGTTATTCAGCATTTTATCTGCGGCGGTAATGCTTCTGTCAATCGCGGCGGTAATGGTTTACGCTGCAGGCGACGGCAAAACTCGCGGAGATGTGAACGGCGACGGTAAGGTCGATTCGGCAGACGCTCTGCTTGTTATGAAATATGACGCAGGCCTTACAAAACTTGCGGAAAATGAAATCAAAAGAGCCGATCTAAACGGCGACGGCAAAGTCGATTCGTGCGACGCCGTCTATATTTTGCGTATAGCGGCAGGGCTCAAAGTTCCCGATGCCGAGACTACGGCAAAAGAGACTTCGTCCGTTTCGGAGCCGACAACCGAAGAAACAACGGAATCGACAACGGAAAATACTACGAAGTCCACCGAGCCCGTAACTAAACCCACCGAGCCGGTTACGAAGCCCACGGAGCCTGTAACTAAACCCACCGAACCCGTTACGAAGCCTACCGAGCCTACTGCAAAGCCTACAACGGCGCCTGCAACCACCGATCCCAATTGGGATCCTTCAAAGAACGCCGTCATTGACTGGGGCGGCGGAACAACCAAGAAGAACTAAACTTTTTCTTGACAATCACAGATTTATTTAGTATAATATGTCCTTGTAAAGTTACCGACTTTACAGGGACTTTTACTTTAAAGGAGAGGTAGTTTTGGCAAACAATGTTGAAATAACGATTCTGCTTGATTTCTACGGCGATATGCTTACTGCGAAACAGCGTGATTTTATCAATCTTTATTATAACGACGATCTTTCTCTTGCCGAAATTGCCGAGAATGAGGGCATAACCCGTCAGGGTGTGCGCGATGCGATAAAACGTGCCGAAAGTCAGCTCTACGAGATGGAGTCAAGACTCGGCTTTGTTAAAAAATGGAACGGCATTAAGTCCACTCTTGACGATATTATAGGCTGTGCCGAGGAAATCAGCGATTATAACTTAAATCACGGGCTTTCCCGTGAGATAAACGACACTACGGTAAAGATAAAATCTCTTGCTTTGTCTATCATAGAGTAATTACAGAGGTAAGTTTATGGCATTTGAAGGATTATCAGACAGACTTGAAGCCGCTTTTAAAAGGCTTCGCAGCAAAGGCAACCTTACCGAGAGCGACGTTAAAGAGGCTATGCGTGAAGTTCGTCTCGCTCTTCTTGAAGCGGACGTTAACTATAAGGTCGCAAAGGACTTTACAAATAAAGTTACCGAGCGCGCAATAGGCTCGCACGTTTTAGAGAGCCTTACACCGGCTCAGATGGTTATAAAAATTGTCAACGAGGAGTTGACCGAGCTGATGGGCGGAACAGGCTCAAAGCTCGCATACGCTTCACACGGACCGACGGTAATTATGATGTGCGGTCTGCAGGGCTCAGGTAAAACGACCCATTGTGCAAAAATCGCATTAAAGCTCAAAAACGAAGGTCACAGGCCGCTGCTTGTAGCGTGCGACGTGTACCGTCCCGCAGCTATAAAGCAGTTGCAGGTAGTCGGCGAGCAGGCGGGAGTACCCGTGTTTGAAGAGGGTCAGGGCGACCCGGTTAAAATTGCAAAAGACGCAGTTTCACTTGCCAAAGATAAGGGCTATGACTACGTTTTTATAGATACGGCAGGTCGTCTGCATATAGACGAAACGCTGATGAACGAGCTTAAAAACATAAAAGCCGAGGTTCACCCCCACGAGATTCTTCTCGTTGTGGACGCTATGACCGGTCAGGACGCCGTTACGGTGGCAAGCGCATTTGATGATGCGCTCGGTATCGACGGTATGGTGCTTACAAAGCTTGACGGTGATACAAGAGGCGGCGCGGCGCTCTCTGCGAGAGCGGTTACGGGCAAACCCATAAAGTTTGTCGGTATGGGCGAAAAGCTCACGGAGCTTGACTGTTTCCACCCCGACCGTATGGCTTCTCGAATTCTCGGAATGGGCGATATGCTTTCGCTTATCGAAAAAGCCGAAATGGCTCTTGACGAAAAGAAAGCCGCCGAACTCGAAAAAAAGCTCAGAAAAAACAAGTTCGATTTAAACGATCTTCTGTCACAGCTCCAGCAGGTGCGCAAAATGGGCTCTATGAAAGATTTGCTCGGTATGCTCCCCGGTGTCGGCAGTAAGATAAAAGATATGGA
The DNA here is from genome assembly GCA_022768065.1 of Ruminococcus sp. GTDB lineage: Bacteria > Bacillota > Clostridia > Oscillospirales > Acutalibacteraceae > Fimenecus. Next base: position 113,318 of record JALELS010000014.1, on the reverse strand, counting down.
CGTAGATGAAAGTCAGTTTGACCGCGTTCAGGCAATAATCTATTCAATGACATATAAGGAGCGCGCAAACCCCGACATAATAAATCCGTCGCGTAAGCGCAGAATTGCCGCCGGATGCGGTATGCAGGTTGAGGATGTCAATAAGCTTTTAAAGCAGTACCGCGATATGCAAAAGCTGTTTAAGCAGTTCAATTCAAAATCCGCACGCCGCCGCTTCAGCAAGATGGGCAACTTCGGCAAATACGGAATGTAATTTTTGTTAATCGCACTTTATAAGTGTAGTTTATAAATTTAATTATTATATACTTGGAGGAAAAAACAATGGCAGTAAAAATCAGACTTCGTCGTGTAGGCGCTAAAAAGGCTCCTTTCTATCGTGTAGTTGTTGCAGATTCAAGAGCTCCGCGTGACGGCAGATTTATCGAAGAGATAGGTACTTTTGATCCTATGAAGTCTCCGGCAGAGATCAAGATTGACGCTGAAAAGGCAGAGCAGTGGCTCAAAAACGGCGCTCAGCCCACAGAGACCGCTAAATCTGTATTAAAGCAGAGCGGAATCATTAAATAATAGGAGGTCTTTTAGTTGAAAGAACTTCTCGAACAGATCGCTAAGGGACTCGTTGATGATCCGGCTTCGGTTTCCGTTACGGCAGATGAGCCTGATGACAGAGGCGTTACGGTATATCACCTTCACGTTGCCGAAAATGATATGGGCAGAGTTATAGGCAAGCAGGGCAGAATAGCCAAGGCTATCAGAACCGTTGTTAAGGCTCGCGCCACAAAAGACGGCACAAGAGTTCAGGTTGAGATCGACTGACAGTAAACGAGTACAGGGGGAGTTTCCTCTTGTACTCATTTTATTTAGTGCCGTTTTAAAACGGTAATCGGTGAATTTATGTTAAAACAATTTCTTGAGGCAGGCAAAGTGGTAGGTATGCACGGCGTCAGGGGCGAAATGCGCTTTGACGTATGGTGCGACGGCGCAGACTTCCTGAAAAAAATCAAAACATTGTATCTTAATGCCGACGGCAGGCAGGCGGTCGGCGTTGTTTCCGTGCGCCCTCATAAAAATATAGCGCTGTTAAAGCTGCAGGGTGTACTCAGTATTGAGGATGCCGAGCGTTATCGCGGCAAAATATTGTATTTTGACCGTAAAGATGTTTCACTTGACAGCGGTAAAGCGTTCGTTGGGGACGTAATCGGCTGCTCCGTGTACGACGCGGATAATACCGATATCCTGTACGGAACCGTTACCGATGTTATTAAGGGCGTTGCAAACGACGTTTGGTCGGTAAAAGATAAAAACGGAAAAGAGACGTTGGTTCCCGTAATTCCCTTAGTGGTAGTTAAGCTTGATGTCGAAAACGAAAAAGTGTATCTCCGTCCGCTCAAGGGGCTTTTCTCGGACGAGTGCGTTATAAGGGAGGACGGAGAATGAAAATAGATATAATGACGCTTTTCCCCGAAATGTGCGAGTCGGTGCTGTCCGAAAGTATTATAGGCAGAGCACGAAAAAACGGATATGTAGAGATAAACTGTGTAAACATAAGGGACTTTACACTTGATAAACACAACCGCGTAGATGACGCGCCGTACGGCGGCGGAATGGGTATGCTGATGGGCCCTCAGCCCATATATGACTGCTATAAGAGCCTTTACGGCGACGAAGAAAAAAAGCCGCATCTCATATATATGTCGCCGCAGGGCAAAACTTTGACTCAGCAGAGAGTAAAGGAACTCGCCCTTACAGACCATATTGTGCTGCTTTGCGGTCATTATGAGGGTGTGGATCAGAGAATCCTCGACGAGATAGTCGATGAAGAGATTTCAATAGGCGATTATGTTCTGACCGGCGGTGAACTGCCTGCACTTGTACTTGCCGACAGTATTTCGCGTATGATTGATAACGTCCTGCCGAATGACGAGGCAAAGGAGCTTGAAAGTCATTACAACGGACTTTTGGAATATCCGCAGTATACAAGACCGTATGAATGGCACGGGGTAAAGGTTCCCGATATACTTTTATCGGGGCACCACGCAAATATTGATAAGTGGCGTCACGAAAAAGCGCTTGAAACAACGCTTTTGAAGCGCCCCGAACTTCTCTCGTCGGCTAAACTTTCAAAAAAGGATACAGAGTATATAAAATCTCTGAAAAAAGGCGAAACTTAAGTGTACAATAACGGTATTAAGACGGGGGCGCGCTTTTCGGTGCTCAATCTGTCGAAAAAAGTACCGCTTTATTGTGAACTTTTTCTGTTGAATTAAAATTCTCTCAATGTTAGAATAGTTAGACAAAAATTAAAAGCCTTCGCTGATTTTATTGTTCAAAACGGCATATTATTTTATATACTGTTTTGCCGTAATAATTTCTGCGGCGGCGTTATTTGTTTTTGCAGGAGAATGTATCAAAGATGGTACAGGCATTGGGAGGAAAATATGAAAAAGGTATTAAACATTATTTTATCGGTAATTCTTTGCTTTTCGGTGATTTCGCCGTGCTTTGCAATTCAGAGTTTTGCCGAAACGGGGGATGACACTACGCTTAAATTCAAAGACGGAAAATTTCGTATACTTATAATTGCCGATCCGCAGGATGTTGTAAATCCGTGTGAAGAGACAATTGAACTTATGAACGCTTCTATTGAAGAAGCAAATCCCGACCTTATCGTGTTTACCGGCGATAATATCCACGGACCGTCGCCCGTGCTCTATAAGAGCAAAAAGCGCGTTGAAAAGGCAATCAGGCAGATTATGGAGCCTGTTACATCGCGGAATATCCCTTTTGCCATAGTATACGGGAATCACGATGACGAGGGTAAAGTTTCTAAAGAATTTCAGATGGATGTCTATAAGTCTTTGCCCGGTTGCCTCGCTTCGGCAGGTGAAGATATGACCGGGTGCGGTAACTACAATCTTCCTATAAAAAGCTCGGACGGTACAAAGAACGTCTTTAATCTTTGGTTTATAGATTCCGGTACATATGATAAAGAAAACGGCGGTTATGCTCACGTCGAAGAGGATCAGCTTGATTGGTACAAAAAAACGAGTGACGCCTTAAAGGCTGAAAACGGCGGAGTGCCCATGCCGTCGCTCCTTTTCCAGCATATACCCGTTCCCGAAATATATGAGCTTTTAAAGGAAGTCCCGAAGGGTACCGACGGCGCCGTGCAAAAAGACGGCAAATATTATGTGCTCAATACGGACATTGCAAGCGGTCACCTTGACGAGGGACCGTGCCCCGCAAAGGTAAACGGCGGCGAATTTGACGCTTGGAAACAGCAGGGTGATATTAAAGCGGCATTTTTCGGCCATGACCATAATAATGACTTTTCGGGTACATACGAGGGCATCGATATGGTGCATACGAGCGGCGTCGGATTTTATATTTACGGTGACGGACCGCTCCACGGTACACGCGTTATAGATATTGACGAAAACACTCTCGATTACAGCACTTATATGATGTATTATAAGGACCTTGTCGGCGATAAAAGCTCAAACAAGGCGAGATATTACGAGGGTCAATATACGCATAATATCAAGGTTGCGGCTTTTACTGCCGGTGCGGTGGTAATTGTTTTGGCAGCAGCGTTTATAACACTCGGAGTTAAAAAGTCCAAGAAGAAAAAGGCGCTTAAAAATAACCAAAAATAACGGCTGAGCCGGGCGAAATTTCTCGCTCGGCTTTAGTTTTTGCATAAAAATTCATAAATTGGGTTAAATGTTGCATAAAACAGGGCGGATAATGTATATTTATGTCGTTATATCGCACAAATATACATAAAACTTGAATATTTATGCAAAAAACACTTGATTTTAAATGTAATTGGTGTATAATCTCTTCGTAATCAAAAATCAAAGGCTTTTGCCGATGCTCGGAGGTAACATTTATGAAAAAGGATAAAAAAGACATCAAAAAAGTCGTACTCGCTTATTCCGGCGGACTTGATACTTCAATCATCATTCCGTGGCTTAAAGAAAATTACAATAACTGCGAAGTTATAGCGGTTTCCGGCGACGTAGGTCAGGGTACCGAGCTCGACGGCCTCGAAGAGAAAGCTCTCAAGACAGGCGCTTCAAAGCTCTATGTTCTCGACCTTAAAAAGGATTATATCGAAAACTATATCTGGCCTTGCCTTAAAGCTGGCGCCGAGTATGAAGAGTATCTTCTCGGCACATCGCATGCTCGTCCCTGCATCGCAAAGGGCCTTGCCGATATAGCCAAAAAAGAGGGCGCTGACGCTATTTGCCACGGCTGCACGGGTAAAGGCAACGATCAGGTTCGTTTTGAGCTTGCTCTTAAAGCGCTCGCTCCCGAGATGGAGATTATAGCTCCCTGGCGTGAATGGGACATCAAATCACGTGATGAAGAAATAGACTACGCCGAGGCTCATCAGATTCCGCTTAAAATCAACCGTGAAACCAATTACTCAAAAGATAAAAACGTATGGCATCTCTCTCATGAGGGACTTGACCTTGAAAATCCGGCAAACGAGCCGCAGTATAATAAAGACGGCTTCCTTGAGCTCGGAGTTTCTCCCGAAAAAGCTCCCGATGAGCCTACATATGTTACAATCCATTTTGAAAAGGGCGTTCCCACAGCGGTTGACGGCGAAGAACTTGACGCTGTTTCCCTTGTTGAAAAGCTCAACGCTCTCGGCGGTGCAAACGGTATAGGACTTCTTGACATAGTCGAGAACCGTCTTGTCGGTATGAAATCACGCGGCGTTTATGAGACTCCCGGCGGAACAATCCTCTATAAGGCTCATGAACTTCTTGAAATGATAACCCTTGACCGCGACACATCTCACTATAAAAAGCTTGTTGCCCAGAAGTACGGCGAGCTCGTATACAACGGCAAATGGTTCTCACCTCTTCGCGAAGCTCTTGCGGCTTTTGTTGACAACACTCAGCAGACCGTAACCGGCGACGTTAAGCTTAAGCTCTATAAGGGCAACGTTATAAACGCAGGCATAACTTCACCGTACACTCTCTATGATGAAAATGTTGCATCGTTCGGCGACGACGGCGGCGCATATGATCAGACCGACGCTACCGGATTTATCAACCTCTTCGGGCTTCCCACAAAGGTAAAAGCGTTACTTGACGCAAAGAGAGATAACAAATAATCATTGTAAACCGCTTGAAAAAATAAACAACAGTGCTTAGCACTACCCCGTGCGACAAGAGATATTTATGTCTCTTGTCGCTGTGTGGTATTTGATAGGAGTAGAAAAATGCAGCTTTGGCAGGGTAGATTTCAAAAGGCTTTAGACCCAAAAACCAACGATTTTAATTCGTCAATAGCGTTTGACAGCAGAATGTATAAGGACGATATAGACGGCAGTATTGCACACGCGACTATGCTTTGCGCGCAAAATATCATATCGGCGGAAGACCTTTCAAAAATTGTTGACGGATTAAAAGCTATTAAGGCGGAAATCGAAAACGGCACGTTGGAAATAGACCCGAATGCAGAGGATATACATACCTTTGTTGAGGGCGAACTCACAAAGCGCGTAGGCTCGGCAGGTAAAAGACTTCATACCGCTCGCAGCAGAAACGACCAGGTAGCTCTTGACGTAAGGCTGTATTTGCGCCGCGAGTGCGACAGCGTTTATTCGCTTGTCACCGATCTTATAAGGGTACTCTGCGAAAAGGCTGAAAAGTATGCAGACGCCGTTATGCCCGGCTACACTCATATGCAGCGCGCCCAGCCCATAACATTCGGGCATCATCTTTTGGCGTATGCCGAAATGCTTCTGCGCGACCGCGAACGTATTGCCGACGCGCAGAGAAGAATGAATTACTGCCCGCTCGGCTCATGTGCGCTTGCCGGAACAACATATAATACCGACCGTGAAATGACAGCCGAGGCGCTCGGTTTTACGGGACCTATGCTCAATTCGCTTGACGGCGTATCGGACAGGGACTTTTGTATGGAGCTTGCCTCCGCTTTGTCAATACTTATGGTTCATCTTTCGCGTTTTTCCGAGGAGATAATCCTCTGGTGCTCGTGGGAGTTCAAATTCGTTGAGCTTGACGACGCTTTTTCAACCGGCTCGTCAATAATGCCGCAAAAGAAAAATCCAGACATAACCGAGCTTATCCGCGGCAAAACCGGTCGTGTTTTCGGCGATCTTATGACGCTTCTGACAATGATGAAAGGCTTGCCGCTCGCTTATAACAAGGATATGCAGGAGGATAAGGAAGCCATATTTGACGCCTTTGACACCGTTAAAATCTGCCTTACCACATTTATCCCAATGCTTGACACAATGACGGCTCTTCCCGAAAATATGCGTAAAGCCGCGGCAGGCGGATTTATCAACGCTACCGACTGTGCCGATTATCTCGTCGGCAAGGGATTGCCGTTCCGTGACGCATATAAGGCCACAGGTGAAATAGTGGCTCTCTGCATTAAAAAGGGTCTTACGCTTGAGACATTGCCTCTTGAAGAGTACAAAAAGATATGCGATTTGTTTGATGACGGCGTTTATGACGCCATAAATCTCGACAAGTGTGTAAACGGCAGGACTTCACTCGGCGGACCGGCACCGCAGAACGTGCTGAAAGAGGCAAAGAGAATAGAAAAAATATTGAAAGAACAAGACAAATAGTGTGAAAAGTTACACTTTTTAAATTATATTGCCCTCAAAATTTGCCTGCGGCATAATTTTGAGACGGCGGAAATCACCGGTTGCGCCTGTTAAGGCTCCATAGAATATAGGGTGATTTTTAATGAACTGTTTGTTGCTTGAAAGGCTATGGTGATTATGAAAAAAGTATTTATAGACGGCAGTCAGGGTACTACGGGTCTTAAAATATTCGACCGCCTGAAAAAAAGAGACGATATTGAGCTTTTAACTCTTCCCGAGGAACTTCGCAAGGACGTGGATTCGAGAAAAGAAGCTCTCAACAGTGCCGATATAGCTTTTCTCTGTCTTCCGGACGCCGCGGCAACCGAGGCGGCAGAGCTTGTTACAAATGACAACACGGTTATTATAGATACCTCAACCGCTCACCGTACAAGCGAGGGGTGGGCTTACGGCTTCCCCGAAATTTTCAAAGACGGATTTGAAACCGTGGCTTCTTCAAAGCGTATAGCGTCGCCGGGCTGTTATGCGAGCGGATTTATAGCGCTTGTAAAGCCTCTTTTGGACGAGGGTATTATTTCACCCGATCATGGATTTATCTGTCACGCCGTTTCGGGTTACAGCGGAGCCGGCAAAAAAGGTATCGCTATGTATGAAAGTGACGAAAAAGCACAGGAGCTTTTTGCTCCCCGTGAATACGCTTTAAATCAGGAGCATAAGCACCTCAAAGAAATGCGTAAAATTTCGGGTCTGTCAGTTACGCCGATCTTTTGCCCGTATGTTTGCGATTATTTCAGCGGTATGCTCGTTACGGTTCCCGTGTTTAAAACAGATCTCAAAGACGGGAAGACCGCAGATGACGTTAAATCTATTTACCGCTCAAAATATAATTCTGACATAGTTAAATATAAAGAGTCTTTTGATAACGGCGGCTTTGTCGCGTCAAATTCAAAGGCGGAGCTTGACAGTATGGATATCACCGTAGCCGGAAATGACGACAGACTTCTTCTTATGGCTCTTTACGACAATCTCGGCAAGGGCGCGTCCGGAGCGGCTCTTGAATGTATGAATCTTGTTATGGGTTTGCCGCCGGAATACGGCCTCGAACTGTAATTATCATAAAAACGAAAGGTAAATTGTAATGGAATTAAGTTTTATCGGCGGCGGTGTTGCCGCACCGAAAGGATTTACCGCAAACGGAATTCATTGCGGAATCCGTAAAAATAAGGAGAAAAAGGACCTCGCGCTTATTTTCTGCGAAAAGGAATGTGACGCGGCGGCTGTTTATACACAAAACCTTGTATGCGGAGCGCCCATAACGGTCACACGCGAAAATATAAGCGACGGTAAGGCGCGTGCAATTGTCTGCAACAGCGGTATAGCCAATACCTGCAATGCCGACGGAGTTGAAAAAGCGGAGGAAATGTGCAAAATAACCGCAGACGCACTCGGCATTTCAAAAAGCGACATTGTGGTAGCCTCTACCGGAGTTATAGGTCAGCCTATAGACCTTGAGCCCATCAAAAACGGTATGCCGAAGCTCGTTTCCGGCCTTAATAAGGACGGCTCGGATTCTGCGGCAAATGCGATAATGACCACGGACACCGTAAAAAAAGAATTTGCCTGCGAGTTTTCTCTCGGCGGTAAAAAATGCCGTATAGGCGCTGTTTCCAAGGGCAGCGGTATGATTCACCCGAATATGGCAACGATGCTCGCATTTATCACAACGGATGCAGACATTTCGGCGGAAATGCTTAAAAAATCACTTCTCGAAGTTGTAAAGGATAGCTTTAATATGCTCTCCGTAGACGGCGACACATCAACCAACGATACCGTGGCTGTTTTGGCGTCGGGGCTTTGCGGCAACGAGAGAATAACCTCTGAAAACGAAGATTACAAAGCCTTTACTTGTGCGCTTGCGGCAATTTGCGAAAAACTCGTAAAGCTTATGGCAAAAGACGGCGAGGGCGCAACAAAGCTTGTCGAATGTATAGTTTCGGGTGCCGCAGACCAAAAGACGGCAAAAATATGCGCAAAATCGGTTATATGCTCGTCTCTTGTTAAGGCGGCTATGTTCGGAGCGGACGCAAACTGGGGCAGAATTCTCTGCGCACTCGGTTACAGCGGAGCGGATATTGACGTTCATAAGGTCGATGTGAAATTCAGCTCGGCGGGCGGCGAAATAGAAGTGTGCAAAGACGGCTCGGGAATCCCGTTCTCGGAAGAGACAGCAAAAAAAGTTTTGGTCTCCGACGAAGTTTATATCCTTGTCGATTTAAAATCGGGCGACTTCTCTGCTGCGGCTTACGGCTGTGATTTAACTTATGATTATGTCAAAATAAACGGCGATTACCGTACCTGATGCGTAAATTTCGGCAAACTCAGTATTTACAGATATTTATCGGAGGAGAATTATGGAAATATCAAATATAACAAATTCGGACCGTTCCGAAGTTCTTGTTCAGGCTTTACCGTATATTCAGAAGTATCAAAATAAAACGGTTGTCATAAAATACGGTGGCAACGCCATGGTAAACGAAGAACTTCAGGATGCCGTAATGACCGATATAGTTCTTCTTCGTTCCGTAGGAGTAAATATAGTGCTCGTTCACGGCGGCGGACCGGAAATATCGGATATGCTCAAACGTGTAGGCAAGCAGAGCCGCTTTGTAGACGGGCTGCGCTATACCGACGAAGAGACGATAGATATTGTTCAAATGGTTTTGGCAGGCAAAGTGAATAAGCATTTGGTTCAGCTCATTTCTAAGCACGGCGGTAAGGCAATAGGGCTTTGCGGCATTGACGGCGACATGATGAAAGCCGAAAAATATACAAAATCGGACGTCGGATTTGTAGGCGAGATAACCGAAATCGATACCGACGTCATAGATTACACTCTCGAAAATAAATATATCCCGGTTATTTCCTCCGTTGCAACAGGCGAAAACGGCGAAGTGTTTAATATAAACGCCGATACCGCCGCGGCGGCAATAGCCGCAAGTCTCCACGCGGAAAAGCTTTTGCTTATGACCGACATCAGCGGACTTTTAATGGATAAGGACGATGACTCGACCTTGATTCACGACGTTCAGGTTTCCGAAATACCGTCGCTCAAGTCTCAGAGAATTATATCCGGCGGTATGATACCGAAAATCGACTGCTGTGTTGAGGCAGTCCGCCGCGGAGTTCTTCAGACTAACATAATCGACGGACGTATACCGCATTCTATTCTTATGGAGTTATTCACGGATGAGGGCTTTGGCACGATGTTTCACGGGTGATTTTTCGTCTTTTTTCCGCCATACTTCGTTTTGTGCAGCTCGCAGTATATACATACAGCATCGCCGCACACGCCTCGTCTGACGAAAAAAATACTGAAAAATCGAGATTTTGCGCTTTTTTCCGTTATACTGTGTTTTGAGCAGCTTGAGGTAAATACATACAGCTTCGCTGCACACGCCTCGTCTGACGAAAAAAATACTGAAAAATCGAGATTTTGCGCATTGTTCCGCTAAACTTCGTTTTGTGCGATTCGCAGTATATACATACATCTTCGTTTTACACGCCTTGTCTGACGAAAAAAATTTCACGAAATCAAGATTTTGCGCTTTTTTCAATTATATTGTGTTTTGAGCAACTTGAGATAAATACATACAGCATCGCCGCACACGCCTTGTCTGACGAAAAAAATACTGAAAAATCAAGATTTTGCGCCTTATTCGTTATATTGTTGTTTTGTACAGACAGCAAGTATATAACATACAGCATCGCCGATAACAGCTTGCGTTAAACGGCAATTGCATTTTTCGGACTTTGTATATATAATAAGATTAGCTTATTGAGGACTGATAAAATGGACTTTAACGAAATTAAAAATACTGCCGACAAATATTTAATGCCGACATACGGCCATTTCCCGATAGCCTTGACGGGCGGCAAGAATGCGTCTCTGACGTCCTCCGACGGCAGAGTGGTAATTGATTTTACTTCGGGTATAGGCGTTAATATTTTCGGTGTAAACGATGAGGGCTGGAAAAGAGCCGTTATCGGGCAGATAGATAAAATTCAGCACACGTCAAATCTCTATTACAACGAGCCTGTTGCCGAGGCGGCAAAGCTTCTGTGCGAAAAAAGCGGATTTGATAAGGTACTTTTTTGCAATTCCGGAGCGGAGGCGAATGAGTGCGCCATAAAGCTTGCAAGAAAATACAGCTTTGACCGCTACGGTGAAAACCGCAATACAATAATATCGCTTATAAATTCTTTCCATGGCAGAACCATGGCTACAATAACCGCAACGGGGCAGGAACACTACCACAAGTATTTTATGCCTTTTGTGGGCGGCTTTAAATATGCCGAGGCAGGCGACAAAAAAGCGTTTTCCGAGCTTCTTGACGGAACGGTTTGCGCGGTAATACTTGAGGTTATTCAGGGCGAGGGCGGAGTTATAATAACTCCTCGCGATTATATAGAATATATAAGAGAGCTGTGCGACGAGAACGATATTGTTCTTATATTCGACGAGGTGCAGACAGGCGTCGGCAGAACCGGCAAGCTCTATGCTTGGGAAAATATCGGCGTAAAGCCGGACGTTTTGACGTCAGCAAAGGGCCTCGGCGGCGGACTGCCGATAGGAGCATGCCTTGCAAAAGAGCAGTTCGGCAGCGTTTTGACTCCCGGTACTCACGGTACGACCTTCGGCGGAAATCCAGTGGTTTTATCGGGCGCAGTCGAGATATTAAGCCGACTTGACGAAGAATTTTTAAAGGACGTCAGCGAAAAGGGCGAATACATAAGAAACAGGGTTTCATTGTTTAAGGATGTTTCCGAAGTGCGCGGTATGGGTCTTATGATAGGTATAGACCTTAAAAATCAAAAGGCGGCGGACGTGGCGGCGCGCTGTGTTGAAAACGGGCTTCTTATTTTAACCGCCAAGCAGTCGCTTCGTATGCTTCCTCCGCTCACCATAACATATGACGAAATAGACAGGGGACTCGAGATTCTCGAAAAGACCCTTTCTGTATAAAACCTTTCACGCCTTGCACGGCTACAGCAGGGGCGAACGTGATTATATTTGTAGCCGGAAAGGCTATGTGAATTAAAATGAAACATTTATTAAGTCTTTTATCGACTACTCCGGGCGAAATATCGGACCTTTTAAATCTTGCCGATCAGCTTAAATATGAAAACAAGCACGGCATAGCGCACCAAAGACTTAAAGGTCAGACCCTCGGTATGATTTTTCAAAAATCCTCTACAAGAACAAGAGTTTCTTTTGAGACGGGTATGTATCAGCTCGGCGGTCAGGCGCTCTTTCTTTCCAACCGCGACCTTCAGATAGGACGCGGCGAGCCTATACAGGATACCGCAAGAGTTCTCTCACGCTATATCGACGGCATTATGATAAGAACTTTTGAGCAGTCCGAGGTTGAGGCGCTCGCAAAGTACGGCTCTATTCCGATAATAAACGGTCTTACCGATTTTTGCCATCCGTGCCAGGTGCTTGCCGACCTTATGACGGTACGTGAGCACAAGGGTCATCTTGACGGTCTTAAAATGTGCTACATAGGCGACGGCAACAATATGGCAAATTCCCTTATAGTCGGCGGACTTAAAACAGGTATGCAGGTATCGGTGGCTTGCCCCGATGGGTACAGACCCGACAGCCGCGTGCTTGACTTTGCCGATAATTATGCGGGATTTTCGATGTTTACCGAGCCGATGGATGCTGCAAGCGGCGCCGACGTCATCTTTACCGACGTTTGGGCGTCAATGGGGCAGGAGGGCGAAGCCGAAGAGCGCAAAAAAGTATTCGGCGGCAAATATCAGGTCAATAAGGAACTGCTTGCGGCTGCCAACAGCGGCTGTATGGTTCAGCATTGTCTGCCTGCTCACCGCGGCGAAGAGATAACCGCAGATGTGTTTGAGTCTCACGCAGATGAGATATTTGATGAAGCCGAAAACCGTCTCCACGCTCAAAAAGCGGTAATGGTAACGTTGATGGAAAAGTAATAGTTTGTTTTTTGGTGCAATGCGGCTTTTGAAAAAACGGTATGCCGCATTGTAAATGCAATTTTCGTTTTAATCATAAATAAACTATTGACAAGCAGCACACTTTATATTATAATATCAAAGCCGCTGAAAAAGCGGCACATATGGCGGCATAGCTTAGTTGGCTAGAGCGTCCGGTTCATACCCGGAAGGTCGTAGGTTCAAGTCCCACTGCCGCTACCATAACGGCCCGGTGGTCAAGCGGTCAAGACACCGCCCTTTCACGGCGGTAACACGAGTTCAAATCTCGTCCGGGTCACCAAAAAGGACTTAGCGTATGCTGAGTCCTTTTTTGCAGTACTTTTCGGCTGTCACTATGTTTGCACATTTTATTTGAAATATTTGTTTTTAAGTTATATAATATTCTCAGCAGTACAATGCTGTATGTTTATGAGGTGAAAAGAAGAATGGCTGATAATAAGTGCGACTGCAATGCCGTTATGCAAGAAGTTGTTGACGATATAAAAAACAATATGTTTTCGGAAGAGGAAATAAACGGAGTTTCAAATCTGTTTAAAGTCCTCGGCGATCCCACGAGAGCCAAAATAGTTATGGCGCTGGATAAGCGCGAGGTGTGCGTTTGCGACCTTGCCGTGGCGCTCGGTATGACTAAGTCCGCCGTGTCGCATCAGCTTGCCCTTTTAAAAGCGAATAATATAGTTAAGGCTCGCCGAGACGGTAAGCATGTATTTTACAGCTTTGATGACGAGCACATTACAACCGTTATCGAAATTGCAGATGAGCATATTCGCCATCAACACTTGGGCGATTAAAGCTTTTTAAATATACATCATATAAATCGGCGATTATATTGTCGCCCGAATATTTCGTCACAATAGAATAATATTATAAGGTCCCGAATATGCGAAAAACATTATTCGGGGCTTTTTTTACGCTTTCTATATGAAATCGTACAGACAAAAAGGCTTTTATCCGTCGGGAATTTTCGATTTATAAATGATATTTTACCAATATAAAAATTTTTTAAAAAATTTTTGAAAAACATATTGACAATTGAGCATATGTTCAACTATAATATAGACAACAAATGAATGGTTGCTCAACTGTTCCGAAAGAGAGCAGCCGAAGAAAGGGTTGTTATTATGAAAAAAACATACAATATAGAAGTCGATTGTGCAAACTGTGCCGCAAAGATGGAGGAAGCTGCTCAAAAGACCGACGGCGTTCGTGAAGCCGTAGTATCCTTTATGACCCAAAAAATGAAAGTTGAATTTGACGACGGTGCCGATGCGGCAGCCGTTATGAAAAAAGTCCTCAAAAATTGCAAAAAGGTTGAGGACGACTGCGAAATATATATCTGATGTTACGAGACGCCGTTTTCGGCAAATAAGTAAGTGAGGGAGATATTTATGAGTAAAAAACAGAAAAACGTTCTGTGGCGAATAATAGTTTCGGCTGTGCTGATAATAGGTCTTTCCGTCCTCGGCAAATTTATAACTCTCAATAAATACATTTGGCTTGTTTTAAATTTGGTACCGTATTTTATAATCGGCTACGACATTCTCAAAAAGGCGGTTAAAGGTATCTTTAAAGGTCAGGTTTTTGATGAGAATTTCCTTATGGCGGTCGCAACCGTCGGCGCCATAGCGCTCGGCGATTACAAAGAGGGCGTTGCCGTAATGCTCTTTTATCAGATAGGCGAGCTTTTCCAGAGCATAGCCGTCGGCAAGAGCAGACGTAACATTTCCGCGCTGATGGATATAAGACCTGACTACGCAAATGTCGAGGTTGACGGAAAACTCCAAAAGGTAGATCCCGACGAAGTATCGGTCGGCACAGAAATAACCGTAAATCCCGGCGAAAAAATCCCGATAGACGGCGTTGTTACAAGCGGCGACACGTCGCTTAACACAAGCGCTTTAACCGGCGAGAGCCTGCCGAGAAATGTCAAAACAGGCGACGAGGTTATAAGCGGCTGCATCAATATGACAGGCGTCATCAAGGTGAAAACCACTAAGGAGTTCGGCGATTCAACCGTATCAAAAATACTTGACCTTGTTGAAAATTCAAGTATGAAAAAGTCGCGCTCCGAGAATTTCATAACAAAATTTGCAAAATATTATACTCCGGCGGTTTGCTTTTCGGCGCTTGCGCTCGCAATTCTGCCGCCCGTTATAAGGCTTATTGCGGGTTATGCGCCCATGTGGGGCAATTGGATATTCAGAGCGCTTACTTTCCTTGTTGTCAGTTGTCCGTGTGCGCTTGTAATATCGGTTCCGCTCTCATTCTTTGCGGGAATCGGCTGTGCTTCGGCAAACGGTATACTCGTAAAAGGCTCCAACTATCTTGAGGGACTTTCGGAAACGAAATATGTTGTGTTCGATAAGACCGGAACTCTTACAAAGGGAGTCTTTGAGGTAACGGGAGTATATCCCGAAAACGGATACACGAAGGATGATTTGATTCGTCTGGCGGCGTATGCGGAAAGCGCTTCAAGCCACCCCATAAGCCTCAGTCTTAAAAAATATTACGGCAAGGATATTGATGAAAACGACGTTACAGACATAAAAGAGATTGCAGGTCACGGAGTTTCGGCTGCAGTGGACGGCAAAAAGGTCTTCGCCGGCAACTTAAAGCTGATGAAAGAAGAGAATATCGCCGTTGCAAATGAGCATAACGAGGGTACGGTTGTGTATGTTTCCGAGAACGGAAAATATGTCGGCTGTATTGTAATATCGGATGTTGTAAAACCTAATACAAAACTTGCTCTCAGCGAACTTAAAAAGCACGGCGTCAAAAAGACGGTAATGCTCACGGGCGACTCCAAAGCCGCTGCCGACAGGGTAGCCGCGGAAATAGGCATAGACGAGGTTCACTCGGAGCTTCTCCCTGCCGATAAGGTATCGGAGGTCGAAAAGCTCCTTGACAAAAAAGAGCCCAAAGAAAAGCTGGCATTTGTCGGCGACGGAATAAACGACGCTCCCGTGCTCTCAAGAGCCGATATAGGCATAGCAATGGGCGCGCTCGGCTCGGACGCGGCAATAGAGGCGGCCGATATAGTGCTTATGGACGATGATCCGGCAAAAATATCCCTTGCCAAAAAGATCTCGGTTCACACTTTGAAGATAGTCAAAGAAAACATCACGTTTGCCCTTTTGGTAAAAGCCGTTTGCCTGATACTCAGCGCAGTAGGCATTGCAAATATGGGAGTCGCCATATTCGCCGATGTCGGAGTTATGGTTGTAGCGGTTATCAACGCCACAAGAGCGCTCCGATTAAAGAATAAAACCGAATAATATTGACATAAATCGACTTTGTGATTATAATAGTCAATGCTGTTAAAAGCACACCTCAGGGAGCTCCCAAGCGGTGTGCTTTTTATATCGCAGGGAAGAAAATGCAGGAATAAAAAATGACGGAATTTCAAAACAGTTTTAAAAAAGGACTGAAAGACGGTCTGCCGATAGCGCTCGGTTATCTTTCGGTTTCGTTTACATTCGGTATGATGGCTGTCGAAGGCGGCCTGCCTGTTTTCACGGCGGTGCTTATCTCTATGACAAACTTAACTTCGGCAGGGCAGTTTGCAGGGCTTGATTTGATTCTCGCCGGCGGCGCTTATCTTGAAATGGCGCTTACGCAGTTTGTTATAAACATACGCTATGCGCTGATGTCGGTCTCTCTGTCGCAGAAACTCCACAAGAGCGTAAATTTGCTTGACCGATTTTTAATAGCGTTCAGCAATACCGATGAAATATTTGCCGTAGCTTCGGGTCAAAAAGGCGAGGTCGGCAAAAAATATATGTACGGGCTTGCTCTTTTGCCCATAGTCGGGTGGACCCTCGGCACGCTTATAGGCGCCGCGGCGAGCACCGTGCTTCCGCTGTCCGTGCGGTCTGCTCTCGGAATTGCGATTTACGGTATGTTTATAGCTATATTTATACCGCCCGCAAAACATAATAAGACCGTGGCTGTCGTGGTAATACTGTCGGCGGCTTTGAGTATATGTTTTAAATATATTCCGGGACTTTGCAAAGTCTCTTCGGGATTTGTAATAATCATTTGCGCCGTACTTTCCGCGACTGTCGGCGCCCTCTTAAAACCCGTAAAGGAGGACGAAGCAAATGAAAACGGCTGAGAACATATTTATATATATAGCGGTTATGGCGCTTGTCACATATCTTATAAGAATGCTGCCGCTTGTGATTTTTCGCAAAAAAATCGAAAACAGATTTATAAGATCGTTTCTTTATTACATTCCGTATGCAGTATTGGCGGCAATGACATTTCCCGCGGTATTTTCTTCTACGGGAAGCGTGTGGTCGGCTGTGGCAGGGCTCATAGTAGCGCTGTTGCTTGCATTTTTTGAGAAAGGTTTGCTCACTGTTGCACTTTCTTCCTGCGCCGCCGTATTCGTTATAGAACTTTTGATGAAATTCATCTCTTGACATATCGGAAAAATGAGTATAATATAGACCCAAAGTAAAAAAGTTAACCCGTTGACGGAGAATGACGGCAAGTGCTTTTGCACATAAGAGAGCTCTTTCGTTGGCTGAAAGAAGAGCGTGCAAAACTGCCCGATACCGCTCCCGAGCGCGCGCCGAAAGCTGTTGATTAAGGCGTGCCGTAAGCTTGCGTTAAAAGCATTTGAGTGGGCGATTTTTATCGTCAATTCGGGTGGAACCGTGGAATGTTGAGCATTTCATCCCAGATTTTCTGAGATGAAGTGCTCTTTTTAATTTATATTGGAGGTAATTTTTATGGTAAAAGTTACATTGAAAGACGATGTCGTAAAGGAGTTCCAAAGCGGCACAACCGTAATGGATATTGCAAAGTCTATCGGTATGGGGCTGTACAAAGCCGCTTGCCTTGCAAAGATTGACGGCGAGACATGCGACCTTCGCACTCCCGTTACAAAGGATTGCCATGTTGAAATACTTACTTTTGACGATGAGGACGGTAAAAAAGCGTTTTGGCATACCACCTCGCATATACTCGCGCAGGCGGTAAAACGCCTTTTTCCGAACGCTAAGCTCGCAATAGGTCCGTCAATAGCAAACGGATTTTACTATGACTTCGACGTAGATTTTCCCTTTACTCCCGAAATTCTCGAAAAAATCGAGGCTGAGATGAAGAAAATCGTAAAGGAAAATATTCCGCTTGAGCAGTTCGACCTCTCCGCAGACGAGGCCGTAAAGCTTATGGAGGAAAAGGACGAGCCGTATAAAGTTGAGCTTATTAAAGAGCACGCCGGCAAAGGCGAAAAAATTTCGTTCTATAAGCAGGCTGAGTTTACAGAGCTTTGCGCAGGGCCGCATATTCCCGATACGGGCAGAGTAAAGGCGTTTAAGCTTACGTCCATAGCAGGCGCTTATTGGCGCGGCGACGAAAAAAATAAAATGCTTCAGCGTATATACGGTATATCTTTCACAAAGCAGTCCGAACTTACGGAATATCTCGAAAGAATCGAAGAGGCTAAAAAACGCGACCACAGAAAACTCGGCAAGGAGCTTGGGCTTTTTGCACTTCGCGACGAGGCTCCCGGAATGCCTTTCTTCCTTCCCAACGGTATGATTCTCCGCAATACTCTTATTGATTATTGGCACGAGGTTCACGAGAGATGGGGTTATCTTGAAATATCTACTCCTCAGATAATGAAGCGTTCGCTTTGGGAGACTTCGGGTCACTGGGATCACTACAAGGATAATATGTATACAACCGTTATCGACGGTGAGGATTTCGCCATAAAGCCGATGAACTGCCCCGGCAGCATACTTGTTTATGGGCTTGAGCCTCATTCATACAAGGAATTGCCTCTTCGCTACGGTGAACTCGGCAGAGTACATCGCCACGAGCTTTCGGGCGCGCTTCACGGGCTCTTCCGTGTACGCTGCTTCACTCAGGACGATGCTCATATACTTCTCGCTCCCGACCAGATACGCGACGAGGTTGTAAGAATATCACAGCTCTTTGACGAGGTTTATAATCTCTTTAAGCTGCCATATACCATAGAGCTTTCAACCATGCCCGAGGATCATATGGGCACAAAAGAGGAATGGGACAAAGCCACAAAATCGCTTTCCGACGCAATCGAAAGTATCGGTAAGGAATATACCGTAAATGAGGGCGACGGTGCGTTCTACGGTCCGAAGCTTGACTTCCACATTGAAGATTCGCTCGGCAGAACCTGGCAGTGCGGTACTATTCAGCTTGACTTCCAGCTTCCCGAGAGATTTAATCTTGAATACACGGGTGCCGACGGCGAAAAGCACTGCCCCGTTATGATTCACCGCGTTGTTTTCGGCTCGGTAGAGAGATTTATCGGCGTTCTTATAGAGCATTTTGCAGGCGCATTCCCGCTTTGGCTATCACCCGTACAGGCCGTCGTTCTTCCGATTGCCGACCGCCATGCAGACAGAGCGCATGAAATCGAGGCAGAACTTAAAAAATACGGTATCCGCGTAAAGGTTGACGACCGTTCGGAAAAAATCGGATATAAAATACGTGAGGCTCAGCTTCAGAAAACGCCGTATATGCTTGTCGTCGGCGACAAAGAAGTCGAAAACGGCACTGTTTCGGTACGTCATCGCGGCGAGGGCGATATAGGCGCCATGGAGCTTTCGGCTCTTCGCGACCGCCTTGTTGACGAGATTAAAACAAAAGCTATAAAGTAATAAAAGGGGATAGTGGATTTGGCAAAAAAACCTCTTACCGTGACCGTGATAACGGACACGCATTACTATTCAAAAAAGACCGGCGTAGAGGGCAAGGCTTACGACGCGGCAAACGCCAAAAGCCAAAAGCTTTTAAAATACAGTGAGGAGCTTTTAAGAGCCGCCTTTAAGCAGATAAAAGAAGATAAGCGAACAGATATAGTTTTACTTTCGGGCGATACCACCAACAACGGTGAATTTGAGGCGCACGAGGAATTTATCGAAATGCTCCGCGATTTAAAAAAGAGCGGAAAACGCGTTTATGTTCTTACGGCAACCCACGACTATCAGGACGACGGGTTAACCGACAGCTTTGTAGGCGATGAAAAGGTAAAAATTCCCGCCGCAAAGCGCGAGCAGCTCTATGATATGTATAAAGAGTTCGGTCCCGACGAAGCCATCGCGGTTCATCGCGACAGTATGTCGTATGTAGTACAGCTTGCCGACGGTTACAGGCTTTTCGCACTTAATGACGACCGCAATCTTTCCGGTAAAAGCGGCTTTTCGGATGAGTGCTTTGAGTGGATAAAAGCTCAGGCGGAGGACGCGCGTAAAAACGACCAGTTTATTTTGGCTATGACCCACCATCCGCTTATAGCTCCGTCGCCCGTTTATGAGCTGATAGGTAAAAACGATATGCTCGGCGACTATGAGTCGCGCAGAAACGAGCTTGCCGACTTAGGTATACAGTTTATGCTTACGGGTCATACACACGTGCACGATATAGATATGATAACGAGCGACCGCGGAAATACGCTTTACGATATAGCAACTGCCGCAACCGTAGGCTATCCTGCGCCGATACGCACCATTGTTTTGGATCCGGATGTAAAAATGGTTTCAACCACCACCGACCTCATAACCGAAACGGTGGATTTCGACTTGGAGGGCAAAACCCTTCAGGAGTATCTCAAATATCAGCTTATCGGCATGGTAAAGGATATGATAAAAGCCGCCGGAACGGATATTCCGACGCTTGCCGATATGGCAACGGCGATGAGCATAAAGAAAAAGCTTATTTATAAAATCGGCTGGCTCATAAAACCGTTTGCCAAAAAGCTTAATTCTCTTACAATAGGCAAAGTCGCAAAGCTGACTCGTGCCGAAACAGGGCTTAAACCCGAAGATTATGCCGACATTGCCGATAAAAGCGTTGTTGATTTTATCTGCGACCTTGTGGTTAATCTGTATGGCGGAGAAGACCTTTACAGTGTTGACGATAACGAATACAAAATAACCGTGGGGCTTCTTCATATTGTGGATTCGGTTTTTGCCGCTCTTCATATAAAGCCGCGTAAGATTATAAAGGTAGCTGATTCGTTTACCGATTTTGTGGAACCGCTTTTACATAATTCGGGTATACCGTCATATGACGCCATACTTCCGATAAGACCGTTCTATAAAGAGGGTGAGCAGGGGCCGAAGCCTCAAAAAGAAAAAAAGCCCGAGTGCAACGTCAAAAAGAGCAAAAAGGGCGTTCCGATTGTCATTGTCGGTATATTGGCTCTTATTATACTGTTGATTCCGATGCTTTTGGTGCTCGGCGTCGGCTTTATAGTAAACAGAATTAAATACGGTAAATACATTAAAGAAAATTCTTAACACAAAAAAGCTGTATGTAAAAACATACAGCTTCTTTCTTTATTCAATTTACTTTAATCCAAAATTCTTCCGTCGGTCGAGATTGTTACCACGTGCCACGGTATAAATTTTCCGCTTCTCTTTACAGCCTGTTTTGCGGCGTTTTCAATACCTCCGCAGCAGGGAACCTCCATTCTTACCACGGTAACGCTTCTTATGTTGTTGAGCGCTATAATTTCCGTCAGCTTTTCCGAATAATCCGTGTCGTCAAGCTTCGGGCAGCCTATAAGAGTTATACGGTTCTTTATAAAATCTCCGTGGAAATTTCCGTATGCGTAAGCCGCACAGTCGGCGGATATTAGCAAATCCGCATTCTCAAAGTACGGAGCGGTTACGGGAACGAGCTTTATCTGAACCGGCCACTGTCTCAAACGGCTTTCCGAAACCGTGTTCGTGCTTTTTGAGACCTCGTATTTGTGCTCAATTACTCTTGATCGCGAACCGGGACAGCCGCCGTGAAGCATAGCCGCCGCTTTGTGCATTTTTGCTTTTTTAACGGCTTCCTCGTTGTATTCGGGAGCTTCTCTCTCTTCAAATGTTATTGCGCCGGTCGGGCAGGCGGGCAGACAGTCGCCGAGCCCGTCGCAGTAGTCCTCGCGCATAAGCTTGGCTTTGCCGTTTACCATACCTATTGCGCCCTCGTGGCAGGCGGCGGCACAGGCACCGCAGCCGTTGCACTTTTCTTCATCTATTTTTATGATTTTTCTTATCATGTATTTCCTCCGAAATTTATTTTTTCTTGACTTGTGAGGACATTATAATATAATAAAACCGAATTGTATGTTGAATTTTCAACAAACGGAGGCAAAATGGAGAATTATTTTGAAATACTCAAAAAGTGCCGCGTGTTTACGGGACTTGACAGAGACGACATAAAGCACCTTACTGAGATTATGAACTCTAAGATTATTAAATACTCAAAAGGTGACGTTATTTTCTCCGAGGGCGAAAAACCGGAGCACATAGGTGTTGTACTTCACGGGCACGCGCAAATAGAGCGGACGGATTACTACGGCAATCGCAGCATAGTCGCTGTATTGGAGCCTTCGGAGGTGTTCGGCGAAGCGTTTGTATGCGCCGGAATAAAAAGTATTCCGGTAGATGTCGTTGCTCTTGACGAAACCGTTGTTATGCTCCTCGGTCTGCCGGATATTCCGCCCGAAAATACGGATTTATACAACCGTTTTATTTTAAATTTACTGCGAACGTCATCGGTGAAAAATCTTGTTCTTATGAAAAGACTTGAGGTGACGAGCAAACGCTCCACCGAGGAAAAACTGATGACATTTTTAATGCAGACGGCTAAGGAGCAGGGTAAAAGCAGCTTTCGTATTGCCTATGACCGTCAGCAGCTTGCTGATTATCTTGAGGTTGACCGTTCGGGACTTTCCGCCGTTATAGGCAAACTTAAAAAGAACGGAAAAATCAAATGCTGCAAAGACCTGTTTGAGCTTTTGTGAAAATATGCGGAGCAAAGGCTTTCGGCAAAATCACCGCATAAAAAACCGGCAGGAACGCTTGCTCCTACCGGTTTTGTTTTTTGTTTATTCCGCGATTTCAAATCTCTCGTGATGCTTGCCGTAATACTCTTTCATTGCGGCGTTCTGATTACCGAATGAGAGGTGACCGACAACCGCATTTTCGGCAACTATAATGGCCTGCGATTCTTTTATGCAGAAAGCGCAGAATTCCGATTCGTCAAGACCCATTCCCGAGCCGTGAGTTACGGGGAACATACCCATTTTTGTCCATGTTTCGCGCGTGAAGAGGATAGCTCCTATGCTGAAGCGAACCGGGCAAGCCGAATATGAAAATTCATCGTTTTTAAGCTGCTTTGCAAGCTCGTCTATATGGGGGAAGAAACCGCCCTCGCCCCAGAAAAATTCAGCAACGTCGGGATTGCATTCAATCTGACGTGTAGAATAGCTCGCATATATCGGGCGCTCAAATTTCTCGGCATAAAGGTCCGTAAGACCGAGACGCTTTAAAAGTCTCAAATGACCGTAACCGTTTATCGGTATAAGCGGAGCCACAAAACCTATATCGTATTCGCCGTCGCGGCTTACTTTGTTATATGTGTCCATAAGTGTTTGGAAGTAGCCGTCGGTTACAAATATGTCCTCATCGAGCTTGTAAAAGAACTCGGCGTCTTTCATCAAATCGATGGCAACGTTTTGAGCCACAGAGACATTATTGCGATTTGTGCTGAGATACGACCAGTCGTTTTCCGAACAGATTTTGTCAAGTTCCTCGGAATAAAGTCCCGACGAAACCACACAGACGTCAATATCGTCCGGTATGAATTTCTTGATTCGCGGAAAAACGGTGTCCCATACGAATGATTTGTATCCGGCAAGTATTATGCAGCACTTGTTTTTGCCCGTGCTGCGGTCTGTAAAACTGTAATTCGTACTTGTATTTTTGCGGTGATAGTAGTTGTGCTTCATATCGCGCAGGCGACAGTAAAGACCGTTTGTTGTGGGGTTGTCACGCAGTTTTTCTCTGAAACCCATAAATTACTCTCCTTTGGTTTGCTGTTTTCTTGATGATAAAAATGTTTTTATTTTATTGAATACAAGCGCGATGTTTTCCATAAGGAATTTTTCCCTTTGTACCAAAAGCAGTACAAAATAGATACCGAAGAATGATACCGCGCCGATAACAAGCCTTAAAAAGACGTTTGAAACGCTCATATAGTGCAGTATTGCAATTTCCGCACCGGTGGAAACGACAGCGCTTAAAAAGATCGGCAGCATCTTGACTCCGCGTATGACTTTGCCGAGATGATCTTTTAAGAAGAATATCTGCACTACCAAAACTATAAATTCCGCAAGGAGCGTTGAAAGTGCCGCACCGGCGGCTCCCATTTTCGGAATTACAAAGAAGTTTAAAACAAAATCAAGCAAAGCTCCTATAATGACCGACAGCATTACGGCTTTTTCTCTTCCGAGCGGTACGAGCATCTGGTTGCCGGTCATGCCGTTAAGAGCGTTGAAAAATACCGTGGGCATTAAAAGCTGCATGGAAAGAGTGGCGCCGGCAAACGCTTCTCCCGAAATAAACACGATAGAATCCCTTGCAAAGAGCGTAAAGAATATCGTAAGCGGTATGGTTATCAAAAGCAGGAAATTCAGTACTCTTGACAGCGTCTCTCTGAATTTTTGATAATCGTTGTCGTGTATATAAACCGACAGCCTCGGCAAAAGAACGTTTCCGAGCGACGATACTATGGCGAGCAGAAGCGTTTTTACCTTAACCGACGCGCTGTATAAGCCCACCTGCGTGTCGTCGGTCATAAAGCCGAGCATGACCGTGTCAAGGTTTGTGTAAATACTTACCGCAACCGATGTTGCAAAGAAAACAAATATCGGCTGCAAATGCTGTTTGAAATTATAATGCCCTACGGGGCGCAGAGAAATGTATTTCCTGAGGTTAATAAAGTTCAAAAGGTTTGAACCGCCCGAAGCCAAAACAGCGATTACGCCGTATATTACATAGTCCGACGGGTCATGAACAAATATAAACATCAGAACTATGGAAATGAGCTTGCATACTATATTTCTTATTGTGATATACGAGTACTGCTCAAGAGCCGAGTAAAGCCACGTTACACCCAAAGTGTTGAGTATAATTGAAACGCTGGTTATAATGAGCAGCGTCTTATCCTGATAAAACCTGTCAACGGTAAAAAGCAGTATGAAAAATACAACGTATGTTATCGCCGAGGTGATAAGGTTTATTATTATAAGTTCCTGTGTGGTTTTTGTAAGCTTTTCGCGGTCGTCGCGGACTCTTGCGCACGCGCGTATACCGTATGTCGGAATACCGAGCGAAGCGAACATGGTAAAGTATGATATTACAGATGTGGCAAAATTGACTTTACCGCTGCCGTCAACCAAAAGGGTACGCGATATATACGGGAATGTTATAAGCGGAAAAATAAACGAAGAAACGGTCAGTATGGCGTTCATTATAAAGTTGAACTGTACCGAACGTATCTTAATGTTTTTTTGTGCTTTATCCTTCATATAAAAACTCCTGTAAGATAAGGCTCGTATCATTATTGCTGCAATACGGTATGCCTTACCGGAATGACCGTATTTGCTGAGAATAATTAATGTGTCGTTTATCGTTGTTTTTGGAATAAATTATACAGTATTGCGCGGTAAAAAGCAAGAGTCGGTATTGCATACGGATAATTGCCCGTTAAAAATAATATACCCGCTGTTTTGCAAGGCTTCGTAATTTTGTGCGCTTTATTTTGCGTAAGATTCGTGCGGTCTTGTGTATTTGCGTTTCATAGCGTAAGTACCGTACGGAATAGGGGGAACTTTAAAAGTTTTTTAAAAAATTTTAAAATTTGTGTTGACGAAACCGACCTTTTATGATAATATATTCAAGCGTTGAAAACGCTGGTGTAGCTCAGTTGGTAGAGCAGCTGATTTGTAATCAGCAGGTCGGGGGTTCAAGTCCGTCCACCAGCTCCATTTTACGCATCATAATTTAATATGGGAGAGTTCCCGAGCGGCCAAAGGGAACAGACTGTAAATCTGTCGTCACTGACTTCAGTGGTTCGAATCCACTCTCTCCCACCAAAAGAGACAAACAAGCCTGAAAAGCTTGTTTGTCTCTTTTTTTGCAAAATTACTGCCCATTTCGCTCGGGGGAGTGTTTATATCTTTGCAAATATATCTTGCTTTCCATATAACGCCATGTTATACTAATACTAAATGATCGATTAGTTATTATAAGGAAGGCATATATGAAAACAACGGAACAACAGCATAACGAAAAAAAACAGGAAATAATGGAAAAGTGCTTTGAGTGTTACGCGGAAAACGGATTAAACGGAACCGGCATTAAGGCGCTTGCCGCGGCTTGCAACTGCACAACAGGCAATCTTTATTGCTATTTCAAAAATCTTGACGAGCTGATTATAGAGTCCACGGCTTACTGTATGGCAAAGGTTGAGGACGACTTTATGGCAAAAGCGCCGACCGACCCCAAAGATGTTATGAGGTTCATTGAGGAAATACCTTATTGGACGGCAAAAAAGCACGGCAAGAAATATCGTTTGATGTATCAAATTTACACTCATCCTAAATATATTGAATATGGAAAAAAGTTTTTTGAGGGCGTCAATGAGCGTTATACCGAGTATGCAAAACAGTTAGAACCGAAAATCGGAATACCTTACACCACAATCACGCCGCTGATATTTATATTCGTCCGTGCCTCGGTGCACTACGCTATGTTTGAGGACGAATATTATTTGAAATCTCAAATGGAGGTTTTAAAACAGGGAGTCAATATGTTTGTGGAGAAATATAAGATAAAAGGAATCGATAAATTATAAGTCCGTTAACCGCCGCGTCTCATTTACAGCGTGAGCAACGGCGCAAGCGAGCTGTTATATTACTTTTAAACGGAGGAAAGAAGATGAAAAGGGAAAAGAACGTATTAAAGAGCAAGCTTTCGGCAATAATCGGTATTGCGTTGGCGATTTGTATTGTGTTTGCCGCAGGGTGCGGCAGAGCGGTACAGAGCAGCGCGGCTTTGCCGGAGGTGCGAAACAGCGGTACTGCCATACAATGGAAATACGGTGAAGAGTCCGAATGGCATGACCTTGTGGCACTTGACGACCTCAGGAGCACCGTCGGTGAAAACGGAAAAGACGGTACTGACGGAAAAGACGGACTGAACGGTAAAGACGGACTGAACGGTAAGATGGACTGAACGGTAAAGACGGACTTAACGGTAAAAACGGTACTGACGGTGAAAACGGTACTGACGGAAAAGACGGTACTGACGGTGAAAACGGTGTTGACGGCAAAAATATTGAAGTACGGCGAACCGAAACGCATATACAATGGCGCTGTGAGGGCGACGAGTGGCAAAATCTTGTTGCAATAGCCGATATTTCGGGCCCCTCAGGGCAGAACGGCGCAGACGGAGCGAACGGGAAAACACCTGAATTCCGTGAGAGCAATAATATGTTGCAATGGCGTTATATCGGCGACGATGTGTGGCTGAATTTGTATGACCTTACCGTATTAAAAGGAATCGACGGCAAGGACGGACAAAACGGGACAGACGGCAATACCCCATTTATCGGCAATAACGGAAACTGGTATATCGGCGCAACCGACACCGGCGTGAAGGCTGCGGGAATTGACGGTGAAAACGGCAAAGACGGTGAAAAAGGCGAACCCGGCGAAAAAGGCGAAAAAGGCGACAAAGGCGAAAAAGGCGACAAAGGCGAAAAAGGCGACAAAGGCGACGCCGGTCGGAACGGCAGTTGTTCCGGATATTTTTATGCAGAGGCAAAATCTCCGAGCGCCTTACTGAATAGCGGCCACGCCAATATCACTGTCTATGAAAATATAAACAAGGGTGGCTTGATTTCATCCTACAGAAATAATATTACACTCAAAAAAGGACATATTTACAGCGTCAGCATAAGCGGTTCTCTCGAAGTTTCATCAAACGAATTTAACAACAGCGGCAATTACTCTATTCAGATGACAGACGGTTATGATGACGACCTGTGCAGGGAACTTACGCGAATAAAAAGGGACGGGGCAAAAATACCGCAAACCAGTGATCAACATTCCTTTAATTTCAGCAGAATGTATGATGCGTCAAATGAAGACATTACATTGCAGTTGTGGTTTGAGCAATCGGCATACAACACTTATCTCAAGGGCTTCAGAGGTACTGTTACAATAATCGCACTTGACTGAGCCGCTAAAAAACGGAGGTAACGCAAAATGAAAAAACGAATACTAAGTATACTGCTCACTCTGTGTATGCTGCTTTGCTTTATGCCGATAACGGTATTTGCCGAAAGCGCGGCAACAGAAAAAACCGCAAAGGCAAAAAGTTCCGCCGCGGCACAGACAAACTCCGAGGTGACCGTTACCGTTAAGTCGGGGGCTGAATTTAACAAAGCAATAGACGATGCAAACAACAGAACAGACGAAACAACCGTAATTCGTATCGGAAAAAACTTTACGGTGTCTTTGAGCGAATGCGACGGATATTTCCTGATTAAATCAAAGGTCGTCATTGACCTGAATTATTACGGTTTTACGATAAAACAGGACGTTGATTCCGACAAAGCTTTCTATCTTACGAACGGAGCCGAACTGACGATACGGGATTCCGTGCAGAGTCAACACGGAGTTATGAAAATAATCGGAAACGGAAAGAAGGCCATCTCCGTCGTCCGTTTTTCCGGAAATCCCAATGCCACCTTGCGGCTTGAAAGCGGTACCGTAGAGGGTGAAAATCTCGAATATAACCGCAAAATGGTTGACGGCAGGGTCTACGGAACTCCCGGAGGCTTTGTCAGGCTTGATGAAAAAAACTCCAATTTTATTATGACCGGCGGTACAATAAAGAACTTCTACGGCGTATACGGCGGAGCCGTGAGCGTGGAGTACGGAAAGTTCGTTATGGAGGGCGGCACCATTCAAAACTGCTATGCCAGAAACGGCGGAGCAATCTCTGTTGATTACGGTAAGAACGCAGTGCTAACAATAGGCGGCGGAAGCGGAACTCCGGTAATCAAAAACAACAGCGCAATAGGACCGGGCGGCGGGCTTGCCGTGAGCGACGCAAGCAGTAAAGTTGAGATTAAGGGCGGACTGTTTGAAGACAACTATTCGACAGGTTCCGACGAAGCACCAGTTAACCTTAAAAACGGCGCGGAGCTTTATGTCGGTTACGGCTGCGAAGTTAAAATGAGCGGCGGAACGATAAAAAATTCCGGCACCGGTCAGTATGCCGTATCCTCCGAGGGGAAATTCACCGTAACCGGAGATTCGGTTATCGATATCAGTGCGGAGCATTGTACGCTGTCGTGTGCCGGCAAAAATAATTACTTTTTTGACTTTGACAACGGATATGCAATAATCAAAGGCAGATATGCCGCAGGCGACGCTTTCTCAATCTCCGAAACGAACGGTCTTAGGTTCGGTGCGGACGAGAATTCTCTCGGAGAAATTAAGCAGAGCTTCAGAAACGAAGACATAAGCAACGCGCAATATATAAAAATTGCAAAAAAACGAACCGTGACATTTAAGCTTGCCGAAAATGAGCCGACAACCCTTTCCTCTCAAACTGTCCTGAACGGTGAAAAAATACAAAAACCCGCAGCTCCGCCGCCGCGGGATGGATATGTTTTTAACGATATCTGGGCAATACCTTTGGGCGACGGCTACAAGCATTGGGATTTCGGCAACGATGTTTTAACCGAGGATACAACCCTATACGGCCGTTGGTCGGGTTACAGAGTAAAAGTTACTTTTAACGCAAACGGCTATTCTATGAGCGGCTCGTCCGAAATATACGGAGAATACGGACAAAAATTAAAGGATTTAAGAGGAATTCCTACCATAAATCCCGCTTCGTTTATGAAGTTCCTCGGCTGGTACACACAGAGCAGCGACGGAACCAAAGTAGATGAAAATACCGTTCTGACGGGCGATATGACTCTCTATGCGAAATGTGCGCCTCAATACACCGTTTTTATTTATTATCTGTACGAAAATGACGAGGGGCAAAAAGTCACTCTTCAAATGATGAACCACCTTGATGAAAACGGAAGAGTTCCCAAACCGTCCGTGCAGCCCGTTCACAAAACGGGATACGTTTTTGACGACTGGTATGTGGGCGAAGTTTCTTACGGCTCTTTAACCGATAACTATACCAATCTCAAAACCGTGGCTGATCTTTTCAGGGAATACGGAACCATGGACGGCGCACTCGGTAGAATAGACCTTGTCGCCCGATATGTTGAGCGGAATGATTACAGCGTTACCTTTAAAAGCGAAGACAGTGTAATTGATACAAAGGGCAATCTCAAATGGACAGATAAAGTTTTAGACGGCGTGTTAGTGCCGACGAGAGACGGCTATGATTTTGTCGGCTTTAAATACGGTGACAAAACGGTTACGGCCGATACTTCCTATGCCGATCTTGCGGCCGACGATTCCGTGACAAACATCACGCTGACAGCACAGTGGAAAGACACGGAAAAACCCACGGGAACAATCGAAATCGGCACAAATAAATGGTATGTATTTTTAAATAAGCTTACATTCGGATTGTTTTTCAACGATACACAGACCGTGACAATTACCGCCTCGGATAACAGCGGCAAGGTGAGTGTAGGGTATTACGTAACGGATGCGGATCTTTCCGAAGCTGACCTTAAATCGGTTGTGTTCTATGAATACAACGGAAGCTTTAACATTGAGCAAGACGGCAAATATGTTGTTTATGCAATGCTTGTTGACGAGAGCTTGAATATAACGTATCTTCGCTCTGACGGCATAACAATTGATACCGTTTCTCCCGTTATCGGCGGACTCGAAAACGGAAAAGTATATTGTGAAGAAAAAACCGTTACAATTACCGAAGACAATCTTCACGGTATTTTCGTAAACAATGAGCCGGTCACCTTGGACGAAAACAACAGCTTTGTTCTTTCGCCCAATATAGGAGTGCAAACAATATCCGTTTACGATAAGGCGGGCAATATAACGGAAATTACCGTAACAGTAAATGACGGACACACAAAAGGGCAGGACGACGGCGACTGCACAACGCCTGTTTACTGCCAATACTGCAATGCGGAAGTAGTTGCGCCCAAAAACCACGACTTTAAGGGCGCTTGGCACAACGACGAAATCGGCCATTGGCACGAGTGCCAAAACGGCGGCTGTACGGTAAAAGATACAAAAATCGCTCACAGCGGTACCGATGACGGCGACTGCACAACAGATGTTATCTGTGAATGCGGATATGTTGTTAAGATAGCAAATATCTCTCATATATGGGGCGAATGGCAGTCGAACGGCGACGGAACTCATACACGCAGATGCACCGCGAAAGGGTGTACGGCAGGCGTTGAAACTGAAAATTGCACGGACATCGATAAAGATCATAAATGCGATATTTGCGATGCGGTTTTGAGCGAGTGCTCCGATGCCGACAAGGACCACGTTTGCGACTATTGCGGTAAAACTATCTCCGCTCACGAAGATACAGACAAAGACCACGTTTGTGACTACTGCGGTAAAACTATCTCCAACCACGAGGACGCCGACAAAGACCACGTGTGCGACTGCTGCGGTAAAACAATCTCTGCTCACGAGGATACGGACAGGGACCATATCTGCGATTATTGCGGTAAGGTAATCGGCAGCCACACCGGCGGCAAAGCAACCTGCACAGAAAAGGCGGTGTGCGAGGTCTGCGGAAAACCCTACGGCGAGCTTGACCCCAAAAGTCATGCTAATCTGGAATATGTTCCGGCAAAAAAAGCGACCGAAACTTCCGACGGTAACATTGAATACTGGTATTGCGACGGCTGTGACAAATATTACAGCGACGCGGCGGCTTCCGAAGAAATCTCAAAAGCCGACACCGTGATTAAGTTCCTGTCGGACGCTCCCGAAGTGCCGCGTACGGGAAATCACGGCAATCTTACCGTTTGGATAATCACGCTGCTTGTCGGCGGCTGTGCCGTTTTCTGCGTATTGCCTTACGGCAGAAGAAAAAAACGCAAGTCATAGGATTTTGTCTCCGAAAGGGGATAAAAGAAGTTTTAATCTTCGGTAAAACTCCGTAAAACTGCGTTCCGCACAGTTGCAAACAGAACGGAATAATGGTACAATATTTCATATTTTTTCTTCGGGGAGAAGTATTGTATGATAGCAGTAATAGATTACGGAGCCGGGAATTTGCAGAGTGTAAAAAAAGCCCTCGATTTTCTCGGAGCCGAAAATGCCGTCGCAAATGACGCGGCAACAATAGAAGCGGCGGACGCCTGCATTTTGCCGGGCGTCGGCTCGTTCGGCGACGCTATGGATTGTATGAAAAAGAGCGGCCTTTGCGAAGCCGTAAAAAAAGCTGCGCTCGGGAGCAAGCCCTTTTTGGGGATTTGCCTCGGGCTGCAGCTCCTTTTTGATTCTTCGGAGGAGAGCCCCGATGTTTCGGGTCTCGGCATATTAAAAGGAACGGTAAAGCGCTTTCCGTCCGATATGGGGCTTAAAATTCCGCACATAGGCTGGAACTCCGTGGATATTAAAAAGAATTGTCCGATTTTTGACGGGGTTAAAGACGGCTCGTTTGTCTACTTTGTTCATTCGTATTATCTCAATGCCGAAAATCGCTCCGATGTTGCTTCGCAAACCGACTACGGGCTCTGCTTCGATTCTTCCGTGGCGGTTCCCGAGATAAACCTTTATGCTACGCAGTTTCACCCCGAAAAGAGCGGCAGAGTAGGACTTAAAATTCTTGAGAATTTCGCAAAACTCGGAGGTGACGCACTTGTACGCTAAAAGAATTATTCCGTGTCTTGACGTTAAAAACGGCAGGGTGGTCAAGGGCGTCAGCTTTGTAAATTTACGCGACGCCGGCGACCCCGTGCAATGCGCCGTAGAATATGACAAAAAGGGCGCCGATGAGCTTGTGTTGCTCGATATAACCGCAACCAACGACGGCAGGGGCACTATGCTCGATATAGTCTCGCGTGTTGCCGACTCTATATTTATTCCGTTCACGGTGGGCGGCGGAATCCGCTCTACCGACGACTTTAAGGAGCTGCTCCGTGCCGGAGCGGACAAAATCTCAGTAAATTCAGCGGCTGTCAGAAATCCCGACCTTATAAATGACGCGGCATACAAATTCGGAAGTCAATGCGTTGTCTGCGCCATTGACGCAAAACGTGTCGGCGATAAAAAATGGGAGGTTTATTTAAACGGCGGACGAATCCCCACCGGAATTGACGCGGTTATTTGGGCGACGGAGGCGGAAAAACGCGGAGCGGGCGAAATACTTTTGACAAGTATGGACTGCGACGGCCAAAAAAAAGGCTATGACCTTGAGCTTACAAGGGAGGTTTCCGAAAACGTGGGTATTCCCGTTATAGCGTCCGGCGGAGCGGGCGAGCTGCAACATTTTTACGATGCCTTTACGGTGGGCAAGGCGGACGCGGTTTTGGCGGCGTCACTTTTCCACTTTAACGAAATCCCCATAGAAACGCTCAAAAAATATCTCAAGGAGAAAAATATTCCGGTAAGGCCCGTTTAAAAACAGCCTTTTTAAGGTCAAAATACGATAATTTACGATACGGTATTCGGCTATTATGCTGAATACCGTTCTTTTATGCCTAAAAATCATGTCGAAAATTCATTTAAATTTAACAAAGTTTTTTTTGCTTTAGTTATTGCAAAATGGGTACATATGCTTTATAATTACAGTCAATAGGTGAGAAATGTTTAAAAAGCCCACATTTAAGGGGTAAAAACCCACACTTTGGAGCAGAAAGGAGGAATGATTAAAGTGGCTGACGAAAATGTTAAAGATAAAATAAACGAAACTTCGGCGCCGCAAAAGCGTACCGAGAGCTTCGGCAGTTATAAAGAACACACCATAGACGCCAAAAACCGCCTTTTCATTCCTGCTAAGATGCGCAATAAGCTCGGTTCTACTTTCAGAGTGTTTTGCCCGATAGACGGCAGTGATTGTCTTTACATCTATTCCGACGAAGAGTGGAGCAAGATAGCCGAGTCTGTTATCAATACTCAGAATTTTGATATGCAGCGTCTTTTCTTCGGCGGTATGGTTGAGGTTGAACCGGACAAGCAGGGCAGAATCACCATTCCCACCGAATTCTGCGAGTTCGCGGGGCTTAAAAAGAATGTCGTCGTTGCCGGCGTAGGCAAGCGCCTTGAGATATGGGATGCCGATAAATACTATAAGACTATGGAACGTGCGAGAAACATTCGTCAGACATTCGACTATTCGCAGATTCAGTTCTGATAGGTATTTAAAATGGATTTTGAACACATTCCCGTATTATTTAACGAAACTGTCGATTCTCTCAGAATAAAGCCCGACGGTCTGTATGTGGATTGTACGGCGGGCGGTGGGGGGCATTCCCACGCCGTGGCTGAAAGGCTTTCCGATAAAGGCAGGCTTATAGCCATTGACCGTGACCCCGAGGCGATAGAGGTTTTAAAGGAACGTTTCGCTTCTTTCCCGAATGTTGAGATAGTTCACGATACGTTTGACAATATATCCGCAATATTAAACGGCAGAAAAGCCGACGGCATTATGGCGGATCTCGGCGTAAGCTCACATCAGATAGATACTGCCGAGCGCGGATTTTCGTTTCATATGGACGCGCCACTCGATATGCGTATGAGCAAAGAGGGGAAAAGCGCGGCGGATGTTGTAAATACCTATTCCGAAAATGAACTTTACCGCATAATCCGTGATTACGGCGAAGAGCGCTATGCGAAGAGCATAGCTAAAAATATAGTTAAAGAACGTGCAAACAAAAGAATTTCCACAACCTTTGAGCTCTGCGACGTTATTAAAATGTCGATGCCGCAGCGTGCAATGCGCGATTCGCATCCCGCGCGCAGAACCTTTCAGGCGATTCGCATCGAGGTAAACGGCGAGCTTACAAAGCTTGATACAGCGCTTGACGATATGTTTTCGTCGCTTAAGGTCGGCGGAATTCTTTCGGTAATAACATTTCATTCCCTTGAGGACCGTATGGTGAAAAAACGCTTCGCCTCATTTTGCGAAGGCTGTACCTGTCCCAAGGATTTTCCGGTTTGTGTGTGCGGAAAAACGCCGCGCGGTGAAATTACCGTAAAGGGCGTTACGGCAAGCGAAGAAGAGCTGTCGCGTAATCCGCGTTCGCGTTCGGCACGTCTCAGGGCAATAAAAAAGATTAAAGACGATTAGATTTTAAGATAGATTTTTCAGAGGAGAAAAATATGGCAGGTAATTACGATAAGTACGGTAATTATGATTTTTCCATGTTCGAGCCGAAAACCGTCTCGTACGATCATAATGCCGCCAGAAAAATAGCTACCCTGCCCGGTGTCGGGGAACGTGCGGCCGACTCCGGTATGCGGCTTGTAACACGAAAAAAGAAAACGACCGTCGAGGCAAAAAACGAAATGCGTGCCACGGCTCTGCGTGCGGCAAAGGTGCTTGCGGTTGCCGCTGTTTTGCTCTCACTTTTTGCGGCTCTGCTTTACAGCAAACTGCGCGTGGACGAGCTCGACAGGCAAATCGCCAAGGCAGAGTCAAATCTTACGGCGGCTCAGGCTGAGACCGTCAGACTCAATATGCAGCTTGATTCGACAATATCTCTTGAAAAAGTCGATGATTATGCACAAAATGTTCTCGGAATGGTAAAGGCGGAAAATCACCAGATAGAATATATCGACCTTTCCGGTCAAGATAAAGTAACCGTTTCCGGCGGTAAAACATCGTCTTCCGACTCAAAAGATTCAAAATCGTTTATAACCAAACTTTTGGAATATATACACGCAAAATGAAATAAAATAAAACGAGGGTTAAGCTATTGTACTTAACTCTCGTTGTGCTATTTATTTTGGCTGAATCGTGCACCTTTTGCACCTTTTTCGCTCCTCGTGTATCAAAAATACAAGTCGTCGCTAAAATGCACAAAATGCACACGATTCAGGCAAAATACGGCGGAAGGCCGTGCACCTTTTGTACCTTTTTCGCTCCTCGTGTATCAAAAATACAAGTCGTCGCTGAAATGCACAAAATGCACACGATTCAGGCAAAATACGGCGGAAGGTCGTACACCTTTTGCACCTTTTCCGCTTAAAATTCTACGAAAAAAAGCAACCGGAAATCGGACTTCAAAATTTTATGAAAGGAGAAAAATATGCAGACCAGACCTTCAAAGAGAATGGGTAAAAGAGCTGTTACGGTGCTGTGCTTCATCGCCGCAGCTTTTCTTGTATGTGTAGGCTCGCTCGCATATATTTCTCTTATTCACGGTAACGAATACAAACTTAAAGCCGAGCAAAATCAGCTTTCCGATACCACGGTTTCGGCTCAGCGCGGAACAATTTACGATTCCAATATGAAAGCTCTCGCCAAGAGCGCTTCGGCATGGCTCGTCTACATAAATCCGTCAAAGATAACGAGCGACGAACAGCGCGACCTCGTGGTCACCAATCTCAGCGCTATACTCGGCGTTGACGAAGAGACTGTTCGCAAAAAGACCGAGCGCACAAGCAGCGGCTATGAAAAAATAGCCGGTGAAGTGGAGACTGATGTTAAAGACCGTCTTAAAACGTTTATTTCCGAAAATAAGCTCTCTTCGATTATCGGCGTTGACCCCGATACCAAGAGATATTATCCATATTCGTCGTTTGCCTCCACGATAATAGGCTTTACGGATTCCGACGATTCCGGCAGGCTCGGGCTTGAACTTAAATACAATGACGAGCTTACAGGTACTGCCGGCAGAATAATAACGGCTAAAAATGCCCGCCAGGGTTCTATGTCCACGGACTATCAGACTACATACGACGCAAAGGCAGGTTACAGCCTTGTGCTCACCATAGACGAGGTAATTCAGTATTACCTTGAGCAGTCGCTCGACCAGGCACTCACCGACACGGGCGCAAAATACGCTTACGGCATAATAATGGATGTCAAAACCGGCGCAATCCTCGGTATGACGTCAAAGCCCGATTTTGATTTAAATTCTCCCAACAAGATTTCAAATAAAGCGCTTGCCGAGAGCATATCCGCAATATCCTCTCCCGACGAACAAAAGCAGGCGACAACAAACGCTCTTTACGCACAGTGGCGAAACCGTGATATAAGCGATACGTATGAGCCGGGCTCCGTATTTAAAACAATAGTCGTTTCGGCGGCTCTTGAAGAGGGCGTTGTAAATCTTAACACAACATATACCTGCACCGGCGGTATTCAGGTTGCAAACAACTATCAGAAGTGTTGGAAGCCGGGCGGTCACGGCACGGAAAATTTGACTCAGGGACTTATGAATTCCTGCAACCCGTTCTTTGTAACAATAGGTCAAAAGCTCGGCAAAGATAATTTTTACAAATATTTTGAAGCGTTCGGCTTCACCGAAAAAACAGGTATCGACCTGCCTGCGGAGGCAACTCCCGTAGCCGACGTAACATATCACTCGCTCAATAAAATGGGTATTTCGGAGCTGTCTTCAAGCTCGTTCGGTCAGACCTTCCAGGTGACGCCCATTCAAATTATAACGGCGGTTTCGGCGATAGCAAACGGCGGTAAGCTTATGCAGCCGTATGTTGTTTCGTCTATGCTTGACGGCGACGGCAACGTCGTGAAAAAGACGGAGCCGACGATAAAAAGACAGGTTATATCCGAAAAAACCGCTTCCATAGTATCTAATATGATGGAGCAGGTTGTATCCGTGGGAACAGGTAAAAACGCATACGTTGCCGGCTACCACGTGGCAGGCAAAACGGGTACTTCCGAAAAAATCGGTCACGACGGAGCGTACATTGCCTCTTTTGCAGGCTTTGCACCCGCCGATGATCCGCAAATAGCAATACTTGTAGCGATTGATGAGCCGACAGGCGCTCACGGCGGCGGTGCCGTTGCGGCGCCCATAGCCGGCGATATACTCGAAAAAGTGCTGACTTACTTAAATGTTGAGCCGAGATATGACGATAAAGAAATGGCAAACGTATCGTCCGTAGCTCCGAGCCTTGTCGGATTGTCTCCTCAGGACGCAAAGACGAGAGCCTCGGGTTATACCGTAAAGGTTGTCGGAGAGGGCTCCAAAGTAATTTCACAGACGCCTGCGGCAGGTCAGCAGATGAAGTCGGGCGGAGTAATAGTGGTATATACCGATTCTTCGTCGCAAAAGGCTGTTGCCACCGTTCCTAACCTTTGCAATATGTCAATCAGCGCCGCAAATAAAGCCGCAGTAAACGCCGGCTTTAACATAAAGGTTGCAGGTAACTCTTCGTCAAACGACTTTGTATCGTATAAGCAGAGCATTGCGGAGGGTACCGAGGCAGAGCAAGGCTCTGTAATTACAGTTTACTTCAAGTCGTCCGTAAACGTACAGGACGGTCCCGCATAATATTAAAGTAAAAAACAGGAGGAAAAAACCGATGCTGTTATCAGAGCTTTTAAAGGGCGTTGATACAAAAAGCAATTTTAAAGACGTGGAAATTACCGATATTACCGATAACACCGAAAAGATTTGCGAAGGCTGCCTTTTTGTGTGCATCAAGGGTGCTCATTTTGACGGTCACACCGCCGCCAAAGCAGCTGTGGAAAAAGGCGCCCGTGCGGTAGTGGCGGAATATGATACCGGTGCCGATAATCAGGTGCTCGTTGAAAATACAAGAGACACATATTCGCTCATATGCGCAAATTTTTACGGTAATCCGTCAAAAAAGCTTCACCTTATCGGTATTACGGGAACAAACGGCAAAACCACAACAACCTTTATTTTAAAAGGTATTTTTGATAATCTCGGAATAAAATCCGGGCTCATAGGCACTGTTAAAAACGTAACCGGCGACAGGGAATATCCGTCGTCGCTCACCACTCCCGACAGCAAAGATCTTCAAAGACTTTTCAGGGAAATGGTTGACAGCGGCTGTAAATACTGCGTTATGGAGGTTTCGTCGCAGGCGCTTGCGCAGGGCAGGGTAGACGGGTGCCATTTCGACATAGCATTGTTTACCAATCTCACGCAGGATCACCTTGACTATCACAAAACATTTGAAAACTATCGAAACGCCAAGCGCAAGCTGTTTGAAATAGCGGATACGGCTGTTATAAATATCGATGACGAGTCGGCACACTATATGGTAGACGGACTCCCGATAAAGGTTGTGACGTTTTCGGTTAAAAATAACGAGGCGCAGTTCGTGGCAAAAAATGTTATCTGCACCTCTTCCTCAGTTCAGTACGAACTCCTTTGGAATGATAAAATCGGCAGAGCAACCGTGGGAATACCCGGTCACTTCACCGTTTACAACACAATGGGCGCCGCAATTTGCGCCATACTTACGGGACTTGATTTTTCCGACGTTCTTTCTTCGCTCAAAAAGAGCAGGGGCGTGCCCGGCAGAGTCGAGGTAGTTCCGACAGATACGGATTATACCGTTCTTATAGATTATGCACATTCTCCGGACGGTCTCGAAAATGTAATATCATCGGTCCGTGAAACCACAAACGGCAGAATTATAGCCGTATTCGGCTGCGGCGGCGACAGAGACAAGACCAAACGGCCGAAAATGGGTAAAATAGTGGGCGACCTCGCCGATGTTGCGGTTGTAACCTCTGATAATCCGCGAAGCGAAGACCCGCAGCTTATCGTTGACGATATCTTAGAGGGTATGCATAACTGCAAAGCAAAAATCAAAGTCCTTGTAGACCGTACCGAGGCAATAAGATATGCTCTCTCCGAGGCTAAAAAAGGAGACGTGGTTCTTCTTGCCGGCAAAGGTCATGAGACGTATCAAATATTAAATACCGGCAAAATACACTATGATGAACGTGAAGTTGTGGTAGGTATATTGGCAGAAGGAAAAGATAAGTAATGGAATTGACTCTTTCGCGCATTGCAAAAGCCGTAGGCGGCAGGCTCTCAGGCTATGACTGTGTAGTGACTTCGGTCTCCACAGACAGTCGCGACATACCTAAAGGATGTCTCTTTATATGCCTTGAGGGAGAAAAATTTGACGGGCACGACTTTGTGTCGCAGGCGGCTCAAAACGGAGCCGCGGCGGTGCTTGTTCGTAAAAAAGTGGACAGCCGCATACCTGTAATTACCGTTAAGGATACCGGCAAAGCTTTGCTTGACCTTGCGGGATATTACCGCAGTACACTTGATAATTTGACGGTGGTCGGCCTTACCGGCTCGGTCGGCAAAACGACGACAAAAGAAATGACCTACGCCGTGCTTTCCGAGCAGTTTAAAACAATAAAGACCGAGGGCAACCTCAATAATGAAATCGGAATGCCCAAAACTCTGCTTCGTCTTAAAGACGATACCGAGGCGGCGGTAATTGAAATGGGTATGAATCATTTCGGCGAAATCGAGAGAATGACAAAAAGCTCCCGTCCCGACATCGGTATAATAACCAATATCGGCGTTTCGCATATTGAGTATCTCGGCTCGCGTGACGGAATTCTTAAAGCCAAGCTTGAAATTCTCAAGGGTATGAAAAAGGGGTCTCCGCTTATATTAAACGGCGATAACGATAAGCTCGTTACCGTAAAAGAACCCGATTATAAACTTGTTTTCTTCGGAATCGAAAATCCGAATGTTGATTTCAGAGCGAAGGATATCGAAGAAAAGGACGGCTTTACATCATTTACGGTCGAATTTCACGGCGCTTCGCAGCGCGTTACCGTGCCCACCGTCGGAATTCACAACGTATACGACGCATTGGCGGCATTTGCCGTGGGATATGAAATGAGAATGGAGCCGCAGAAAATAGCGGCAGGGCTCAAAAACTTTACCCCGTCGGGCATGCGTCAGCGTATCAAAAAAGTCGGCGGCATAACGGTTATAGAGGATTGCTACAATGCAAGTCCCGATTCGCAAAAGGCGGCTCTTGATGTGCTTTCCTCGTTTAAATCAAACCGCAGGATAGCAGTTCTCGGCGATATGCTTGAACTCGGGAAATAC
The DNA here is from genome assembly GCA_022768065.1 of Ruminococcus sp. Classification (GTDB taxonomy): domain Bacteria; phylum Bacillota; class Clostridia; order Oscillospirales; family Acutalibacteraceae; genus Fimenecus. Next base: position 72,844 of record JALELS010000014.1, on the reverse strand, counting down.
AGTGATATTTCTCATGAAAATGTCGGAAAATACACCGAAAACAAAAATATCGACATTCTTTTTACCTACGGCAAAAAGGCAAAACACATTGCCGAGGGCGCGAAAGGGTTTGTCGGTGAAATAAAATCATTTGACGATAAAATCGAGCTTACAAAAGCGCTTCTTGAAACGCTCAAAAACGGCGACGCAGTTCTTTTCAAGGCGAGCCGCGGAATGAAGCTCGAGGATGTTATAAACAGCTTATACAGAGAGTGGGAAGAGTAAATGAAAATTTGGGTTGCGTTAATATTCGGCGTTCTGCTTAGCTTTTTGATAGCTTTTTTGCTCGGATTTGTTATAATTCCGTGGCTTAGAAAGCTTCACTTCGGGCAGACTATTCTTGATATAGGTCCTGCATGGCATAAGTCGAAGCAGGGCACCCCCGTAATGGGCGGTCTTATGTTTATAATAAGCATAATTGTATCGTTTGCGGTTGTGCTGATAACCGATAAGCTGCTCGGCGGTCATATTCTGACTTCGGGAAGCGTTGTCATAGGCGACGATATGAAAGTCAAAATATTCGCGGGACTTTTAATGGCTGTTGCTTTCGGGCTTATCGGCTTTGCGGACGATTTCATCAAGGTTTCAAAAAAGCGCAACCTCGGTCTTACCATAGCGCAGAAAACGGGCGCGCAGATTCTTGTTATGTTGGCATATCTCGCGGCGCTCTATATGTCCGGCAACACTTACATGTTTATTCCGTTTGTCGGAAATGTCGATCTTAAATTCTTCTTTTGGATATTCGGCGCTGCCGTTATCTATCTCACGGTAAATGCCGTAAACTTCACGGACGGCGTCGACGGTTTGTGCGCAAGCGTTACCTCCGTGGCGGCTGTATCGTTTATAGCGGCGGCACTTATCAGAGGATTTTTCGGCGTCAGCCTTCTTGCAGCCTGCCTTCTCGGCGGATGTCTCGGGTATCTTATTTGGAACTGGTATCCCGGAAAAGTTATGATGGGCGATACCGGCTCAATGTTCCTCGGCGGTATGGTTGTAGCCCTCGCTTATGCCATAGACTGTCCGCTTATAATTTTGCTTTACGGCATCATCTATGTAGTTGAGATGCTCTCGGATGTGCTTCAGATATGCTACTTCAAGGCGACGCACGGCAAGCGTATATTCAAGATGGCGCCTATACACCACCATTTTGAAATGTGCGGCTGGAAAGAACGCAAGATATGCGTTGTGTTCACTCTTGTACAGCTCTTCGGCGGAATTATAGGAACCGCTCTTTTATATTACGGTATGAAATAATTAAATTTGCCGATTTCGGCAGATGTCTGTTTTGATTTTCAGGAAAAGGAGGAAGAATTATGGCAGGGAACGCCCAAAATGCAAAATCGCGCCCTCATAAAGCCAAAAAGCGCTCGCGCAGACCGGATTTTCTCGCACTCGGCGGAATTGACGTATTCTTCCTGCTTCTTGTAATAGCAATCCTTACAATCGGTCTTGTAATGCTGTTTTCGGCAAGCTACACATATGCTTTTTACAATAAAAAGGGCGACAGCACATACTTCTTTAAACGCCAGTTGGTTTTTGCCGTGGTCGGCGTTGTTTGTATGCTCCTTGTCTCAAAGCTAAGGTATGATTATCTTAAAATACTTGCGGTTCCGGCTCTTTTTGTCTCATGGGGTCTGCTTGTTATAGTGCTTATACTGCCGGCGTCGTTCGGTGAATTCCACCGATGGATAAATCTCGGATTTTTCACCTTTCAGCCGTCCGAGATAGCAAAGCTTGCCGTAATTCTGTTTTGTGCCTACGAAATGGATAAAAACCATAAAAAAATAGTGGGCAAGTCAATAAATCATTCAAAGTTTTCAAATACCGTAAAGGAGCTTTCGGGCGGTCATATAGTTGTTTACGATTCGTTTTTACAGCTCCTTTTCTACGCGCTTGTAATAACCGTTACTGCGGGTCTTGTATATCTCGAAAATCACCTTTCGGGCACAATACTTATTCTCGCCATAGGCGTTATTATGATGTATCTCGGCGAAATAAAGAAGCATTGGTTTGTGCTGATAGCGGTAATCGCCGCTGTGGCGATTGTCATATTTGTACTGAATCCTCAGCTTCTCGAAAAATATGCCGGCGCGCGAATTACCGCTTGGCTCGATAAAAGCTACGACCCCAAGGGCGCGAGATGGCAGACCAACAACTCGCTCTACGCCATAGGTTCGGGCGGGCTTTTCGGAACGGGTCTCGGCAATTCAAAACAAAAGCATCTTTATGTTTCCGAGCCGCAAAACGACTTCATCTTTGCGATTGTCTGCGAGGAACTCGGATTTATCAGAGCGGTAGGTATAATACTGCTGTACGTACTGCTTGTTTGGCGCGGAGTTGTAATAGGTCTCAGAGCCAAGGACCGCTTCGGCGCAATGCTTGCAATGGGCATTGTCTTTCAGGTGGGACTTCAGACGGCGCTTAACATTGCTGTTGTTACGGATACGCTGCCTAATACCGGTATCAGTTTGCCGTTCTTCAGCTACGGCGGCACCTCGCTTATGATGCTGCTTGTTGAAATGGGCATAGTGCTGTCGGTTTCAAGATATTCGCGCATAGAAAAGTAAAAACAGCCTCAAAAAAGGAGTAAATATATGAAAGTCATATTCGCTGCCGGCGGTACCGGCGGACATATAAATCCGGCGCTTGCATCCGCGGGCGAGCTCAGACGCCGCCATCCGGATGCCGACATACTTTTTATAGGTACAAAGGAGCATATGGAGTCAAAGCTTGTACCGGCGGCGGGGTTTGCATTTAAAACCATTGAAATTACCGGTTTCCAGAGAAAATTTTCCGCTAAAAACATAGCTAAAAATATTAAAACGCTTTTTCTTATGATAAGCTCTTCGAGGGAAGTCAAAAAAATAATCAAGGACTTTAAACCCGATGTGGTCGTAGGATTCGGCGGATATGTCAGCGGTCCCGTTGTGAGAACGGCCTGTAAGCTCGGCGTAAAGACCGCAATTCATGAGCAAAACGCATATCCCGGCGTTACAAACAAGGCTCTCGCCAAAACGGTGGACAAGGTTATGCTTACCGTCAAAAAGGCGGAAGAATACCTTGAATGTAAAAACGAGCCCGTTGTTACGGGGCTTCCGGTAAGGAGCGAAATTATAGAAGCGGACCGTGATTTTTCACGCGCAAAGCTCGGCGTCTCACCCGACAGTATAATGGTGCTCTCAATGGGCGGCAGTCTCGGCGCAAAGGCAATAAACGAAAATATGACTGCTCTGATAGCAGAACGCTGGCAAAATAAAAATCTGTTCTTTATGCATTCTACCGGAAAGTACGGTAAATGGGTTCCCGATAAGCTGAAAGAACTCGGAGTAGATGAGAAAAAAGCAAGCAACGTGGTAATACGCGAATATATAGACGATATGGATGTCTGCCTTGCGGCATGTGACCTTGTTATCGGCAGGGCAGGTGCGTCGTCGCTCTCCGAAATCGAAGCGGTCGGCAGAGCGTCAATACTGATTCCGTCACCCAATGTTGCCGAAAATCATCAGTATCATAACGCCATGGCTCTTGTTGAAAAAGACGCCGCACGCGTTATTGAGGAGAAGGATTTAACACCCGAAAAGCTCATTTCGGAGTTTGATTCTCTTGTCGCAGACCGCGAAACACTTGTAAGACTCGGCAAGAATGCCAAAAAATTGGCGGTGGAAAACTCTTCTTCGATGATATGTGATATAATAGAGAGGTTAGCGGCAAAAAAATAACAGCTTCTGTTTCCAAAACATACAGCCCTGCATAGTATGAAAAAGGGTAAGTTCTTTTATTTGAGGGGTGTGTATGTATTGGATAAGATAATAATAGAGGGCGGACGAAGACTCTGCGGAGAAATTGAAGTCCACGGCTCAAAAAACAGCGCGCTTCCTATTTTGGCGGCTACGGTGCTGTCGGGCGGCAAATGCAAAATACATAATTGCCCGGCGCTCTCGGATGTAGACGCCGCCATTCAAATACTTCGCCATCTCGGCTGCAAGGTCATACGCGAGGGGCACACGGTAGAAGTGGACTCTTCGGTCATTACCGTAAGCGAAATACCCGACGATTTAATGCGTGAGATGCGTTCCTCGGTGGTCTTTTTGGGCGCGGTTCTTGCCCGTACCGGAAAAGCCGAAATATCTTCGCCGGGAGGCTGCGAAATAGGCCTCAGACCGATTGACCTGCATTTGTCGTCAATGCGAAAACTCGGCGCAGAAATTACCGAAGAGCACGGCAGGCTGTATTGCTCGCTCGGCAACTCACTTCACGGAGCGGATATTACGCTTTCCTTTCCGAGCGTAGGCGCCACCGAAAACATAATGATAGCAGCCGCCGTAGCGGACGGAACAACCGTTATTACAAATGCGGCGCGAGAACCCGAAATCAGCGACCTTGCCGATTTTTTGAACGGCTGCGGCGCTAAAATTTCGGGCGCGGGCGACAGCACGGTGGTCATAGAGGGAGTCAAAAAACTCCACGGCACGTGCCATACCGTTATACCCGACCGTATCGAGGCGTCGTCTTATCTCATAGCCGCCTCGGCAACCGGCGGCAGAGTTTGCATAAAAGATATAATTCCGGCCCATATCGGTGCGCTGATTCCGGTGCTTTCCGAAGCGGGCTGTGATATAACGACGAGCGGCAGGTGGATTTGTCTGTCCGCACCGCCGAGGCTTAAAAGAGTAAAAATGATACGCACCATGCCGTATCCGGGCTTTCCGACCGATGTTCAGGCAATAGTCGGAGCCATGCTGTCTGTAGCGGACGGCACGAGCGTAATAATAGAAAATATATTTGAGAGCAGATTTAAACACGTACCCGAACTTATGCGGCTCGGCGCAAAAATAAGCGTCGAGGGCAGAATGGCGGTTATCGAGGGAACAAAGTATCTGACGGGCGCAAATGTTGTGGCTCCCGACCTGCGCGGAGGATTCGCGCTTATAACGGCAGGCCTTGCCGCAAAGGGCGAGACCGTGATTACCGGTACGCAGCATTTGGACCGAGGATACGAAGCCCCCGAAAAGGTACTTAGACTGCTCGGAGCAGACGTGAGAAGGATAAATGAAAATGACGGGACCGAAAAACAGCAGACAAGGCAACTCGCCGAAAACGTCGGGAAGCCCGCGGGGGAGTCGGCAGAAAACCGCGCCGACCGGCACTCGCAGGAGGCAGACAACTGATATAACGTACGGCGGCAGGGCAAATGAGCGTACGCAGGGCGGCAGGCAGCAGCTCTCGCGTGATGAAATGCGCCGTCGCAGCCGACTTATCAAAATGAAAAAGCGCAAGATAAAAAGGCTGATTGCACTTTTTATCGGTGTGATAATTATAATTGCCGTCGCCGTAACTCTTTCGCTTACGGTATTTTTCCACGTAGACAATGTGGCGGTTACGGGCGACGAAGTATACAGCAGTGAAGACGTTATAGATGCGTCGCAGATAAATATAGGCGACAATATGTTTATGACGAGCAAGAAAAAAGCCGCGGCGGGAATTGAAAGCACACTTCCTTATGTTGAGACGGCTGAAATAAAACGCAATCTTTCGGGAACAATAACGATAAAAATCACGGCTGCAACGGCAAAGCTTGCAATAGATAACGGCGACAGCTTTACGCTGGTTTCCGATAAGGGCAAGGTGCTTGAAGACGGACTTATGACTATCGGCGACGGTATTATCATAATAGATTCTTCACCCGTTGTTTCCGCAGTCCCCGGCGAAAACGTGGAATTTCAGGATAATGACGATCTCGGCATCATAAAGAATGTGCTGACGCTTCTTGATTCCAACGAACTCAGCGGAATTACAAGCATAGATGTGAGCAACCATTCCAATGTAAAAATGGTATATAAAGAGCGCGTTACCGTGCTTTTGGGACTTTCGTCCACAATAAACGACAAAATGAACTTCGTTAAAGCTGCCCTTACAAGACTTGACAGCGATAACCCGGATTTTACGGGCAGTATAGATTTCACCATTGACAAAAAAGCATATCTCAGTCCTCAGCGTGAGGATAATACTACGATTCCGTTCCTTTCACCGTAATCTTTATACGTATACAATAATATCGCAAAAAAACATTGAAAATAACGGAACAATATGATATACTAACCTAAATAGGTATGAGTTTAACTTTATTTAGGTGTGAAATAAAAGACTTTACATAATGGAGGATGTTCACAAATGGATTTTGAAATGGACAACGAATTTAATGACGTTACTAATATTAAAGTTATAGGCGTTGGCGGAGGCGGCGGAAATGCCGTCAACAGTATGGCAAACAACGACTTCGGCAGGGTTCAGCTTATAGCTATAAATACCGATAAACAGACGCTTGCTTTTTCAAAGGCAGGTCAGAAAATTCAGATAGGCGAAAAAATTACACAGGGCAGAGGTGCCGGTGCAAAGCCCGAAATCGGTCAGAAAGCCGCCGAGGAGAGCCGCGACGCCATTATCGAAGCTCTTAACGATACACAGATGGTATTTATAACCGCAGGTATGGGCGGCGGAACAGGTACGGGCGCAGCTCCCGTTATTGCCGAGATAGCTAAGGAAAAGGGTATACTTACCGTAGGTATAGTTACAAAGCCCTTTGACTTTGAGGGTAAAGTACGTATGCAGCAGGCAGAGGCAGGCATTGCAGAGCTTGCAGGTCATGTAGACAGCCTTGTTGTTATTCCAAACGAGAGATTAAAGCAGGTTTCCGAGCAGAAGATAACTCTTCTCAATGCGTTTGATATAGCCGATGATGTTCTTCGCCAGGGTGTTAAGAGCATTTCCGACCTTATCATTAAACCGGCTCTCATAAATCTTGACTTCGCCGATGTTACCGCTGTTATGAAGGACGCAGGCCACGCTCATATGGGCGTAGGTACGGCTAAGGGTAAAGATAAGGCAGAGCAGGCGGCTCAGAGAGCTATTTCGAGCCCTCTTCTTGAATCCACAATCGACGGCGCCAAGGGCGTTATCATAAGCATTTCCGCATCCGAGGATATCGGTCTTGACGATATTGATACCGCTGCAGGCATAGTTCGTGCGGCGGCAGATGAAGATGCAAACATCATCTTCGGTGTTGACCTCGATAAAGAGAAAGAGGACGAGATGACAATTACCGTTATCGCCACAGGCTTCGGCACAGACGAAAACGGTATGCCCAAAAAGCCCTCTAAGACCGATGATTTTTCATTCGGCGGCAAAGATGACGGTTTTGAGGATGTAAGCAGCACTACCGACAACGGCAAGGGCTTCGGAAACGATGACGGCTATATGGACGTTCTCGACATCTTCAACGGCAAAAAGTAATTTAAATTATAATATCTTTTCTGATTAAATCCCTAAAAACGGGCTGTGGAAACGAAAGTTTTACAGCCCGTTTTTGCTGTAAAATAATAACCGCACCCGGATTTTTTCGGATGCGGTTATATTGGTTGTGTTGTGCTTTAAGTGATTTTTACATCGTTTTATGATATTATTACAGGCTCAGTCTGCTTGCCGTTCAAAGCGTCTAAAACGGTTATGGGTATTTTTTCAAAATCAGCAACTATGGAATTCGGCTTGTTAATGCAGTCGTCCTGCCTCATCGGTACGAAGTAGATATATTTGCAGTTCATTAAAAGACCTATGTTTTTAGCTGCGGCGCCGAGTGCGTCATTTGTCGAAACGGCTATTACCACGGGACGTCTGTTGCGAAGATGCGCCTTTGCGGCAAGCGTAACGGAGGTATCGGTTATGCCGTTTGCCATTTTTCCGAGAGTGTTTCCCGTGGCGGGCGCAATAATGAGCAAATCAAGCAGCTTTTTCGGTCCTATCGGCTCTGCTTCGGGCAGAGTGCTTATAATATCGTTCCCGGTTATTTTGGTTATTTCGTCGGTAAAATCCTTTGCCGCACCAAAGCGTGTGTCGGTGGAAAACGCCGTTTTTGACATTATGGGAACGACGTTAAATCCGTCGCTTTTAAGCTTTGCCATAATCGGAATTACTTTTTTAAACGTACAGAACGAACCGCACATTGCAAATCCTAAGTTCAGCACATTTTTCCCCCCTTACAGAAGCGGTTGAGTTTTCTTGAATATCAGTTTGCCGGCTTTTTCGGGAGCATATTTTCCGGGAAGACCCAATGCCCTGACGACGTTTATCCCGTAAGAGTCGGCAAGCCCGATATCCACTCCGAAAGGGGGAGAGGCTATATCTATAAGCAGTACGTCTTTCCTTAATCGACTCAAAATATTTTCATCTATTATTTCGGCAGGAACGGTATTTATTAAAATATCCGCGTCGTGTGCTATGCAGTCATAGTCCCTGAGCAAACAAATGCTGTAGCCCTTTTTAACCGCATCGCCGAGAGAATGCGGGTCCCTTGCCGTTATCAGGACTTTTGCGCCGTTTTCCTTCATAAATTCGGCGATTGCCTTGGCGGTTCTGCCGTATCCGGTAACCGCCGTTTTTTTGCCGGTAAAATCATATATTCCGTTTTCATTCAGCACAAATTTAAGACATTGCGCGGTCAAACGGGCATTGTCCGTTATAAATTCCTCATCATAGTAATCATATACTTTTGCGCCGTTTGCCGACAAAAGAGCGCGACTGTCGCCGATGATTCCTCCTGCCACCGTATCGGTTTCGCCGAGACATTCGGCAATTTCTGATAAGCTGACGCTTTGGAATGCTTTATCGGTATTCAAATAAACCTTATCGCGGCTTACAGGCAGAGGCAATATCAGCAGTATATTGTTATTTTCACGCAGGTAACAAAGAAATTCCTCTTTGTCAAGGCCGCCGCTTGCGGCATAGGACGAGAAGGAATACCCGCTGTTAAAAAGCTGTTCGGCGAGACAGTTCATTCTTTTGTCACCGCCGGCAATAACGATATTTTTCATTCTTTTCCCTCCTTTTACGGAATGGATATCTATACACCATAATATGAACATCGAAAATATATTGTGAAAGGTAATTTAAGGGTTTAAATTTTCGGTAAAATGCAATATAATATATCTTAGTCGGAGATACTGACATAATAAACCGAAAGGTATGGCTTATATGAAAGACATAGATACACTTTTAAAAGAAGTAAAGAGAGTACATTTTATTGGGATAGGCGGCAGCGGTATGTGCCCGCTTGCCGAGATACTTCACAGCTGGGGCTATGAGCTTTCCGGCTCGGATAATAACGAGAGCGATACGCTTGACAGAATACGTAAACTCGGTATACCCGTTACCATGGGTCAAAAAGCTGAAAACATCAAGGGCGCCGAGATGATAGTTTATACCGCGGCTTTGCTTAAAGATAATCCGGAGCTTGTAGCCGCTAAGGCAAGCGGTATACCGACCTTTGAGCGCTCAAAGCTTTTCGGCGCAATTTCGAGAATGTATAAGAACTGCGTAGGCATTTGCGGAACTCACGGCAAGACCACAACCACATCTATGACTACGCAGATAATGATAACCGCAAAGCTTGACCCCTCTGCCGTAATCGGCGGAAAACTCCCCATGATGGGTTCAAGCGGCAGGGTAGGCAAGAGTGAAAATTTCGTCTGCGAGGCATGCGAATTTGTCGATACTTTTCTTGACCTGTCACCGGATGTTGCCGTTATACTCAATATAGACGAGGATCATCTCGACTATTTCAAAACGCTTGACAATCTTATTAAGAGCTTCCATAAATTTGCTTCTATGGCGACAAAGGCGGTAATTTACAACGGCGACGACGCCAACACCTTAAAAGCCATGGAGGGTATTTCGGGCAAGGATCTCATTACTTTCGGTATGGCGGAAGAGAACGACTATTATCCCGAAAATATCGCTCCCGTACACGGCGCTTATTATGAATTTGACGCTATGCATAAGGGCGAGTTCCTCTGCCACATAAAACTCAGAGTTCCCGGGCTTCACAATGTCCTTAATGCGCTTGCGGCTTTGGCGGCTTCAATGTATTCCGGAGCGGATGCCGAGTCGTGCCGCGAGGGACTTGACGCTTTCAGCGGTGCCCACAGGCGTTTTGAGCTGCTCGGCAAGTATAAGGGCATTACCTTTGTTGACGACTATGCACACCACCCCGCAGAACTCAAGGTTACCATTGACGCCGCTATGGAGATGGGGTATAACAGCGTTTGGGCGGTATTCCAACCGTTTACCTATTCACGCACATATATGCTGATGGACGACTTCGCAAAGGTGCTCAGCATACCCGACCATTGCGTAATGACCGAAATAATGGGTTCGCGTGAAGTCAATACCTATAATGTATACACTTCTCAGCTCGCCGCAAAAATTCCGGGCTCCGTGTGGTTCAATACATTTGGGGAAGTTGCCGACTATGTGGTTAAAAACGCAAAGGACGGCGACCTTGTCCTGACTCTCGGCTGCGGCGATATATACAAAGCGGCTCATATGATGATAGATAAGCTTAAATAATTTAATAAAAATCCTGATATTTAAAAGGGACTGTAAAAACGAGAAGTTTTTCACAGCCCCTTTTTATATGTTTTTTATCAGTGCCTTTGCGACATATCGTCATAGATTTCGCAAAACCGTGCGGCAAATGCGGGTTCTTCGTTGCCGGCGTACAGATGCGAAATATCTCCGAATGAGCTGCAGCGCCATACCGCTATGCCTTTTTCGCGCTCTTCGGTATACAGCGTCGTAACCGAAGTCGGAGCGGCACAAAAGCCCTGCCACAGGCAGACAGGCGAAATGTTGAGCAGATGTGAGAGCATAACACATTCTACGCCGAAATGGCAAAAGAACGCTATTGTGTCTTTATTGGCATTTACGGCTTTGTAGTATTTGTCCTTTCTTTCGTATCCGTGCGCTTTAAGCACCTTGTCAAGACCCTGCGAAACTTTTCTGTACTCCTGTTTCACTCTGCCTTGCTTCATAAACTCGGTATCCGCCCATTTTTTTACATCGTATAGGTCGTCCTCTTTAGTAAAAAACGACGGCATAAGGTCCCACGGACCGCAAAGCTTTTTTGTCTTTTTATCAAATATCGGAGCGTGAAATTCCCTGAGCCAATGATAGGTTTTTGCACTTCTTCCGAGCCTTTTAAGAGTGACGTTTGCCGTGTCCTGCGCTCTGCCGAGCGGCGAGACATAAAAAGCCGTAACGTCGGTCTTTTCCATTTTATCCGCAAGAAGCTCTGCTTCGTGCCGGCCTTTTTGAGTCAGTGAATCTTTTTCGTAGTCGGGGTCGCCGTGTCTTATGATAAGGATTCTCATTTATCTTCACCGTCTGCGGCTCTTTTTTCCGTAATATAGTTGTGCACTTTTTCGGCAAGTTCACCGTGAATTTTAAATTTGCTGCGGAATACTATCATTGAAATGATTATAAGTATGGGCGGTATTCCGAAAGCTATTACGCCTATTGCGTCTTTGGTGGCGTTGTTTATAACGCCGTCTCTGATTTGTTCGTTGTAACCGAATATACCGAGGCCGCCGAAAAGAATAATAGTCTGAATGGTATAAGCCATTTTTTGCAAAAAGCCCTTCATCGAGAAAGTTATACTCTCGCTTCGAGAGCCGTTTTTGTATTCGCCGTAATCGACTATATCCGCGAGGAATACCGTCTGCGAAACAAACATTGAACTGATACCCACCGAAGCCAAAATATAGCATATGTCGAGCGCTATCGCTATTTTAAGCACCGGACCGAAGATGAACATCAAAGCGTATCCCAAAATAGTCATCGAGAGCGATATGGTGTATATTGAGCGCATTGTGAATTTCTCGGAGAGCAGGGGAATTACCAAAAGACCCACTACCGAGCCTACCGCACCGATTGTCTGGAAAAGCGACTGCCCTTTCGGCTGACCCAAAACATCGGTGAAATAGTATACCGCCGTGGAGCTTGTGAGATACCAGCCCGCATTTGAAAGCATGGCGAATATCATAAATACGACAAGCTGGTCGTTGTGAGCCACGGTTTTGAATATCTGCTTGAAACTGAATTTTTGTTTTTCGTTATAAACGACGTTTGTCTCTTTGGTATTGAATACGCAGGTAGCCGAAAACAGTATAAGCGCTATTCCGCATATCATAGCCCAACGTGAAAATCCCGTTGCGCTGTATCCCTTTTCGGTCGTCATACCGGTTGAGAGCAGGGGAAGTATTATGGGGGTCAATATTGTTATAATTCCCTGACCGAGACCCGAAAATGTTCTCGCTATGGTCGCCACAAGGTTTCTCTCTTTTGCCTCGCTTGTAAAAGAGGGTATCATCGACCAATACGGAATGTCTGCCATTGTGTTGGTCATTCCCCAAAGAATATACATTACGGCTATATATATGTAGAGCTTTGTTCCGCTCATACCGAAAGATGTAAAGAGGAGTGTAAGAACTACCGCGTTCGAGAATGCGCCTATGAGTATCCACGGGCGGTATTTGCCGAATTTTGTGCGCGTATTGTCAACTATCGTTCCCATCATCGGGTCATTAATGCCGTCCCAGATACGTGCTATCGGGGTGAGTATCAAAAGAAATGCGGGTTTAAGTCCGAGCACGCTTGAAAGGTAATATGACAAAAACGAATAGAACATTCCGTAACTGAGGTCAAGACCCACAGCACCTACACCGTAGCCGATGTATCCCGGTAATTTTTTCATTAGACTGTTTGATTTTTTCACGCCGTCATCCTCCGATTTGAGTATAATACATAACTAATATAATAAAGGTTTCGGCGTAATAAGTCAAATAAAAATATAAGGTAAGCAAGGCAGCGTTTCGATATGTGCGTGATATTGACCACTAATGAGTTTTTGTGTCGTTTAAAAAAATAAAGATGGGAAATATGCAATATTCAATTTGACTATTTTTGATTTCTGCACTATAATTATTTTTATAACTTTTGTAAGTTGTATAAAGTTGTAAAAAAGGAAAAGGAGTTAACTTAATGGAAAAGCAATCTGTTAAGAAAAGTTTCTGGCACAAGCTGTTCGGCACTACTCCGAATGACGGTAATATGCAGCCGCGCGAAGCTATTGCGTACAGCATTACCGGTATAGGCCAAAACTTTATCTGTACCATCATCGGTTCGTATCTTACCATATTTATGACCGATGCTCTTTTAATGGCGGACGCTAAAATCGGAAAAACGACAGGCGCCACCGCAGTAGCGCTTCTTATGCTCTTTACGAGAATATATGACGCTCTTAATGACCCGATTATGGGTTCCATAGTCGACAGAACGAGAACCAAATGGGGTAAATGCCGCCCGTATCTTAAATGGATGGCTATCCCGATAGGTTTGGTTACAATAGCCTGCTTCCTGCCTGTCTATAACAGCACGGCAAAATCGTTCATCATTATTTCCGTTATATATGTTATCTGGTCTATGGTATATACCGTAGCGGACGTTCCGTATTGGGGACTTTCAACGGCTATGACCAATAACACAAATATCCGCGGCAATCTTCTTACGGTTGCGCGTCTTTGCTGCACAATAGGCGCAGGTGCCGTAACGGTATTTGTACCCATAATCACTTCTGCCGTAACGGCTAAATACAAAGACGCCGACGGTGTACTTATAGCCGCTAATTCCGCAGCCAATGCACACACCCTTAAATGGACTTATTTCATTTGCGCCGTTGTTCTTGTTGTTGTGTCTATGCCGATGTTCTTCTACGGCTTTAAGAACACAAGAGAAAGATATACAACCGATACAACTCCGCCGTCACTCGGCCATAACCTCGGTTTGCTCTTTAAAAACGATCAGCTTTTGCTCATACTTCTTTCGGGTATTTTGGGCGCTGCCAGAACCGTTTATATGTATACAGGCTCACTTTACTTTGCAAAGTATGTTCTCGGAAACGAGGCGGTATACAGTATTCTTACAATCCTTGTAGTTCCCGGCGGAGCCATTGCAACGGTACTTATTCCTTGGTTCACAAAGCACCTCGGAAAGAAAAAGACCTATATATATGTACACGCTCTCGGAGCGGTCGTTATGTTTGCCATGTACTTCATAGGCAGAAACGGCGGATACAACAATTCTTCAAACCTTCTTTGGCTTGCCATAGGCTTTGTCCTTCTCGGACTTCCGCAAGGTATCAATAACGTAATAACCTATGCTATGATAGGTGATACCGTAGAATACCTTGAGTGGAAAACGGGCGAAAGAGCAGAGGGTATCTGCTTCTCAATGCAGACCTTCATCAACAAAATCGGTATGGCTGTCGGCGCATTCATAGGCGTTATGGCATACGGTATTTCGGGAATTTCCCCGTCCGACCCGTATAATACCGTTACTCCCGAGGGCTCCGAAAAGCTCTGGGCTGTGCTTATCCTCTCGGGCGCTATTTCAATGGTAGCTACCATTATCCCCATGCTCTTCTACAAAGTTACCGAGAGTAAACAGAGAGAGTACGTAAAGGAAATAGAGGAAAGAAAAGCCGCCAAGGCAGCAAAAACCGCAGAATAATTCATAAGCGATACATAACAGAAAGGCTGTTGAACGTAATGTTCACAGCCTTTTATATTGCCCTGATTTAATTTTCCGATATTATTTTTCTTACATACGGTACCGATTCGGGGCTGACCGAGAATTCATCAAGACCCCACCGCAAAAATACCGGTATAAGCTTTTCGTCCGCGGCGGCTTCTCCGCACATACCGACGGGTATTCCCGCCTTTTCGCCACAGCTTATAATTCTTTTTACAGCAGCAAGAACTGCGTTTTGCCCCGTGTCATAAAGGTAGCCGACATTTGGGTTTCCTCTGTCCGCCGCCATTATATACCCCGTGAGGTCATTTGTTCCTATGCTGAAAAAATCCGAATTTTTCGCAAGCTCTTCAGCCGAAAAAACAGCCGCCGGAGTTTCCGCCATAATGCCTATCGGCACGTCGTCATTAAACTGTTTGTGTTCACGTTTCAGTTCGGATTTGCATTCGCTTATAAGCTCTTTTGCGTCGTCGATTTCTGCCTTTACCGTTACTAACGGCAGCATTATTTTTACATTTCCGAATACGGCGGCGCGAAGTATCGCCCTGAGCTGAACTTTAAATATATCGCGGTTTTTAAGACAAAACCTTATCGCTCTGAATCCCAAAAACGGATTATCTTCTTTCGGAATGCCGAGGTACGGTATATTTTTGTCTCCGCCCACGTCAAGGGTGCGTATTATCACTTCTTTGCCGTTCATCGCTTTTATTACCGACGAATAGGCGAAATACTGTTCGTCCTCAGTCGGCTCTTTATCCCTGTCCATAAATAAAAACTCGGTGCGGAAAAGTCCTATACCGTCCGCGCCGTTTTTTATTACGTTTTCAATGTCCGAGGGGTTGCCGATATTGGCGCAAACGGTTTTTTCGGTGCCGTCCTTTGTCTGCGTTTTGCGATTTATGAATTTTTTGACCTCTTCTTTTTTTCTGTCGTACTCTTTTCCCATACGGCTGAAATTTTCTGCGGTGACTTCATCCGGCTCTATTATTATTTCGCCGCTTTCACCGTCAACCGCCAGAGTATCGCCCGAATTTATGCGCTCGGTTGCTTTTGCCGCACCGAGTACGGTCGGTATTGACAGCGCCCGTGCGAGTATTGCCGAATGAGACGTAACTGAACCGCCGTTTGCAATTACGGCAACCGTATTTTTCCTGTTTATGCGCGAGACAGCCGACGGCGTCAGCTCGTCAAACACAAGTACGGAGTTTTCGGGTACGTTTTCCGCCGAGAAGCCTTTGTTTCCAAAAAGAATATCCGTAATGCCGTTTTTGAGGTCGTTAATATCGGAGCTGCGCTGTTTTGTGAGCTCGTCGTCCGAAGAAAAAAATATATCGTAAAGTTCGGTACACACCGCATTAACCGCTTGTGCGGCAGTCTTTCCTTCTTTAATTGTTTTCTCGGTTTCGGATATGAAAAACGGGTCGTCGCAAAGGCTTATGTGACCCAAAAGAATATCCGCATTTTTACTGCCTGCGGCGGAAAAAAGCTTTTTGTACAGCGCCATGGTTTCTGTTTTGAATTTTTCACGCGCGTCTTTAAATCTTTCAAGCTCGTTTGCTTCACCCGAAAATTCGGGTTCCGACCGCTTTTTTGTGTCAGTTTTAATTACCACGGCGTTTCCGACGGCATATCCGCGGCAAACCCCCGTACCGTAGAGAGACGTCATTTTTCAAGCCCGCTTTCTATGAGATTTACCGCCTCTTTCAGCATTTCTTTTTCGTCCTCTCCCGTGCAGATTATTTCAACTTCATCGCCGTATTTAAGTCCTGCCGCCATAATGTTCATAATGCTTTTTCCGTTTATCTCGTTTCCGCCGTGAATGATTTTAATATCCGAGCGGTACTTTACCATTGCCGATATAAAATTATTGGCAGGGCGCATATGAATTCCCGCTTTGTCCGTGATTTTAACCTTTGCCGAAACCATGTCACATTACCTCTTTTTGACTTTTTCTTTTCTTAAAGAGCGACAGCATCAGAGCACCTGCCAAAGAACCTGCCGCAAGTGCGATGATATAGCCGCCGATGTGCTCCGCTACCGGGAATACGAAAATTCCGCCGTGCGGAGCGGGTATTCCGCAGCCGAACATTCCCGACAGCGCGCCTGCCACACCCGAACCTATTATACAGGCAGGTATAACCCTTAGCGGATCTGCGGCGGCATAGGGTATAGCACCCTCGGTTATAAAGCAAAGCCCCATAAGATAGTTTACGGCTCCGCCGCGTCTTTCTTCATCCGTCCACTTCGATTTGTTGAATGTTGTTGAAAGGGCTATTGCTATTGGCGGTATCATACCGCCTATCATTACAGCAGCCATTATATAGTAGTTGCCGCTTGCAATTGCGGCTGTGCCGAAAACGTATGCCGCTTTGTTAAACGGTCCGCCCATATCAACAGCCATCATTGCGGCAAGAACGGTACAAAGCAGTACACGGCTTGTGCCGCCGAGAGCCGTAAGGCCGTTTGAAAGTCCCGTGTTCAATATTCCGATAAACGGATTTATAACACCCATTACGAGTCCTATCAAAAGAGTGCCGAACAGAGGATACAAAAATACCGGTTTTATGCCGTCCATACTTTTCGGTAAGAACGCAAAAATTTTCTTCAGAAGATTTACAATCAGACCGCCTAAAAATCCGGCTATCAATGCGCCTAAAAATCCCGAAACCGCCGTGCCGTCGCCCTCAAGACCGTTCGTGCGAAGCGACGCGAGGGTCAGTCCTTGGCTTGCGAAATAACCGCCGACAAATCCGACGAGCAGACCGGGCCTATCGGCTATGCTCATTGATATATAGCCAGAGAGAATTGGCAGCATAAACGCAAAAGCCGCTTTGCCTATCCAAAATATCACGGCGGCGACTGGTGTTGTATATCCGAGAGTGTCGCCTGCCTTTACACCGGAAATTGAGTCCGCCAAAAATCCGAATGCTATCAGCACGCCGCCCCCGACAACAAACGGGAGCATATGAGATACACCGTTCATAAGATGCTTGTAGATTCTTTTGCCGAAGCCGTTTCCATCTGAATATTCGGCATCCGCAGGGGGACTGCCGCTTTTCTTTTTGTATACGGGTACGTCGCCCGATAAAATACGTTCTATAAGCTCATCCGGTTTGTTGATTCCGGCGGATACCGATGTTATAAGAACCTTTTTGCCGGAAAATCGGTCTGTTTCAACATTTCTGTCGGCGGCAACTATAATACCGTCACATTTTTCGATTTCCTCTTTTGTCAAAGCATTTTTTGTGCCGCCCGAGCCGTCGGTTTCAACCTTTATTTCGATTCCTGCCTTTTTTGCGGCTTTTTCAAGAGCCTCGGCTGCCATATATGTGTGCGCTATGCCGGTGGGGCAGGCGGTTACGGCAAGTATTCTGTAATGTGACTCCGAATGCCTCGAAATATCGCCGCCGAATTTTTCGGCTTCTTTTGTATCAATTATATTTAAAAAATCTTCGGTGCTTTTTGCGCTTTTGAGCGCCGCAACAAAATGTTCGTCCATAAGCATTGTCATAAGGCGCGACAGTATCGTGAGGTGCTCGTCGTTTTCGTCGCCTGCCGCTATCATAAATAACAGATCCGAGTTTTTTCCGTCGGGGGCGCCGTACGGTACGCCGCCTTTTACCGTTATCGTCGAAAGTGACGCCTTTTTTACCGCCTTTGACTTTGCGTGGGGTACCGCTATGCCGTTTCCGATAGCGGTAGAACCCTGTTTTTCTCTTTTTAAAATATCTTTCTTATACTGCTCGGCGTCCAACAGGTCGCCGGATATTTCGTGGAGTTCTATAAGTTTGTCAATAGCTTCATCCTTGCTTTTGAGAACCGTGTTCACCATGACGGCTTTCGGGTTCAAAAGGTCGGTGATACGCATATTTTATCCTCCCTTAAAGCTTTTTGAGAATTTCATATATAAGATCTTTCTTTCCGAGGCCCTCGGAAAATGCTGTTGCCGCGGAACAAGCCACGGAAAGACGAAACGCATACTCAATATCGTTTTTAAGCTCCATACCGGCTAAAAAGCCCGCTACCATACTGTCTCCGCAGCCGACCGAGTTTATGAGCCTCCCTCTGACGGCGTCGGCACACGTCACCCGTCCGCTTTCATCTATAAGTACGGCGCCCTTTTCGCCGCAGGAGACAAGCACGTTTTGCGCCCCGCGGTTTTGCAGCTCTTTGCCGTATTCCGTGATTTCGGCGTAGGTAAGCTCTTTTTTTCCGAACATCTCCGCAAGCTCGTGGTGATTCGGCTTTATTAAAAACGGTTTTCGGCAAAGCGTGTTTAAAAGTCTTTTACCGGTAGTATCAACTGCCGCGCGTACATCCTTATCGGACAGCCTTTCAAGGATTTGCTCGTAGATGTCATCCGGCAGGGAAGAGGGTACGCTGCCCGACAGAACTACGCAGTCACCGCTTTTGATTTTGTCAAGCTTTTTAAAAAGCTCGTTTAGCTCTTCCTGCGAAACCGCGGGGCCTGCGGCGTTAATATCAAGTTCGCCGTCAAAACGCAGCTTTACGTTGATTCGTGTATTTCCGCCGGATATTTCCGTAAAATCACTTTTAAGCCCGTCCTTTGCTATAAGACGCACAAGCTCTTTTCCTGTAAATCCGCCGATGAATCCGAGTGAAACCGAATCCACCTGAAGTTCGTGCAGTACGGAAGATACATTTATGCCTTTGCCGCCGTAAAATATCTTTTCCGAAGAAGCTCTGTTTATGTCATCGTATGATAAAAAAGGTACATTCATAACGTAATCAAGCGCCGGACTGAGTGTGAAAGTGTATATCATATCTATTACTCCCTGTTATAAATTCAGATGTACCTATTTTATCGTGACGCACACAAAAAGACAATATCAAGGCAAAAAACTTCCCTGTATGTATTATTATAAGAGGCGGCCGTAATATTCCGTATAAATAAAAAAACAGACTTTATGAGCACAATTCATAAAGCCTGTTTTGTTTATTTAAGCTTACCCGTTAAAATACCACTACGAGTAACATTTTGAATTTTTCTTCGCCGAAAACAGCGTGCGGATGACCTGCCGGCATAACAATTGAGTCGCCCTCTTTGAGTATATGAGGAACGCCGTCTATTGTTATTTTGCCCGTGCCGTCAATAGCGGTAACAAAAGCGTCGCCGCCGGATTCGTGCGTGCTTATTTCCTCGCCCTTGTCAAATGCAAAGAGAGTAACGCTCAAGGCGTCGTTTTGTGCGAGTGTTTTGCTCACAACCTGACCGTCGCCGTAAGAGATTTGTTCTTTAAGGCAAAGAACGGTTGATTTTTCAATGTTCTTGATTTTATCCATAGTGTTTATATTCCTTTCAAAAAGTTATTTTTATATTCAGTCCGTAAGAGTATAACGCTCAAGACCTATTGAGTGCTTGCCGTATTCAATGGCTTCTGTGGGGCAAAAGTTGATACACGCCATACAATGGGTACAGTTTTTACCCCAAACGGGTTTGCCGCCTTTAAGCTCAATGTTGTTCAGCATGCAATTTTTTACGCATTTTCCGCACGATATACATTTGTCCGTCGCGTAAAATTTGTCGGCGGAAACAAAGAATTTATAAAAAATCGTATTTACAATGCCGCTTTTAAGCTTATCCGCAATTCCTGCTTTAACATCCGGGAAAGGTTTTTTCGACTTAATATATTCTGCCGCGTCGAACGCCGCTTTATCTGCATTCGCGATAAGCGATGGTATCGTTTTTTTGTCGGGAGCGTTAAAAAGAGCCGTGTAATTTTCGGGCATCACTACTTCGTATACGCCCATAAATTCAAATTTCCTGTACGAACAAAGCGCTTTTAACTTCTTTGCCGCATTGCCTATTTCACCGCCGCAGTCCATAATAAAGTAAGCCTTGGAATTTCCGCGAAACTGCGATTCTCTTATGAATTTTTCAAAAATGTGCGGTATTTGCCAAGCGTAAGTCGGGCAAACAAAAACGTAAGCCGTGTCACTGCTAAAATCGCCGTTTTTGCCGTTTTTTATATATTCAACGGAGTTTATCGGTGTTTCGCCGAGGGCGTCTCCGACCTTTTTTGCCAAATGACGGCTGTTTCCGGTGCCTGTAAAATAAATTACCATTCTTATCACTCCTTCACAGTGCTTTTGATTTGAAGTTCTTATTATTTGAGTTTTTTACCGCTTTTTCCGAGCAGACGATCAATAACAAACGACAGGTAACCGAGAGCCAAAAACGCCGTCGTAATGAGGACGAGTATGAGCATGACCTTGTTTTTGCCGTAAATGTCCGTGTCGAGAAACGGATACGGGTAACGGCTGACAGACCCGAACCCGGAAAACATCTTACTGCCGAATTTTGCGCATATCATGGTAAACAGAAGGTACAGATAGGGCAAAATGAGCCAACAAAGCGGATGCAGGGCTTTGTATTGACCCTTTGGGAAAAACAGCAGATAGTCAAGTATTGCCATAGCGGGGACTATATAATGCATAAGAATGTTCCCGATATAAAAGAACCTGTCGGAGGACGCATCGGCTTTTGCGGTGTTCGGCATAAACAAATAAGCTATTGCGGTTACGGCTATGCACATAGTTACAGCTCCTCTGAAAACCGACTTTTCTTTTTTGGGACTGAAAACAGCGAGAAAGAAAAAATATAAAAAGCAGATTATATTGCTCTGTACGGTATAGTAATACAAAAGCGTGTCGGCGTTTCCGCGTCGCAGACCGTCAACATACTGAAAAATCAGCCCCGCCTCACAGCACAGCAAAAAAATTATGCGATAGAGCTGTTTTAAATTCTGACTTTTTATGTACATAAAAATGCCACCCCGAAAAACTATTGATACAACCTTTATTTTAACACAATAAGTCATTTGTATCAATGTATTTCGGAGCGGCAAAAGCAAAATGTACTTTGCAATATTGGGTTAACGGTCGGCCTTTTCTCCTTTGAGCTTTCTCTCAAACGGGATACACATACTTTCGTAATTATCAATTTTTCTGTTGAGCCTTGCGAGAGTACTTTCAAGATCGGCAATTCTCTTTTTAAGCTGATCGCGCTGCTCTATCAGAAGTTCTTTCCTTGCGGCAACGGTGCTGTCACCCTCGCAAAAAAGGCTTACATATTCAATCAGAACTTCTACTGGCAGCCCTGCGGCACGCATACATTTAATAAATTCTATCCAACCGCAGTCCTGTTCTTTGTAATCGCGTATTCCGCCTGGTGTCCTGCCGACTTTCGGCAAAAGACCTATCCTCTCATAATAGCGCAGCGTATCGGGAGTAAGGTCGTATTTTTCGGCAACTTCCGCTATGGTCATTTTAAAACCGCCTCTCTTTTTGAGCCCTTATTCAAAGGCCTTTGCAATTTGCGGCATGAGCTCGCTTACCTTGATGTGTTGCGGACACGCCTTTTCGCACTTTCTGCACTTAATGCAGTCCGAGGCTTTTCCGTATTCTTTAGCGAGGTTTTCGTAGTATTGGCTGTGAATTGAAAAGTCCTTATATCTCGCGCGCATTTCTTCGTTGTAAAGAGCAAAGTACTTCGGTATCGGAATATGCTTCGGGCAGCCTGCCGTGCAGTAACTGCAGCCTGTGCAGGGTACGGTGATAGAAGCTTTTATAATATCTACTACCTTGTCTATAATTTCAAATTCTTCCTTAGACAAAGGCTTGAAGTTTTCCATATATCCGGTGTTGTCAAGGAGCTGCTCGTAGGTGCTCATTCCGCTGAGTACAGTCATAACGCTGTCGTGACTTGCGGCAAATCTTACCGCCCATGACGGAATTGATGCGTCCGGAGCATACTGTTTGAGCAGCTTTTCGGCTTCGTCGGGTATTTTTGCAAGTGTTCCGCCTTTTACGGGCTCCATTACAATTACCTTTTTGCCGTGTTTTACTGCCGTTTCATAGCACAAGCGCGACTGAATACCGGGGTTATCCCAGTCAAGATAGTTTATCTGAAGCTGAACTATCTCGATTTCGGGGTGTTCGGTTAAAATTCTGTCGAGGAGCTTTGCGTCATCGTGATACGAAAATCCGACGGTCTTTATTTTGCCCTCTTCTTTCATACGGGCTACGAAGTCAAAACAGTCGAGCTTTGTCGCCGTCTCGTAATTCGATACGTTTAAGTTGTGAAGAAGATAGTAATCAAAATAGTCAACACCGCAGTTTTTGAGCTGTTTTTCAAATATGCGCCTGTTGTCTTCCTTTGTTTTCAACATCATTGTGGGCAACTTTGTGGTGAGCGTAAAACTGTCGCGCGGGTGACGGTCTACTATGATTTTCTTTGCGGTTTCTTCGCTTTTGAAATCGTGATACATATATGCTGTATCAAAGTAGGTAAAGCCGCGCTCTAAAAATTTATCTACCATTTTTTCAGCCTGCGGAATATCTATTTTAGAGGGGTCGTTGCTGTCGAGAACAGGCAGTCTCATAAGACCGAATCCGAGTTTTTTCATTTTTTTCATCCTCATAGTTTTAATTTTTCTTTTATGGCTTTCAATGCCGTTTCGGCGTCGTCTATGCCGTCAACGGTCTGTTCCATAGGACAAATCCCCGTGCCGTCGCGATTTTTGATGTTGTCCGTTACGGTGCCGCAAGTGTATGTTATACCGTATTTTTCGAGTATCGGTATGGCTTTGCGGCTTAAAACCTCGCCGTACACATTTTTGATTTTAAGCATCGCAAAAAGCGAGGCGGCGGCTTTTCCTATGATTTTGTCGGCAGCGCAAAAACGCGATAAATCGGTTTTGCCGTCAATCAGCTTCAAAAGAGGGGACAGCCCTTTGCCGTTTTCTTCGATGAATTCTTTTCCGTCATACAGCACGAGCGACGCGCCGTTTTTAAGGCGTTCTTTTGCCTTTTCCGTATTATTCATAGTATTTGTTTAACCCTTTGGCACGGTAAACAAGAAGCGGAAGCAGCGTCCACTGCAAAATGAGTCCGGGAAGACCCGATACAATGCTTGAAAGTATTATTGACGGTGCAACCGCCGTGCTTTTAAACCCGTAAAACGCAATTAAAATCGCAGCCGCACGAACGGCTCTGCCGAGAATTTGAGCAATGAGTACCTTTAAAATGACGGGCATTTTTTTGTTTTTGAGAAGTCCGCACACAAGACCGTATACGGTAAGCTCTATCATCATAAACGGAAGAAGCGCCGCCGACGGCATACCGGTGAGCGCAAAGCTCAAAAGGGGACTTACCGCTCCCGTTACGGCGCCCACCGCAGGACCTGCCAAAAGAGCGGTAAAGAATACGCCGAGATGCATCGGCAGAAACGCCGAGCCGGGCAAGCTGCCGGTACCGCTCACGGCTCCTATTACATGAAATAACTGCGGCATTGCGACCGATAAAACTATTCCTATAACCGTCGTGAGAGTTTTGGCGGTTATAATCTGTCTTTTTCTTGTCAAAGTGTTTTCCATAATATCAATCTCCTAAAATCGCTTTATACGTTTTTGCCCATGTTATAGCATTCTTTATATTCGGGCTTATCTTTAATTTCGCCTTTTTCAAATACACCGGCGCCCTTTATTATTCCTTTTTCTTTTGCACCGTCAAGGCAGTCGAGCGTAAAGCCTCTTATACATTCTATCGACTTGTCAAACGCCGCTTTGTCGGGGTCCGCCGCTGTCAGAATATAATAGAAATCTTTGTCCGACATCTCTGTGTAACGCGGTACGCACCTGTCAATAAATGTTTTAAGCTGTGCGTCAACGGTATAGAAATACACGGGAGAAGCAAGAACTATAACGTCGGCTTCGACCATTTTGTCATTAAGCTCCGCCATATCGTCCTTTTGAACGCATTTGTGTGTGGAATTGCATACGCCGCAGCCACGGCAGTAATTTATATTTTTATCGGCAAGAAAGACCTTTTCAACCTCGTTTCCGGCGTCTTTTGCTCCGCGTGCGAATTCATCGCAGAGTAAATCCGAGTTGCCGTGTTTTCTCGGACTTGATGAAATAATGAGAACCTTTTTACTCATTGTAATCAGCTCCTTTTAAAGTTTTATCAGAGCCCGTCGGGGCGCTGATGTTAAGTGTGCTTATCTTTAAATATAATTTAACACTTGGAGTTTACTCTAAGTCAAGCTTTTTTTGAAAAATTTTTTCAAAAAACAAAAATAATAGAATTTTGTCTGATAATATGTAAACTGTTTATTAACTCTTTTTGACTTTTCTTGACTTTTAAATTTACGGTGCTATAATATTTATGCTCTTTGAAAAAGGGCTATTTTTATGGAATCAGGTGATTTGTATGCGTACAAAACAGTTTAAAGCTGAATCAAAAAAGCTGCTTGATTTAATGATAAACTCAATATACACGCATAAAGAAATATTTTTGCGCGAACTTATATCAAATGCAAGCGATGCTGTTGATAAGCTGTATTTCCGTTCGCTGACCGACCAAAACGTGGGAATGTCACACGGGGATTTTGAAATCAGAATTACTCCCGATAAGGAAAAGAGAACTCTCACAATTTCCGATAACGGTATCGGTATGACCAAGGACGAGCTTGAGAGCAACCTCGGTACTATCGCAAAGAGCGGCTCTCTCGCATTTAAGCAGGAAAACGCCGACGCAAAAGATATAGACGTTATCGGTCAGTTCGGCGTAGGATTTTATTCCGCATTTATGGTAAGCGACTGTGTGACCGTTGAAAGCCGCGCTTACGGTGAAAACGAGGCTTATCGCTGGCAGTCTAAGGGTGTAGAGGGCTATACCGTAGAGGAGTGCGACAAACCCGATGTCGGTACCACGATAACTCTCCATATCAAAGACGATACGGATGAAGAAAAGTATTCTCAGTTCCTTGAGGAATACACTATCAAGACGATAGTTAAAAAGTACTCCGACTATGTCCGTTACCCGATAAAAATGACGGTCGAAAAGAGACGTCTCAAAGAGGGCACGGAGGACGAATACGAAACTGTAAAAGAGGACGAGACTTTAAACAGCATGATTCCCCTTTGGAAAAAGAACAAAAAAGAGATAAAGCCTGAGGAATACGAAGCTTTTTATAAAGATAAGTTTATGGATTACGAAAAGCCTCTCAAGGTTATTCATTATAAAACCGAGGGTCAGGCAACATATGACGCGCTTCTTTTCATTCCGTCACACGCTCCGTTTGATTACTACACCAAGGAATACGAAAAGGGCTTGCAGCTTTACTCAAAAGGCGTTTTGATAATGGACAAGTGCAAGGACCTCTTGCCCGACCATTTCAGTTTTGTCAAGGGTCTTGTAGACAGCGAGGATCTCTCGCTTAACATTTCACGTGAGGTACTTCAGCATGACCATCAGTTAAAGCTTATCGCAAAAACCATAGAAAAGAAGATAGATTCCGAGCTTAAAAAGATGCTTGAAACCGACCGTGAAACATACGAAAAATTCTTTGAAGCGTTCGGTATGCAGATTAAATTCGGCGTATACAGCGATTACGGTATTCATAAAGACAGCCTCAAGGATTTACTCCTGTTCCATTCGTCGAGCGAAAAGAAGCCCGTAACCTTAAAGGAATATGTATCCCGTATGAAGGACGGTCAAAAGGACATCTATTACGCGGCAGGTGAAACAACCGATAAAATAGATATGCTTCCTCAGGTGGATTCGGTTAAGGATAAGGGTTACGAAATACTTTATCTCACCGATTATGTCGATGAATTTGCTCTTCGTGCGCTTAACGAATACGACGAAAAGACCTTTGTGAATGTCTGCACCGAAGAGGTTGACCTCGGCACCGAAGAGGAGAAAGAAGCTCTCAAAAAGGAAAACGAGGATAACGCCGATATGCTCAAAGAAATGAAAGACGCTCTCGGCGAAAATGTCCATGAAGTAAGATTTACCGATAAGCTTAAAGATCATCCCGTCTGCCTTTCGAGCGAGGGCGCCATTTCACTTGAAATGCAGAAGGTTCTGAATTCCATGCCGAACGGCAAGGACGCCAAAGCTACGGTAGTGCTTGAAATAAATTCAAACCATCCGATAGCCGAAAAACTCAAGTCTCTTTATAAGGACGATAAAGACGGTCTTCACGATTACGCAAAGATTCTCTATGCACAGGCGCGCCTTATAGGCGGTATGTCTGTTGACGATCCGGTGGAGCTTTCAAATCTTGTCTGCAATCTTATGACAAAATAACGGAATATCGAATCGGCTTTTTAAACCGCCGCGGAGAGTGCTACTCTTTGCGGCGGTTTTTGTAATTGATAGTATTAAAAGTTTATGCTAAAATAATTACAGAATCTGACCGAGGGAGGATGAAAATGGATATAAACGAAATATTATCGCATTGTGACCACACAAATTTAAAACAGACCGCCGTACCCGATGACATAAAACGTCTGATTGACGAGGCTGTGGAGTATAAAACCGCAAGCGTTTGTATTCCGCCGTGTTACGTAAAGCTTGCTTCTGAATATGCCGCCGGTAAAACGCGTATCTGCACCGTTGTAGGTTTCCCTAACGGTTATAGTACGACCGAGGTTAAGGCGTTTGAAACAAAACAGGCGCTGCTTGACGGTGCGGACGAAATAGATATGGTAATAAACATCGGCGCACTTAAAAGCGGAAATACCGATTATGTTGAAAATGAGATAAAAACGCTGAAAGAGGTTTGCGGCGACAAATGCCTCAAGGTAATAATCGAAACTTGCCTTTTAACCGAGGACGAAAAGAAAACAATGTGCGATATTGTAAGCCGCAGCAAAGCGGATTATATCAAAACCTCAACGGGCTTTTCCCATGCGGGCGCAACGCATAATGATATAAAGCTCTTTAAGAAATACGTGTCTCCGTCCATAAAAATAAAGGCGGCAGGCGGTATTCACACGCAAGAGGACGCCGCAGAGTTCCTTTCGGAGGGCGCGGACAGACTCGGTGCGAGTGCTCTTGTGAGTCTTGCAAAAAGCGCTTTAGATAAAAACTGACTACTAAATACCGATAAAAAAGGGAGCTGTTAAAAGCTCCCTTTTTGTTTTACGAATAAATTATGACTGCTTTAAAAACTGCTTGTCAATAACCTTGCCCACAAAGTCGTTGATGTACTTAATGCTGAAGTCGTTTTGCTTGAGCCTTGAAGCCTGTGCTTTTGCGAGTGCGTCGGTGTATTGCGAAAGAGGGTAGATTTGCACATCGTGATTTCCTTTTACATAGTGCGTCACAATCGGCTCAAAAACCACATTGTCAACCGTTGTTTTCCCGGTGTCGTAGTCCTTTGTCAAGTCGTAGTGAAGCATACCGCCTATAACTCTCGATGCCGTATTTTGCTGTGAAATGAAGTTGCCGAGCGAATATGCCACAAGCGTTTTTGTGCCGTTACCGTTGTCTATCCATTCAACAGGCTGTATTACGTGCGGGTGATGACCTATAATTACGTCCGCACCCCACGACGCCATTTTGTTTGCAAGCGTGCGCTGGTCGTTGTTGGGGGTCGTCGTATATTCTTCGCCCCAATGAACGTTTACCAAAACAATATCACATTCGGCTTTTGCCTTTTGGATTTTTGATTTGATTGTATCTTCGTCGGAGGTGTATATTATCTTGAGTGCGCTGTTTTTAGGCAGAGACAGACCGTTTGTGTAGCGGGTTATGCCCACAAGACCTATCTTAATACCGTCTTTTTCTATGTATTCAAGGCGGTTCATGTCGTTTTCGTCTTTGTAAGCGCCGGTCATTGTGACGCCGCCGATATTGTTCCAGAAATCAATAGCCTCCGAAAGACCCTTTGCGCCCTTGTCAAGCATATGGTTATTTGCGAGGCTTACTACGTCAAAGCCTATTTTTTTGACTTCTTCGCCGACCTCCTGAGGCGAGTTGAAAAGCGGATAGCCGGACGGTTCAAAGCTTTTTGCTATTATCGTTTCTTGGTTTATGGTGGCTATATCTGCGGCGGCTACGGTAGACGCGACGTTTTTATATGCATATGAAAAATCATATCCGCCGTTTTTCGAGCGCTTTTTGGCTTGTTCGTAAATTCCGTCGTGTATGAGATTGTCACCGACCGAGAGCATACTGATTTTAACCGGTTCTTTTTTCTCCGCAGTCACGGTTTCATCGGAAACCGCGGCAACAGATGCCGTTTTTTTGGTTTTCGGCTCCTTAGTCTCTTTGACCGCAGGCTCCCAACCGTTTTTTGATGAATTAACTATTGCCACGGTGCCGAATACGGCTACAACCGCAACAATGATTATCATGAAAATTTTAACAGCCTTGTTTTTCACTTCTTTACCCCACACCCAAAATTACTTTTCAAATACCTGTGTATAGCGCTTTATCGAATCCTCTATAATGTCGGCTGCCGCAAAAGCGCCTTTTGTCTCGTCGATAACGGTCTTTTTGTTTTCGAGCGTTTTATATACGGCGAAAAAGTGCTTCATTTCATCGGAAATGTGCGCGGGCAGCTGCGTTATGTCGGTATATGAGTTGTACATCGGGTCATCAAACGGAATGGATATAATCTTATCGTCCGGGAACCCGTTGTCAAGCATTGTTATAACGCCTATCGGATAGCATTTGACGAGCGCCATGGGCTCTATCTGCTCAGAGCAGAGAACGAGCACGTCAAGAGGGTCGTTGTCTTTAGCATATGTCCTCGGAATAAATCCGTAGTTTGCGGGGTAGTGGGTAGAAGTATACAAAACCCTGTCAAGCCGCAAAAGACCCGTTTCCTTATCGAGCTCATATTTCATTTTGCTGCCCTTGCTGATTTCTATAACCGCGTCAAATGCGGTTTTGGTTATCCTGTCGGGGCTTATGTCGTGCCATATATTCATAGTAAAACCCTCCGTAAAAATTATTTAATGCCCTTGAATTTTTCTATCAGACCGTTTCTTTCCGCCCAAAGATTTTTAGAGAGATCAACATAGTATTTGTGCGGATTTTCAAAGCGCTTAACCTCGTCCCAAAGCGTGTCGGTCTGCCTTAGGCAGTATTCGCGTATTTCGTCGAGCGACGGTTCGTTGTAGACCTTTTTGCCGCCCTCAAATATCGGAACGAGAAGCTTTCTCGTTACAAAGTTTTCTATTTCTTTCCTCTTCCAGGTGAAATCCGGGTCAAAGAGTACATACGGCTTACTTTCGTCTATCGTCTCGCCGTCGAGGGTGAGTACGTCCGCTATCGCCTTGCCGGAGTCTTTGTCAATAAGCCTGTATACCTGCTTTGACGACGGTATGGTTATCTTTCTGACATTTTCCGAAAGATTTATTTTCGGTATCGTTTTGCCGTCCTTTTCTATTGCGGACAGCTTGTAAACGCCGCCGAAAAGGGGAGATGAGGCAGAGGTTATAAGTCTTTCGCCGACTATAAAGCAGTCAACCTTTGCACCCTGCGAGACCATATCGCTTATAAGGTGCTCGTCAAGCGAGTTTGACGCCATAATGTCGCAGTCGGGGTATCCCGCAACATCAAGCATCTTTCTGACTCTCTTTGAAAGGTATGTGATGTCGCCCGAATCTATTCTTACGCTCTTGGGACGTTTTCCGAGAGGCAAAAGAACATCGTTAAAAGCCTTTATGGCATTGGGTACGCCGGAGCGGATAGTGTCATAGGTGTCAACTACCAGAGTGCAGTCGTCCGGGTGACGTCTTGCATATTCACAAAAAGCGTCGTATTCGCTGTCAAAAAGCTGTACCCACGAGTGTATCATTGTATTGACAGAGGGTATGCCGAATTCTCTCTCGGGTATAACTCCGGAGGTCGCAACACATCCGCCTATATATGCGGCTCTCGCGCCGTAAACAGCTTCGTCCACGCCCTGAGCGCGTCTTGTGCCGAATTCCGCAACAGCCGTTCCGTGTGCCGCCCTTACAAAGCGGTTTGCCTTTGTGGCAATAAGGCTTTGCTGATTTATCGAGAGCAAAAGCATTGTTTCTATAAGCTGAGCCTCTATTATCGGGCCGCGTACCTTTATAATGGGTTCATTCGGAAAAATCGGCGTGCCCTCGGGTATTGCCCATACGTCACAGGTGAATTTGAAATCTTTAAGATAATTTGCAAGCTCGTCTGAAATGCCCTTTGATTTGAGGTATTCTATATCGTCCTCGCAAAAATGCAGATGTTCAAGATAATCTATAACCTTTGAAAGCCCCGCCGCGATGGCAAAACCGCCGTTATCGGGAACACGTCTGAAGAACAGGTCAAAATAGGCTATGGTATCTTTCATACCCGCGCCCATAAAACCGTCAGCCATGGTAAGCTCGTAGCCCTCGGTCAGCAGAGCCAAATCGGAAGCCTTTATATAATCTGCCAAAATAATCACCTCTCATATAAGTTATAAATATTGTATCATAATAGCTTATCTTGTGCAATTAAATATTGCCGTGCTTAAAGCTTTTTTACTGTTTTATTTTTCGTTTCGATATGTTACAATAACAATATTAAAAGTGCTTTTGAGAAAGTATGAGCCAAAACGGGAGTGCATAGTCAAATGAGCTTTTCGGGATTTATCACGGTAGAGGTGTTGAGCCTTGCGTTGTTTTATGTGTTCAGCGGCAAGGCGCGTCTTCACACGTGCGTACTCGACCGAAACAAAAAGGGTACAAACATCACCTTTGCACTTTTTTGGCTGTTGTGTATTCTGTTCGGAGTTTCCATATTTGTCGGCATTTTCAAACCCGCCGCGGTGTACCCATTTGACAGGCTCTACAATAAAAACGCTTACGAACAGCAATTTGACGCCTTTTTAAAGCATCAACTTTATATTGATATAGAACCGCCGCAGGAGCTTTTGGCGCTTTCAAACCCCTATGACCGAGCAAGCAGAACGGGTATTAGCTATCTGTGGGACAGAGCGCTGTACGGCGGCAAATATTATTCTTATTTCGGAATAGCGCCTATTATAACGGTTTATTATCCGTATTACTTTATAACCGGAAAGGTGCCGTCGGCAGCTACAGTGTGCTTTATACTGTTTACGGCGGCTGTAACTGCTGTTGCGGTTACATATTTAAAGGCGGTCAAAATATTCTGTAAAAATCCAAATAAGGTTCTCGTGTTTTTCGGATTTGCCGCGGTAGAGACGGGCAGCCTTTTGTTTATGCTTTTAGTGAGCGCCGATATGTATTATACGGCGGTGATTAGCGGAGTTTGCTTTTTATCACTGTTTATGATGTTTTCGCTTGCGGCTTACGGTAAGAAAAAAACGGCGGCAAAATGCCTTGAGTTCTTTTTGGCAGGCATTTCTTTGGTGCTTACGGTTATGTCAAGACCCAATATGGCTCTTATGTCCGTTATTATGGTGCCGCTTTATTTAAATGTTCTTTGCCGTAAGGATTTAAAAGCGAAAGTGAAAATATTATCCGTGCTGTCTTTTGCCTTACCGGTTTTAATCGGAGCGGCATTTCAAATGTGGTATAATTATGCGCGCTTTTCGTCGGTATTCGACTTCGGTTCGGCATATCAGCTGACAGTTGCCGACGTTTCAAAATATGCCGTGACCCCGGCTCTGTTTTTGCCTGCGATTTATCACTACTTTCTGCAAATGCCCGACTTTAAAACCGAATTTCCGTTTTTTCATCTCAGCGCGGATGTGTATGCCGGCGGTTATAAAAAGTATATTTATTTTACACGGACCATGGGTATGTTTAATCTTCCGGCGTCAGTCGGTATTTTCGGGGTACCGTGTGTTCTTACAAAAAAGACGGAATTTTGGAAGAGAGCCACGTTTTTGCTCGGCGTAATTATGCCCGTTGCGGTGGCTTTCCTCGATATGTGCCTGGGTGGGGTCAATATACGGTATCTCGCCGATATAGCGTTTGTCACCGTGCTTTTCGGAACGCTCATAATTATAAATCTCTATTCGGCTGTGCCCGATAATCAAAAGACGCTTAAATTTATATCTTATATTATTTTTACTCTTGTTTTGTTCGTTTCGGCTTTGGTAGGCGCTTTTACCGTGTTTGAAAACGAACGGTACAGCAATTTTTCAATATTGGGTTAACCGAATTAAATGTTTGGGAGTGGTAAAATGGAAAATCGTTCTTTCGGCAAAAAAATAGCGGCTTTGCAAAAACAGCACGGCATAACCAAAACCGCTTTGGCGGATATTCTCGGCGTCAGCGTGAATACTCTTTCAAATTGGGAAAAGGGAGAGACAACGCCGTCGTTTGACGCGATATGCAATCTTTGCAGCGCGTTCCATCTGTCTCTTGATGATTTCGCATTCGGCACAGGTGCACAGAAAACGGAAAAAGAGCCGTCAAAGGGGCTTCAGTCAATAAGGCAGATGTATAAAATAGGCAGGGGACCCTCAAGCTCGCATACTATGGGGCCGGAAAAAATCTGCCGCATTTTCAAAGCGAAAAATCCCGACGCCGATAAAATCAAGGTGATTTTATACGGCTCTCTCGCCTTAACGGGCAGGGGGCACGGCACCGACCGCATAGTCAAAGAAACATTGTCTCCGATTGACACAACCGTTGAATTTGATTTTGCCAAAACAGACCTTCCGCACCCGAATACCATGGAGCTTTTTGCCTATAAGAATGAAAAACTCTGCGACAGTATGCTTGCCTGCAGTATAGGCGGCGGCGAGGTTACGATAAAGGGTATGAAAATGGCTGAGAGCAAGCCGATATATGAATTCAGCACATTTAAGGATATTGCGGACCATTGCCGTAAAAACGATATGCGTATATGGGAGTATGTCGAAAAGACCGAGGGGAGCGATATACGGGATTTCCTCGGCGAAGTCTGGGATTGTATGCGTGACTGCGTAAAAGAGGGACTGAATACAGAGGGGATTCTTCCCGGCGGACTCGGCGTATCGAGAAAAGCGGGATTTTTATTCAGGCAGAACCATATCGACGAATCTCCCGAAACTCGCGAAAACCGCATAGTTTGCGCGTATGCCTATGCCGTGGGCGAGCAAAATGCCGCAGGCGGCCGCATAGTTACCGCGCCCACGTGCGGTGCAAGCGGAGTATTGCCTGCCGTAATGCTGTACTTCCAAAAAAAGCGTGGTTACAGCGACAGAGAAATAGAAAAAGCGCTCGCTACGGCGGCGATTATTGGGCTTTTGGTAAAAACAAATGCGTCGATAAGCGGTGCTGAGTGCGGCTGTCAGGCAGAAATCGGAACGGCGTGCGCCATGACCGCGGCGGCTCTCGGCGAGCTTTTCGGAATGAGCCTTGAGCAGATAGAGTACGCCGCCGAAAACGCAATAGAGCATCATTTGGGACTTACGTGCGACCCGATATACGGCCTTGTACAGATTCCGTGTATAGAGCGAAACGCCGTAGCCGCAATGCGTTCCATAAATGCCATTAACCTTGCCAATTTCCTTACAGCAACGCGAAAAATCTCGCTTGACCTCATAATAGAAACAATGTATGAAACAGGCAGAGATCTCTCCGCCAAATACCGCGAAACAAGCACCGGCGGTATGGCTAAACTTTATCACCCGAATATAAAGGGCAATTCGTAATATTTTGCCGCAATAATTGTTTATCCGTGGGGATTGCGTCAGTTGCGGCGGACTAAATCGGCGCCTTAATCACAATCGAAAAACGTATATTTTACATAAACCCTCTTGCATTTTTATTTGCTTGTGCTACACTGAATATAGCAAGCAAGGGGGTATACGATATGCAAACATTTAAAAATGCAAAGGATTATGCCGAGTGGAAGCTCAGATAAGAGCGAGGAGTATAAAATGATAGGATTTTTTATTTTCGCATTTGTTTTGGTTTTAGCTTTTTGCACTTGGTTTCCCGACTATGTATGGCTGTTAAAGCCTATAGTCGTTGTTGTAGGTGTAATATGGCTCGTGGTTAAGATAATAGGGCTTTGGGCAGGGTCAAGCAAATCGGACAATTCATCCATAGAAGATAAATGGGATGAATATGATTGGTGGCAGGATAATCAGGGATTTAAAAAATAAGGTACGCAATCGGGTGTGTGTAAGAAGTCATGGACTGTCTCGTTTGAGGCGGTCCTTTTATATTTTTAGGTGGGGTAACAATGAATAAATTACCGATTGCAAAAATTTTCTCAAAAACAAAAAAGCCCCCCACGGATATTACAGCCTACGATGATTTGTTCTCGCGCTGCCAAAATATCGAGCAGGAGGATTTTGCGCTTGCACATTCAACTAATGAAGAGCCGAAAAGGGAGTTTTCGACGGCGGTTAAGTAAAACTTTGCCTTGATAGCGGTTAACCGCCTGTTTTTAAGATGTTTAAACGCTGTCTCTGTGCATTCGTTTGTAAGTCTGCCGTTTGATGTTGAAATTCGGACAATCAACCTTTTTTAAAATTACCGTAAAAAAATGTTGACTTTGTCTGTACCTCATAGTATAATATCATTCGCAACGTAAAAGACGTTGTTGCTATTGGGGAATTGTGTAACGGTAGCACGACAGACTCTGACTCTGTTTGTTGGGGTTCGAATCCCTATTCCCCAGCCAAATTTGGACAGTTCATCACGAACTGTCCATTATTTTTTGCCGTTTGGCACATTTTTGCACCTTTTCAAGTGCTTTTTTATTTCCTTTTAATCTGGAATGAGACACTTGTGTGATACCTATGTGCCACTAATTTGCAAACCAAATTGCACAAAACAGCCCATTATTGTCAATTTGAAAGCAGACACGTAACAGACATTGCTGGGTTAAATAAAAAATACGAAATGTTATACTTCGCATTTTTTATTCTACATATTCAATTCTTGTACCGCTTTTATAATCTGAACAATAACTAAAGCAAAACCAGCGAGTTGCGTCAATAATAATATCATATTGGTTAATAGTTTTTTTATTGATATTTTGTTTGTTTTAGAACCTTTTTTAGAACTGGATATTAAGGAATAAAAAACTTCAGCTATTCCTTTAATTAATGCATACAGCCCAAATAAAAGCAGAAAAAAAGATAATATATTTACCCATGTTTTGCTGAACGATAAATATAGAATTAGCCATGCTCCAAAAAAGATACTACCTAATAACAAATCATCAGTTCCTTGGATACCATTCTTTTTTAATAATTTTGGTATTTCGGTTGCTAATCCAAGTGATCCGATTATAATAAAGCACCATTGCACAATAGTATTTGCAACATTATTTCCAAAGTAATCAGATTTGAATGTCAAAATTAGTCCTATTATTACAAATGCAAGTCCTAATGCAAGTCCATTGATTAAACCATCAATTTCTTCAGAAAATATTATCTTTTTTTCTTTGTTCCTATTTTCTTTTTTCCCCATATCATCACCATTTATATTATACAATTATCGTAAAAGATTGCAATAATAAAAATCTTATATTACAAACAAAGGCAACCGATATTTCAAATTTTATCAGTTGCCTTTATTAATTTACCCTTAAATTATGAGGTAGAATAGTTTGAAGCTTATGCTGTCTTAAATTTGTTTTCTGTGAACCCTGCGAGGCGGTGCCGATTTTATTTAAACACCTCGTCAACCATATGAGTATAGATTTTTGCAGTTACGGATATGTCCGAATGTCCCATAAGATCCTTGGCAACATTGATTGGTAAACCTGCTGCTTGGCAGTTTGTGCAGAATGTGTGTCTTAATAAATATGGCTCAAAGTCGGGTGCAAGAGTGCTTTTTGTGATTTGATTTCTGTATACAGTAGCACCGTTAGCAATGTCCATTTCTCGTTTGAAGTTATGCCATACGTGATAAAAGACGTTTTCATCCATAGGTAGACTTGGATTCTTACATCTCACAAATACATATTGTCCGTTTAAGTTTTTAGCCTTATGTTCACACAAGACTTTTGTTAATTGTGGCGGAATCGGTATCTTTCGTCCTGTTCCTGCTTCCGTTTTGGATTTGCCGACAGTCAGAATTGCGTTTTCAAAATCTATCCAATCCCACTTCATTCTTCGGATTTCTATAGGTCGAAGTCCGCAGCATAACATTGTAAGCACCATTGTTCCTGCATAGTATTTTGGTATGGTTTCAAGTGTCATTCGGCGTTCGTCATCAGTGATTGGTCTATGCTTGTTTTCGTGCACAGTCGGCAGGACTATGTCCTTTGCCACATTGGTTTTGATGAGTTCTTGTGACGATTTTAGTAATTTTAGGTTATATAAGGTTCGTATTCCTATTGAAAATAAACAAAAAATCTGTTTTATGGTGATTAGACAAAACCTCGGAACATTCGTGTTCCGAGGTTGTTTTTTTATGCCTGAATACTGCTTTTTACGGCAATATTCGGGCACTTTTTCTTTGTTTCAAAATATTGTGAGAGTCTTTGAGAGATTTTAAGAGACAGCAAATTTCAAAATTCCAAAGCCATAGTTTTAATATCACCTAATATGAGAGAAACATATAGATATGACGAAGATCAATGGATTCCTTGGGAAATATCATATTCTTTACGCAATCAAAGTCGTAATGGAAGAATAAGTTATAGTAATGCGCTGCTGTTTGTAATATTGCCTAATAGTTATGGCTCATACAGTTATTATCAGTCATCTTCTTTATTTAAAATTATGAGGGATAATATTTCAAATAATTATGCTGAAGTTGTTCAATGGAACTCATTTAACAGTAATATGGAATATTATATTGAGAGAGCGGTAACAAAAAAGAACTCTGTTAGCGATTATAATATTATTAAAACAATATAAGGATAGTTTTATGTTATTTAAGAAAAAGCCGATTCTGCATATGGATGTTCACTACAAATAGTTGCAAATAAAGGCAAAATACCTAAAGCAAGAATATTATGCACAATAAAGTCGGATGATACAATATTAATCGGTGACATAAGGCATTATAAGGACAGAGATTTTTGCAAGTGATATGGAACTTTTATGATGCAAAAGCTTATATCTTATGCAAAAGAAAACGGATACAAAACTATTTACGGTCATTTATCAACTGTTGATTTAGACCACAAGAATAGATTGTATCATTTTTATGAAAAATTCGGGTTTGAAATTACAGAAACCGAAGAACAAAATAGCAATTTTTATGGCAAAATAACTTTAAATTTATAGGGATGAAGGGCATTCACAAAGATGAAAATAAAATATTCACTAATGCTATTTTTATAAAAGCTTAGAAAAGTTATTATTTGATTATTACAGCATTGGCGATATAAAATTTTATAAGTTGCTTAAGCCTCCCTTATGTAAGGTTCGCAATTTTTCATACAAATTTGCTGTGCTGAGCAAAAATAAAATTCTGAGAGATTTTTGAGAGACGTAAAGTCTGAAAAATGGTTTAAACAGGCGGTTTTGAAAAAAGATTGCGAGCCTCTGACGCTGTTTGTTGGGGTTCGAATCCCTATTCCCCAGCCACGAGAAAACAGACATCCAATGGGAGAGGCTTCGTAAGGAAGTCTCTCCATTTCGGTTTTTGTAATCGGTTGGAATGATGAATTGTAGGTATAATTTATTATTTCGGAGGATTACAAAATGGAAAAATATATTTTTGATGAAAGCAACGGACTTTGGTATGAATTGCAGGGTGATTATTACATTCCTTGTTTAACCATTTCTGAAAGTAAGAACTATTCTATCGGCATTTGGGGACAAAGGCACAAAAGATGGCTCAAGGAAAATCGAAAGGTTAGATATTACAATCTTATCACAAGCGGTAAACTAAACTCTTATCTTCACGATATTGATTTATTGGCAAATGAAACAGAAAGCAGGCTTATTGACGAGTTTGCTAAAAATCAAAATATAACGGAAGAATTGAAAGCTAATGATATGATGGCTTGGGTCGGTTCTATTAACAATATAAAAAATCAAGTCAGAGAGATTATAAACAAAGAAATTATCTATAAATAGCATAAAACCCCTCAGAAAAAATTCTGAGGGGTTTTATCATATACATTTTATCTTTCAATAACTCTGTTTATAAATTTAAGCAATAAATTTTATTGGAAATATAGAATTCATCTTAACTAATTCTGATATATTTTTTCTAAAACTTTATTTAAAAAATTTTCGACTATTGTATAATACCTATTTTTATCTTTTTCAATAGATTGAGCATGATCTGCACCGTCAAACAGATGAACTTCACTGTAGCCGGGTGTTGCCTTACTCATATTTTGGCTTTGAGCATAATCGATAAAATTATCATTTTTACCGTGAATAAAACAAACAGGTACATCATTTTCTTTCAGACAATCAATAGGGCGAACATCATAAAAAGAATATCCGAATATATTCTTGGCAAAAAAATCCAGATATTTGAGAAATCCTTTAGGTAAATGAAAAATTTGTTTTATCTTATGTTCAAGCACATCACTCAAAACTCCGTATCCACAATCTGCAATCACAAAATCAACATCAGGCTTATATTTTAATGACGATATGCTTATTCCACTGCCCATAGACTCTCCGTGCAAGCCAAGTATAGCGTAGTCAATGGTTGCACCCATTTGCACCGTACT
The DNA here is from genome assembly GCA_022768065.1 of Ruminococcus sp. GTDB lineage: Bacteria > Bacillota > Clostridia > Oscillospirales > Acutalibacteraceae > Fimenecus. The sequence continues at coordinate 34,036 of JALELS010000014.1, read as the reverse complement.
TATAATTAAATATCTTATTCATAGCGAATAGGCTCTCCTGTCTTTCGGTTTGGTTTAGGCAACTCTACCTTAACACAGGTTTGCTCTATTCGCTACTTTTATTTTCCCCTTTTGTCACACATCATTGTAACACATACACTTTATAGATGAAAACAGCGGAAAGGAGAATTGACAATGGAGTTTGTCAGAGTTAATTATGACAACAATAAGGTGTCTTGTGCAGAGCTTACCTCTCACAGGGAGGTGATTGAAGAATACGCCTCAAAAGGGTATAAGTATCTCGGCTTTGTACCCGTAAAGCTCGGACCGAGCGGAAAAATGCTCGCCCTTGACCTTGTATTTGATAACAAATAAATACGGTGTTGTTACGGTTTGTTTCGGCACCGCTGCGAATGACAACAAAACGGAGCGCTCAGTCTTAGCTGAGTGCTCCGTTTTTTGTGTGGGCAAGAGAGAGCCGAAGTTTAAACTTCTTATAAAAGCTCCATACAGGTTATCTTATTTGAATTAAGCGTGTTTTCAAGTACGGAGTTCTTATTTATCAGCGCGGCATAGCCGCTTTCGTTATACATCTCGGCGAATTTTTCATTCTTCTCTATTGCGGTTAAAATTCCGCGAAGCGCCGAAACGGCAGCGCTTTCGTGCATACAAAATCCGATGTCGCAACAGCCGCACGTCATACGGCTTGCCTTTGTTCCGTCAAATGTGAATCCAACCTCGTACATTCCGTTGGGATGCGCCTTGCCGAGATCTACAACGGCGCTGACTGTGTTTTTATCAATGCAAAAGTACGGTATTATGTCGTCGGGCGGCAGTTCGTCACAAGGGGACCCCGTATTTGCAATCTCTGCTTCAATCCCTTCGTCGTATGAACAAACAACATCGTCCTCGGCGTTCGGGCAAATGAACCACGGAAAAATTTTTCCTTTCGGAATTACATTTCTGCCAAAAGATATAAAGAAGTCGCCGAGTAAATAAAGCTTGCCGCGAATCTCCGTGTCAACGCGATATATTACGCGCTTGTATTCCGAGAGCCTGATTTTAAAGCAATAGCTGACTTCCGTTACAAACCCCAAAAGTCCCTCAAGTTTGCCGTCTACGTAAACTCTGTCGCCTTTTTTCAGGTCGAATTTGTCGTTATAATATGAGCAGGCGAATCCTCTCGCCGGGAAGTAAACTCTTACCACCGACTTTTTAGCCGCTGTTTCTTCGGTTTTGCATTGCTCTGTTTTGTTTTCTTGTTCTTCGTTGGGCTCTTTTTCAGCCCAAAATCCTATTTTACGCATTGCAAAAACTCCTTTCTTATCTCTATGATAAAACATCATTTGTCCGATTAAGCGGACAAATGCGTAGGTATAGGAAAATCTGCCGCGATACGGTTTTAATTTCCTACTTTCCCGTGTACTGCGTTAATTTTCCCGCGCCGACATGCTTTAGGCATATCGGATTGCGCTCGTCCATTCTTCCGCATTGTTTTTTGCGCCGAACTGTGATACCATATTGTCAGCATTATTTGACGGTGATAAAGTGGAAAAAGATTTAACTCGCGGCAGCGTTACAAAGTCGATGCTGCTTTTTGCATACCCTATGATACTCGGCAATCTTTTACAGCAATGCTATAACATTGCCGATACGCTGATAGTGGGACGTTTCCTCGGAGCGGACGCGCTTGCCGCCGTCGGCTCGGCATATACGCTTATGACTTTCCTTATTTCCGTAATAGCCGGGCTTTGTATGGGCGGCGGAGCCGTGTTTTCCGTCTGCAAAGGCAGGGGAGACGAGCAAAGACTTAAAAACAATGTGGCGGCTTCATTTGTGTTTATTGCGGCTTTTTCGCTCGTGATAAATATTTGCGCGTTTTTGTTTGCAGACCCTATACTTCACGCCCTCAGAGTACCCGACAGCGTTTATCCGCTTATGAGAAAATATGTTATTACGGTGTTTTTCGGCATATTTTTTACGTTCCTCTATAATTATTTCGCGTTTCTTTTACGAGCGCTCGGCAATTCTGTTGTTCCGCTTTATTTCCTCGGTGTTTCCGCCGCGGTAAATATCGTTTTGGATATGCTTTTTGTCGTTAAATTCGGCTTCGGCGTTACGGGGGCGGCTGCGGCTACCGTTACCGCAGAAGTGCTGTCGGGCGTCGGTATAATGCTGTATGTGTATTTAAAAGTACCGTCGGTAAGACCTAAGAAAGAAAATTTTGCCCTCGTTAAAAAGACTCTTCCGGGAATTGCGCGCCACTCTCTTTCTGCGTGCGTGCAGCAGTCGGTTATGAATTTCGGCATACTGATGATTCAGGGACTTGTCAACAGCTTCGGGACTGTGGTTATGGCGGCGTTCGCCGCGGCGGTCAAGATAGATACTCTCGCTTATATGCCGGCGCAGGAATTCGGTAATGCGTTTTCATTGTTTATATCGCAGAACTACGGCGGAGGAAAAACGAAACGCGTCCGCGAGGGCGTTAAAAAGGCATTTATTATATCATTTGTGTTTTGCGCCATCGTCTCGGTCTTGGTGTTTATTTTTGCACCGTCTTTGATGAAAATATTTGTAAGCTCCGACGAGACGGCTATAATCGAAACCAGTAAAGTGTATCTCAGAATCGAGGGGAGCTTTTACTGCGGAATCGGAATATTGTTTCTGCTGTACGGATATTTCCGCGGCACGGAAAAGCCCGAAATATCGCTTTTGCTCACCGTTATATCGCTCGGAACAAGAGTGCTTTTGGCATATATTACGGCGCCCGTCCCGAAAATAGGCGTAAACGGCATATGGTGGGCTGTGCCCATAGGCTGGTTTTTGGCGGATATTACGGGGATAGTGTTTATGGCGTTTTACCGCAAACGGGAAAAGAAAAGTGCCGAAAGATAGTGCGAGCGCCGTTTTTACTCGGCGACATTGATTTTATTTGATTTTGCATCGGAGGCGAAAATTTGAAATACAATATAGACCGTGAACTTCGTCGGTACTGCCGCCGATTGCCGTTTTCCGAGGAAATTCTCCGCTTGTCGATTCCGGCTCTCCGAGTTATGTATAAATTCACGCCTTTTAATAAAGATGTGAATTTAAGGAGCGAATACATAATTTCCGACGGGAAAAAACTGCGCCTTGATATTTTTGAACCCGAAAATTGCAAAAAAGATACCCCTGTGCTGTTATATTTCCACGGCGGAGGATTCGGATACAGTGCGTCGCCGTTCCATAAAAAGCTTGCGGCGGAATATGCCGCAAAAACTCCGTGCCGCGTTATTTGCCCCGACTATCGTCTTTTACCGAAATACCCGTATCCAGCGGCAAAAAATGACGCGCTGTCATCGTTTGCCGCCGTTAAAAAAATGTTTCCGTATTCTGCCGCGGCAGTCGGCGGAGACAGCGCCGGAGCGGTTCTTGCCGCCTATACCGCAGACAGGTTCGGAGCGGATATATCATTTTTAATGCTTATCTATCCCGTGTGCGCAAATGTGCGTGACACCGAGTCGATGAGGCGCTTTTGCGATACACCGCTTTGGGACTCGAAAAACAATAAAATTATGTGGGATATGTACCTTAAAAATCAAAGCGACGGTGCTGTTCCTCTAAATCTCCGCTTTTCAAATCCCGTCCCTAACGCTTATATCGAGCTTTGTGAATTCGACTGTCTGCATGACGAGGGCGCGGCAATGAATGAGAAGCTTTTACGGCTCGGAACGAAAACCGTGCTGAATGACACAAAAGGCACATTTCACGGCTACGATATAGCGCTTAACGGCAAAATAACAAAAGAAAATGTAAAACTCAGAATATCGTCGCTAAAAAATGCGCTTTATTCCGATTGCAAAGAAGGGGTGAAAATATGATATGTACAGCCTGTCCGCGCGCCTGCCATACAGACAGGGAGTATGACAAGCCCTCGCACGGCTTTTGCAAAATGCCGTATAATGCCGTTATAGCGAGAGCGGCGCTTCATATGTGGGAGGAACCCGTTATAAGCGGCACAAACGGTTCGGGTGCAATATTTTTTTCCGGATGTTCGCTGAGATGCGTTTTCTGTCAGAATTATGACATAAGCCACGACGATTTCGGAAAAAGCGTATCCGAAGAGCGTTTTATCGATATTATGAAAGAACTTGTGTCAAAGGGCGCGCATAACATAAATCTCGTAAACCCCACTCATTTTGTGCCGTTCATTCGCGGCGCTCTTGAAAAGTACAAGCCGCCCGTGCCCGTGGTTTACAATACCGGCGGCTATGACAGGGCAGAGAGCATAAAATCACTTGACGGACTTGTGGATGTTTATCTGCCGGACTTAAAATATTATGACGCGGACGTTTCGGCAAAATATTCTGCGGCTCCCGATTATTTTGAAAAAGCGTCCGAAGCCGTACTTGAGATGCGGCGTCAGACCGAAACCGATATATTTAAAGACGGTATAATGCAAAGGGGAGTTGTAATCCGTCATCTCGTATTGCCGGGCAATACGGCTCAGTCGGTAAAAATACTTAAATGGATAAGCGAAAATCTGCCGCACGACACCTTCGTCAGCATAATGAGCCAATACACGCCGTGCGGCGAAGCGTTTAAGTATAAAGAATTGAGGAGGAGAATCGTATCCGCCGAATACGACAAAGTCATAAACACGTTTTTTGACTTGGGGCTTAAAAACGGATTTATGCAGGAGAGAACTTCGGCAAAAACGGGCTTTATCCCGAAATTCGACTTGTCCGGGGTTTGATTTTTGCGGAAAATTGTAGTAAAATGAATAAATAAATACAATGTTTGTTTGGAAGTGTTGAAAATGGCGAAGAAAAAGGGCTTTATGAAGGAATTTAAAGAGTTTATCTCTCGCGGGAGCGTTATCGACCTTGCCGTAGGCGTTATTATAGGCGGCGCGTTCCAAAAGATAGTAAATTCACTCGTAAACGACATCATTATGCCGGTGATAAGTCTTGTAACCGGCGGTATAGATTTCAACAATTGGTTTTTGCCTCTCGGCAAGGGCGATTTTGCCACGGCGGCGGATGCAAAAGCCGCAGGTGTAGCCACCTTAAATTACGGTACTTTTATAGGTACTGCGCTTGATTTCCTTATTATGGCGTTTATAATATTCCTGTTTATCAAGGGAATAAATACGCTGAGAGAGAAAACTTCAAAGCCGCACGAAGAGGAAAAACCGGCACCCACCACAAAGATATGCCCTTATTGCAAGAGTGAAATTGATATAAATGCAACGAGATGCCCCCATTGCACCTCGGAGCTTGAAAGTGAGGAACAATCAAAATGAAAATAGGTTTTTTCGGCGCGGGAAATATGGCTTCCGCCATTGTCGGCGGAGCGGTTTCGTCGGGTAATTTCAAGGCGGAGGATATATCGGTATACGATATCGATATTGCAAAAGCACGTCTTTTGAGCGATGAATTTTCGGTGTGCGTCAGCGAGACTCCCGACAGCCTCATAGATTTTGCGGACGCAGTGGTTTTGGCGGTAAAACCGAATGTTTTTCCGTCGCTTCTTCCGTCAATATCCAAAAAACTCCGCGAAAACAACAGCTTGGTCGTGTCGATAGCGGCAGGCAAGACAACCGATTTTATAGAGAATCTTCTCGGATATGAAGCGCCCATAATCAGAATTATGCCGAACATCAACGCAACCGTGCTTGAGGCAATGAGCGCCTATTGCTGCAGCGAATCGGTAACCGACGACCAAAAGGAATTTGTAAATAAGCTCTGTTCTTCTTTCGGTAAGGTTATGCCTCTTTCCGAAAATTATTTTCCGCTGTTTTGCTCGATTGCCGGGTGCGCTCCGGCGTATGCCTATATGTTTATAGATTCGCTTGCGAGATCGGCTGTCAAAAACGGTATGAATAAATCCGTGGCGCTTGAAATAGCGGCTCAGACCGTTCTCGGCAGCGCAAAAAAAATACTTGAGAGCGACGAGCATCCGTGGGAGCTTATAGATAAGGTATGTTCCCCCGGCGGAACAACAATCGAGGGCGTCGTATCTCTCCAGAGGGACGGATTTGAAAGCGCCGTTTGCAATGCCGTAGACGCAGCGCTTCAAAAGGACAAAAAAGTCTGATATGCTTTAAGCTCCGCAAAAACAAAATATGTATTTTTCGGCGACCGCTCGGCGGTCGCCTTTTTTCTTTCTGTAACTCGGTGACGACGCTTTTGAGCGGCTTAAATCGCCGCTTTTGATATATGCGGCTTTTATTTGGCACAAAACCTTCCGTATTAACAATTTATTTACAAATAAATTCCTCTTTAAGTATTGACAAAGCGAAATTTTGGGGATAATATATGTATAGATTAGCACTCAGTGGCAAAGAGTGCTAACGGTGCTAAAAAGAAAGAAGGCGAACGATATGGAAATGACAGAACGCAAGAAAAAGATTCTTGCCGCCGTTGTAGAAAGATATATATTGTCCGGCGAACCTGTCGGCTCAAAGGCTCTTGTAAATTTGCCTGGGCTTTCCGTTTCGTCCGCTACGGTTCGTAACGATATGGCGGATCTTGTTACGGCAGGTTATCTTGAGCAGCCGCACACTTCGGCAGGCAGAATTCCGTCGAGCGAGGGCTATCGTTATTATGTCGATAACCTTATGGGCAGATACGAGCTTTCCGATAAAGAAAAACGCATTATCGACTCAAAGCTTGAGGGCGTTCCGTCCGAGACAAAGAGCGTGCTCGAAAAAGCCGGCCTTGTCCTTTCGGAGCTTACGGGCTGCGCGGCAGTGTCAACCACTCCTGCCGACAGTCAGGCGGTTATACGCCGCGTCGAGCTTGTCCCCATAGGAACAAAAACCGCAATGGTCGTTATGCTGACTTCGTCGGGTATACTTAAAAGCCGCGTGTGCAGAACAAGTTCCGAAATAACTCTCGATATAGTCGAGACGTTTTACAATATAACAAAGCAGTATTTTATAGGCAAACCGGCGGCAAGCCTCAGCATTGCAAAAATCCAAACCGTGGCGCTGTCGCTCGGCGATAAATCATTTACAATGACTCCGCTTCTTGTAACCCTGGCTGATTTGGCGTCTATGACGGAGCGCACCGAGCTCCTGCTCGAGGGCCAGTCAAATCTTCTGAATTACCGTGAGTTTGAGTCAAACGCATACGAGCTTATGGAGTTTCTCCGCCGCTCGGAACCTTTGTCGCAGGTGTTTAAAAAATACACCGAGAAAAAGGGAACGGAAGATACCCCGAATGTTTTAATAGGCCGCGAAAACCTGTTCCGCGAACTTCAGAATTCAAGTATGATATTCGGCGAATACAAGGTGGGCGGCAGAGACAGCGGCACTATCGGAATAATAGGCCCGACAAGGCTTGATTACAGCCGCCTTATTCCGAGCCTTAAATATCTCACCGATATTGTCAGCAGAATACTCTCACACAATATTGACGATTAGCTTTTAATTCGGTAACGAATTTAACATAACCTGTTCATAATGAAAGGGCTGAAAACGAATGGCAAAGAAAAAAGAAACAGAGCCGAAAGGCGCTGATAAAAAGACCGAAAATATCGAAGGCGAAAAGACCGATAACGTAGAAATCGAGGTCGAAAAAGAGGTCTCCGAGGCCGAGAATTTGGCTTCCCGGCTTAAAGACGTCAACGACAAGCTTTTGCGTACACTCGCTGAGTACGATAATTTCCGTAAGCGCTCGCAGAAAGAAAAAGAGGCGGCGTACAGCGACTCAAAGGCACTTGTTTTGGCGGAGCTTTTACCCGTTATGGATAACTTTGAACGCGCCGCGGAAAACAAAAACGCGTCACCCGAAGATTATATGAAGGGAATTGATATGATTTACAATCAGTTCTCGGAGGTATTTAAAAAACTCGGCGTTGAGTCTTTCGGCGAAAAGGGCGATTCCTTTGACCCAAATCTCCACAATGCGGTTATGCACGTGGATGACGAAAACGAAGAGGAAAACGTCATTATCGACGTATTTTCAAAAGGCTATAAGCTTGGCGACAGAATATTGCGTCCCGCAATGGTTAAAGTCGCCAATTAAAATAATAAATAATGTTTTGGAGGAATAAATTATGGCTAAGGTAATAGGTATTGATTTAGGTACTACAAATTCATGCGTAGCGGTTATCGAGGGCGGCGAGCCCGTTGTTATCGCAAATGCAGAGGGTGCAAGAACCACTCCGTCGGTTGTTGCATTTTCAAAGACCGGTGAGAGAATGGTCGGTCAGGTTGCAAAACGTCAGGCAATCACCAATCCCGAAAGAACCGTTTCTTCAATAAAGAGACATATGGGTTCCGATTATAAGGTTACCATAGACGATAAAAGCTACACTCCGCAGGAAATATCCGCAATGATTCTTCAGAAGCTCAAGAGCGACGCAGAGAGCTATCTCGGCGGCAAGGTTACAGAGGCTGTCATTACGGTTCCCGCATATTTCACGGATTCACAGCGTCAGGCTACAAAGGACGCAGGCAAAATTGCAGGCCTTGATGTTAAGAGAATAATCAACGAGCCGACAGCCGCAGCTTTGGCTTACGGTATTGATAAGGAGTCGGACCAGAAGGTAATGGTATACGACCTCGGCGGCGGTACATTCGATGTATCAATCATTGAGATGGGCGACGGCGTTCAGGAAGTTCTTGCCACGGCAGGTAACAACCACCTCGGCGGCGACGATTTCGACCAGAGAATTATCGACTGGCTTGCAGATGAGTTTAAAAAAGAGCAGGGCGTAGACCTTCGCAATGATAAAATGGCTATGCAGAGACTTAAAGAGGCTGCCGAAAAAGCTAAGATTGAGCTTTCCGGCGTTACCACCTCTCAGATAAGCCTTCCCTTCATCACAGCCGATGCCACAGGCCCCAAGCATCTTGAAACCACTCTTACAAGAGCTAAGTTCAACGAGATGACCGCAGACCTTGTCGAAGCTACAATGGGTCCCGTTCGTCAGGCTCTTTCCGACTCCGGTCTTAAAGCGTCCGACCTCAACAAGATTCTTCTTGTCGGCGGTTCTTCAAGAATTCCGGCAGTTCAGGAAGCTATAAAGAACTTCACAGGCATTGAGCCTTTCAAGGGTATTAACCCCGATGAATGCGTTGCAGTCGGCGCGGCTATCCAGGGCGGCGTTTTAGGCGGCGACGTTGAGGGTATACTTCTTCTTGATGTAACTCCGCTTTCACTCGGTATTGAGACTATGGGCGGCGTTTCCACCAAAATTATTGAGAGAAATACCACAATCCCCACAAAGAAGAGCCAGATCTTCTCTACGGCAGCCGATAATCAGACTTCCGTTGAAGTTCACGTACTTCAGGGCGAGAGAGAATTTGCAAAGGATAACAAGACTCTCGGCGTATTCCACCTCGACGGTATTATGCCTGCTCCCCGCGGCGTACCTCAGATCGAAGTTACTTTTGATATCGATGCTAACGGTATAGTTCATGTTTCGGCTAAGGACCTCGGCACTCAGAAAGAGCAGTCCATTTCCATAACCTCCTCCACCAATATGTCAAAAGACGATATTGATAAGGCAGTTAAGGAAGCCGCTCAGTACGAAGAGGCAGATAAGAAGCGCAAAGAGGAAGTCGATACTCGCAACGAAGCCGATCAGATGGTTTATCAGTGCGAGAAGATTCTCTCCGAAAACGGCGACAAGATAAACGAAACCGACAAAAAGGACGTTGAAGACAAACTGAACGCTCTTAAAGAGGCTTTGAAGGGCGACAACGCCGACGACATCAAGGCTAAGAAAGAAGCGCTTACTCAGAGCTTCTACAAGATTTCGGAAGAAATCTACAAACAGGCTGCTGCGGCTCAGCAGGCAGCAGGCGGCGCTCAGCAGAACCCGGGTGCCGGCGCACAGGGCAATGCTCCCGGTCAGGACGGTTACTACGAGACCAATTACACCGACGTTGAGGACGATCCCAACAAGAAATAATCACTTTTGTCCGCTTTCTCTTCCGTTTCGGGGGAGAAGGCGGAAATGTGTTATTTCAAATATACTATAAACAGCGGCGCCGACGGCGCCACGGAGTGATTGTTATATGGCAGAAAAAAGAGATTATTACGAAGTCCTCGGCGTAAGCAAAAACGCCACCGAAGATGAGATAAAAAAAGCATATCGCCAAACTGCTAAAAAATATCATCCCGACTTAAACCCCGGCAATAAAGAAGCCGAGGAAAAGTTTAAGGAGGCAAACGAGGCGTATGAGGTCCTCTCGGACCCTCAGAAAAAAGCGCGCTATGACCAGTTCGGCCACGCGGGCGTAGACCCGAATTACGGCGCAGGAGCGCAGGGCGGAGCATACGGCGGCGCAGGATTTGACTTTGACCTCGGCGATATATTCAGCAATATTTTCGGCGGCGGCTTCGGAGGCGGATTCGGCGGAGGCAACTCAAACCCCAACGCACCTCAGCGCGGCACCGATACTCAGGCTACCGTTACCGTCTCGTTTGAAGAGGCGGCAAAGGGCTGCAAGCGCGATGTGACATACAGCAGAATAGAGGTTTGCGACGAGTGCCACGGCAGCGGCGCTGCCCCCGGAACTTCACCCAAAACGTGCCCGGAGTGCCACGGAAAAGGTCAGGTAACATCTTCGCAGAGAACCCCGTTCGGTATGTTCCAGACTCAAAAGGCCTGTCCCAAGTGCGGCGGCAGAGGAACGATTATCGACTCGCCCTGTAAAAAATGTCACGGCGCAGGCAGAATTCGTAAGACCGCAACGCTCACCGTTGATATTCCGGCGGGTATTGACGACCGTCAGATTATAAATGCGCGCGGTCAGGGCAACAAGGGCGCAAACGGCGGCCCGGCAGGAGATCTTCGCATCGCGGTAAACGTACGTCCTCACCCGATATTCGAGCGTGACGGCTACAATGTTTGGGTTGAGATGCATATAAGCTTCCCTGCGGCAGCTCTCGGCTGCGAGCTTCAGGTTCCGACTCTTGACGGCAAGGTTAAATACAACGTACCCGCAGGCACTCAGAGCGGAACGGTATTTAAGCTTAAAAACCGCGGTATCCAGAGCCTTAACGGCAGAGGTCACGGCGACGAGCTTGTCAGAGTTATCGTTGATGTTCCGCGAGAGTTGACTTCGGAGCAAAAAGAGCTTATGAAACAGCTTGACGCTTCTTTCGGAAATCCCGCAAATTACGGTAAGGAAGAAGAGAAAAAGGGCTTCTTCGGCAAAAGAAAAAAATAACTTTAAAACATAGCGTGTTTATGTTAAAATAAAGGATAGTGTTAAAACTATCCTTTATTTTTTTCAGAGAGGAATTTGTTTATGGAAACCTTAAAAATCAAAAAACTCGACCCTGACGCCAAGGTCCCCGAAAGAGCAACCTCCGGCAGTGCTGGTCTTGATCTGTGCGCTCTTTTAAAAGAACCGCTCACTCTTTTCTGCGGAGATACTGCGGTGATTCCGACGGGTCTTGCCATTGAAATACCGTCAAGCGAATATGCGGCGTTTATTTTTGCGCGCAGCGGTCTTTCGGTAAAACACGGCATAGGACTCCTCAATTCCGTAGGCGTTATAGACAGCGATTACCGCGGTGAGCTCAAGGTAGGCGTTATAAATCAAAAACGCGAGAGCTATACCGTTATGCCCGGCGAGAGAATAGCGCAGCTTGTAATAATGCCGGTATCTTGTATGCCCGTTTGCGAGGTTTCGGAGCTTTCCGATACAGACCGCGGCGAGGGCGGCTTCGGCTCCACCGGCAAAAAATAATAAAAGGACTTTAAAATGAATTGGACTGAAATTTCACTTGAGATAAACGCCGATGATATTGATAAGGCGGCGGCAATTGCCAATATGACCGTTCCATACGGAATATACATCGAGGATTACAGGAATCTCGAAGAGGAAACCTGGAAGATAGCAAATATCGACCTCATTGATGAAGAACTGTTGAAAAAAGACCGTACAAAGGGCTTTATCCACATATACATTCCCGAAGACGAAAATCCGAGCGAGGCGGTTTCGTATCTCAGCGAGAGGCTGAAAGCGGAAAATATACCCAATAAAATAGACCTCTCCGTTTGCAAAAACGAGGACTGGGAAAATAATTGGAAAGAATATTTCAAACCTCTCAAAATAGGCGACAAGCTTCTTATAAGACCGCTGTGGATTGACGATTACGATAATTCCGACAATCGCGCCGTGCTCTCTATAGAGCCGGGGCTTGCATTCGGCACGGGCGGACATAACACCACCAAGCTATGCCTTGAATCTCTTGAAAAATATGTAAAAAAGGGCTCGTCTGTTCTTGATACCGGTTGCGGAAGCGGTATATTGTCAATTGCGTCGCTTCTTTTCGGAGCGGAAAAAGCCGTCGGTGTAGATATAGACGAATTGGCTGTTAAAACCGCGAGAGAAAACGGCAGGGTAAACGGATTTTCCGAGCCCGAATATACCGTTATATGCGGTAATCTCGCAGATAAGGTAACAGGAAAATTTGACGTTGTTGCGGCAAATATCGTGGCAGACGTTGTAATGATGTTCTCTTCACAGGTGGGCGCATTTATGAAGAACGACGCCGTTTTTATTACTTCGGGAATTATAGCGCCGCGCGCGGACGAAGTAAAAGAAAAACTCTGTGAAAACGGGTTTAACATAATCGAAACGCACCGTGACGGCGATTGGTATTGCTTCGTGTGCAAAAAAAGCGGCAATGCGGATTTGACGTGAATTCGCCGAAAAAGCGTGTGCCGTAAGGCACCGCCGCGGCAACCCGGTTAAAAAACGCAAAAGAAATTTTGCGCTGTTGCTAAATATCGTAAATTGTGATAATATTTATAGGTCGTTTTGCGGCTTGCGGCTGTAAACTGTATTTGGGGTAGCTTATTAAAAATCCACCGCCATGTGCGGAAAAGGAATTTGCTTATGTCACAAAAAAGCAAAAAGAAGAAGGGGATAGCGCTCACGCTCGCATTGTTGCTGCTCGCGGCGGCTCTGGCGGCTGTAATCCTCGGTAAGGGTTATATACGGCACAGCGGTAAAGAAAAAACGTCGCACATAATATCGGCGACGTCGGCAGAGCAGATAGCAGAGCGCATTTTATCCGAAACTTCGCTCAGCGGCGTTGTAAAGCTTCAAAACGAGCAGGTCAGCAATTACTACGGCGTACCCGTCGCAATTATCGAAAATGCAGCGGTGTACAAGAGCTCATCGGCGCTTTCGGCAGATGAAATCGCGGTGTTCAGGGTGAACAATGAAAACGAAAAAAACATTGCGGCGTCGGCTGTTGACGGCAGGCTTTCGGATTGCCGCGGCTCATATTCCACCCTCAGCTCCGATGAAAATAAAAAAATAGATAATTGCCTTGTCGAAGTAAGCGGAGACTATGTAATTATGGTTATTTGCAGCGACCCCGATAAGGCGTCAAAAGCAATATCAGAATTTTATAAATAAAGGATGTAAATTCATAATGAAACTTGGTATCGTAGGTTTGCCGAACGTAGGCAAGAGTACGCTTTTTAATGCTATAACCAATGCGGGCGCGGAGGTTGCAAACTATGCGTTCTGCACTATTGAGCCGAACGTAGGTGTTGTGGCTGTGCCCGATTACAGACTTGACGAGCTTGCCAAAATGTATTCGCCTAAGAAAATAACTCCTGCGGTAATCGAATTTGTCGATATAGCGGGTCTTGTAAAAGGTGCCTCCAAGGGTGAGGGTCTCGGTAATAAGTTTCTGTCGCATATCCGCGAGGTTGACGCTGTTATACATGTTGTACGATGCTTTGATAACGACGATATAATGCACGTCAGCGGCTCGGTTGACCCGAAAAGAGACATTGAAACCATAAATCTTGAGCTCATTCTCTCCGACCTTGAGATTCTTGACCGCCGCATAGACCGTACCGCAAAGGCGGCTAAGGGCGATAAGAGCCTTCTTACGGAACTCGAGTTTTTAAAACGTCTTAAAACGGAGCTCGAAAACGGCGTCAGTGCTCGTGCCGTGGAGGCGGACGACGATGAAAAGGCCATATTGGCGGATATAGGTTTGCTTTCCGCAAAGCCCGTAATTTACGCCTGCAATATGAGCGAAGATGATTTTGCCTCGAACATCGAAAATAACGAGAGATATAAAGCTGTCTGTGAAATAGCAAAGGCAGAGGGTGCCGAAGTGCTTCCGATATGTGCCGAACTTGAAGCGGAAATTTCGTCTCTCTCAAAAGAGGAAAAGGAAATGTTCCTGTCGGACGCTGGTATTGAGAGCGGCGGACTCGATATGCTTATACAGCGTTCGTACAGCTTGCTCGGACTCATATCTTACCTCACCGCAGGCGAACCCGAGGTCAGAGCGTGGACAATAAAGAAAGGTACCAAGGCTCCCCAGGCGGCAGGTAAAATACACTCCGATTTTGAGCGCGGCTTTATTCGTGCCGAAGTTATCTCTTTTGACGAGCTTATGGCGTGCGGTTCGATGCAGACTGCAAAGGAAAAGGGCAAAATACGCTCCGAGGGCAAGGATTATGTTATGCAGGACGGAGATATAGTTCTTTTCAGATTTAACGTCTGAGACATAAAAATGCTTCGTGCGGTCGAGATGCTTCGTCCGCACAAAGCAGTTGTGTTTTATTTAATATGCGCCTGTAGCTCATTTGGATAGAGCGTCAGACTCCGACTCTGAAGGCGGCTGGTTCGAATCCAGTCAGGCGCGCCAACTTAAACCGGAGCAGACACCGTTTAGTTTCCGTATTGTGACGGAATCATTACTGTGTCGGCTCTTTCTTTTTTATTAACTTCCGTGAAAATTTTTACCGCACGGCGGATTAAATATTATGTGCATGCTGACTTATGTGCGATACCGAAAATAAAAACGACAGGCACCGCGGTGCTTGCCGTTTTTTGTTTGTTAAGTTTCGATAATACCGAATGTTATATAGTCCATTCAAGACTTTCCGTCTGAAGCTTGACCATACGGGCGAATTCACCGTTTTCTTTTATAAGCGTCGAGGGAGAACCCTGTTCCGCTACCGAGCCGTCTTTCAGCACAACGATTTTGTCGGCACCAGATACCGTGCGCATACGATGTGCAATAATAAGGACGGTCTTATTTTTAATAAGGCGTGAAAGAGCGGTTTGTATTGCCGTCTCGTTTTCAACGTCAAGGCTTGCCGTGGCTTCGTCAAGCAAAATTATGGGGGCGTCCTTCAAAAATGCTCTTGCGATTGATATTCTCTGACGTTCGCCTCCGGATAATTCGCATCCGTTTTCGCCTATGGTTGAATTCCATTTGTCGGGGAGCTTTTCAACGAATTCGGTTACGTTTGCAAGCTTTGCGGCGGCAATGACCTCTTCATCTGTGGCGTCTTTTTTGCCTATGCGTATGTTTTCCGTTATGGTGTTGTCAAAGAGCGTTACATCTTGGAAAACTACCGAATAAAGCGACATAAGCGTCTCGGGATCGGTCTTTGAAATATCCATACCGCCTACGGTTATTTTACCCTTGTCAATATCCCAAAACCTTGTGGCAAGACGCGATACGGTTGTCTTTCCTCCGCCGGACGGCCCTACCAAAGCGGTTACTTCGCCTTGCTTTGCCGTAAATGAAACATCGCGCAAAACCGCTTCTTTGCTGTTATAAGAAAATCCTACGTCCGAAAATTCTATATCGTACCCGTTGTTTGTCAGCTTGTCGCTGCCGGTCTGAATATCGTAGTCGAGGATTTCGTTCATACGCTCTATGTTTGAGTTCGTGGCGATTATGCCGGCAAGGTTTTGAAGTGAACCCTCAAGCGGTTCGTAAAGGCGAGAGACCACAAGCAGAAACATAAAGAATGTAATTATGTCAAGCTCGCCTTTTGTGAGCAGATATGCGCCGGTGAGTGCGGTTGTCGCTATGCCGAGACGTAATACAAGGCTTGCCGATACAACGAATACCGCCGTGCCGAGTTCCGACTTTATAAGTCTTGTTTCGACTGCTCTTATTTTCTTTTCAAGACCGTTTAAATATTTTTCCTCGGCGTTGTTAGAGCGAAGATCGCCCATGGTTTCAATACATTCCTGTATGCCGTCCTCGCACGCCATTTTGGCTGCCATGGATTTTTGCGAAAGCTTCTTTTGAACATTCGAGGCAGTACCTACTATTATAAAGGCTACCGGAAGAACCCATATTGCGGCAAGAGCCATACGGACATTGAAGAATAAAAGCGAAACGGCAATCAGCACCGTCGATATTATCGAGCCTATGAGCGGTTCCACAAAGTGCGACTGGCTTTGTTCAAGAACGGCGCAGTCGTTCATAATGGACGACGTAAGGTCGGCGAGGTCCTTTTTCCCGAAGAATGACAGGGGAATTTTGCGGAGCTGTTCGGCAAGGCTTACACGCCTTACGCCGGATTCCTCATATGTGGTGAAAAATGTGCCGTTATACTGTAAAATCGTGCATATAACTATAACGGCGGCGCATATTACACAGCCTATAACATAAAACGGAATGCGTGAACGACTGAGGCTGTTGCTTATCAGCTCGCTGACAAGATAGTAGAGCATTATAACCGGCAGCATAAACGAAATATTTTGTAAAGCACAGAATATACTGCCCTTTACGGTATCCACGGCGCCTTTCCTTGAAAGCGCAAAGCGTCTTTGCAATTTCTTTATCATAGCTTATGCCTCCTTTGATACTTTCCAGCAAACGGATTTTTGATATTCGTCCCACATAGAGCTGAAAAGTCCGCCGCGTTCACGCAGCTCGTCAAATTTGCCCTCTTCTGCGAGCTTGCCGTCAGATAAAACAAATATTTTGTCGGCATTTGCAACGGTAGAAAGCCTGTGCGCTATCATAATTACCGTTTTGCCGTTTGAAAGCTCGCGGATAGCCGCCTGAACTTTAACTTCGTTATCCGGGTCGGCAAAAGCCGTTGCTTCGTCGAGAATAACTATCGGTGAGTCTTTCAAAATTGCTCTTGCTATTGCTATGCGCTGTGCTTCGCCGCCTGAGAGATAAACTCCCTTTGAGCCTATTACCGTATCGACCCCGTCCGGGAATTTCTCAATAATATCGGTGCATTGAGCGGCTTTGAGAGCTTTCATTACATCTTCTTTTGAGGCGTTTGGTTTGCCGAGCTTTACGTTTTCAAGAATTGACGCTTTAATAAGACGGCTGTTTTGGAAAACAAACGAAACGGTATTCATAAGCTCTTTTTTATCAATATCGCGTATGTCGGTTCCGCCTATAATTACTTTACCCTTTTGCGGATCGAAAAATCTTGCGGTAAGGCAGGCGAGGGTGGATTTGCCGCCGCCCGACGGACCCACAAAAGCTACGGTTTCACAGGCGCCTATTTTAAGCGTAATATCCGAGAGTGCGTCTTTTTTGCCGTCGTAGCTGTATGTGACATTTTTAAGCTCTACGGAATTGTCCTTGGGATGTGACGGATGCTCCGATATGCTGAGCGGCTCGGCATTCAAAACCTCGTCAACTCTTGCGAGCGCGTCCTTTACTATCATTTGATTTTCGCTCATAAACATAAGCTTTGAGAGAGTGGTTGTTATTGCCGGTGTGATTATAATGTAAAAGAGCAGATTCAGCAGGAATTTGCCCATTACGCCGTCTTTTGTAAACAAAAACGCTCCGAGTATGAGAAACGCAAATACGCTGTTTACGGCAAGTGTAAACGCGGTCATCGGGCCGCGAAGCTCTTTTGTGTAAGCCAAGGTCCATTTGCCGTAATTATCTATTGTCTTTTTAAACTTCTTAAAAGAAAATACCGTCTGACCGAACGTTTTAACCACGGGTATGCCACGGACATATTCAACTGCCTCGTTTGACATATCCGAGAGTGCGTTCTGATATTCGGTCATCTTTTTTTGCATACTTTTGCCGGTCATCTTCGTCATACACAAAAAACCGAGGAGCACCGGTACAAGGCTTAGCAGTCCGAGCCGCCAATCAAATATAAACAGCAGCGCGAGAAGGCCCAAAATAGTCGCCATCGCTTTGAATTTGTCGGGGAACTGATGTGCGAGATATGTTTCCGCGGCGCCGGCGGTTTCCGAGACAATTCGGCGCAGCTTGCCTGTTCCGAAGCTCTCTGCTGTACCGAGAGGAAGCGAGGCAATGTGTTTTGTTAAATCTATTCGCAGGTTTGTAGCTATGCGGAATGCCGACAAATGCGAGCACATAAGTCCGCCTATGTATACGAGAATTGCCGCCGCGGCAAAAATCACCGCAAGCCAGCCGTAACGCGTCACATTTACCGCCTTGCCAAAATCAGGCGATACTTCGATTACCTCTTTAAGTATACGCCATATGAAATAGAACGGAACAAGTGCCAAAAGTGCGCTTGCCGCCGAGAGGATCCAAGAAAAATAGGTCAGGATCCCGCGCTTTCCGGCATAGCCGAGAAGCCTTTGCAAATCTGATTGTTTTTTTAAAAAGAAAAACCTCCTTCTTTGAAATTATTTATAAAGAGAAACCGTGCTCTCTTTTGTTGACTTGTTTTCTGCTTTGCCTTGAAAATGACAAAATTACGAACAAATACAGTTAGCAATTACTAACTGGCGCGGCAAAAATTACAGAGCATTACTGCCCCATAATTTTAAGCCATCCGGCTGTATAGAAATCGTTTAACTCACAAAGATACTTTTCGGCATTCTCCATCGGCATATCATGAATTATTATTTCAAAATATGCGTTCATCATACCCGTTACGAGTATGTGCTCAAGTCTTTCGTCGATGTCGGGAACGGTTTTGCCGAGCCCTCTGAGAGTGTCGCAGTAACGGTTTGTAGCCTTAATTTCAAGCTCTACCAAATCATCTGTAAGTGTGGAGTAAGGTGTTCCGTCGGAGCAAAGCAGTATCAGGTGAAACTCGTCGCGGTGAGAGTGCATATATACGAGCATTTCCTGCATACATTCTTTGCCAACCGAGCCCATTCTCTCCGTCTGCCTTTTCGGCGACAGCTCCTCAAACCCCGAGAGCGACTGTTTGTATTTTGTGAGCAGGTATTTGTAATGTTCGTCCACAAGTGCGGCAAAAAGCTCTTCTTTGCTTGAATAGTAGCCGTAAAAGGCGCCTGTGGTAACTCCTGCCGATTTTACTATGTTCCTCAGCGACGCCGAACGAAATCCCTTTTCGAGAAATTCCTTTTTTGCGGCAATGTGTATGTGCTCCAATGTTGAATGTGTTTCGGGCATTTCGTACTCTCCGTATAACAGTGTTATATAACGGTGTTATATTACACCGCTCGGCTTCGTTTGTCAAGGGGTAATTTTATGTTTCACCGCGGCGCGATAAAACGCATAATATGTAAAAGAAAAGTGTGTTTAATTTCTTTATTCGAGGGGAATGAAATATATGAATAGGCTGATAATAAAAGTCGGCTCTGTCACCTTCGCTTTAAAGGCGCGGGATATTTTATCGGCGCGGAATATCCGTTCTTTTGTGAGAAAGACGCCTAATCCGTCAAAGGGCGAGGGGTGCGGCTATTCGCTCGTCGTCCCGAATGCCACGGAGTCGGTTATAGGGGTGCTCAGGCTCTCCGGCATAGAAATACTCGAAACGCAGTGGGAAAAATGATATATTTTGATAATGCCGCCACTTCTTATCCCAAACCTCCCGAGGTTATAAAAACAATGAGCCGCGCAACGGTTCGGTACGGTGCAAATCCGGGCAGAGGCGGTCACGAAATGTCCTATCTCACCTCGGAAGCGGTATACGAAACACGTAAAAGAGTCGCCGAATTTTTCGGTACGGACGCTCCCGAGAACGTAATATTTACAAAGAATTGTACCGAGGCTCTGAATATCGTTATAAAGGGTTTGTGTGTGCCGGGGTGCCGCTTTATATGCTCCTGCTTTGACCATAATGCCGTAATGCGGCCGCTTGAGGCGTTAAGGAGTAGCGGAACGGCAGGATATGACATTGCCCCTGTCGGCAAAACCGATGATGAAACCGTGGCTAATTTCAAAAGGCTGTTCAGAAGTAATACAAGAGCTGTAATCTGCACGGGCGCGTCAAATGTTTTCGGCGAGAGACTTCCCACGGCAAAGCTCGCGAAGCTTGCCCACGAAAACGGAGCCTTGTTTGTGCTTGATGCCGCACAGACAGCCGGTATTGTCGATATAGATATGAGCCGCGAAAAAATAGATTTTTTGTGTACGGCAGGGCATAAAGGACTTTACGGCCCTATGGGTACGGGGCTTCTTGTGATAAATTCCGACGAACATCTCAATTCGTTTATCGAGGGCGGCACGGGCAGTTTTTCGGCGGTCCTTTCTCAACCCGAAATTTATCCCGACCGATTTGAAAGCGGTACGCTTAACGTACCGGGAATACTTTCTCTCGGCGAGGGGATACGCTTCGTTTCGTCTCGCGGCGTCTCGCAGATTTATAAAAGCGAACAGGGCCATATAGCGGATATATATAAAACATTAAAAAATATTCCGAACATTCGCCTGTATACAGACCCGTTTTCTTCGGAAAAGAACTTTGTTCCGCTTTTGTCGTTTAATGTGGACGGCCTGCACAGCGAACAGACGGCGGCGCTTCTCGCAAAAGACAATATAGCCGTCAGAGCGGGGCTTCACTGTGCGCCGTCGGCTCATAATACGTACGGAACGCTCCGCGAAGGCACCGTCCGAATAGCGCCGTCAATATTCACAAAAAAGCAGGATGTTAATTTATTGTTAACTTCCATAGTAAAAATTGCAAAAAACAGTTGACTGTGATACAATATATCGTGATTATTTATGATTATTTCATTTGCCGCAAGGGCGGCAGACGGTAGTTTTTAATTACGATATATTGTATTTTTTATTGAAACGGGTGTAAAGTATGTTGCAGCTTTTGAATTTCAAAGACTTTTGGAGCGAAATCGGCAGGGCCATTATGAGCTTTAACAGCATTTCGGATGTGCTTGATGTAATTCTTGTTACATTCGTAATTTACAGCGCCATAAAGCTGATACGCGAAACAAAGGCGGTTCAGCTTGCCAAGGGCTTTATTTTGCTCTTGATAGTATATGCTCTTGTCAACTTGTTCGGCATGCAGGCGAGCAACTACATTTTGTCGCTTGTTTTCAATAACCTTTTGTTGGTGCTCGTCATCATATTTACCCCCGAGATACGCCATGCGCTTGAGAGCGTCGGCAGAAGTTCGGTATCTAAGTTCAATTTCTTCGGTTTCCGTTCGGGAGCGGAGGAAAAGCGCCGCGAAGAGATGCAGAAAATGGTCAATGCCGTATGCCGCGCAAGCTCCGACATGAGCGATAAGCACATAGGCGCGCTTATGGTTTTTGAGCAGGAGACTATTTTGGGCGACATTATTTCGTCGGGTACGGTTATCGACGCCAAGGTTTCGCCGGAGATGATAGGTAATATTTTTTATCCGGGAGCGCCGCTTCACGACGGTGCCGCGGTTTTCCGCGACGGCAGAATTTGCGCCGCGGGATGTATACTTCCGCTGACGCCCAATCACAACATAAGCAGCGAGCTCGGAACACGTCACAGAGCGTCCATAGGTATGAGCGAGCAAAGCGACGCGGTAATAGTTGTCGTGTCCGAAGAGACGGGCGCCATTTCCGTGGCATACAAGGGCAGGCTTCGCCGCGGCATTTCGGACGGCGACCTTCGCGAGATACTTATGGAGCATTTCGTTAAACCCGAAGAGGACGAGGGAAATTCAAAATTGAAAAAATGGTTGAAAGGAAGACGCACTCATGAGCAAAAATAACGAAAAAAAAGCAAACGTCAAAGGGCTTCGCAGTCTCCTTTACAACAATAAATTTGTTTTGTTGCTGTCTGTAATTTTGGCATTCGGTATATGGATATGGGTATCAATCGAAAAAAGCCCCGAGGTTGAGGTTACGGTATCCTCCGTTCCCGTAAAAATAGATATGGACAACAGTGTGCCCGCGCAGCTCAATCTTCAGATATTCGGCGACAACAATTACACCGTGGATATTACCGTCAAGGGTAAAAAATTCATTGTGTCGGCGCTCACCGCAGACGATTTTTCGGTTGTGGCGCAGACCAATTACGTCGATTCGGCGGGCAAAAAGAGCTTGCAGCTTAAAGCTACGTCAGATAAATCCGACAATTTCGATATAGTGGGTCTTTCCAAAAACTATATCGAAGTGTATTTTGACACATATAAAGAAACGGAGATGGCATTAAAGCCGTCAATAATCGCACCGGATAACAAAACCGTAACGGACGGCTGTATTCTCGGCAATATCGTATTTTCCAAAAACACGGTTATTGTCAGCGGTCCGTCCACCGAGGTGAATAAGGTAACGAGCGTTACAGCCGAAACGTCAATCTCCGCACCTCTTACGGCTACCACAACCGTAACCCCCGAGCTAAAACTCGTCGGTGCCTCGGCAGATGAACTCTCAAATGTAAGCATACTTGAGGGCGACACGGCAATTACAATGACAATGCCCGTCTTAAAGCTTGTCGAATTGCCTACAACCGTGACTTTCAGAAACGCTCCGGCAAGCTACCTTGACGGCAATATAAACTTCTCGGTAAGTCCGTCGAGAATATCGGCGGCGGTACCCGTGGAAAAGGTCGATCAGATAACGTCGCTTAGCATCGGCACGATTGACTTCTCGGAGCTTGACGCGGGACTTAATACCCTTAATTTCAAGGCTTCCGATATAACGGAATTTATGATAACCGACCAGTCGATAAAGAATTTCAAAGTCAGCGTGAATATGTCCGGTATGACCTCCGGTACATTTTCGGTACCGGCGTCAAATATTACGATAACCGGTCAGAAGCAGGGGTATAATTCGGTTATCACATCAAACGGAATAGACGGGGTAAAACTCATAGGTCCCGCCGACAGTATATCAAAAATAAATCCCGATATGCTGTCTGTAAAGCTTGACCTTTCATCGCTTGACGTAAAAGAGGGCGAGCAAAAAGTGCCGGTTATCATATCGGTAGCAGGCGACACCTCCGTCTGGGCTCACGGCACATATTATGTTACAATAAATTCGACTGCTTCCGAGCAGTAAAAAAAGGGGGCAGGGATATATGAAAAAGAAATTATTTGCAATGCTTCTTCTGTGTCTTTGCCTCTGTCTGTCTTTAAGCGGATGCAATCTTACGCTCAAAGCGGTTGACAAAATGATGCACCCGCCTGCGCTTTCGGGCGAAAACGCAGGTATACAAAAAGCGTTTGAAAAAGCCGTAAACGATAAAAACCTCGTTATGAAAACTCCCACGACAGGCGATTACCGTTCGTCGTTTATTCTATATGATTTTGACGGAGACGGCGATGACGAGGCAATAGCGCTTTACAGCTATTCCACCGATGAAACCGCGGTGTATTTGCATTTCCTTGACTGCCGCGACGGCGAGTGGCGCTCGATTGCCGACATTAAGGGCTCGGGAAGCGAAGTCTATAAAATAGATTTTTGCGATATGAATTCCGACGGTATAAGCGAGATTGTGGTCTGTTGGTCACTTTACGAGAGCCGCGGTAATAAAATAATGACGGTTTATGAGCCGGATAATTCTTCGGGCACTTTCGTTTTACGCTCCATTTTAACCGAAAACTATTCGCAGTCTATAACCTGTGACCTCGATGAGGACGGTAAGGCTGAAATTTTCAACGTCATAATAAGTTCCTCGTCGGATATAAACAAAACCTACGGCAGGCTGTTTAAAATGGACGGCAGCGGAAGTATATATCTTGCAGGCGAAACCGAAATGACTCCGGCTGTCAGCATATCTCTTTTAAAATGTGAGACGGGCAGCAGCCCGCATATATTTGTGGATTCGGTAATCAGCGATTCTGCGGTAATTACCGACGTAATCGGTCTTTTCGACGGTAAGCCGGTTTCGCTTCTGACGTCAGGCAACTCTTCCGATTCGCCGCCGACGGAGCGCTCGTCCAAATTGTCTTTTGCCGATATAGATAAAGACGGCAGATTTGAGATTCCCGTTTCTCTGCCGCTCCCGAATTCATATTCCGTAAGCGGCGACGATACAGAGCCGCTGTCTCTTACAGTCTGGTACGGGCTTGAGGACGGCTCGCTTTACGAAAAAAGCGAAATGCTGATGCTGTACTCTTCGTCGTATATGTTCACATTTGATAAGAAGTGGATAGGCACGGTGTGCGTCAAAAATGACATTCAGGAGCGTACAAGCACGTTTTATCTGTATGATTCCACGGCTCAAAAAAACGGAGCCGAGCTTTTCAGCGTGGTGACCGTGCCGAGCACCGATTGGCAGCATAAGCCCAAGGACGGCTATACCGTGATTTTTCAATCGTCATCGCTCACATATGCGGCAAAGATAACCGAAGCCGGTAAAAATATGAAGATAACCGAGGAATATATCAGGGCGCATTCAAACGCAATAGAATGACCGGAGGTAAAAATGAAAAAAGTTCTTATAGCCGAAGACGAAGCTTCGATTCGCGAATTTATAGTAATAAATTTAAAGCGAAGCGGTTATGACGTAGTCGAGGCTGAAAACGGCGAAGAAGCCATAAATAAGTATGAAGAAGAAAACGGCGATATAGACGTTGCCGTGCTTGATATAATGATGCCGCTGAAAGACGGGCTTGAGGTGTGCAAATATCTCCGCGCCAAAAGCAGCAAAATAGGTATAATTATGCTGACGGCAAAAACACAGGAAATGGATAAGGTGACGGGGCTTTTGGTCGGTGCCGACGATTACGTCACAAAACCGTTTTCCCCGTCCGAACTTATGGCAAGAGTAGACGCCGTATACAGGCGTGTGTCGATAATGAACGAAAACGAAAAAGCCGCGGTGAGAAATCCCGACCTTACAACAGTCGGCGATTTTTCGCTCGATTACCGCGACAGGCTCCTTTATAAAAACGGCAGTCCCATAGAGCTTACGCAGATAGAATTTCAGCTTCTTGACTATCTGTTTAAAAATCCCGACGTCACGTTGTCGCGCACCGATATACTCAATAAGGTGTGGGGCGACGAATACTTTGTGGATGACAAAGTGGTGGACGTAAATATTCACAGACTTCGCAACAAGGTGGAGGACGAGCCGACTCAGCCGAAACATCTCGTAACCATTTGGGGCAGAGGCTATAAGTGGATAGAATAAAAAGGTGAAAGGAGCGACAAAAACGTGGCAAAAAAGAGCATAACCGCACGTTGGGTTTTAAACACCCTTTGTGCCATAATATTTGTGCTTTTTTGCATAATCATAGTAGCTTCGGTTCTCTTTAAAGAGCAGTATTACGAGGCTGTTCGCGTAACGCTTGATTCAAGAGCCACAAATGTCGTCTCGTCGTATTTCAGCATTTCAAATGACAGCTCCGATGATACCTTTAATCTCCGCGCCAAGCAGTTTGTCGAGGACTTCAGCGATAAATCGGTTATGGAGGTTTGGGTAATAGACCGAAGCGGAAACGTCGTAGTATCTTCAAGCGGGTTTTCGGTCGAAAACGAAAAGTATCCGGATTATGCCGAGGCGCGCCTTTCCGATACGGGCAAGGCTACATGGGTCGGCAGAATGAGCTCCGGCGAAAAGGTTATGGCGCTTTCGTATATGCTCCCGTCATCGGGCGGCCAAAACTCAGGCGCCGTCAGATATATAATTTCTCTGTCGGATATTGATTCACAGCTTATCAGGGTAATTCTTCTGATGTGCTTTATCGCTGTTGTTATTATAGCTTTTGTTACGGTGTCGGGGCTTTTCTTTGTGCGTTCGATAGTAAGACCGGTTAAAAAGATAAACGAAACGGCAATAAAAATAGCCAAGGGCGACCTCAGCGCACGTATAGAGGACGCAGGCGGAGATGATGAAATAGGTCAGCTCTGCGAGTCCATAAATAATATGGCACACGAAATAAAAGAGAGCGAGCGAATGAAAAACGAGTTTATTTCAACCGTTTCACATGAGCTTCGCACTCCGCTGACAGCCATAAAAGGCTGGGGCGAGACAATACTCGAGGACCCGATAAAGGACGAGGCGCTTACAAAGCGTGGTCTTAATGTCATAATAAGCGAGTCGGAGCGGCTTACAAGTCTCGTTGAGGAGCTTCTCGATTTTTCAAGAATGGAAAACGGCAATTTGACTATGCGTATGTCGTCAATGGACGTTTTGGCGGAGCTTGACGAGGCGGTATTCGTCTTTAAGGACCGCTCCATGCGCGAGGGCAAAGAGCTTTTATATAATGTTTCCGAGGTTCCGGCACCTATGACGGGCGACCCGAACCGCATTAAACAGGTGTTCGTAAACATACTTGACAATTCTTTTAAGTATACCGAAGCAGGCGGCACGATAAGCGTTACGGCAAAGGCGGAAAAAGGCTTTGTCACAATAACGATAGCGGATACCGGCTGCGGTATTCCATCTGCGGATCTCCCGTATGTCACAGAGAAGTTCTATAAAGCCAATGCGTCTGTCAGAGGCTCGGGTATAGGTCTTGCGGTGGTTAATGAAATTGTAAAAAGGCACAACGGCACACTCTCTCTTAACAGTATTGAGGGCAGGGGCACTACCGTGACCGTTGTGTTTCCGATACAGCAAACTCAGCAATAAAAAAGGAGAATAATTTTGAGCGAAGAAGTCAGGAAATATCACAAAACCTCCGTGGGCGGTCAGGCTCTTATAGAGGGCGTAATGATGCGCGGGCCGAAAGGCTCCGCCATGGCGGTAAGACTGCCGAACGGAGAAATCGAAACAACATATAAAAATGTAAAGCCGTGGCGCGACAAGTGCAAATTCTTCGGTATTCCGATAATCAGAGGTATAGTCGGGTTCGTCGAATCTCTTGTAACGGGCTACGGGTATCTTATGGAGTCGGCTGAAAAATCCACTCAGGGTCTTACCGAAGACGAGCAGGATATGTCAAAGCTCGACCGTTGGCTTAACGACCGTTTCGGACCAAAAATGATGAATGTCATAGGCGTTATTTCCTCCGTACTCGGCTTCGCTCTCGCATTCTTCCTGTTTATGTGGCTTCCGTCGTGGCTTATCGACCTTGTAACCGGCGGTCATCTTCAAAAATTTCATCCTCTCTTTGAGGGAATCGTAAGAATCATAATATTTGTTGCCTATATGGCGATAGTTTCAAAAATGAAAGAAATTCACCGTGTGTTTATGTATCACGGCGCCGAGCACAAAACAATTTTCTGCTATGAGCACGGCTTGCCCCTGACGGTTGAAAACGTCAGAAAGCAGAGCCGCTTTCACCCCCGCTGCGGAACGAGCTTTATGTTTGTTATGATAATTTTGAGCATACTGCTCTCGTCCGCGCTTGTTCTCATTTTCCCCGGTTTGCAAAACGTCAACCGCGCGGTGTGGATACTTGTAAAACTGCTTGTTCTTCCGCTTGTTATGGGTATCGGTTATGAATTTATCAAATATGCAGGCAGGCACGATAATCTGTTTGTAAAAATTCTTTCCGCACCGGGTCTTTGGATGCAGCGAATAACAACGCAGGAACCCACAGATGATATTATAGAAGTCGGCATAGCGTCGCTCGAAGCCGTAATAACCGACAACCCCGAGGACGACGAAATAAAATGACGCTTATCGACGCGCTGAAAAATACCGAAAATACGCTCAAATGCGTCGGAATTGACGATTATCGTTTCGACAGCGAATGTCTTTTGATAAAGGCTGCGGCAAAAACGCGCCGCGACGTGCTGTGCCACGGTGATGATCTTTTGCCCGAAAAAGACGCGGAGCTTCTTACAGAGCTTACAAAAAGGCGCGCTCTCGGCGAGCCTTTGCAATATATACTCGGCGAATGGGACTTCTGCGAATTCACATTTAACGTCGGCAAGGGCGTACTGATTCCGCGACCCGAAACCGAAATGCTTGCGGAAAACGCCGATTTGTTTCTGAAAAACCGTAAGAGGGCCGTTGTTTATGACCTTTGCTCGGGCAGCGGCTGTATAGGCATTACCGTTAAGAACCGAAATCCTTTTGCCGATGTCTACCTTGTGGAAAAATACCCCGAAGCACTGTCTTATCTTCGTAAAAATGCAGAGCGTTACGATTTTCCGAGCGAAAATATAATCGAGTGCGATGTGCTTTCAGGCTGTCCCGATTTACCGAAGGCGGACCTTATAATATCCAATCCGCCGTATATAAGGTCGGAGGAGATTTCCTCTTTGCAAAGGGAGGTCGGATTTGAGCCGAAAACGGCTCTTGACGGCGGAAAAGACGGGCTTTTGT
This sequence comes from Ruminococcus sp., assembly GCA_022768065.1. GTDB lineage: Bacteria > Bacillota > Clostridia > Oscillospirales > Acutalibacteraceae > Fimenecus. The sequence goes on along the minus strand of JALELS010000014.1, from coordinate 5,951 downwards.
TTTACAGAGCGATTTGCGACAAATGGCTCAAAAACTGCAATAAGGGCGGCGAATTGCTCTTTGAATGCGGTGATTCTCAAGGTGAAAGTATCCGAGAAATATTTGACGGTAAAGTATCTTCGGAAATTCTCTATGATTTTAACAATATTGACAGGGTAGTCAAAATAATTGTATAATTACCTTTCTGCAAAAAGGAGAAAACCAAATGCTCTTTAGTATTCTCAGGGGCGGCTATACGCCCATAGAAATATTGGTAAGTGTTTTTGCGCTTGCGTTTGTAATTTTCTGCACCATGCCCGTGCACGAATATGCCCATGCGCTTATTGCGACAAAGCTCGGCGACAATACGCCTCGTCTGGCGGGCAGACTCACATTAAATCCCATGGCGCATATCGACTGGATAGGCGCGCTTATGATAATCCTTGTCGGATTCGGCTATGCAAAACCCGTTCCGATAAATCCGAGAAACTTTAAAAATCCCAAAAAGGGTATGGCGCTCACAGCCGTTGCAGGTCCTATTGCCAATATTTTGATGGCAGTGGTGTTTTTGCTTTTGAAAAACATTTTTACCCTCTTCGGCTCCTCTGTCATTGTGCAGGCATTTATTCTGTTCTTCAGATTTGCCGCCACCATAAACGTGGGTTTGGCTGTGTTTAACCTTATTCCGATACCGCCCCTTGACGGTTCGAGAATATTACAGCTTCTTATCCCAAACAAGTATTACTACAAATTTATGCGTTACGAGAGATATATAATTATAGCCGTATTTGTGCTTATCTTTTTAGGTGTGCTTGACAAACCCTTGGCTTTTCTTGAAAACGCATTGTATTACGGACTCGATTACGTAATAGGATTCCCGTTCAGAGCATTATCTAAATAAAGGACGTAAAAATGGAACAAATATCATATAAGCTCGACGTGTTCGAGGGGCCTATGGACCTGCTTTTGAGCCTTATCGCCAAACACAAACTTAATATATATGATATTCCGATAGTGGAACTCGTCGACCAATATCTCGAATATGTCCGCCGTATGCAGGACGAAGATATGTATGTGGCAAGTGAATTCCTTGAGATGGCGGCGCGGCTCGTCTATTTAAAGACGGTTTCGCTTTTGCCGGTTCACGAGGAAGCGGACGAGCTTAAAAGGGAGCTTACGGGCGAGCTTATCGAGTACCGCGACTGCAAGCTTATGGCTGAAAAGCTGTCACAGCGTACCGACGGCTTTGACCACTTTGTACGCGAACCTGTTAAATTAAAGACCGACCCTACATATACAAGAGTCCATGACGGCGCAGAGCTGTTAAGAGCGTATCTTTCCGCCGCCGGCAGAAAGCTTCGCAATCTTCCGCCTCCCATAGAGGCGTTTCGCGAGATAGTGGCTAAAAAAATAGTATCGGTCGGGTCAAAAATCCGTTCTATATATAAGAAATTCGCAAGCGTCGGCAGCAAGAGAAAATTTACCGACCTTTTTTCGGACGCACAGTCGCGCTCGGATATGGTGGCTACATTTCTTGCCGTGCTTGAACTTGCCAAGGATAAAAAAGTTATGGTCAGCGGCGACGGAAGCGATACGAGCATAGAGCTTTTGTCGGCTGATTTCGGAGATACCGTTTCTGAGGAGTGGGAGTAAAAAATGCCTGTAAACGCAAAAAATCTTACATCTGCCGCCGAGGCGGTTCTGTTTTCCGTGGGTGAACCTCTTGAGATAGGTAAGCTTGCCGAGGTGCTCTCTGTTGATGAGGAGACCTGCCGCAGAACGCTTCTTAATTTGTCCGCTTCTCTTGATGAGCGTTCAAGCGGCATATGTCTTTTAAAGCTCGGCGATAAATATCAGCTGTCGTCGCGAACCGAGTATGCCGACCTTATACGTTCGGTGCTTGAGGTCAAAAAGAACGCGCCGCTTTCAAACGCCGCGTTTGAGGTGCTTGCCGTTATAGCGTACAATCAACCCGTTACCAAGGCTTTTGTAGAGCAGGTGAGGGGCGTTGATTGCTCGGGCGTTATATCCACTCTCTGCCAAAAAAGACTCATCGAAGAAAAGGGCAGGCTTGAACTTCCGGGCAGACCGCTTGTGTACGGAACCACTCCTGAATTTTTACGCTGTTTCGGCGTGGAATCTCTTGACGAATTGCCCGAGCTCCCAAAAAACGAGCTTCCCGAGGAAGAAAATTCCGAAGAAAGTAAAAAAGTTGACAATTCCGACATAAATTCTCTTGAATAATGATGCGTTTTTTTATATAATCTATTATAGTGTCTCGCAAAATGTGCGGGGCAGACTGTAAATTGCAAAGCGAAGGAGGTGCCCGTAGGTTGACAGCGCTTTACATAATACTCGGTATAATCGCTTTTATATGCCTTGTGCTTTTGATAAAGGTCAGGATTGATGCGGAATATATCGACGCCTTTAAACTCAGCGTAAGCTGGCTGTTTTTGCATTTCAGTATTTACCCGAAGGCAAAAAAAGAAAAAAAGCCTCCTAAGCCCAAAAAGGAAAAACCCGAAAAGGAAAAGAAGGAAGAACCCGAAGAGGAAAAGCCCAAAAAGCCCAATATTTTTAAAACCTTCTATGAAAATCAAGGTATGGACGGCGTAATAAAGCTTGTCAAGGATTCGGCAGACGCCGTAGGGCTTATGATGCGAAGCGTCAAAAAGCATTTTATAATTGAAGAACTGTATCTTTGGATAGTCGTTTCAAGTAACGGCGACGCTGCTCAGACCGCTCTTCAGTACGGCGAGATATGCGAGGACGTTTTCCCGGCTCTCGGATTTATCTGTTCCAACTTAAAGGTAAAAAAATATGACGCAAGCGTTGAGCCCGACTTCATAGGCACATTCTCAAGCGCGCAGTTTAAAACGGCATTTTCGTTGCGTCCGTTTTTCCTTGTCGGTGCGGGCATAAGGCTCGTATTCAGGCTGTTATTTAAGGTCGTACTCAAATTACTGCGGCAAAAGCCCAAAAAGGCTGTTGTCACAGATGGAGATAATAAAACAGAAACTCAAAATATACAAGGTGGTGCTTCTAAATGAAAGAACAATCAGCAGCAGGAATCCTCGAAACAACAATCGAAAAGGTAAAAAATCTCGTCAACGTAAGCACGATAATCGGCGAACCGATGAATATTGACGGCGGTATTACAATAATCCCGGTGTCTAAGGTGACTTACGGCTTTGCTTCGGGCGGTTCCGATTTCCCGTCAAAGACCAATAAAGAGATTTTCGGCGGCGGCGGCGGAGCCGGCGTTACCATCACTCCGGTAGCATTCCTCGTTATTTCCGACGGTGAAGTTACCATTAAACACATCACGGCATTTGACAATGCTGCCGAAAGAGTTGTTAACCTTGTTCCCGAAATGTTCGATAAGGTTACTTCCGTAGTTAATAAGGCAAAGAAAGAAAAAGAAAAAGCAGCTTCAAATGACGCCGCGGAGTATGTTTCCGCAGTTCCCGCAGAGGACGTTTCTTCAGATAATAAGTAAAGCGTTTCTCAAATTTCATAATAATAAATCTGCCGCCTGCATATTTTAAAAATATGGCAGGTGGTTGATTTGTATAAAAGACTTTTTTGCGTTTTTTTATCTGTGATTTTGGCAGTATTGTGCACCGTTCCGGCTTTCGCCGAAAACAAAGAACTTACTTTAAGCGCGCGTGCGGCGATTTTGATGACAAGCGACACTCTTGAGGTCGTATATGCAAAAAACGAGCACGAAAGGCTGCCTATGGCGAGCACAACGAAAATTATGACGGCGCTTTTGGCTCTCGAGTATAAAAGCCCCGACGAAATGATTACGGTTCATAAAGAGGCTGTGTCTGTCGAGGGAACGTCAATGGGACTTCTCCCGGGGGACAGCGTTTCGGTAAAAACGCTTGCATGCGGTATGCTTCTCACATCCGGCAATGACGCCGCAAATGCCGCGGCATATGCGGTTTCGGGCAGTATAAATGAATTTACCGCACTTATGAACCAAAGGGCAAAAGAGCTGAATATGAATGACACTTCGTTTGAAACTCCTTCGGGGCTTGACAGCGAAAATCATTATTCTACCGCATACGATATGGCGTTGCTCGGGGCTAAGGCAATTAAAAATCCCGAGTTTTTAAGTATTTGCTCTAAAAAAAGTATGAGCGTCAGTTACGGAAATCCGCCGTACCGCAGAACCCTTACAAACCATAACAGGCTCCTTACCATAGACGAAGACTGCATAGGAATCAAGACGGGTTTTACCGAAAAGAGCGGCAGATGTCTCGTCTCGGCAGTAAGACGCGGCGGCGTAACGCTTATTGCGGTTACGTTAAATGCTCCCGATGATTGGAACGACCACGAAAAAATGTATAATTACGGCTTTTCCGTCGTCAAAAACCGCACTCTTCCCTGCGACCTTTCTGACGTCAGGCTCGGCGTTGTCGGCTCGGATAAATCTTCGGTGGGCGTAAAGCTTCTATATACGCCGTATTTTGCTTCGCTGAAAAATACCGAACCCGAAGTTCTGATTTGTCTTGATAAATTTGAATATGCTCCCGTTGAGTGCGGCAAAAATGTCGGAACCGCATATTATCGGTTAAACGGAGAAATTTTGTCCGAAGTGCCGATAGTGACTTCGGAAAGCGCCGATTATATATCGGGTCCGCAAAAAGCTCAAAAAAAGTCATTACTGCAAAAGATTAAAAATTTTTTAGGAAAGTGCTTTGGTGAAAAATATGACTGATGTGAAGATCAGACTGCAAAAATTTATGGCTGAGAGCGGCGTCGCTTCAAGAAGAAAATCCGAGGAGCTGATAGCGGCAGGTAAGGTCAGGGTAAACGGAAAAATCGCGTGTGTGGGCGATAAGGTAAATCCCAAAACCGACAAAGTTGTGGTTGCGGGCAAAAAGCTCAGCGCGCCGAAAGAAAACGTCTATATTATGCTTAATAAACCGCGCGGATTTATTACGACCATGAGCGATGAGATGGACAGAAAATGTGTTGCGGAGCTTGTAAGCGATATAGACGCGAGAATATATCCCGTCGGCAGGCTTGACCGTGAAAGCGAGGGCCTTTTGCTTATGACAAACGACGGCGAATTTGCCAACGCTTTAACTCACCCGTCAATGCATGTGCCCAAAACCTATCGCGTTACAATACATCCGTCTCTTTCAAAAGAGCAGAGAGCGGCGCTTGAAAACGGCGTGGAAATTGACGGTAAAATGACATTGCCGTCCGAAGTCCGCGTAGTCTCACGCGAAGAGGGTCGCGTGGTTATCGAGCTTACGATTTTCGAGGGCAGAAACCGCCAGATAAGAAAAATGTGCGAAAGCCTCGGCCTTGAGGTTGCAAGGCTCAAACGCATTAAGATAGGCTCCGTAAAGCTCGGAATGTTAAAGACGGGCGATTACCGCCATCTTACGCCCGACGAAGTGCACGCGCTTATGACGTCGGCGGAGCAAAGCGGCAATTTGAGGCGCGGTTTAAATGATAAGATTTGAGTGTGTTACGGAATTATCCGAATTACAAAGTCTCTTTCCCGAAGAAACGCTTCGCGATAACGTGCGTTACGCTGCGTATAAAACAGAATACGGCGGCAATAATTTTTCGCTGCTGTTTTCATTAAACGGAAATATCTGCATTTTAGAGCGTATAAAATCGGATAAGAACGAGCTGTCCGTTATCGACGGATTGCTTCGTTCGGCGCTCGATTTTGCTTTCCGCCGCGGCTTTGATACGGCGGTTTGCCGTCTTTCCGAGTTTTCGGACGAGCTTATTTCTCTCGGTTTTACGCAAAAAGACGGCGTTTTTTCGGGAAATACGGCTGAACTTTTACGGGGAAACTGCCGTATGTAGGTTTGACAATGATGTGTTACAGAGTAGGGAAAGCAAATAAGACCTGTTTAGGAGAGCGCCAGTTAAGAGGACGCATAGGAAAATTGTTGTAGTTGCGCTGATGAACGGCTAACTGTTTTTGAAAATCCTCGAAT
>JALELS010000013.1 GCA_022768065.1 Ruminococcus sp. | reverse complement strand
ATTCGAGGATTTTCAAAAACAGTTAGCCGTTCATCAGCGCAACTACAACAATTTTCCTATGCGTCCTCTTAACTGGCGCTCTCCTAAACAGGTCTTATTTGCTTTCCCTACTCTGTAACACATCATTGTCAAACCTACATATTTTTTGCATTACACAAATTTCGGTATCTTACCGCAAAATAATATGCAGCGGTCTCGGATATGCCTTCGCCATGTATTCACGAGAAGTTCTTTTTAGTTTTAAATGCAACGAGCATAAATTCGATTACTGTATGGGAGTTGTGCCCAATTTGGGAGATACTGTTTTGTGCACATCAAACATAAATATATTTTTATATAAAAATATTATTGACAAAATGCAAAAAAGCTGTAAGATAGTATTAAAGTGAATTTAAATTCACCGATAACAGATGAATGGAGTGTTAAGTAATGAGTTATAATCCTTATGACAACGTGCTCGCAACAGTTGAAAACGCAGCGCATATTCTCGGCTACAAACCGGCGGAATACGAAGCTGTGAAGTACCCCGAAAGAGAACTCACCGTTTCCGTTCCAGTAAGAATGGACGACGGCAGCGTTAAGGTATTTAAAGGTTATCGCGTTCAGCATTCTACGGTAAGAGGTCCTGCAAAGGGCGGTATACGCTATCATCAGAATGTCAATCTTGACGAAGTTAAGGCTTTGTCGGCTTGGATGACATTTAAATGTGCGGTTGCCGATATTCCTTACGGCGGCGGCAAGGGCGGCATAGTTGTTAACCCGACAACTCTTTCCGACGGTGAAAAACAGAGACTTACAAGACGTTTTACCTCTATGATAGCGCCTATAATCGGGCCCGATAAAGATATCCCAGCTCCCGACGTAGGAACAAACGCCGAAGTAATGGGCTGGATAATGGATACATACAGCATGTTAAACGGTCACTCTACTCCTGCCGTAGTTACGGGTAAACCGATAGCTCTCGGCGGCAGCGAAGGCAGAAACGAAGCCACCGGTCGCGGCATTATGCTTAACACACTTTATATTTGCGAAAAGCTCGGCATAGACATTAAATCATCCACAATAGCTATTCAAGGTATGGGTAATGTCGGCAGCATTACGGCAAAGCTCCTCGACAAAGAGGGTGCTAAAATAGTAGCCGTAAGCGATGTTTCCGGCGGTATCTGCAATGAAAACGGTCTTAATATACCTGCAATTCTTGACTATCTCTCGACTAAGGGTAACCTTCTTTCGGGCTACAACGAGGACGGAATGAAGAGAATTTCAAACGAAGAGCTTTTAACGCTTGATACCACAATACTTATTCCTGCAGCTCTTGAGAACCAGATAAACAAAGACAATGCCGATAGAATCAAAGCCAAGGTTATAGTAGAGGGTGCTAACGGCCCAACAACTATTGAGGCAGATAAAATTCTCGATGAAAAGGGCATTGTACTTGTACCCGATATTCTCGCAAACTCCGGCGGAGTTGTTGTTTCATATTTTGAGTGGGTACAGAATCTCCAGTCATTTGAATGGACCGAAGAGGAAGTTAACTCAAAGCTCGCAAGAAAAATGAGCAAAGCGTTTGAAAACGTATACAGCATTGCAAAAGAAAACAATGTTTCACTCAGAACGGGAGCTTATCTCATAGCCCTTAAGAGAGTTGTTGACACCACCAAGCTCAGAGGCATTTGGCCGTAATTAAACCGAAATAACAAAGAACGAACCTCCTAAAGGGGGTTCGTTCTTTTTGTTTAAAAATAAAATTGTGATTTGTTTTATTATTTACCCGATTATCTTTTTATCAGCTTTCGTTTTTATCTTTTGACGGTTTTTCCTTTTTGCGTGTCTTATTGAACAGCGCGGCAGCCGTAACCGCAAGAATAACGGCTACAATCCCCGATGTAACACCTACTATAACAAATGTCTCGTTTTTGATATGGTTTTTAACGGCGTTTTTGATGTTATCGGCCGAAGAGGCTATCGCGTTATTCTGTGTTTCCGGCTCTGCGGCGGTTTCTTCCGTCACCGGCTCATCGGGAAGCCCCTCGGTATAAGGCTCTGTCTCAACAGGCGCTATTATCGACGTGCCCGACTCGGATTTAACCGTAGTCAAGACATACGTCATAGTTGTAACGCCGTCCTCGGCGGTAACGGTAATTTTAGTGGTGTTACTGCCTATATCCATTTTAAGGTAGCCCATCGGTATACTTACCTGTGCTTTTTCGTTATTCGGCACGGCGTCTATCTGAATTCTTGCTACGTCGCTCATTACGCTCGTATTATAAAAGAGCGTGTCCGACGAAAATTCCGGAGAAAGCGTAAGATCCACCGTAGTTTCCCCTGCATCGGTTATACCGTAAACACGCATTGATTTAAGCGAGGCGTCGCTTGAACTGTTAGGATTGGCATTGCCGTTGCTATTTTGCTGTGCCGACCCTTCGGTTACAATCTGCACCTGCTGACCCGAAGTATTGTTGCCCGACGGCATTATAAGCACGGAATTGCCCTGCGACGAAACATTTACACTTTTTGCACTCGAATCATAGGCTGCCGCATACACGGAAATCGGTGTACCCACGGGGGTAGAGCCCGACACGGTTCCGATAACGAGAAAAGTTATCGTCATAACGGTGCCTGCCTTTATCCGCACATTGTTCTGAGAAGAGGTTGCGCCGGCATACCTTATCTGCGAAGCGCTTTCAATATGTGTACACGACGCCTGCGGAAGCGCGCTGCCTGCATCGCCGAGTGAGCTGGACTTATACTGAAGCTTGGTTTTATCGTAATTTACATACACGGAATATGAGCCGAGAGAGGTCTCGGTATTTTTAATGCTTATAGTGACCGTCTCGCCCGTGCGCGCAGTAGCGCCCGTTGAAAAAACGGAGAACCCATCCGCCGCATAGGCGCTGAAAGAGAAAAGGCACGAAAAAAGTATCGAAAGCGAAATTATAATACCGATAAATTTTTTAGTGCCTCTCATAGGGTCCTCCGAAAGAATTATATTAACAAATTTGCAAACATTCGGATAATACACAAGCCGTATTACCCAACGCTACATTATGTTAACATACAAATATGAATTTTTCAACAAATAAGGAACGAAAAATCAAAGCCTGTCCGCTTCAACTATTACAACCGTTCCCTTTTTTACCGTTATTACGGCTTCGTCTGAGGTTATTTCATTACTGACTCCGAGTGCCGAAAACGGTGAAAGAGTGTAATCCGAAAGCGGATAGTACACTCCGCTCTCCGAAACTATGCTGTCGCCGCCGACGGAAAATACCGACAGATAGTATTTTGCCGACTTGCGCTTTATTGTGACGCTCTCGTTTTTAACGGCAAATATTTTATGGTGAGAATCGATTATTGTTAAATCGGTGCCGCGCTGCTTTGCCTGTGCGGTTAATATTATGTTTGCCAAAGTATGGTCTACTCTGCCGCCGAGCGCTCCCAAAAGAATAATTTCCTTGTATCCCCTCTTTTCCGCCACTATGAGAGCGGTTTCGGTATCAGTTGCATCCTTTATGGGATTCAGGGCTATAAGCTCTTTTTGCGTTTCGGGCTTCTCCGAAGAATCATAATCGCCCACAAACAAATCCGGCTCAACTCCGGCTTTGCGGCAATAGACATAACCTGCATCGGCGGCGATAACAAAATCGGCGCTGTCCGCAAAGGTCTTTATCGCCGAAGCATCGTCAATATTTCCTGCGGCGACAATTACGCAGCTTTTATTACTCATTTCTGCCATTCCTTTATATCCTTAATCTCGTTATATATAGCCTTGTAGCTCTCGTGGCGGCTCTTTTCGATTTCGCCGTTATTAACCGCCTCTATAATCTTACAGCCCTTGTCGCACGTATGGCTGCAGGTGGTAAATTTGCACGAACCGAGATATTTTCTGAATTCACGGAAGCAATACGGAAGCTCGTTCTTATCTATTGAGCTTATCATCGGAAGTTCAAGCGATGAAAAGCCGGGTGTATCCGCTATATATCCGCCTGCTGCCGAAAAAAGCTCCGCTTCACGCGTGGTGTGGCGTCCTCTGCCGAGTTTCTCGCTTATCGCGGAGGTAGCAAGCTTCAGTTCGGGGGCAATTCTGTTTAAAAGAGAAGTTTTTCCGACTCCCGAATTTCCCGTAAAAGCACTTGTTTTTCCGCAAAGCAATTTTCTGACTTCATCGACGCCCTCGCCTGTTTCGTTTGAAACAGCAACGGAGACAAAACCTGCGTTTTTGTAAATTGAAACAAGCTCATCGGCAGGCGACAAATCGTCTTTGGTTATGACTATAACAGGCTCTATGTTTTTATGCTCCGCAACTGCTATCAGCTTGTCAATAACCAGAGTTGACGGGCGCGGTTTAACGGTTGACGCCACAATTATCAAATTATCTATATTGGCAACCGGCGGTCTTGTAAGCTGATTTTTGCGCGGATGTATTTCGTCGATTGTATTTTCGGCTCCGTCGTTTACGGATATAGTGACGCTGTCACCGCAAAGGGGCGTTATTTTTTCCTTACGGAAAACTCCGCGCGCCTTACATTCATATACTTGATTGGCGGCTTCAACATAATAGAAGCCGCCAATACCTTTTATAATTTTACCGTTTAATATCTCGCTCATACTCATCCGTTATCAGGCGTTGCGGATTTGACAACCAATTTAATTTCGGTGGACGGAGATACTTTTCCGCCGCCGCTCGGAGTCATACTTTCTACCTTGCCCGCAGAAGCCGAATTTCCGCTTTCATCGACAACTTTAACATTTGTAAATCCGGATGTTTCAAGAGTCTTTTTGGCTTCGGAAACATCTTTGCCGACTACGTTGGGAAGAGCGACCTTATCGTCGTAAGAACCGTTTTTAATATCGCTTACCTTTGCCGGAGTCTGGGTAAAGTCGATTTTACCCTCCTGTACGTTCTGGTCGTTAATGAATATGGTGTATTTTTGGTTTGCGCCCTTACCGGAAATTTCGTATGTCTTTGTGCCGCCGTTTAAAAGCACGTCGGTATAGGTAGCGTAAAGGTCGCTGTTGAGATAAATCTTAACGGTACCCGTGCTGCTGCCCGAGAGATTGGGAAGATTTACGGTTACGCTGGCAGTGGTGCTCGCGGGAGTGCCGCTGCTTATAACTATTTCAACGGTAGAACCCGAATCCGCCTCGGAATCACCTGCCGGATTCTGATTTATTACCGTGCCCTTCGGCTTGTCGCTGTCGGTTTCGGTAACCTTAGCTTTAAGGCCTGCCGCCTCTATGAGTTGCTTTGCAACATCTGCGCTGTAACCCTCAACAGACGGAACTTTTACGGAATTTGAATTTTTATCGGTTGAAACGTAAAGCGTTACGAGCGAACCCTTTTCGGCATAAGAGCCCTCTGTGGGATATGAATCGAATACAAGTCCGGGGGTAACATTTTTCTGATAACTCGTTATTATCTTTGTGGTAAATCCCGCTTTTTTAAGCTTTTGCTCGGCGTCATCGGACGAAAGACCTATAATGCCCTCTATCATAACGCTGTCGTCGTTATAAGCTATTTGAAGTTTTACGGTTTTACCCTTACGAAGTTTTGTGCCTGCGTCGGGAGTCTGCTTGATTACAACACCCGGCTCCGCATCGGTGCTGTAAACCGATTCGGTCTCAAACTTGAAGTTGTCGTTATATTCGGCGTTTGACATTATGTCATCGATATAATTTTTGCCTACGAAATTGGGTACTTCGACCTTTTTAACATTACGTCCGAGAAGTATGCCGGTAACTATTGCGGCAATAACAACAAGACCTGCTATTATGCCGATAAGTATCGGAACGGTCTTATTGGCGGGTTTATCCTCGTCATTTTTATCGTCGTCGCCGTCTGCGGCAGAAGATACGGGTCTGCGCTCGCCGGCGGCAGGCTGCCTTACCGCGGCGCCGTTTACAGCCTTTGAATCGACAAACTTTGTGGGTTCGTTATCGACAAAATAATCATAATCGAACTTTATGGAAGGATTGCGGCGGAATGCGTCGAGATCAACAAGCATTTCGGCTGCCGAATGGTAGCGGTCCTTGGGATTTTTCTGCATGGCGCGCAATGTAATCTGCTCAAGACCGAGCGGAATATCCGGATTTATCTCACGCGGACGTTTAGCCTCCTGCTGAAGCTGCATTATCGCCACGGAAACAGCGCTGTCCGACTGGAACGGGAGCTGACCCGTAAGCATTTCGTACATAACAACGCCTACGGAATAAATATCTGCCTTATCGTCGGTTATCTCGCCTCTCGCCTGCTCGGGGCTTATATAGTGAACGGAGCCTATGGCATTTTCGGTCATGGTGCGCGTATCGCCGCGGCAAAAACGGGCAATGCCGAAGTCCGTTACCTTAATTGTGCCGTCCTGCAAAAGCATGATATTCTGCGGTTTAACGTCTCTGTGGACAATTCCCTTATCATGCGCATGCTGAAGCGCCTTTAAAATCTGCGTTACGAAGTGAACAGCCTCTTTCCAGTTTATAACCTTTTGCTGCTCTATATATTCTTTAAGGGTTATGCCCTCAATATATTCCATAACTATATACTGAAGTCTGTCGCCGAAGCTGACATCATACACCTTGACTATATTGGGGTGCGATAAAACGGCAATAGCCTTTGATTCGTTTTTGAAACGACGGCGGAATTCATCGTTTGCGAGAAATTCCTCTTTCAGTATTTTAATCGCAACTATCCTGTCGTCAATAATGTCGTAAGCCTTGTAGACTACAGCCATACCGCCTACGCCGATAATTTCTCTGATTTCATATCTGCCGTCAAGTCTTTTACCGCAGTAATTCTCCAAAAATAATCACTCCTTTTAATAGGTAACGGCTACGACGGTGACATTGTCGCCGCCTCCGTTTTTGTTTGCCCGATTTACAAGTCGCTCGGCAAACTCATAAAACATATCGTCTTTAGTAAGGTCACACATCTCATCGGGTTCGACGAAATTTGTAAGACCGTCCGTGCAAAGTAAAAGCACATCGCCGTCTTTTATTTCCTGCTCGCAGAAATCCACAAGAATTTCGCGGCTTACGCCGACGGCGCGCGTTATTATATTCTTATTCGGATGTCTTTTTGCCTCAAGAGCGGTTATTTTGCCGTGCTCCACAAGCTCCTGCACAACCGAATGGTCACGCGTGAGCTGAGTTAAATCACCGTGCGAAACAAGATACGCTCTGCTGTCTCCGGCGTGAGCTATATACGCCGTATGCTCCATAACGAGGGCGCACACTACGGTAGTACCCATACCGGAAAGCTCCGAATTTGAACAGCTTATGTCATATACGCTGATGTTGGCGGCATTTATGGCCGATACCATCATATTTTTGATGGAATTTGCACTCATACCGGGTCTGAATGAAGATGTGATCTGCTCGGCTATGACTTTTACCGCAGTAGACGAAGCCACGTTTCCTCCGGCAGCGCCGCCCATACCGTCACAGACCACGGCCCATGCCACGCCGTCGGGCAGCTCACCGGTAGTGTATGAATCCTGATTGCTCTCGCGAACCATGCCCACATCGGTTTTTGCAACTATTTTCACGGCAGATCACCTCTTTTTCACAAGTTATTTTTTATCGGTTATCTTTTTGGCTCTAAGCTGACCGCACGAGGCGTTAATATCGCTTCCGAGCGTTCGGCGAACCGTAACATTGATACCGTTTTTTTGCAGTATTTCAGAAAAGCTCCTGAGCCTTTCCCTATCGCTTCTTACGTAATTGTTTTCCCTTACGTTGTTTACGGGAATTAAATTCACGTGGCACAGCATTCCGCGAAGTCTTGATGAGAGTTCCCTCGCACATTCGTCCGAATCGTTAAGGCCGCTTATCATGGCATATTCAAACGATATTCTGCGAGAAGTGACTTCGGTATAACACCTGCACGCCTTTAAAAGCTCCTCGATATTCCACTTTAAGTTTACGGGCATAGAGCGCGAACGGATACTGTCGTTCGGCGCGTGAAGCGAAACCGACAGAGTAAGCCCGAGTCTTTTTTCTGCCAAATCATATATGCGCGGAACTATACCGCAAGTGGAAAGCGATATGTGGCGCATACTTATATTGAGACCGTTTTCATCGGTGACAAGCGACAAAAACTTCATCACGTTATCGTAATTGTCAAGCGGCTCGCCGGTGCCCATAAGCACTATATGGGAAATGCGTATGCCGAGATCGTTCTGAGCCGTTATTACCTCCGACAGCATTTCCGAGGGGCGCAGGTGGCGCTTAAAACCGCCTATTGCGGAAGCGCAGAACGAGCAGCCCATTTTACAGCCGAGCTGAGTTGAGATACATATGGTGTAGCCGTATTTATATTTCATAACGACGCTCTCAACATATTCGCCGTCGGACAAATCGAAAAGATATTTTACCGTATCGTCTTTTTGCGAGACAAGCTTGGTATCTATTTTACAGTTACAGATATAAAACTCGTCATCAAGTGTTTTTCGGAGCTGCTTGCCGATATTTGTCATATCGTCAAAAGATACCGCGCCCTTTTCATTGAGCCAGGAATAAATCTGCCCTGCACGGTATTTCGGAAGCCCCATTGAAACTGTCTTTTCCGTAAGCTCCGACAAAGACAGGGAACGTATATCAGTTTTACTCAAAATCAAATTCTCCCGAATACTGCAAAGAAGAAGCCGTCGCCGCCGTTTTCGGTCGGAATAATCGTATTAAAAGATATTTTGCGGAACTCCGAGTTATTACCGAGGAATTTCTCGCAAACACCTTCATTTTCGGCTCTGCTCAGCGTACACGTTGAATAAACAAGCGTGCCGCCGTTCTTTACATATTTTGCTGCATTTGCCAAAATATTATACTGCACAGGCAGTAAATTGTCAATAATCGCAATATCCTTGTAGCGTATTTCGGGCTTTCTGCCGATTATGCCGAAGCCTGAGCAGGGCACGTCACATAGCACTTTGTCAGCCGCCTTTTCATACTCGGGCAAAAACACGCAGGCGTCGCCCACCTTAGTTTCGATTATATCTATACCGAGCCTTAAAGCGCCCTCTTCACAGAGCTTCACGCGCTGAGGGTAAAGGTCAAAGGCGAGTATTTTGCCCTTGTTTTTCATAAGCTGCGCCGCCGTGAAAGCTTTTCCGCCCGGGGACGAGCACATATCAAAAACGGTATCGCCCGCTTTCGGCGACAGCGCTTTTACCGCCTTGCCGCAGGAGATATCCTGAACATGGAAAAATCCTGCTTTATACGCTTTAAGCTCTTCTACCGCGCCGGTATTTTTAAGTGTGATATAGTTTTCGTCCTCGGGGCACTTTTCGGCAACCGCATTTTCGCCGGAAAGCAAGGTTATAAGCTCATCCGGTGAAACTTTAAGAGTATTCACTCTCGCGGTTACGGGGCGCGCTCCTATGGACGACGAAAGTATTTTCTCGGTTTTTTCTTCGCCGTAATCATCAACGAATTTGCTTACAAGCGCCTTGGGGCACGAGTAAATTATGCTCAAATCTTTAATTTTTTCGCCCGTCTTTTCATATGTAAAACCGTCTTTTGCAATTTTACGCAGTACCGAATTAACAAGCCCCGAAGCGTAAGCGCATCCGCAGCCCTTCACGAGCTTTACACTCTCGTTTACCGCCGCGGAAGCAGGCACTTTATTCATAAAACAGATTTGAAACGCACCGAGCCGAAGAACCGTCAGCACCTCGGGTCTGAGTTTTTTGAGAGGCTTTGTAAGATAACGCGACAATATGAAGTCAAGCGTTATTTTACGCTCGGTAACGCCGTAAACAAGCGCCGTGACAAACGCAGAAGACGCCGAAGCGGCCGCGTTTTCACGCAGAGCCGCATCCAGCGTCAAATTTGAGTACGCATTGTCGCGTTCTATTTTGTTGAAAATTTTGAAAGCTAACTGTCTTTCGTTCATAAATTACCTTCTCTTATTATTTGTGAGCAACAGCAATCTTAAAAGGTTTGCAGCCGAAACCGCAAAGGACGCAACATACGTCATAGCCGCCGCCTTGAGTACGCGCTTTGCACCGGGGAGCTCATCATACGATAACATCCCGGTATTTTCGATAACATCAACGGCACGACGGCTCGCGTTAAATTCAACGGGAAGCGTTACAAGCTGGAACAGCATTACAAAGACGTAGAAGAAAATTCCGATATTCACAAGCAATTGCGAGCCCAAAAATATGCCGATTACGGCGAGCGGAATTGCGGCACGCGAACCTATTTGGCACGGCATAAGAAGCGCATTGCGAACCTTTATCGGAGTATAATTTTCGGCGTGCTGCGCCGCATGGCCGGCTTCGTGGCAGGCTATGCCGATTGCCGCTACCGAGCAACTGCCGTAAACGCCGTCGGAAAGCCTTATCACGTTATCACGCGGGTCATAGTGGTCGTTTAATTTTCCTCTGATATGCTCTATACGGACATTTTGTATTCCGTAAAAATCAAGCACACGCCGTGCAGCATCGGCTCCCGTCAGGCCGTTCATATTATTAAGGCGGGAAAATTTCGAATATGCGGAATTTACTCGCGCCTGACATATAAGCGAAATAAACAGCACGGGAACTATCAGAATAAAATAATAGTAATCAATATAATATGGCATTTCTTTTCACCCTTATTTAAAAGAATCGCCGCTTTGTATTTTATGCCCCAAAAGAAAAGCTTCGGCACTCATCCTCTTTTTGCCCTCGGGTTGAAGTTCGAGGATTTTAAGCAGTTTACCGTCCTTGCAGGCAACAAACATATCGCCGTCGGATACGGTTATTTCGCCCGGAGCGCCGCAAATAAGCTCAGTCTTTTCGGAAGAATGAATCTTGACCTTCTTGCCGCCCAAAACAGCGGTTGCGGTGGGCCACGGCGAGAGTCCCCTTATCTTATTGTGCACTTCATCAATCGTTTTAGTAAAATCAATCGGGCAAAGCGCCTTTGTAAGCATAGGCGAATAACAGCTCTCATCGTCGTTTTGCTTTATGGGTGTAAGGCTGTTATCAAGCAAGGCTCTGATTGTTTTTGAAAGAACGTCCGCGCCGAGCAGCGACAGCTTATCGTGAAGCTCGCCCGCAGTCATATTTTCATCAATCGGAAGCTTTTCGGAAATGAGCATATCTCCGGTATCAAGCCCCTCGTTCATAAGCATTGACGTAACTCCGGTCTCTTTTTCGCCGTTTAATATGCACCACTGTATAGGCGCCGCTCCGCGATATTTCGGCAGAAGAGACGCGTGTATGTTTATTGAGCAAAATTTCGGGAGATACAGTATCTCCGCAGGTAAAATTTTGCCGTAAGCCGTAACCACGTTAAGCTCCGGGTTAAGTCTTTTAAGAATTTCGAGAGCTTCGCCGTCACGCATACTTTCGGGCTGAAAAACGGGTATGCCGTTTTCCTCGGCGAAAACCTTGACAGGCGGCGGAGTAAGCGTATATCCCCTGCCCTTCGGCTTATCGGGCTGTGTAAACACGCCGACTACCTCGTTGCCGTCATCAACAAGTCTTTTAAGACACGGCACGGCAAAGTCGGGAGTTCCCATAAAAACTATTCTCATAAATTACCTCATCAGTCTATTTTTCCGCTTTCGCGGCGTATACGCTCCACAACCTCTTCGGGTGCAAGGCGCTCAATATAGAGGTGACCGTCAAGATGGTCTATCTCATGGCAAAAGGCGCGCGCTTTAAGATCCTCGCCCTTATAAAGACACCATTTACCCTCTCTGTTTTGCGCTCTTACCTTTACGGTTTTCGGACGAACCGTAATACCGCTTTTCCCGGGAAGCGAAAGGCAACCCTCCATCTCGTACTGAACACCGTCGCTCTCGACTATTTCCGGATTTATAAGCTCTATAAGACCGTCGCCGACATCTACAACTACCACTCTTTTGAGCATTCCCACCTGAACGGCGGCAAGGCCGCAGCCATCGGCATCGTAGAGGGTATCGCGCATATCGTCAAGCAATTTAAAGAGTTTTGCGTCAAAATTTTCAACGGGACGGCTGACCTTGCGAAGTATAGGGTCGTCGTTTACCCTGATTTGTCTGATTCCCATCTTTTTTCACCTCATAATATACTCTCGGGATCTATATCCGCAAACGCCGTAACCGCCGAAAAACGTCCGTCCTTTGCGTAATCCTTTAAAAGTCCCGAAAGGAAAAATCTGAATTTTTTTGTGTTTTTGCATTTAATTATTATGCGGAATCGGTATTTGCCGGATATTTTTGAAATACGCGGAGCGATAGGTCCCAAAACGATGAGACTTAAATCGCGAAATTCGTTCTTTTGCCGCTCCTTCAGCATATTTAAAAATACCTTTGACGCCGATTTTGTGAGCGTCTCGTCCGCGCCTGTAAACGACACCACACAGAGGTTGCAATACGGCGGATAAATCATGGCTTTACGCATTGATATTTCCAAATTGTAAAACGCCTCAAAGTCCTGCTTTTCGGCAAGCCGTATTATCTCATTTTCGGGAAAAGAGGTCTGAATAACGGCTTTTCCCTTGCTGTCGCCGCGCCCTGCCCTGCCTATAACCTGGGTTAAAAGGTCAAAGGTGCGCTCGGCGCTTTTATAATCATCGTTGTAAAGCTGCTGGTCAATTGATATTATACCGACAAGCGTAACATTCGGAAAATCCAGCCCCTTTGCAACCATTTGGGTTCCTAACATTATATCATACTCGCCGTTTGTGAATTTTTTTAGTGAATTTTCAAAAGAATATCGCGAAGTTGTTGTATCCGCGTCAAGGCGAAGCACACGCGCCTCCGGGAAGCTGTCGTGAAGTTCCTCTTCGAGCCTTTGTGTTCCCGTTCCGGAAAACACCACGCTTTTTTCGCCGCATTCACGGCAAACATTTGTAAAAGGTTCGGAATATCCGCAATAATGGCACATAAGTCTGCCGTTTTTGCTGTGATAGGTGAGCGAAATACTGCAATTCGGACAAGTCATTACCTTGCCGCAGTTTTCGCACGCCGCAAAAGTATTGTAGCCGCGGCGGTTAAGTAACAATATAGCCTGTTTTTTATTATCGAGAGTTTCTTTAAGCGATTGAGATAACTCGTCGCTTAAATTTTTGATTTTCGTCGGGTCGGCTCCGTATTTCATCTCGGTTGTTATAACTTCGGGCAAAACGGCATTTCCGTAACGGTTTTTAAGCACATTCAGCGAATAAATACCGCTCTTTGCCGCCGCATATGAAGTAAGCGACGGAGTTGCCGACGCGAGAAGCAAAAGCCCGTTGTGGCACCCCACGCGAAATGCAGCCACATCCTTGGCGTGATAGCGCGGAGACATCTCCGACTTATACGTGCCCTCCTGCTCCTCGTCCATAATAACGAGTCCGAGATCGTCAAACGGAGCAAAAACCGCAGAGCGCGTACCGAGCGCTATTTTGGCGTCCCCGTTTTTTACGCGCTTCCATTCATCAAGTCTCTCACCCATTGAAAGGGCACTGTGAAAAACCGCTACATTTTCGCCGTAACGGTTGTAAAAGAGAGACAAAAGCTGCGGGGTGAGAGAAATTTCGGGCACCATAACTATACAGCCCTTGCCCGTTTTCAGCACCTCGTCAATAAGGCGCATATACACTTTTGTCTTGCCCGAGCCCGTAACGCCGAAAAGCAGAGAAGTTTCTGCCTTGTCGCTTTGAAACCTGCCGCAGAGATCTTTAAATGCTGCCGATTGCTCACGAGTCAGCACTATATCCTCTTTCTTTGCACCGTGCAAAAATTGGGGACGGCGGAAAACCTCGTTATCAAAAAATTCCAATATACCTTTGCGCTCAAGCGTTGTCACAACGGCTGTTGTAACACCGGTGAAATAGCAAACCTCCTTTACCGAAGCAGAACCCGTATCCGTGAGGAACTTTACAACCTGCTTTTGCTTAGCGGTAAATTTAGGCGGTTCTCTGAGGGCATAATAGAATTCCGAGAGCTTTACCATTTTCACGGTGGCGTCGCCTATACGCCGCACGGAGTCGATATTTCTGATAAGAAACCCTCTATCTGCCATCTTTTCGGCAATTGGAAAATCCTGTTTAAATCCGAGCTCTTTGAGAAGTCTGTCGCCGCGAACATATACGCTCTTGTCCGAAAGAAACGAAAACACGCTTTTTTCGTCCGGTGACAGAGAAGTCAGCATATCGTCGGTAACATCGGGATTTACTATATATGATGTTACGAGATTAAGCCCGAGGCCGGTAGGCAACATAGCCTTTACAGCCTCATACAGCGTGCAGAAATACTCGTCCTTCATAAATACGGCAAGTCGCAGCATCTCATTATTTAAAAGCGGCGATGGGTCGAGCACCGCCGCAATATTTTTGAGCTTCACAGCATCTTTTGATTTTTCTCTTAAAGCAAATACGACGCCCTGGCGTTTCTTACTGCCCCTGCCGAAAGGGACGAGCACACGAACACCGGGACGCACGTCTTTTGAGAGTTTTTCGGGTATAGCATAGTCAAAAGCGTCATCAAAGCTGAAAGCGGTATTTTCAACCGCTACCTTTGCTATCATACGCTGCACCCCTTAAAATAAACTTATATATATCTTATCTCTTCCGGCTCGATTATTTTGTACTTGCCGGAAAGTATCTCGTCAAGAGCTATGCTGACGGGCTTTTCTATCATTATTTCGCCGTCTTCTTCAGCTTTTTCCGAAATCTCTCTCGCTCTTTTAGCCGTAGCGGTAACGAGAGAATAACGGCTGAGATGATCTTTTAAAATGTCTTTTAAATCGGGATTGAACATAAAACAAAACCTCACTTATCTATTTTTTCTATTATATCCAAAACTTCATCGGCGGCTTCTTCAAGGTCGTCGTTTATAACAATGTAATCGTACCCGCGGCTCTTTTCTATTTCGCAGCGCGCAATTTCGAGGCGCCTTACGAGGTCGTCCTCGTCCTCGGTACCGCGGCAGCGAAGCCTGTGCTCAAGTATTTCAAGCGACGGCGGCATTATAAAAATCGCCGTTGACAAGGGATACATTTTTTTGATTTTGGCTGCGCCCTGAACCTCGATTTTCAAAATGACGGTTTTACCCTCGGACAGCCATTTGTCAACCGGTTTTTTAGGTGTGCCGTAAAGGTTTTTGCCGTACTTTGCAAATTCAAGCACGTCGCCCTGATCGAGCATCGCCTCGAAATCATCGGGAGTTATAAAGTAATAATCAACACCGTCGCGCTCGTTTTCGCGTTTCAGACGCGTTGTTATCGAAATTGATTTTTGGAGCGTCGGGTCTTTTCTCAAAAGAATGTCAAGGAGCGTGTCCTTGCCGACACCCGATGGGCCGGAAAATAATATAAGCTTCCCCTTTTTTTGTTCCATTATGCCTGCTCCTTATCGCTGTCGTCATTAAAGCGAGCCATAATGGTCTCCGCCTGCAAATAAGTTAATATAACATGGTTGCTGTCGGTAATTATGACGGCGCGGGTCTTTCGCCCCTGTGTTGCGTCAATGAGCATTTTCTGCTCTTTTGCCTCTTGCACTATTCGTTTTATCGGTGCCGACTCGGGGCCTGCCACCGCCAAAATTCGGTCTGCGTTTACCGCATTTCCGAAACCTATGTTGATTAGCTTCATTTGCTGACTTCCTCACTCAATATTTTGAACCTGCTCGCGAATTTTTTCGACCTCCGCCTTTATGGCGATGACCTTTTTGGCTATATCGACATCCTGCGCCTTAGAGCCTATTGTATTTGCCTCACGGTTTATTTCCTGAACGAGAAAATCAAGCTTTCTGCCTATTGCCTCGCTTGAATTCATAAATTCACGAAGCTGTGAAATATGACTGCGAAGCCTTACGGTTTCTTCATCGACCGCTATTTTGTCGGCATAAATTGCGGCTTCGTTTAGAAGCCTTTGCTCATCTACCGACGCGTCGCCGAGAAGCTCTTTCATACGCTGCTTTAATTTTTCGTTGTATTCTCTTACTGTCTCGGGAGAACGGCTTTCGATGAACTCAACGCACTCGATAATATAATCCGCTCTCGAGAGTATATCACCTCTGAGCTTGCTGCCCTCGGTCTCGCGCATTTCAATAAACTTTGAAACGGCGGTTTCGGCAACCGTCTTTACCGCATTCCAAATTCGCTCCTCATCCTCGGAGGCTTTGTGAAGCGTTATGACGTCGGGATAGCGCGAAAGCGTTACAGCCGATATATCGTCTTTGAGACCGAACCTTTCGGAAAGCTCTTTTAATGCCTTTACATAGCCGGCGGCGAGAGTCTCGTTGACATTTACCTCCATCTCGCGCTCTTCAAGGTCCTCAACCGAGACATAGCACTCGACTTTTCCGCGGGTTATCAGCGAATTACAGTATTTTTTGAGCTTTTCCTCAAGAAAACCGTACTCTCTCGGCACTCTTGCCGAAAATTCAAAATAACGGTGATTTACACTTTTTATTTCAACGGTCACATTGAGCGAATCGATTGTCTGCTCGCTCTTGCCGTAACCTGTCATACTTTTAATCATATCGGTTGCCCCTATGTTTAAATTGCGTACAAAATACGCCGCATAAAAAATAAAGCGAAACCCCGAATTTAATAAGACGGGGTTACCCTCGCTTTTAGTTATAATATTTTACTATTTTAAACCGTCGTTGTCAATGTTTACGGCAGTTTCCCCGTAAAAGTTCTGTATGTGTTACAATGATGTGTGACAAAAGGGGAAAATAAAAGTAGCGAATAGAGCAAACCTGTGTTAAGGTAGAGTTGCCTAAACCAAACCGAAAGACAGGAGAGCCTATTCGCTATGAATAAGATAACACAAGACATGC
>JALELS010000010.1 GCA_022768065.1 Ruminococcus sp. | reverse complement strand
GAAGTTGCGTCAGCGGGGCTATACACGCTCCGTTTCGGGGCTGTACAAGCTGCTGCTCCGCATCGACGGCAAGCCGGTTAAACTGCCAAATCCGAAGTATATACCCAAGCCATACGAACAGATGCAATATCCCGGTCAACGTGTTCAGATTGATGTGAAGTTTGTTCCGAGTGCTTGTCTCGTGGGAGATGTAGCAGAAGAAAAGTTCTATCAATACACCTTCATCGATGAGTACAGCCGTTTTCGATATTTAGAGGCTTTCAAAGAGCACAGCACCTACTCATCAACACAATTTCTCCTGCATGTCATAGAGAAGTTTCCTTATGCGATTGAATGCGTACAAACCGACAACGGCTTTGAGTTTACCAACGAAATGGGAAACAGTCAAAAGAAACCGTTGACCATGTTTGAAAAGACGCTGGCTAAGCTAAACATACGGCACAAGAAAATTCGGGCTTTCACGCCGAGACATAACGGTAAAGTCGAACGCAGTCACCGCAAGGACAATGAGTACTTTTATGCTGCTCACAAATTTTACTCATTCGAGGATTTTCAAAAACAGTTAGCCGTTCATCAGCGCAACTACAACAATTTTCCTATGCGTCCTCTTAACTGGCGCTCTCCTAAACAGGTCTTATTTGCTTTCCCTACTCTGTAACACATCATTGTCAAACCTACAGAAAAAAAAGCAACCGAATTTACTTAGCACTTGAAAACAGCTCGGAAAGACGATATAATTTTATCAGATTTATTTCTTCGGAGGAAAAAATATGGAATTACGAAGCAAAAATGTAACACAGGGTGTAGAGCGTGCTCCGAACAGAAGCCTGTTTTACGCCATGGGATATACAAAAGAAGAGCTTGAAAGGCCGCTTATCGGCGTTGTTTCGGCACACAGCGAGATAGTTCCCGGTCATTTCCATCTCGACAAGCTCACCGAAGCGGTTAAAGCCGGCGTAAGAATGGCAGGCGGCACACCTATTATGATTCCGTCAATCGGCGTATGCGACGGTATAGCAATGGGACATATAGGTATGAAGTATTCTCTGCCGTCACGCGAGCTTATAGCGGACAGCGTTGAAACCATGGCTATGGCTCACGGCTTTGACGGTCTTGTTTTGGTTCCGAACTGCGACAAAATAGTCCCCGGTATGCTGCTCGGCGCACTCAGGATAAATGTTCCCACGGTAGTCTGCTCCGGCGGACCTATGATGTCGGGTCTTGTTGACGGCGTTGAGACTTCGCTCTCAAAGATGTTTGAGGCGGTCGGCGCGTGCAAAGCCGGCATTATAGACGAAGAAAAGCTCTGTGAATTTGAAAACAACACCTGCCCCGGCTGTGGCTCATGCTCCGGAATGTATACCGCAAACAGTATGAACTGCCTTTGCGAATCACTCGGAATCGCGCTTCCCGGCAACGGTACAATACCCGCGGTTCACGCAGGGCGCACACAGCTTGCAAAGCACGCCGGAATGGCGATTATGGAGCTTGTAAAGAAAGACATTAAAGCACGTGATATAATAAATGAAAAATCGCTTCGCAACGCGCTTGCCTGCGATATGGCTCTCGGCTGTTCTTCAAACAGCGTTTTGCATCTGCTTGCAATCGCAAAAGAAGCAGGCTGCCCGATGGACCTCAAGGTATTTAACGAAATGAGCGCAAAGGTGCCGAATTTATGTCACTTGGCGCCCGCAGGCCCCACACATATGCACGACCTCAACAACGCAGGCGGCGTAAGAGCGGTTCAGGCGGAGCTTGCAAAGAAAGGACTGCTTGACCTCTCGCTTATGACCGTTACGGGAAAGACCGTAGGCGAAAACATAGAGGGAGCATACATAAAGAACACCGACGCGATACGTCCGATAGACAATCCCTATTCAAAAACCGGCGGCATAGCAATTCTTTGGGGCAATATAGCAAAGGACGGCTGTGTTGTAAAACGCAGTGCGGTAGCACCCGAAATGCTTGTTCACACAGGTCCGGCGCGTGTATTTGACAGCGAGGATACGGCAATTAAAGCAATTTACAACGGCGAAATTAAAGACGGGGACGTTGTTGTAATACGTTACGAAGGGCCCGTAGGCGGCCCCGGTATGCGCGAGATGCTCAACCCCACCTCGGCGCTTGCCGGTATGAAGCTTGACAAGACCGTTGCCCTTATTACGGACGGCAGATTCAGCGGAGCTTCAAGAGGCGCTTCAATAGGTCATGTGGCTCCCGAGGCAGCCGCAGGCGGCGAAATCGGACTTATAGAAGAGGGCGACATCATTGATATTGACATTCCCGCCGCAAAGGTAAATGTCAGAGTATCCGACGAGGAGCTTGCAGAGCGCAAAAAGCACTATGTTCCCCATGAGCCTAACGTCAAAACAGGTTGGCTCGCAAGATACGCGTCGCTTGTTTCCTCAGCCAAAGACGGCGCCGTTATGAAATTCTGAGCAAAAAACGAATACAGCTCCGCCAAAGAAAATTCTCTGTGCGGAGCTTTTATTTTATTAAAGGAAGTGTTTGAAACGGAATACAGAGATGCTTTAAAAGGTCACGAAATTCTTATGCGTCACCCCGTCCCCGATGACGCCGAAAAAATGATAGAGGGACTGAAGCTTGTTTGCGACGAAACCGACTACCTCGGGAGATACGGCGACGAAGTCAAAATGACGACTGAGGAGGAACGCAAATATATAGAAGATATGACAACTTCAAAAAGCAGCTTTTCCGTTGTGGTATTTTGTGACGGAGAATACATAGGCGACTGCTCCGTTACCGGCGAAACCTGCGACAGACTGAAGCACCGCGGAACACTCGGAATAGCCCTGCGGCTTAAATACACGGGTCTCGGAATAGGCACCTTGCTTATGGAAAATGTGCTGAATGAAGCAAAAGAGCGCGGTTTTGAACAAATAGAACTTGAGGTTGTAACAAAAAACGAGCGCGCGTTGGCGTTGTATAAGAAATTCGGCTTTCAAATATGCGGTACATTGCCGCACTATATGAAATACCGCGACGGAACATACGCCGATATGTATTATATGGTAAAAATGCTGTAATGCACACACTAAAAAGGGTCCGTAGCAAAGGCTACGAACCCTTTTTATATCGACACTTTAATTATTTGTCGCAATCTTCAACAATTATATCATCTATCGTTTTGCCTGCCGGTATAAGAGGAAGCACCTTTTCGTCTTTGGGTATAGCGCAGTCAATCCAAACAGGGCACTTATCTTTAAGCGCCTTTTGGAACACGTCGTTAAACTCGGCTAAGGTATGCGCTCTGTAACCCTTTCCGCCGAAGCCCTCTATTACCTTAACATAATCGGTTTTGCGGTGCGGGTCGGTCTGCGAGTAGCGCTTGCCGTAGAATGCGGTCTGCCATTGGCGCACCATACCGAGAACCTCATTGTCAAAAATTACGGTTATTATCGGCAAATTATAGCTGACTGCGGTGCACGCCTCGTTCATATTCATATGGAAAGAGCCGTCGCCCGTGATATGTATAACTCTTCTCTCGGGGAACGCAACCTTGGCGCCTATTGCCGCTCCGTAGCCGTAACCCATAGTGCCGAGACCGCCGCTCGTCAAAAACGAACGCGGATCGGTATGCTCCAAATACTGTGCCGCCCACATCTGGTGCTGACCGACATCCGTAACATAAATAGCATCTTTCGGTACATTTTCGCAAATCGCTCTTACAAGCTGATGCGGCGTAATGAATTTATCGGAATCTACCGGGTGATAATCGCTCTTTTTGTATTCGTCAAGAGTTTTGAGCCAATCGGAATGGTCTTTTTGTTCTACGTAATGCAAAAGGTCCATAACTATGGTCTTGACATCGCCTACCAAAGCGTGATCGACTTTTACGTTTTTATCTACCTCGCTCAAGTCAATGTCAATCTGTATTACCTTTGCATTATGTGCAAAACGGTCTGTATTGAGAGCGACTCTGTCAGAAAATCTTGTGCCAATCGCAACGAGCACATCTGCCTCGTCAATGGCTTTATTTGTAACAAAGCTGCCGTGCATACCTACAAGACCGTAGTTCAGTTTTTCGCTGTATCCGAGAACTCCGGCCGCCATCAGCGTATGGCAGCACGGTGCGCCCGTCTTGTTTACAAGCATACGCACAAGGTCCGAAGCCTCCGACGATACTACACCGCCGCCTATTTCTATAACGGGTCTCTTTGCCTTATTTATGAGCTCGGCTGCCTTTTTAACCTCGTCCTCGTTTATTACCGTATTGTCAATTATAACTTCGGGTTCGGCTTTGGTATACTCGGTAACTGCCGCCGTAACATCCTTGGGAATATCGACAAGAACGGGGCCTTTTCTGCCCGAATTTGCTATTTTAAAAGCCTCTCTTAGCGTCGGGGCAAGCTCCTTTACGTCGCTGACAAAGAAATTGTGCTTGGTAATGGGCATGGTGATTCCGGTGATGTAAACCTCCTGAAAAGCGTCCTTGCCTATATATGATGTTCCGACGTTGCCGGTTATGGCTACCATAGGTATACTGTCCATATATGCCGTGGCAATTCCCGTAACAAGGTTTGTTGCGCCCGGACCGCTTGTTGCAAGCACAACACCGGTTTTGCCGGTTGCCCTTGCGTAGCCGTCGGCGGCATGGGACGCGCCCTGCTCGTGAGCTGTCAGGATATGACGAATTTTATCTCTGTATTTATAAAGTGCATCATAGATATTGAGAACAGCACCGCCGGGATAGCCGAAAATGGTGTCTACCCCCTGCTCTATAAGCACTTCCGCGATTATATCCGATCCGTTAAGCTTCATTTTACTCTCCTGCTTACAAATAAGTTTAAAATATATTTTATCTCTGTTACAGATAAAAGTCAATAACGATGTAAAACGCCGTCGATTTTTATCGCTTACGCCCGCAGTTTGCCGAGGACTTCGCCGACTTTGCCGTGAATAACGAGAGAAAATTCGTCGTCACCGACATTCAAGTCGCGATTTATCAGCACCGAATTTCTGCCGCGGAAATATCTTATAAGTCCTGCCGCCGGATAAACGGTGAGCGAAGTGCCCGCAACTATCAGCATATCGGCGTTCATAATATGCCTTACGGCGCCGTTTACCGTACTTTCGTTGAGCGGTTCCTCATAGAGAACCACATCGGGTTTGATAATCCCTCCGCAGGTGCAATGGGGAACACCTTTACACGACAGCATATCTGTAAAGCTAAAAGGCTTTCCGCAATTCATACAATGGTTGAGATAGACGCTGCCGTGCAGGTTATAGACGTTTTTACTGCCTGCTTTTTCGTGAAGTCCGTCTATGTTTTGCGTTATTACTGCCTTTAATTTGCCCTTCTGTTCCATCTCGGCAAGCTTCAGATGCGCAATATTCGGTTTTACATCGGGATTTAAAAGCTTGTCTCTGTAAAATCTGTAAAATTCCTCGGGATGAGTCATAAAATAAGAGTGGCTCAGAATAACCTCCGGCGGCACGCTGTAATGCATATTGTAAAGACCGTCGGCAGAGCGAAAATCGGGAATTCCGCTCTCGGTAGAAACGCCTGCTCCGCCGAAAAACACCACGTAGCTGCTCTCGTCATACATTTTTTGCAATTTTTCAATATCAGTCATTTTTGTGCCCCTCATTTTGCAGCCGTAAATTTACCGCGGTGCTTCACCGATTCGGCAGCACGCGGCGCAGCGCTGTATATCCATACATATATTATATTTGATTTCCGATGTTTTTCAATAGTTTGCGTGCAATACCGCTCGGCTTATTGATGCGTTACGGAAAAGATTTTAAAAGCGGTCAAAAAAATATCAAAAAGGGTTGACAAAAGGAGAAAATGAGCCGATAATATTAACGCTGATAAAGCAATCAAATAAATATCGGTAGGTAAGGCTCCCACAGGGATACGGGCTGCTGCCGCGAAAAGTGGAGACACTGTAAGCAGGTCAACAGGCCACATCGAAAAGTAAGGTGTGTTCTAACGCAGTTTCATCGCCCTCTGAAGCTAAAGCTTGAACGAAATATTTTTATAAATTCCGCTCATATCGCCTATCCGATATGAGCATTTTTTATTGTGAGGTGAAAATAATGGACGCAGGAAGCGCGAAAAGTGCAAAGCCCAAGCCGCGATCTATGGGCGGCGTGAATAACGTGACGCTTCGGGCGTTCACTGTTTTATTCACATAAGAGCTTTGCGCTTTGTTTCCTACAAAAAACAAAAACAGAAAAGGAGGAAACAAGGTGTACGATAAAGTCCTTGAATTATTAAAAGAAAAGAAATATTCCGAGCTTAAAGAGATGCTGTCCGGTATGAATGAGGCGGATATAGCCGCAATTCTTACGGACGTACCGGAAGAGACGCTGCCGCTTTTATACCGTATTTTGCCGAAGGAGCTCGCGGCAGACGTGTTTGTAAATATGGATTCGGACGCGCAGGAGATACTCATAAGAGCCTTCAGCGATACCGAGCTTAAAGAGGTTCTTGACGAACTGTATGTCGACGACGCCGTTGACATTATAGAGGAGATGCCGGCAACGGTAGTCAAGAGAATATTACAGCACACCGACCCGAATATCCGCAAAAGCATAAACGAAATACTCAAGTATCCGGAGGATTCCGCCGGAAGCATAATGACAATTGAGTATGTCGACCTCAAAACATATATGACGGTCGACGACGCTTTTACAAGAATCAGGCGCACAGGTGTAGATAAAGAGACTATTTACAACTGCTATGTAACCGATGAAAACCGCAAGCTGCTCGGCGTTGTAACCGCAAAGAAGCTGTTGCTGTCCGAAAAGAACGAAAAAATAGCGGATATAATGGAAACAAACATAATATCCACAAACACCTTGGAGGACCAGGAAATAGTCGCCGAAAAGTTCCAGAAATACGACCTTTTGGCAATGCCCGTAGTCGATCAGGAAAACCGCCTTGTCGGTATTATAACCATTGACGACGCCATGGACGTCCTCCAGGACGAAAACACCGAGGATATCGAAAAGATGGCGGCTATAACCCCCACGGACAAGCCGTATCTTAAAATGAATGTCTTTGAAATATGGAAAAAGCGTTTTCCGTGGCTCTTGCTTTTGATGGTATCCGCAACATTTACCGGAAAAATAATAACGCATTTCGAAGATTCGCTCCAGGCGTGTGTAATACTCACGGCGTTTATCCCGATGCTTATGGATACCGGCGGAAACGGCGGAAGTCAGGCTTCGGTAACCGTAATCCGCGGACTTTCGCTCGGCGACATCGAATTCAAAGATATTTTCAAAGTAATCTGGAAAGAATTCCGTGTATCAATACTCTGCGGCATTACACTTGCCGCCGCAAACTTCGTAAAGATGATGATTATAGACAGAGTAACGGTGCCGATAGCTCTCACGGTTTG
The DNA here is from genome assembly GCA_022768065.1 of Ruminococcus sp. Classification (GTDB taxonomy): domain Bacteria; phylum Bacillota; class Clostridia; order Oscillospirales; family Acutalibacteraceae; genus Fimenecus. The sequence continues at coordinate 8,500 of JALELS010000010.1, read as the reverse complement.
CCTGACTCTTGTATTTACCATAATGCTTGCGAAATTTGTAGGCTGTACACTGCCGATACTCGCAAAAAAAATAGGCTTTGACCCGGCGGTTATGGCAAGTCCGTTTATAACCACAATAGTCGACGCAATGTCGCTTCTTATCTACTTCAATGTGGCTGAAGCGGTGCTGAAGCTATAAAAAGAACAAACAAAAAAAGGCTGCAGTGCAGCCTTTTTTATTTGCTTGATTTTAGATTCAATGCTCTATCCAGTCTCTTGAGCGCTCAACGGCTCTAAGCCATCCGTGATAAATTTCGTCTCGTTTTACGAGCGGCATCTGAGGTTCAAATATTTTGTCAACTTCTCTTATAGCCTCTATTTCGTCGAGGTCTTTCCAGAAACCGACCGCAAGTCCCGCAAGATACGCCGCTCCGAGCGCCGTAGTCTCTACGACCTTAGGTCTGTTGACCTTTGTCCTTATCAGATTTGCCTGTATCTGCATCATTATATTGCTTACGGACGCGCCGCCGTCAACGCGAAGCTCCGACAGTTCAATGCCAGAATCCGCCTTCATGGCTTCAAGCAGGTCTGTCATCTGAAAAGCTATTGCCTCAAGAACGCTTCTTGCTATATGCTCCGCCTTAACACCTCTTGTGAGACCTACTATTGTACCGCGTGCATACATATCCCAATACGGAGCGCCGAGACCGGTAAACGCAGGGACAAAATAAATGCCGTTGGCATCATCAACGCTCTCGGCAAGCTCATCACAGCGGCGTGCCGAATCAATGAGACGCAAATCGTCTCTCAGCCACTTAATAACCGAGCCGGCGTTAAATGCCGAACCCTCAATCGCATAATTTACCTTGCCGTCAAGTCCCCAAGCCACGCCTGTTACAAGGTTATTCTTAGACTTAACTCTGGTTTCGCCCGTATTCATAAGCAGAAAACAGCCCGTGCCGTATGTATTTTTTGCCTGACCGGGCTTAAAGCAGCCCTGACCGAAAAGAGCGGCGGGCTGATCGCCTATCGCGCCGGAAATCGGAGTTCCGACTATATCCTCAAAGCCGAGAAGCCCCGGAGCTACGGTGCCGTATACCTCGCTCGACGGCTTAACCTCAGGCAAAACAGACATGGGAATACCGAGCCTTTCGCAGAGATACGGGTCCCACGCAAGCTTATCAACGTCGAAAAGCATTGTTCTTGACGCATTGGAATAATCCGTAACGTGAACCTGCCCTCCGGTGAGATTCCATATAAGCCACGTTTCTACGGTTCCGAAAAGCAGCTGACCCGCGTCCGCAAGTATTTTTGCGCCGGGAACATTTTCAAGCACCCATTTGATTTTTGTAGCGGAGAAATATGCGTCCACAACAAGACCCGTATGCTCTTTTATGTAGTCGCAGAGCTCTTTATCCTTTTTGATTTCTTCGCACATTTCCGCCGTTCTGCGGCACTGCCATACTATGGCGTTGTAAATAGGTTTGCCCGTCGCCTTATCCCAAAGGATTGTGGTTTCGCGCTGATTTGTTATACCTATTGCGGCTATATCGGATGAAATTACTTTCTTTTGAGTTATTACATCCGTAACCGCTTGGAACTGTGAATACAGTATCTCCATCGGGTTATGCTCTACCCAGCCCGGATGAGGATAGATTTGATTGAATTCATACTGCGCCTTGGTTACGATATTGCCGTGCTTATCAAAAAGAATGGCACGAGAGCTTGTAGTACCCTGGTCGAGCGCAAGTACATAGTTTCCCATTTTATACACCTCTGTAATTCTCCGTGAAACCGCACGGAGTATTTTATTATCTCAGCGATTTTCCCTTTTGGCAAGCGACTTTGCTTTTTCATCCTCCGCAAAGTCATACAGCCTATGGAAATTAACGGTCTTGTTTCTCCACGCAATACCGTATGCCGCTTTTCTGAGCTTATTCGGATTTGCCTGCTTTAACATAGCATAACGAACCTCATATATATTCAAAAGGTCGTAATATTCGGGCAGACTGTTTAAAAATCTCTCGTAGCACCTGTCGTCTTTGTCGGACCACGCCGTCTCGGCTATTGCCGCAAGACGCGGAAACGCCATAAAATCAAGTGATTTGATACTGCTTACGTGCTCCGTCCAAAGAGCCGCCTCTATTCCCAAAAGCTCGCCGTAGACAGGCTCGGGAGCATATTCATAAGTCTTTTTGAGATTTATCATACTGTACGGCATATCAAGGTAATAGTGCGACGAGGACGAATTTATAAGGACTCTGCCGTTTTTGCCCTCCGAGCTTACGGCTTTGCCGTTCACATCTTTATCGTAGACCTGCCAGATAATATTTTTATCGAGCGGGTTTTCTTTATCTCCGCCGTCGCAGTTCCACATTATTACTTTTCCGCCGTTTTCCTCAATATGAGACGCGACCTTATTCATAAACCAAACGTAGAGCCCGTGCTCGTCTTTGAGCGATTCGTCCTTTATGCGTTTTTGGCAGTTAGGACATATGCTCCACCTTGTTTTTACGGCTTCGTCGCCGCCTATATGAATAATCTTATCGGGGAAGAGCTGCATTATCTCATCTGTAACTTCATATACAAATTTAAGCGTGCTGTCTTTGCCGGCACACAAAATGTCGTGCTTTACGCCCCAGCTTGACGCCACATTCAGCTTTTGCCCGAAGCAGGAGAGCTCCGGATACGAAGCTATTGCCGCCACGGTATGACCCGGGACATCAAATTCGGGTATAACTTTTATAAAGCGCTTGCGGCAATACTCCACAATATCGCTTATCTGCTCCTTGGTATAATATCTTTTGCCGTCCTTTGACTTTCTGTCGCGGCGACGGCGATGCGAACCCTTTTGCGTAAGCATCGGATATTTTTCAATTTCTATGCGCCAGCCCTGATCATCGGTAAGATGCCAATGAAAAACATTGAGCTTGTGCAGCGCCATAAGGTCTATAAGGCGCTTTATCTCACTTGTCCGCCAAAAATGACGGCTTGAATCGAGCATAAAGCCCCTGTGCGGATACAGAGGCTTATCCTCTATATACATATCGGGAACGGTGCCGTCCCCCTGCAAAAGCAACTGCTTTAAGGTCTGCAATCCGTAAAAAATACCGCACTCGTTTTTTCCGTAAATATATATGCGCCCGTCGCGCGAAATAAGCGTATAGCCCTCTTCCCCCGCAACCTCGCTGCTTTTAACAAGCTTTATCGAGACATCGTCCGAAACCTCACGGTGAATACGTATATCAAACTGTTTCTTAACAAAATCGCGAAATTCCGTGGTAAAATCCGTTTTGGTCACTGTGGTATCGGGAGAGAGCGAAAACGACGGTTTTCCCTTAGAAATTATTATTTGATTCGGTTGAGGGATTATATTAAACACAATTATCCTCCGGAAAAAATTTAATTTTGCACCGAGCAGGTACAAAACAGCAAAAAACAAGCGCTTTTTCGGGTGATTTCCCAAATATGGTACTACACCTTATACATTATAGCAAAAAAGCGCGATAATAACAATACCGTTTTTCGTAGTTTTGTATAAATATCAGCGAGTAACGCTTTATATGGCGGTATACTGTTATAATAATCGACAAAACCAACGTAAAAGTGTTAAATAATTCCTATTTTCGCATTTATTATTGAAATGGGCGAGATTTTCTTTATAATAGATAAAGACAGCGCCCACGATTTAAGACGGCAAGACAACACAACGAAAGGCTGATACGATGAATATTTACGAAGCAATATCCTCACTCGTTTTTTTCGGAGAAAAAGAGGGGCTTATAGAAAAAGAAGATGAGATTTACACAAGGAATCAAATTTTAACCGTTCTCTCGCTCACTTCTTTTGAGGACGCAAAGCCGAAAGAGGACGCGGAGCTTGAAGAAATACTCTCGGTTATATTACAGTACGCCGAGGAAAATGGGCTTTGCGAAAACTCAGTCGTTTACCGCGACCTGTTTGACACAAAGGTAATGGGCACGCTTGTCGCAAGGCCGTCCGATATAATTTCCGAATTCCGCAAAAGATACAGCGTATCGCCCGAGGACGCCACGGCATATTATTATCATCTCAGCAGAAAATCGAATTACATAAGAGAATACCGAATAAAAAACGATATCAAATGGGTTACAAAGACCGACTACGGCGACATTGACATCACCGTGAATCTCTCAAAACCGGAAAAAGACCCGAAAGCCATAGCTGCCGCTCTTAAATGTAAACAAAGCTCATATCCGAAATGCCAGCTTTGCAAAGAAAACGAGGGCTACGCGGGCAGAGTAAATCACCCGGCGCGCGAAAATCACCGTATTATCCCCGTAACAATAGGCGGTTCACAGTGGTATTTTCAATATTCTCCGTATGTTTATTACAATGAGCATTGCATAGTATTTAACGGAGAACACACGCCGATGAAAATAGACGAAGGCGCTTTTTTGAAGCTTTTTGATTTTGTAAAGCAATTTCCGCATTATTTTGTCGGTTCAAACGCCGATTTGCCGATAGTCGGCGGCTCTATACTCACGCATGAGCATTTCCAGGGCGGAAACTATACATTTGCCATGGCAAAAGCGCCTATCGAAACGAAGCTTTCCTTTGACGGATTTGAGGACGTTTCGGCAGGCATTGTAAAATGGCCTATGTCGGTAATTCGACTGTCGGGTAAAGACACAAAGAGAATATGCAGTCTCGGCGGAAAGATACTCACCTCTTGGAGAAATTACACCGACGAGGACGCATTCATATTTGCAAATACCGACGGTATTCCTCACAATACAATAACACCGATTGCGCGCAAACGCGGCGAAAACTTTGAGCTTGACCTTGTTTTGCGCAACAACATAACTACAAAGCAGTATCCGGACGGCGTTTATCACCCGCACCCCGAATACCACCATATAAAGAAAGAAAACATCGGTCTTATCGAAGTTATGGGACTTGCCGTTTTGCCGGCAAGACTTAAAACCGAAATGGAGCTTTTAAAAGAGGCTATGCTTTCGGGCGCGGATATAGAGAAGGATGAGAGAATAGCCAAGCACAAAGCGTGGGCGGAAATGATAAAGAATAAATACAGCGTTACAAAGGAAAACTGCGACGACATATTAAAGCACGAAATAGGCGTTGTATTTGCGGCAATTCTTGAGCAATGCGGCGTTTTTGCCCGTACCGAAAAAGGAAAAGAGCAGTTTTTGAAATTTGTCGATTCCGTAAAATAAAGCCCGTATTTGCTTTATTTGCGGCTCTGCCCCGTATTCGGCAAAGCCGACACAACAAAATTTTTGCATATTTTAAAAATTTTTGTTGACAAACCGAGAATTCGGTGGTATCATACAAACATTCTAATTCCTACGGGTTTAGTATAGATTGTTTAAGAAAGGAAATCGGTATGAAGTATTTGACCGGCAACATTATGATGATGCAAGAAATGCGCATGTGCTCCATGTGCTCGATGCGTTATGCCCGAAACGGTCATTCACTTTTCTGTAAAGCCTGATTTCTTTTATCATTGTGTTAAGGCAGCGGAAGGTAATGACCTCCGCTGTTTTTTATTTTAAGCAAGCGAGAATCGAAAGGAGTTTTATTATGAGTCTTTGCAGAGGCTTTAATATATTAAGGGACGACCGAATGTGTTTTAAGAAAAACGTAAATCAAATGTACAAACCGATAAGTCAAATATAATTTTTATTAAAAAGGAGATAAAATCATGAAAAAGTCATTAAAAAAATCATTGGCGTTAGTCCTTGCGCTCGCAGTTCTCACCGCAATTGCTCTCACAGGCTGCGGTAATTCCAAGAGCTCGAAAATCCAGATAGCCGTTCCCAACGACACCACAAACGAAGCACGCGCACTTCTGCTCCTCCAGGAAAACGGCGTTATAAAGCTCAGAGACGGCGCAGGCATTACAGCCACCAAAAACGACATAGTTGAAAATCCGCACAACGTTGAAATAGTAGAGGCCGAAGCGGCTCAGATACCCAACGTATTAAAGGACGTTGACTACGCTGTAATCAACTCAAACTACGCTATAAACGCAGGGCTCAACCCCGTATCGGATTCGCTTCTTATAGAGGGCTCCTCCTCGGCTTACGGCAATGTCCTCGTAACTAAGCAGGGAAATGAAAACTCACCTAAAATTCTCGCTCTTGCGGCAGCTTTGAAGAGCAAGCAGGTTGCGGACTTTATAAGCGACAAATACAACGGCTCGGTTATCAGCGTAGTTGAAAATCCCGGCGACGGATATGACCCGAACGTTGACTACGACGCACTTAAAGATACCACTATAACCGTTGCGGCTTCTCCCACACCTCACGCTGAAATTCTCGAAGTAGCAAAACAGATTCTTGCCGAAAAAGGCATAGTTCTTGACATTCAGACCTACAACGATTATGTAGTCCCCAACACCGTTGTTGAGGACGGCACCATAGACGCAAACTACTTCCAGCACACCCCTTATCTTGATAACTTCAACGAAGAAAAGGGCACTCACCTTGTATCTGTCGGTGCAATCCACGTTGAGCCGATGGCTCTTTACGGCGGCAAGCAGACAAATCTTGACGCTCTCGGTGTTAAAGGTAAATAATTAAGGCAAAAGGGGAAGTTATCCTTGATCGAATTAAAGAACGTAAGCAAATCGTTTGATACCGCCGAAGGCAAGGTTGACGCGCTTAAGGACGTCTCTATAACCATAGATGACGGAGATATATACGGTATCATCGGTATGAGCGGTGCCGGCAAGAGCACGCTTGTGCGATGTATAAATATGCTTGAAAAGCCCACCTCCGGTGAAGTTATCGTAAACGGCGAAAGGCTTGACACAATGTCTCCGGCTCAGCTTCGCACGGCACGCCGCGACATAACGATGATATTCCAGCAGTTTAACCTCTTGATGCAGCGCAACTGCTTAAAGAATGTGTGCTTTCCGATGGAACTCGCCGGAGTAAGCAAAAAGGACGCGCAAAAACGCGCAAAGGAGCTTTTGGCTCTTGTCGGACTTCCCGACAAAGCCAAAGCTTATCCGGCTCAGCTATCGGGCGGCCAGCAGCAACGCGTTGCAATAGCGAGAGCTCTTGCGACAAACCCCAAGGTTTTGCTCTGTGACGAGGCGACAAGCGCGCTTGACCCTAAGACCACAAGGCAGATACTTAAACTTATACGCGACATAAACAAAAAGCTCGGCATAACCGTTGTAATAATAACCCACCAGATGAGTGTTGTTAAAGAGGTGTGCAATCACGTTGCGATACTCGACGACGGTGTTGTTGCCGAAGAGGGACTTGTTTCCTCCGTATTCACATCGCCGAAATCCGAAGCCGCACGCCACCTGGTATTCCCCGGCGGCGAGGATATGACGGTATCGGATCCGCTGCACGAAAGACGCTTAAAGCTGACATTTTTAAATGTCGCCGCGACGTCAATACCGCTTGTGGCAAGACTTGCCACCGAAGAGGGCGTCAGCGCAAACGTAATTTCCGCGACAACGCAGAAGCTTTCGGACGAAATCTACGGCAGTATGCTGCTCGGTATTCCGAACAGTCAATTTGACAAGGCAACTGCTTTTCTTAAAAACTTTGAAAACATTAAGGTTGAGGAGGTGAGCGCAGATGACTGACGGACTTTTTACGGCGGAATCAATGGCTGAGCTTTTGACCGCGTTTAAAACGCAGTTCCCCATGGCAATATGGGAAACCTTTTACGTTACGGTGCTTTCAACGGCGCTCTCTCTTTTAATCGGGCTTCCGCTCGGCGTTTTGCTTGTAGCCGGTGAAAAAGGCGGCGTACTTCCCCTGCCGAAGCCGGTACTGTCGATACTCAATGTCATAATAAATCTTCTCAGGTCCATTCCGTTTTTGATACTTATGATAATGGTATTTCCCCTCTCGCGTGCGCTGATAGGCACTACCGTAGGAACCACAGCCACAATAGTTCCGCTTGTTGTTGCCGCGTTCCCGTTTGTTGCAAGGCTCGTTGAGAGCAGCCTGCGCGAAGTAGACCCCAATATAATTGAGGCGGCGCAGAGCATGGGTGCAAAACCCATGCAGATAATCTGCAAGGTTATGATTCCCGAAAGCATACCCTCTCTTTTGCAGAATGTCACAATAGCGCTCACTACAATACTCGGATATTCCGCAATGAGCGGTATCATAGGCGGCGGCGGACTCGGTAAAGTCGCCATTGATTACGGCTATTACCGTTATAAATATCTTGTTATGTATGCGGCGGTAATACTGCTTATAATACTTGTTCAGATATTCCAGAGCGTCGGTACTCGCCTAGCTTTAAAGAGCGATAAAAGACTGAAAAAATAAAGCGTCGAAGTCTTATTACTTCAATTACGACAAAACGGCAACCGAAACTGTTCACTTCGGTTGCCGTTTATTTTGTGACAGTCAGGACCTCCGGCTAAGCCGGAGGCTTGAGTCGCCCTAGAAGGGCGCATTACAAACAACCCCCTCAAGGGGCGCTGAAAAGGTTTGCCGACTGCATTGTTTTTTCAGCTACCCCTAAAGGGGTTTCTTTTATG
>JALELS010000009.1 GCA_022768065.1 Ruminococcus sp. | reverse complement strand
ATTTCGAGTCAGGCCCGTTATGACCACTTCGATAACTCTCCGTATTCTGTTTTATTAAGCTCAACAAAGAGCTTATATATTTTACCAAACGTACATACCTTTGTCAAATGATTTATTTAAATATTTTAATTTATTGCAATCAATAAGGGTTCGCGCCCTATGCAAAACGGGTTTACAGGGTAAAATCCGTCTATACTTGCCGCAAAATCGTCGATTACGGCGGCATTACCGATAAAAATATCTTATTTGGCACGGCAAAGCAAAGATGATTTAAACCGAACACATTTTATTACATTCCGTATTTCGTCTTAATTCGGTCGAGAACCGAGCCTATCGGCTTTGCAAGCACTATTATAAATGCGACATTGGAAACCACATAAGTAAGCGTAACGGGCACAGCCGACGTAACAGCGGCAATATACCGCGTCAGATTAAACGTGCCGTCATACCAAAGGGTTGTATAAATATCCATAAGGAAAGAATACAGCACGCCCGAAACGGCGCTGTAAATTATTCTGAACACAAGACTCTTTTTAAGCTGCGGAGCGAAAACTCCGGCTATAAGCCCGACTATGCCCCACGAAAACATCTGAAACGGCGTCCATGGACCCTGTCCGAAATAGAAATTTGATATTACGGCAGTCAGCGCTCCCGTCATAAAGCCTGCCTGCGGGCCGAAATACATTGCGGTTATTATAACGAGCGCCGTCACCGGCTTTACGCTGGGCGCCCACGCAAAAATAAGTCTGCCTACTGCCGACAACGCAACCATAACAGCTATTAAAATCATTTCCTTTGTACCGCTTCTCCCCTTTTCAAAAGCGAGAAAAAACGGCACGCACGACAGCACGGCAACACAAAGAGAAATCCATGCATACTGTTTATCTTTAAACACTATGGCGCCGAGCAAAACCGCCGCAGGCACCAAAATGCACGGGAAAATATATGAAAGCCATTTTTTAACCATTATCTTCTCCGTTTCCGCGGCAGCACAAAGCCGCCTCTTCGCTCGTTATCGCCGTGGGACAAAGCGGACGGGCTATACGGTTTGCCGCCGTAGTGTAAAAATTATTTTCGGCAAAAAATGAATTCGGCGCATCGGAAGAAATGATTTCACCGTCAAAAAACAGCGCGCACCTATCGGCACCGACAGCGGCAAACTCGACATCGTGAGTTACCATAACAACCGTTATTCCGTCCGATTTAAGTTTCTTCAACACAGCCAAAAGCGAGGACTTTGAAAAGGCGTCAAGACCCTTTGTCGGTTCGTCCAAAAGCAGTATTGTGGGCTCTGAAAGCAACATTTTGGCAAGAGCGCATTTTTGCTGTTCACCGCCGCTGAGGTCATAGGGATGCTTCGTAAGTAAATCCGTTATACCAAGTTTTTCGGAAATATCGCGTATTTTTTCTTCGCGCTCTTCTTTTTTATACTCCATCGCCTTGAGCATTTCTTCAAGGTCGCCCGAAACGGTGTCCTTTAAAAATACCGTCTGCGGATTTTGCGGCAGATATGCAAGCTTTTTTCGGTACAGCGAATTGCCCTTATAATCCTTGATTTTTTTGCCGTCTATCTTTATTTTGCCGCGGTACGGCTTATTAAGACCCGAAATAACATTCAGCGTTGTTGTTTTTCCAGTGCCGTTGCCGCCGAGAATACAAAATATCTCGCCGCGGACCGCTTTAAGATTTACGCCGCGCAGAACGTCCGGCAAATCTCTTTCATATCTGAACCAAACATTTTTAAGCTCGATTGCCGCGTCGGATTTATCGGAAAATTCCGATTTATCGCCGTCGGAAAAGTCTATATTCCTTTTGAAATTGCGTCTGAAAAATTCCTGCCCCTCTTTAACCGTAAGCGGACAGACTTCGTCCGACGAGAGCAGATTGTAAAGCCTTACGGCACTCGGAAGTCCCTTGAGCATAGGATGCTCGGGATTTATTTTTTTAAGATTTTTGCCGACGACACGCGGCGAATCATATAAAAGCACGCAGCCGTTTTCCATAAGCAAAACCTTGTCGGCTATCGGGAAAACGTCCTCAAGACGGTGCTCTACCAAAAGCACGGTAATGCCGAATTCGGTATTCAGCTTTTTAAGCGTAGCTATAAAATCAGCCGCGGCTATGGGGTCAAGCTGACTCGTGGGCTCATCTAAGATAAGCACCTTGGGCTGCATTACCATAACCGACGCAAGATTTAAAAGCTGCTTTTGACCGCCCGAAAGCTCGTCGGTTTTTTTGCGGAACCAATCCTGTATACCGAAATAGCTCGCCATCTCGCCCACTCTGCGGCGAATTACGTTTTGCGGCACGCCGAGATTTTCAAGTCCGAACGACAGCTCGTGCCAAACCTTGTCGGTCACTATCTGATTATCGGGATTTTGCCCGACAAATCCTATGGCACAGGCACTTTCGCGAAGCCTGAGTGAATCGATATTTTTTCCGTTGTAGAGTATCTCGCCGCTCTTTTCGCCTGCGGGAGAAAGCTCGTTTTTAATGAGCTTTAAAAGGGTGGTTTTTCCGCAGCCGGTTGCACCGCATATTACAGTAAAATCGCCCTGCCCGATATTAAGAGAAACATTGTGAAGTGTGTCTTTTTCCGCCTTGGGGTAACGGAAGTTCAAATTTTCGATATGTAATATTTCCACTTTAAATTCTCCTTTACCTCAATAAAAAACGGAAGAAACGATAAAATAAAAAACGAAATGTAAGTAATTAACGATTTTAACGAAAGGCTGATTTTGCCGAGCTCCGGATAAAATGTAAAATCGACGCTTCCGCTGCCGACACCTATCATTACGACGACAAAAAGCAATAATCCCGACAATAAAACCGCCGCGTCTCTCGCTCCGAATTTAAACAGCGAAAAGTTTGTTCTGCCGTGCAGGCCGTATCCGCGCGCTCTCATAGACGACGACAGCTCCATGGAATTTTCAAGCGACCACGAAATCATCGCCGTAAACACACGTATTCCGCCGCGCAATCTGTCAACATAGCTTTTTTGCGAATAAAGCCCCATTGCCTTTTGCGCTCTGCTCACATTTTTCATCTGTCTTTTAAACATCGGAACAAATCTGAGAGCCATGGAAAGCACAAGCGACATTTTCGGAATAATTCTGCCGAACAGATACAGGAATTTATCTTCGGTCATAATTTCATTATAGCACTTGCACCAAAACAGCACTCCGACAACCATTACCGAGATAAAAATGCCGTAAATAACCGCTTCAAGCGTTACGGGGTTGCCGTTCATAAAGAAAAGCGGAGTAACGCCGTTGTGTGAAAACAGAGGATTTGTGACAGCCACAAGCAAAAAAAGAGAAATATAAAAGCCCATATCGCTTAAAATCGCTTTTTTCCTCACAAGCATAAGCGAAAACATAATGCCGCCGAGGAGCGCCGTGAGCTGTATTACGGGATTCCATACAAACATAGCCGTTAACAGCACAGATATAAAATATGTAAAAGTAACAGCCGGATGATATCCGCCGAAAGCTTTCATCCCGTTTCATCTCCCATCCATATACAGCCGACGTCCTTGCCGAGATCGCAGGTATAGACCCAGGCTATGCGGTCGCCGTCCTTCAGTTTGTATTTTGAACATCCGTAATTCGGAAATTCGCCGTTCACCTGATACATCCAACCCGAAAGCGGTCCGCAGGAAAACTCATAAAGATAATTTATGCCCTGAACGTATACGCTGCCATAGCTGTTTTTATCGGCACCCTGATACTCCATCTGTATTTTATTATACCTTACCGCCCTGTCAAGTATATCAAAAACGGTGTCGCCGGGTCTTAACACATATTCGGTTTCCGGCAATATGACGCCGTTTTGCGGCACGTATTTATCGGATTGCAGGGCCTTGTCAAGCTCATCGTAATTTTGAAGTACGGTATCACAGTGAATGCTGATAAAAACCGTCTCGCTCTGCGGGGTTATATCGTCGATATGAGTAAGGTAGTACTCATCGACGGACTGAATGTTTGTGCCGTGAATCAACACGGCTATTATCAGCGCCAACGACAGGAGCGCCAAAATATCTTTTTTCAATTATGACGTCCCCTTTCACGCGAAAAAGTTACCGCATATCGTCGTCTTCGTCCTTATACATTGCCGCAAGCTCCTCCATTTCGATGGCTTTTTTCATCTTGCGGCGTCTGATTCTTATAATTATAAACACGGCAAGTCCTACCGCCAAAACAAACAGTACAACAGATATTACTATGGCGCGAACGATATTGTCAAGCTTTGTCTTTGTCTTGACAACATCCTCCCAACGCTCGATTTTTGCTCTGTCATATTCGCTGAGCGCATTATAGCGTTTAACGATTTTATTCACCTTGCCCCTATCCTTGAGCGTGATTTTATCAAACGGATAAAGCTCGGCTTTAATATCGTCGTTCAGCGAATCTATTTCCGCCTGAACCGCGGATATTTGTTCCTTTGCCGAAACAAGCTTTCGGAGATAAACGTCTTTACCGTCAAAATCTTCACTTCTTTCGAGTTTATCAAGCAAGGTTACAACCAAAACATACTGCTCCGTAGTGAGTTTTTCGGGCAGAGAGTCAACCATTGCACGGTCGGAATCGGTAAAATACAAAATGGCGTCGTCGTTTGCGTCATCATCCGAAAACACAATCACCGCGGTTTCACCCGCTATTTCCGAAACGTCTATCCCGCGTTTTTTGGCTTCATCGGACAAAGTCCAATAATTGCTCACATAGCACCGCTCGGGTTCGGGCAACGAATAAAAAACCGCAAGAAGCTCGCGAAGCGTTTGTTTATCGGTCTTATTGCCGATTTTTGAAATGTCGGAAGTAAGGTCGCTTATTCGCGATTTAAGCGCGGAGCTCTGCTCTTTTCTGAAATCGAAAAGAGTTCTCATACCGTTTTTTTGCCGCCAAAGAGCCGCCATGGTATAAAGGGTCTGCTCCGACGCCATGGTATTTGACTTATCGGGCAAAGATGTGGGATTGTCGGGGTCGTAAGTAAACGAATGGACAAATCCGCCGTCCGTCATTCTGTAACGCATTATACCGTCAAAAAGGGTGTTGCCGTTTTTTATGAAACGGCTGTCCGAGAGAGGGTCGATATTAAGACTGCACAGCGCCACCGCCACCCAATCGGTACTCTCTACATTCTGAGTTCCCCAGCTTTTGTAGTCGCCCGTGTCGAGTTGCAGACGTGAAAGGCACGAAACCGCCTCGTCAACAACTTCGCGTACCGTTTTGTTCTCATCGGCGGACAACGCTTTTCTGCGATAAGAATATATTTTTTCGGAATTATAATAAGGTGCGAGCGCCGTTATCGCCATAGCGGTAATATCGGGGTCTGCATCATCCGAGCTTAGGGCAAAACCGCCGTCGGAAAGCTGCTTTGAAATTATTTCAACGATTATATCGTCACGGGTGTTATACGCTCCGTCCGGCACGGCATAGCGCATACTGTCAAGAGTTATCAGTCCCCATATCCAGCCGTTTATGCCCTGTCTTCCGAGCGGTGTTGTCTTGCCGCGGTCGTAGGTTCCGTCCGCTATCAGATTTATCGGCGCGCCGTTTTCGTCGGTTCCGAAATTTGTCGGGTCGCCGCCCATTGCGAGAACGGCGAGCGCTATTCTGTGCCACTCGGTTGCCTTTGCGGCGCTGAGCTTTCCGCTTTCGCGGTAGCGCTCCTCTACCCTGTCTTTTATGACCGCAAGGTAGCCCTCGTTGTTATCCTGTATTCCGAGTCTGCCCAGAGCAATGGGATACCAATCCCCCGGAGTGGTACCAGCGTTTTCCAAGTATTTATCGTTAATCAAATATCCGTCGGGTTCTGAGCCGTTGTCGGCTTTTTTCCATGCGATAATACCGTCCGCGACGCTCAGGAAATTGTCGGACGTATACTCTTTATTCTCTTTTGCCGACACGGTGAAAGAAAATGAGGATATAACGCACAAGACGCATAAAATCACCGAAATAACACGTTTTGTCATTTTTGGGAAGAGCTCTCCTTAACAGATTTTTCTTTTTCGCCGTTTTTGTTTTTGCGGCGTTTCTTTACATAAAACACAATAAAGCATACTCCGCCCGCCAAAACGATAAATGCCGATACCGAACAAATTACCGTGACAAGCGTTTTTGATTTTTTGTTTTCCGACAAGGATACGGCATTTTCTGTGCTCTCTTCGCTCTCGGAAAGAGCCTCTGAAGCTTCGGTTATCTCTTCCGATTCCGCATCGGTCTCGGAAAAAGCGGATTCCTCCGCAGCCGAAGCCGCGACAGCATCGGCGGATCCACCGGAAGCGGCAGCCGCCGCGCCGCCCGACGCGCTCTTGCCGCCTAACGCCGCACCGGAGGACACATGAGTACCGCTGCCGCCGACGGACAAAGGAGCATCCGCAGGAGCGGAGTTCGTTTCCGACCCCGGATTTTGAAGTGCCGAATTGATTGCGGAAACCGCGTTATCGACCGCGCTTTGCGAAGCGTCAAGCGTCTCGGCAACGGATAATGCCGCGGCGTACGCATTTTTTACATTTGAGCGCGTTATAAGCCCCGAATAAATGGCTCTTTCTATCGCCTTTGTAAGCGAGTCCTTATTCGCCACCGAAAAATAGCCGGATTTCGGCTGATTTTCGACATTCGGAATCGAAGTTCCCATAGCGCCGAATCCGCCTATATCCGCTCCGTAGCCGAGAGTAAACTGAACTCTGACTATATCTCCGTCGGAAAGGTATGTATCGGCAAAACCGACATTCGGGAAAATATTGTTTACGGAATACATCCAGCCCGAGCCGTTTGTTATTACAAATTCACCGAGATGGCCTTTCCAGTTTTTCTCATAATCGGCAGGGTCATAAAACGTCATTGTACTTTTAAGATGCGGCACCAAAACAGACGGTATTGACGGTGAAATTCCGAGTGCTTTCGGAGACGAAGCGGACGAGCTCCTCTGATAATTGTTATATCTTGCCGCAGACGCCGTACCGTCGGCTACATATGCGAGGTAAAACGAAGAGCTTACGCTGCCGCCGTAATAACCCACATATCCGTTTTCGTTAAGCAGGCGCAAAAGCTGCTGAGCGGACGTCTCGCCCTCGTATATATTCACTTTTTGGGGATACACGAGATATCCGCAGCCTATGGTGAACATTTCGACGCTCCAAACGGCCGTACCGATTTTTTCGCCCTGCCGCGCTTTCACATAGTTAATGTGATATGTAAGCTGCTTTTTTCGCCCGCCGTCGGACGATGCCGAAACGACAACCGTATTTTCACCCTCGACGGTAAAGTTAAGGGTATAGCTTGATTTTTCGTTATCGTCCCATGTGGGCGAAAGCTTTTCGCCGTTAAACGTAACCGTCGCTTTTATTTTTTCGCCTGACGCATTTCTCGCCCATACGTCAAATGTTTTTTTGCTTCCCCGCTGAGTTATATTGTCGGAAAGCGTGGTTCTGAGCGTAGGACCGGACGCGGCAAACACCTGTGACGACGGCAGGATAAGCAGAAAACATAAGACAAAGCAAATGAGTGCCTTTTTTATTCTGCCTTTATCCATGGTACATACCTCCTTTGTAGAGCAAAACCCCGATAATCGGCGTTTTGGGTTTGGCGGTTTTGCGTACCAAACCTCAGTGATGTACCCGCCGGAGACAAAATGCCCCCGTCGGGTACGTAATCAATCTGTCTTATTCTTCGTCTTTTTTGCGTTTGGCAGTAACAGCTATTGCCGCCGCGAAAGAAGAGAACATTAAAAATGTAACCGCGGCATTTTCGATTCTGCCTGTTTTGGGAATCGAAACGCCCTTAATATCAGCATCGGCGGTATTTCCGGAATTTGACATATTTCCGTCTGTATTCGGTACCGACGGTACATTGACATTTTCGTTGTCATTGCCTCCGAGTGACGCATCTGTCGGAATTTCGTCAAGCGCCGCCTTGGCATTTATCAAAGCGGTGTTTACTTCGTCCTTATTCTTCGCTTTCTTTATCGCCGCTCTGCCGTTTTCGAGAGCCTCATTAAACGCCTCTCGGTTGAGGGTGTAATCCGAAGCGTCCTTATAGCTCTCGAGCTGCTCGAGCGCCGTCTTTTTGGCTTCTTTGAGGCTTATTATTTCGGAAAGCTCTTTTTCGGCATTCAAAAGCACATCAAGATTTGAAACATAAGGCTTTAAGTCGTCATCGAGATTGTCATATGCGTTTCTCGCCTCGTTTATTTTATCGCCGCTGTCCGCCGTTACTTCACCGATGTCGTTGATTTTTTCGACAACTTCGTTTATATCGTCGGCATCAAAAGTCTTTTGCCAATAAAGAAGAGGATATCCGCCGTTTACAAGAGAATATTCGTCCTCTTTGAATTTTTCGCCGAGAAGTGCGAGAAATTCGGGAGATTTCATAAACTCGGTTGTCTCGCCTGTGGTACTGCCGTTACCGTTTCCGATGCCGTTCTCGATAACGGAAGAGTCATAATAGCATTTTTCAACTTTGTTATCGCTTGTGAGCGAGCCTACTATTGCGCCCGCCTGTCCGTCGGATGTGGAAGTTACCTTACCTGCGTTATAGCAATTGACTATGGTGTGGCCGTCTTGAGCCTGTCCTACAATGCCGCCGACCGAGTAAATACCGTTTATGCTTCCGAGGTTGTAGCAGTTGTCAATGGTAACCTCAACCGAAGTACCGCGTCTTGTAGTATCAAGATGTCCCACAATACCGCCTGCCCCAGTGTTGCTTGCATGAAGCGTACCTATGTTGTAGCAGCCCGTGATGTTACTCTTGCCGCCGTCGCGCACTGTACCTACTATGCCGCCCATGTAACCGCTGCCGTAAATATCGGCACCGTTCCAGCAGTTTATAAAGTCTGCGCCGTTACTCCATTTGGCGATACCGCCGAGGAATGAAGTGTATGTATTTTCTTTGCCGATTTCACCGCTTGCGACACCGACATTTTTAATTACGGCATTTTGGCAGACAGTTCCGAAAAGTCCGCCGCGGAGAGAAGTAAGATTATCTATGACATATCCGTCGCCGTCAAATACACCGTCAAACTGATTTCTGTCAGAGCCTATCGGGGTCCAGTTGTCATAGTCGCTGAGGTCGATATTATCGGTCATTTCAAAGTAAACACCGGTAGTTGCCATAAGCTTGGTATTTACATAATATGACAGATTGTAAAGGTCCTCCGCCGTGCTTATAAGGTACGGTGAAGTCTCGGAGCCCAAGCCCTCCCACGGGATTTTGTCCTTTACCGTAACCGTTACAAAGGTCTTGAGTTTACCGCTCTTTATACATACCTTTTGAGTTCCGACTTCAAGGGAATCGCCGGAAATTATCTCATAATCCGTTACGGGCTTTTGTGTTCCGTCGCTGTAATATGCTGTAACTTCCATGCCGGCAGCGTCAAAAGAGTCGCCATCATAATATTCGGTCTTATCGGGTGCTTTTGTAACCGCGATAGAAGTGATGTAAGGCGTATTTGAGTCAAGCTCGCTCTCGCCGCCGACAAGCTCTATTGCCGAAATAAGAACCGAATAATTATTTACGTATCTGCGTTCGTTTTCGGGAACCGCACGGAATTTTGCGAGTGCGCTCTTTGCCGCAGACTTGTAGTTTGCGTCCGTCGGCAGAGGAAGAGCGTCTATGGCGCTTACCGCGTCAGCGATTGCAGCTTTGGTTTCCGCACTCCAGTCGCCGCGCATATCATAAAGCGCTCTCATCTTATTTTCAAATCTCCAATAAGCTACGAGGGCATAAGTTGCCTGATCGTTTGCCATACTGTTCCAGCCGTTGCCGACAACATGGCAGAAACCGCCGTTTGTATCGCGGAATCTCAGAAGTCCGTCAAGGAGCGTTAAGCCGTCGGAGGTTATAAATCTGCTGTCATTTTGGGGGTCGATTCCGACAGAAGTCAACGCAACTATAACCTGAGCTATGCTCTCGGAGTTATCGGTATTCCAGGAAGTAAATCCCGCTTTATCGTTCATCATTGAGCCTAAGCGGTCAAATGCTTCGTCCACGCACTAACGAACCGTTTTTGAAACTTCCTCGCCCGAAATTTCATTTTTATATGTATACACGGTATCGTCATTGTAATAAGGAGCGAGCGCCTGCCATATAGTTTTCATTACCCAAAAGACTGTCGGCAGAAGTGAGACCCGCTTTGGTTTTTGAGCTCTTGACTGCCTCTTTAATGTAACCCGAAAGTTTTGCCGAAAGCTCGGTTCCCTCGCTGAATGAAGGACGAACGGGCTTATCTGCGGAAACAAGGCTTTCCCAAGCAAGTTTCGGATTTGTGTCGCCCGAAACAAATGCCGAGCCGAGCATTGTCTCGGTTACGGAATCAACCTTTGTCGTACCGTCAACATCGCCTTTATTGCCTGTTGCCGCGAAAGACGACGCAAAGAGATAATAGCAGTTCTCCGCCGTTCCTCTTGTAGCGCCTATCAATGCGCCGATATTGTTTTGGTAACCTGCCGAATCTTCGACCGTGCCTGCATTGTAGCAATTTACAAGCTCGGGAGAAGCCGCTTTGTGTCCGCCGGCTACACCGCCGACAGAGGCAGGACCCGATACCTTACCTGTGTTATAGCAGTTTTCGAGTTTGCCTGCGCGCCAATGCTGACCGCTTACACCGCCTATGTAGCCGGTTGTACCGCTGACATTGCCGGAATTATAGCAGCCCGAAACGGTGGACGCGCCGCCGACATAGCCCACTACGCCGCCGACTCCCGAAGAGCCGCTGACATCGGCATTATTTCCGCAGTTGATTATATTGCCTGCATTGAGGTAACCGACAACGCCTGCAACCGATGAAGAACCGCTGACGCTGCCCTTAACCGTAACATTCTTAACAGTACCGCCGTTTACTTTTCCGAAAAGTCCCGCATTGGAGCCCGAAGAAATGTAAAGTCCGCTGATTACGTGGTTGTTCCCGTCGAATGTTCCTGCAAAAGCCGATGACGAGGAGCCTATCGGCGTCCATTCGGAGCCTTCTCCGCCGAGGTCGATATCAGCTGTAAGCTCTACTGTTTTTCCCGAAAAGTCTTCACCGCCGTTCACCTTTTCGGAGAACGCGAGCAGCTCCTTTGCCGACGATATTGAAAGGTCAGCCGGTGCGGCAAGTACCGCAACGGGTATCACAGACAATATCATCACAAGAGCAAGAAGCCATGACAGACATTTCTTTACTGTCTTTTTAGGTTTTAACATACCTTACTCCTTCCAAAACTCTTTACTTTTTGCGCTTCACGCCGGGAGTTTTAAGACCGGCTTTTTCGAGAGCGCGCGGCCAAGGGCCTAAAAATGCCTTAATTCGCGAGCGTGTGGCGTCATCGAAATCGTCTTTTCGCGGAAGCCTTTTCAACTCCTCGGATTTACGCACAAGCTCATTTACTGCCCATTTTTCTTTGTCGTCGCCAAACATAAAAATCCTCCGAACACAAAAAATCTCTCCCTGCCGAAAAGCAGGGAGAGTGCAACAAATTAACCAACGAAAAACCTTGCGCAATCGGGCAAAGAGTGCACCGACAGCACAAATCATAAGCTGATAAATCGGCTGCACTCTTCTCACCAAAGTTGTGTTTAACCATAAAAACACGGCAGGTCTCCTGACTTATGATCCCATACATCACGGGAAGAGTCGCCTTCTCGGAAAACTCCAATGGATCGGACTCTCTTACGTCAAACACAGTAATGGCGGTTGTTCCGGATTTTAACCGGATTCCCTTTTAATTCGCGGTAAGAACCGCGAAACCGTATTTTTTATCAAATATTAAACTGTATAAGCCCAGGTTGTAAAGACGAACCGACAAAAAGCGCCGCTTTTGCAGTTTATCTTACAACTTATTGATATTTTACTACATAATTTTTGCGCCGTCAATAAAACACGGCGCAAAATATGTGCGTAATACCTGTTTGCATTTGAAAAAATTTTAGTAAATTATTGACAATGAGTCTTTAATTTAATATAATATCAAAGCATGAAATGCGCCGATGTGGCGAAATCGGCAGACGCAAGGGACTTAAAATCCCTCGGTAGCAATACCGTACCGGTTCAAGTCCGGTCATCGGCACCAAATCGAGTATTCATAAGGAATTTAACTTTATGAATACTCGATTTTTGTTTTTCATCTGAATTTTATGTACCGAGCAGACGATTGTCTGCTCTTTTTGTTATGCCGAGTTCGGTTTTGCAAGTGCCTAATGAAGTGCCTTACCGTATATCCGTTATATACTTTTCGGGTAAAATATCAGAAAATATTCGGAGGTAAAAAATGGAAGAACGAATTTTAACATCAGATATTATTGAAAATTTCAGAAAAAATTTAGAGTTGCAAGAGAAAAGCACGTCAACAATTGAAAAATACATCCGCGATGTGAAAGCGTTTTCGGTATACGCCGAAAACGCAGCAATAACAAAAGAAAAAGTGATAGCGTATAAAAAATATTTGAGAAATAATTACGCGGTGCGGAGCGTTAATTCTATGCTCGCAAGCATCAACAGTCTGTTTAATTCTTTAGAATGGCACGATTTAAAGGTGAAATCATTAAAACTGCAACAGCAGGTATTCTGCTCCGAAGATAGGGAACTGACAAAGGCAGAATACGCACGACTTTGCAAAACTGCGAAACGCAAGAAAAATAAACGACTCAATCTTATTTTGCAAACGATATGCGGCACGGGTATTCGTGTCAGTGAACTACAATATATAACGGTGGAGGCGGCAAAGCAAGGTGAAGCAGTTGTGAACTGCAAAGCAAAAACACGGTCGGTTTTTATCGTAAAGGAGCTAAAACAAAAATTGCTCCGCTACGCAGCAGAGCAAAATATTAAAAGCGGTATGATTTTTGTGACACGGACAGGCAAACCTATAAGCCGCACTAATATTTGGCGGGAAATGAAAGCCTTGTGCGCAGAAGCAGATGTAAACCCCGGGAAGGTGTATCCGCATAACCTGCGCCACCTGTTCGCCCGTGTGTTTTACGGAATTGAAAAGGACATCGCCAAGCTTGCCGATATTCTCGGTCACAGCAGCATTAACACAACACGAATTTATATCATCTCCACCGGCACGGAGCACCGCAAGAGAATGGAAAATATGCATTTGATAATTTAGCCTAAAAACAAAAAAATCCGCCCAAATCAGCGGGATACAACATAATCGCCATTATGTTGTATGCTCAAGAATAAATAAACAAAGTTCAGTACTTTTGTTATTGGTTAGTGTAGCATATTAGACATAAAAAGTCAAGATTAGATGCGAAAAACTGTATTTATAAGCATAATAACAAAGCCTTCAGCATTGCCTGCTTCGACAATTTACATAAGGCTTGTGTTTCTGCGCCCTTTTTTCACCGTTGTGCAATTTGCAAGAGTTTTTAATCAACCGCTGTACCGGTGTTTGCAACATAATGGCGATTATGTGATAAATTGGACATAGCAAGGGGGAATAAAATTATAATGGGTATTGGTTATTAGGAAAAACAAATGTTGGTTTTTATTTAATTTTATGGAAGGAAGTTTATTATGGCTTTAATAAGATGTCCTGAATGCGGCAATGAAATTTCTGACAAGGCAGAGAAATGTATTCACTGTGGATGTCCCATTAAACTACAAATCAACCAGGGAAAAGCAGTTTTTCAAACTTCTGATGATTTTATCGGCTTGTTTGGAAAATATACAATCAAAGATAAAGACGGAAATATTGTAGCAAAATTAAAGGCAAATGATCATTTTGAAGTAAAAATTAAGTCGGATACTACATTTTATATCCGTTACAGCGGCGGATTTACCACGTTTAAGAAGGCGTTTGCTCCTGCCAATAGTGTAAGTAGGTTTTCTATTGGTCTTTCATCCGGCGGAGCCAGCTTTTATGTGGAAAAAATATAGGAGGGTATGGAATATGGCATTAATTAAATGCCCTGAATGTTCGGCGGAAATATCTGATAAAGCAAGATGTTGTCCTAAATGCGGCGCACCTGTCGCTTTCAAGCTTGATAATATTGATATATATTCATTTTCTGACTCTCAGCCGAGCATGTCAAAAGTTGCTAAAGGGAATAACAATGTTGATACAACACCGGCGTTTGTTTCAAAGAACAAAAGGAATCTTGTAGTGTTGATTACCTGTTTCGTTATTGTGTTTATAGTAACAATCGTTTTTGCTGCTATTTCGCAGAATGGTAGCAGCAGTAATAAAAAAACTAATCTTAATCGTACTCAAGAAAACTGTACTTTTTTGGGTACTGCAAAAGTATATCCCGCTTCGCATGCTAACGGTAATTGTGTTCCGGATGGAGATGGGTATTTTTATCCGGGGTTTGGTCATCATCATCACAAATAATATTGTATTATGAGGAATATCCAATGCCTTATAATGCTGTTTCAAAAAAGCTCACATGATAACTGCATGTTTATCGGCTATACTGATCCCAATCGCAAACTAGATGGCAGTACCATTATATTTTCAAGCCAAAATACGGATATAGACCTGTATATGTAGATCGTGATGATATTTATAATACATACCGCTTTCATTAATCATAAAGTAATAATTTTTAAATAACAAAAATTATGATCTTTGTATTTACTACATTTTATCAAAACAGATTAACGATTTTAGGGAGAATTTTTTATGTCGATTATAACTAAATTAGATAGGCATACAGGTCTTTCAGAAACAACGCTAAACGGTGTTGTTAACAGTGAGGCAACATATGAAATCATAGACGGCATTTTGATAATACGCACAACGACTAATGACACGATACATATAACACGAAATATCGGGAAAAAGCTTGTTGATATCATCAACAGCGAACTTATTTAAAAAATTATTTAAAGTACGGGGGTAGTACTATGTTAAAAAAGAATGGTTTTAAATTATTTATTTGCGCAATGGTTGCTGCATTTTTCCTTGCTTTACCATTTGTTGTGACTTCACTAAACGGAGCCGAAAAAAATGAATCGGAGTATAAAGGCGCAATCTCCGAGCATATGCAACGTAAGCACGGTGTAACAATAGCTTCCTACCAAAGTTTCGACAGCGGCAGCGGTGCATTTGCAAAGGTTATAGTAAGAGCAGGGCTTGAAGGCAGCGGAAGCGGAAGCGTTGATATGAGTGCTCAAATTACTGTTGACAAAAATTATAATATTTCTTCCTGCTCGTTATGTGATTTGGGTATATAAGGTGTCCGTATGATGAAAAAAGGAATATTATTAGTAGTTATTATAGCTTTGATTTTTTCCGGGTGCTCAAATGATAAACACCATTCCAAAAGCACCGCCTTAGATATAGAAACGGTCAAAGAAAAGCTAATCATCAATACAGAATATGTCAAAGAGAATATTGTAGGGACATGGTCTGCTTCCGATGGGACTGTTATGGAATTTCATCCCAACGGAATCGCTGTGAATTATAAACCGGTTCAGATGACAGATACCATGGAGGATGATGATATATCCTCTATTATAACCTCAGAATTAAAGAGCATTGGATATAGTGGTTATGTTATTCCGGAGCCTGATTCCTACACAGACGAAGAATTACAGAGTTATGGTAATTATATTCAAAGCACAGACAAAGTAGGTGTTTCTATAAAATCCGACTTTTTTGGTACAATGGAAGATAAATTTATTTTGCACGAATTCAAAGACAAAGATACTCTCGTTGTTGGAGGATTAACCTTAACAAGAATTAAAAACAATGTGCCAGAAGTTACTGACGATATCACAGGATTATACGTAAATGAACAAGATAAAACTTCAGCCTTATCTGTTATCAGAGTAAAGGATGAAAAAGTCGGTTATTTTGATTGGCAAAAAACAGGCGAAGGATTAGATGGAGAGTGTGAAACTGATAATGATAGAGTAGTATTGAAAATTCATAATATAACAAATTTTGTTTTTCAGCATAAAGGGGTAGATCTTATAGAAGTAGGTTCAAACGAAATCCCCGGTAGCAATTTAACATATAAAAAAGTTAGCGATTTAGCATATATCAGCCAAGGGACTGTTGCTCCAAGAGAGAATGACTATTTACTAACTACTACAGAATTCGATAACAATTGGAAAAATGCAAAGGTTGGGGACACTATTATGTTTGGCTCTTATGAGCAAGACAACAACTTCTCAAACGGACCAGAACCAATAGAATGGATCGTTATTAATAAAAATGGAGCATCGTTACTTTTAATCAGTAAATTTGCTATAGAATGTCACGAATATTACACAACATCGTCAAGTTTAACATGGAAAGATAGCGAAATACGTAATTGGCTTAATAACGGTTTTTACTATGAAGCATTTAGTTTAGATGAACAAACCGCAATACAAAATACAAAGTTATTTACAAACCGAATTCACGAGAGTGGAACTTCTACAACAGATGATAAAGTTTTCCTTCTAAGTCAGAATGAAGCAGAAACATACTTTAGCAATAGTGAATCGAGGAAGTGTGAACCAACAGTTTATATGAAAAAGACAATTCCGCCCAGTCTTGATGGTGATCCTGAAAGCACGACGGTATATTGGTATCTTCGCTCATCCGCAAGTGATCAATGGTATGAGGCTTATGTTGATTACGATGGCAATATTGACTATATACCATGCGAAGCTGATTGTTATATCGAAATCTATGTCCGCCCGGCTTTGTGGATTGATCTTGATAGCTAGCCACTAACTGTTCTATAAAAAAATTGAATATATACCCAATCAAAAAACAAATAATCCATTAAAATCAAAGGAGAAAGCAATATGCCTACAGAAACAGAGGACTCAAAAAACAATCAGTATATTTTCAAGTATAATAATGAAGCGTTCAGCCAAACAATAACATATATGAAAAATGTAGTAGAAGAAATTCAAAAGCACCCAAAGTCGAAGAGCAGTTTGCCAATTCAAGAATTCTCCAGTAAAAGTGTGACTGAGCAGAGGTTTAGTGAATTCGTTCGGCTTGCCAAAGATGCCGGATACACGATATATAAGGTTATGGAGCTGTAAAGCATATACCTTGATAAAGAACTTTCTTTATCAATTTTCGCAAAGGCAGCAAAACGCACCTCACGAAAGTGGGGTGCGTTTTTTTGTCTTTGCTTCGGCGAATGTTTGTTTTACTTGTCGGTATTTGGTTGTTTATTTGTGTTTTTTGCCTGCTTTCGGTTATTCTCACCTGTTTGGGATTTGGTTTGGATTTGGGTTTGGGTTTGCTTATTTATATTTGTTTATGTTTATTCTTCAATATTTAAAAGCTGGCGCAGCATATTCTTTGTCATAAGATTATCGGCAAACGCCAGGGTTTCACGAAGCCGCTTTTGCGGACTCTCGTCCCAATCACATTCGGGAGCGGAAGAAACACCCATTTTTCTAAGCGCGTCGCAGTAAGACTTTGCCGCAAGACGAAATTCGCGGTAATTCTTTTCGTCTCTGCCGTTCCACGCGGTATCGGCGACGGCTAACCACCTCGGAAAACACATATAGCAAAGCCGTTCAAAATCCGTAATGTACTCCGTCCATATCGGCGTTTCCACTCCGACTATTGATTTTTTGCCTGTTTCCGTTAAGCCCTTTATGCTCTTCGGGTCAAACATATATACATCTTTAAGAGGATACATACCGTACGGATAATCGGCATAATACGGCTTAAACTTTTCGATAATTACGGGGCAGCCCTCATTTGCGCGCTTTACCGATATGCCCGTTTTATCAAGCCAATATGCAAGCGTTATGTTTTTATCGAGGATACCGCCGTTTGCCGCTTCGTTCCAGCAAATGACACGCCTGCCCTTTTTTTCGAGATACTCTGCGGCTCTGTTCACAAGACTGCAGTGCAGCTCCTCTTCGTTTTTAAGCCCGAGCTCGCGTATTTTTGACTGACATTTGGGGCACTTTTTCCACTTATCCTTCGGGGCTTCATCGCCGCCGAGATGGAAGTACTCGCCGGGGAAAATATCGCAAAGCTCATCTAAAATGTCATAAATCAGCTTTAATGTCGCTGGATTTCCGGCACAGAGCAAATCCTTGAATATACCCTGGCTTGTTTTTGCCTTAACCTGCTCTTTATTGCACGACAGCTCGGGATACGCCTGAAGTATGGCGCTTGCGTGGCCGGGAATATCTATTTCGGGAATGACCTCGATATACCGCTCCTTGCAGTATTCGGCTATTTCTTTCAGCTGTGCCCGAGTATAAAAATGACTGTAAACGCTGTCATCATTTTCTTTTTTACCGAAATGTGAGCCCTCGCGGCTACCGCCTACCAAAGAAAGCTCCGGGTGCTTTTTTATTTCGGCTCTGAAGCCCTGATCGTCGGAAAGATGGAAATGAAAATAATTGAATTTGAGCATTGCCGCCGCATCGATTATCTTTTTTATTTCCTCCACCGTAAAGAAATGACGGCAGACGTCCACCATAAAGCCGCGATAAGAAAATACGGGCTTATCCCTTATTTCACATTCGGGGAGCATATTCCCGTCCTCTCGCAGAATTTGCTTATACGTAATATCGGCATAGTGTAAGGCGCGCTCACTGCCGCCCTTTAAAAAAACGCCGTCACGGTTTATTTTAAGCGAGTATTCCTCTTTTCCCATATCGGCGTCAAAACTCTCGTTTACGCTGCCTTTCGGGACATATTTGCCGGAAAACGTAATTTTTTGCGGTTTCGGAATTATATTCATAAAATTCACCAGTTTTCTGTTATTTTTTTGTATTACCCGACCGATAACATCACTATAACATATAAATTATAAAATTCCAATATAACATTTGATTACTCATGAAATAAAAGTTATGAACAGATTTAGTTTTTTTGTGCATTATGCAGCTGTAACGACCTTTTTGATGTAAAAATATGTAAAATACGACGTCTGAAAAGTTAAAAAAGCCGAAGTTTCCTATTGACGATAAAGTTCTGCGAGACTATAATTAAATTGTTAAAGATTTAACTGGTACGGTGTTTTTGGGTTCCTTAAATTCCGTACCGAAATTTCAAGAGAGGGAGATTCTTTTTATGGAAAACAAGAATCAGCGCATCTGTATAATCGGCGGAGGCCCTGCCGGCACAAGCATGGCAATGTACCTTGAAAAAAACGGGTATGATAACTATGTAATCTATGAAAAATCCAATCGCGTCGGAGGTAAGGCATTTTCCCCGAAAATGAAGGTTAAAAATGCCCAGGGCAAATGGGAGGACCGCACCATAGAGATGGGCGCGGTAATGGGCTGCGACACTTACTTTGCAGTTCATGAGTGTGAGGAATTCGGCGGTACAACACACGTCGGAGGCCCCCCTATGGGACGCAAATTTATGAAAGTAGATGGCACTCCTCAGAAAATGTCGCCCATAGCTATGCTCAAGAAGCTATCCAAGATGAAAAAACTGTCAAAGCTTCTTGAGACAAAATACAAGGGCTATGATGTAAACGGTCACCGCGGAATTTCGGAGGGACGCTATGAAGGTCCCTGCCCCTCTCCCGAAATGAAACTCGCTCATATTGAGGGCGTTAACCCCAACCTTAAAGACCTTTCAATGCCGTTCTCCGAATTTTTAAAGCTCAACCATTGCGAGGACGCCACCACGGTTTGGAAGGGTCCGTTCACTTCTTTCGGCTATGGTTATTTTGATGAAATCCCCGCCGCTTATGTCTTAAAATATCTTGACGCATTTACTGTTAAGCAATTCCTTTCGACAGGTAAACTGTGGACTTGGTACGACGGCACACAGAGCATTTGGGAGGGCGTTAACAATCACCTTAAGCATCCGGCGCTCTTAAATTCGGAAGTTACAGACATCAAGAGAGAAAACGATAAGGTATTTGTAACGGTAAACGGCAAGACCGAAGAATTTGACAAGCTCATAATCTGCACTCCGCTTGAGCTGTTCCTCGGCTACGGCGATCCGCGTGAAGAAGAAAAGGATCTCTTCTCAAAAATCGTACATAAGGAATACTTTACAATGGCCGTTCGCCCCGAAGAAGGCAACGCTCCCGAAATTTCATATTACTTCTTTGAAAATATGACTAACGAGACACGCGGTCATCTTATGGTATTCTATCACCGTTGGTCCGACGGCGTAACAGATCAGCCGCTCGTTACCTTTACTCTTCGTAACCACGAGGGTATGGAGGATGTTCCCTTTGACAAAGCCAAGGAAACAACTCTTAAAGATATGGAACTGTGCGGTCTTAAGGTTGACAAGATTGAGCGCATAGACGACTGGTATTATTTCCCGCACGTAGGCAGCAAGGATTATGCCGACGGTTGGTATGAAAAGGTTGAAGCTATGCAGGGCAAGGATAACACCTTCTATGCCGGTGAAGTTATGGCATTCGGCGATATGGAGGAAACCGTTGAGTACAGCCGCGACTTAGTAAGAAGATTCTTTAAATAGGAGACATAAAAGTATGCCCGATCAGAATAAAAAAATCATCAGCAAATATCAGGGTGACAAAAATCCTGATAAGCGCTATTTGAAGCTCGGCAGAAAAATCACCGACGTTGTGGCTCACAAGATCGGCGGAGTGACATCGGACGATCCCGAATATTGGGGTCTGCGCGAGGTACTTACTCCCGAAATGTGCGACGTTGCTAACAAAATGAAGCTTCGTAAGCACTACACGTTTGAGCAGTTACTCGCCATGAACAAAGAGTATGAGGCTATTGATCTGCAAAAGCTTCTTGACGAGATGTCGTATATAGGCATTCTCGAATATGACTACGGTGATAATTACGACCACAATCACGAGCTTAAAGACCGTCCGAGAATCAGACGTTACCGCGTACCCTTTTACGTACCCGGTTCGGCTGAGCTTTTCAACTCTTCCGTTGACAGAATAGCCAAAAATCCGGCTGTTGCCTCATTCTTTGAGAGAATGACGTTTATTCCGCTTGCAGGTATCACTCAGATGGTGCCTCCCGGAGGCGACGGCATAGGTATGCACGTTATTCCCGTTGAAAAAGCCATAGACGCCAAGAGCGAATCGGTGGATCTTGAGCATATTTCATACTGGCTTCAGAAATATGAGGGTCACATTTCTGCCGGTATTTGCTCCTGCCGCGCTTCACGCGCTGTTTTGGGCGACGGCTGCACAGACGATTTTGACGATTGGTGCATACAGCTCGGCGATATGGCGGATTACACCGTTGAAACCGGAAGAGCACACTACATAACAAAAGAACGTGCACTTGAAATACTCAAGCTTGCCGAAAAAAACGGCTATGTTCACCAGATAACCAACATTGACGGTGAAAATAAGATATTTGATATATGCAACTGCAATGTTAAGATATGCAACGCTCTTCGCACATCGCTTCTGTTTAACACACCTTATCTTTCGCGAAGTGCCTATACCGCCAAGGTTACAAAAGAGAACTGCGTAGCGTGCGGCAAGTGCGTTGAAACTTGCCCTGCAGGTGCCGTAAAACTCGGTCAGAAGCTCTGCCACAAGGACGGCACGGATTTCAAATATAAGCACGCTCCCCTGCCGGACAACAACATTTGGGGTCCGTACGCATGGGATGAGAACTACCGCGATACGGCGCGTATGTCTAACACATATCCCACGGGTTCCGCTCCCTGTAAGGCTGCGTGCCCGGCGCACGTTCCGGTACAGGCTTATCTTCGCCTTGCGAGAGACGGCAAATACCGCGAAGCACTCGCTATGATAAAGACCGAAAACCCGTTCCCGGCAGTATGCGGCAGAATTTGCAACAAGCGCTGCGAGAGCGAATGCACACGCGGAAAAATTGACGACCCGGTATCAATTGACGCAGTAAAGAAATTTGTAGCCGATCTCGACCTTAAAGCCGAGGACAGATATGTTCCCGAAAAAACGGTACAGTCGGTTCACGGTTCATTTGACGAGAAAATCGCCATCATCGGCGGCGGCCCCGCAGGACTCAGTGCCGCATATTATCTCGCTCAGATGGGTTATAAGCCGACGGTATTTGAAAAAAATCCCATTCCCGGCGGTATGATGACATACGGTATTCCGAGCTACAAGCTCGAAAAGGATGTTATCGCTGCCGAAATCGACATAATTAAGGCTCTCGGTGCAGAAATCAAGTGCGGCGTTGAAGTCGGCAAGGACGTCACCATAGATGAGCTCAAAAAACAGGGCTACAAGGCATTTTACATCGCCATAGGCTGTCAGGGCGGCAAACGTCCCGGCGTTAAAAACGATGACGCAAAGGGCACCGCTATTGCCGTAGAATATCTCCGCCACTGCTTTGAACACCGCGAGGATTCATTCTCCGGTAATGTTGTGGTAGTCGGCGGCGGTAACGTTGCGATAGACTGCGCGCGCAATGCTCACCGTCTCGGCGCAACGGACGTTAAGATGTTCTGCCTTGAATCGCGCGACACCATGCCTGCGAGCAACGAGGAAATACTTGAGGCCGAAGAAGAAAATGTCGGCATAAATCCATCTTGGGGCCCGAAGGAGGTCACCGTAAACGACAAAGGAGAGGTTACCGGCATCATCTTTAAAAAGTGCCTTCGCACGATAGACCCTGAAACAGGCAAATTCTCTCCCGTATATGACGAAAACGAGACTGTTGAAATAAAGGCAGACAAAATCGTTTTTGCCATAGGTCAGGCAATTGAATGGGGCAACCTGCTTGAGGGCTCAAAGGTGAAATTCTGGCACGGCAATTACCCGGTTGCAGACAAATTCACATATGAGACGGACGATCCCGACATATTCGTGGGCGGCGACGTATTTACCGGTCCGCGTTTTGTAATAGATGCCATTGCAGCCGGTCACGAGGCGGCTGAGAGCTTACATCGCCATGTACGCCCCGACGCTTCAATGACCATAGGCCGTGACCGTCGCAATTTCACACCGCTCAACAAGGACGACCTTACATATCCGTCTTATGATACGGCAGGACGTCAGGAAGCCGGTATGGATGAAAGCATCGACTACAAGCTGTCCTATAAAGACGCACATCTCGATTTGACAGAGGAGCAGGTTAAAACAGAAACCGGCCGCTGTCTCGGATGCGGCGCATCGTATGTTGACCCGCACAAGTGTATAGGCTGCGGTCTTTGCACCACGAAGTGTGAATTTGACGCAATACATCTTGTACGCGATAATCCGAAATGCACCGATATGAGAGTTGCCGAAAAGAAGGTCGGCGGACTTATGGGCTACTCCGCAAAACGTGCGTTTAAAATACTCGGGCATCTTGGCTCGGATGAGGCGAAAGAGCTTAAAAAGAAGCGCATAGCCTACAAAAAAGCGCACAGCGACAAGGGCTAAGCCATGCACGAACTCGGTATAGTTCTGAATGTCATAGACAGAGTAGAAGAGATTGCCAAGGAAAACAACGTAAAAAAGGTCACCAAGCTGACTCTTGAAATAGGCGAGGTTTCATCGATTGTTCCGTCATATTTTTCGGACTGCTTTGAGTGGGCAAAGAAAAAAACGGATTATATGAAAGACACCGAGCTTGAAATGATTATTCTTGAGGGTCTCTCCTACTGTCGCGACTGTAAAAAAACATATAAGACCACCGAATACGCAAAAAAATGTCCGCACTGCGGCAGTGACAATACATATCTTGTCACCGGCGACGAAATGCGGATAAAGGATATTGAAGTTATCGGGTAGAAAAACGGAGTTGTGAAGCTTATGTTCACAACTCCGTTTTAATTATCTTGCGGTGTTTTCGGTTTTGCAGGACACCGTTACAAACACATTGTCCGCAGAGAGCGCTCCGTCGGCAATCATTTTTTCATACGAACTCTTTGATACCGCTGCGCTGAACTCGTAGTTTTGCGATTTGCCCGAGAGCACCGAAAAATCGCGGTAATATTCGTCGGGCATATGTTTTTCAAAATACACATCGTCGTAGTCCTGTGCAAGCGACAAGTACTCGATTTCTATACTGTTAATCATTTTATCGCTCGTATTTTCGACCTCACCGTACACGGTCAAAAACACATAGTCTTCCTTATTTTCGATAATATCATTCTTTTCCTTAGATGAAGAGACGAAGCGGTCAACGGTTCCGTCGCCCGGATAATCCGCCGTTTCGATATCGGTTACGGTAAATACCGCCTCCCCGTCTTTGCCGTAGTCCGACAGAGACGCCATCTGAGGAATAAGCACAAACACACCGACAAAAATTGCGGCAGCTATGAGAACAATTATAACTATCGTATGTTTTTTCAAATTGACAGACCCCTTTTCAGTTAAGATAATTATAATACCATTTTGCCGAGGAAATAACAATTATTTATGAAAAAATGTATGTTTGATTGACACTTATTTTTGTTCTGTTATAATTATAGAGATATGAAACAGGCTGTAAAATACCAAATTTTTACGGCACCCGGAGGGAATTTATGAAAAATTTTGTTAAGATGTTTTTATCAAGCGGCAAAAAGCTTCCGCGCACCGTAAAAAAGCTTATAAGTCCCGTCAGCTCCGCCTTTGACTTTGAAGATTCGCTCAAAGGCGATGTTTGGAGCAACAAATTTGAAGAATCCGCTCCGTGTACGACAGTTTACGGATTGGTGCACGATTTTCTTAACAGTTGCACCTTAAAAGACGGAAAAGCGATAACAAAGGACGGCAAAACCGCAAAGGTGCTTTTTCTCGGCTATGACGGTATGCGTGCCGATATGGCAAGATGTATTGCCGAGAGGAAAAATGCGTTTGACTGTTCCGAAAACAGCGTAACATACAGCGGAATTAAAGATGTAATGAAAAACGGCGGTCTGTACCTCGCCTACTGCGGCGGTGAAACGGGCACAAATACACAGCAGGTAACCTCAACCTCCGCAGGCTGGACTGCTCAGTTTACCGGCGTTTGGGGTGTTGAAAACGGCGTTGATTCAAACAACGACACAAAAAATATGAACCACCTCACCTTTCTTACGGAATACGCTAAGCTGGGGCTTTCGGTTTCATTGAATTTTGACTGGTCTCCGTTTTTTGATATAAATCTCTATCCCGAAGTAAAATATGCCATGGAGCACCCCGAAATGAAACTGACA
The DNA here is from genome assembly GCA_022768065.1 of Ruminococcus sp. GTDB lineage: Bacteria > Bacillota > Clostridia > Oscillospirales > Acutalibacteraceae > Fimenecus. Next base: position 59,665 of record JALELS010000009.1, on the reverse strand, counting down.
TACTGCGATACAAGCAAGAAAAAGTGCGTTACGGCTCCGTCCGGCAGTAAGGTTTCGGCTGAATTTATAAATTTCACCGCTCCGAAAGTCACCCCCGACGCACTTTTGGGCGACGCCGTTGTCAGAGATTATGTTCTTAAACGCATAGAAGGCGGCGACGATATTGTTTGCGGTATATATGACGGCATAGACGGCGCGGGGCACAAGTTTGAATTTTCGCCGAAATGCCGTGAATACGCTTCGGCAGCGCTGCTTTGCGACATATATTCGCATCAGGTAACGGAAATAATAAAAGAACGCGAAAAGAACTTAAACGAAGAATGGCTTATCATTTTTTCAAACGATCACGGCGGAAAAGGCAAGGGTCACGGCGGACAGAGCCTTGAGGAGCGCACTGTCTGGATAGCGACAAATAAGCCCGTAAGCAATAAATTTTTCGGTAAAAACTATAACGGCAAAACGGAGATGCACGAATGAAAGCTTGCCTCGGATATAAAACTCGGCGCGACAGGGATATTTTTCTTCTGTGCTGGCTCGCATACAGTGCAACATACATATGCAGACTGAATTTTTCATCTGTAATTCCGTCGCTGATATCCGGTAACGTCCTCTCGGAAAACCTTATTGCCTCGGTTTTGTCGGCATTTTTCATATGCTACGGTTTGGGGCAGATAGTCAGCGGTATTATAGGCGACAGACTCGACACAAAGTATATGGTTTTTTGCGGTGTGCTCTTATCATCAATATCCAATATACTTATTTTCTTTTTTCACTCCTACCCTCTTCTTTTGACGCTTTGGGCGGCAAACGGCCTTTTTCAGTCGCTTGTATGGTCGCCGATATTAAAGCTTGCCTCGCTTCAATATAACGAAGAGACAAAAGACAAATTCGGTATGCAAATGTCAACCACCGTACCCGTGGGCACGGTTTTGAGTTATGCCGTAAGCCTTCTGACGATGCTGTTTTTGCCGTGGAAATATGTCTTTCTTGTTTGCGGTATTATACTGGCGGCGGTTTCGTTCGTCTGGCTTTTCGGCACGGGGAAGCTTCATTTAAACGGAAAAGATACGGCAAAAAAAGAACCCGTAAAGCTCGGGAAATCCGTGAAAATTCTCATTTGCGGCGGTGTGCCCGTACTTTTGATACCGATAATAGTTCAGGGCACCTTAAAAGACAGCGTTACGCAATGGGTACCTGAGTTTTTCTCATCGCAGTTCGGCTCGGGAGTTGCATTTTCGCTTCTGCTTACAATGGTACTGCCGATTATAAACGTATCGGGCGCATTTATTGCCGAAAAGGTCAACAACAAGCTTCACAGCGAAGCCAAAACATCTGCGGTATTTTTTGCCGCGTCATTTGTATTTTTAATAATCCTGTTTATATCCGCCGGAAAAAGTCTTATACTCTCGCTTATCTCGATGGTTGCGGTTACAAACTGTATGTTTGCGGTAAATGTAATGCTTATAACCATTGTTCCACTGCGCTTTGCCAAGCACGGAAACGTCAGCACGGCTGCCGGAATACTCAATGCGACGGCGTATATAGGCTGCGCAGCCATGAATCAAGTGGCAGGTGAGCTTTTGCAGAGCAGAACGTGGAACAGCGTAATTATATTCTGGCTCGCCCTTTCGGTAATTGCGACGTTGTTTTGCCTGTTCGGCGGAAAAACAAAGCATAATAAGGAAACACGCTGATACATAAAAAGCACCTGCAGACTCAAAATACTGCAGGTGCTTTTCGGAAATACAGAGATATATAAAATGTTTAAAGAGGTGGTTTTTACGGATATCAAATATGACAAGGTAAATGAAGATTTGCAAAAGAGAATAATTGAGGATCGCAAAGAGCATTGGGAAAATCCCTACGCTTTTAGGGACGAAAACGCAATAAGACGCGATAACTCGCGCGACAAGGCAAATCTTTGGCGTCCGACGTTTGTACGCGATACCGAAAAGATACTGCACTTACCGTACTACAACAGATATGCCGACAAAACGCAGGTGTTTTCGTTTACCTGCAATGACGATATAACAAGGCGTGCGCTGCACGTTCAGCTTGTGTCGCGCATAGCCCGTAACATAGGCGCGGTTTTGGGGCTTAACCTTGACCTTATCGAGGCGATTGCACTCGGTCACGATATAGGGCACACACCGTTCGGTCATGCCGGCGAAAGAATGTTAAACGATTTATACAACAACGAAACAGGCAGATTCTTTAATCATAACGTCCACAGCGTGCGCGTTCTCGACCGCATTTTTCGCCGAAATCTCACTTTACAGACGCTGGACGGAATTATTTGCCACAACGGAGAATTTGAACAGCAGGAATACAAGCCCGACTACAAAAAGACGTTTGAAAAATACGACAGTCAAACCGAGGACTGCTATAAATACGGCGTCCCCGCAATAAAAAAGCTGATACCTATGACGCTTGAGGGGTGCACCGTAAGGATATGCGATATGATAGCATATATCGGCAAAGACCGCCAGGACGCCGTAACCGCCGGAATAGTTGACAAGGATTATGAATTCAAAACGGAATTTATAGGCACCAATAATGCTAAAATAATCAATAATCTGACGGTTGACATAATAAACAACAGCTACGGCAAGGATTATATAGCCCTGAGTAAAAATGCGTATAATGACCTTGTAACGGCAAAGAGCGAAAATTATAAAGTAATTTACCAAAACGACGCCGTTAACAGAGAATATGACGACTGCATAAAGCCCATGTTTGAACAGGTGTATTACAGGCTGCTCGACGAGCTGAAGCGAGGCGACGAAAACTCGTTCATATTCCGCCACCATATCGACTTTATAAACAGCAATGTAAGATATTACGGCGAGTCAGAATACTCTGACGAAGAGCCGAACGATATAGTTACGGATTACATAGCAAGTATGACGGACGACTACTTTTTGGCACTGTATAAAGAGCTGTTCCCGAAAAGCCCGTTGAAGATAGAATTCAAATCGTACTTCGACGATATAAAATAAAGCCGATTTACGCAAAAACGGAGCTGTAAAAATTTACAGCCCCGTTAATATTTATACATTCAAATAACCGCACAGCAGCTTCAGCGTATTGTAAACGCCGTCTATATGGCTGCGTTCATAGCCGTGGCTCGCATAAACTCCGGCTCCTATCAGCCCGTGTCGTATATCTGCGCCCGAACGCAATGTGGCTTCAACATCCGAGCCGTAATGCGGATATACATCAACGGCATAATCGGCACCCATTGCCTTTGCGGCTTCAATCAGTTTGCCTACGGTATCATAGCTGTAAGGTCCGCCGGAATCCTTAGCACAGACGGACACCTGCTTTTCCGTACATTTCAATCCGTCGCCGACGCACCCCATATCGACCGATATTGCCTCGGTAACTCCACCCGGCACAGTCGAGGAACCGCCGTGGCCGACCTCTTCGTAAACGGTAACGTGCACATACACACGCCGCGGTAAAACTATACCGCTGTCTTTAAGATATTTTGCAAAACCGAGCAATATGCCAACAGAGAGCTTATCATCAAGAAATCTGCTCTTTAAATACCCGGATTCGGTACGGCGTGTACGCGGTTCAAAGCAAACTATATCGCCCGTTTCTATGCCGAGCTTCCTTGTATCCTCATCGGTTTTTACGTCTTCATCAAGGACAATTTCAACGCTGTCCCAAGTGCGCGAAACAGTTGAAAAATCACCGTTAACGTGAATTGAAGCATTACAAAGCTGAAGTGTGCCCTCATATAGTTTGCCCGAACGGGTATATATTCTGACATTCTCCGTTTCGGCGTTGCAGGCATTCATACCGCCGAGGGGCGTTATTCTCAGTCTGCCGTTGCTCTTGACTTCGGCGACCATTCCGCCGAGGGTATCTGTGTGCGCCTCCAAAAGCAAGGCGTTGTTTTCGTCTTTTCCGCCGAGGTCGGCAAGAACGCCGCCCTTTACCGTGTATTCGGCAGGAAATCCGAGAGTCGAAAATTCTTTTTTAACAAATTCGGCGGCTTTCTTGGTAAAACCCGTCGGAGAATCGATATTTAACAGCGCACTCGCCTTTTCCCATGAGTAATCTGCATATTTTTTATCTATCACAGCTTATCACCGCAGCTTTCCGAAAAATTATACCCTTAGTTTACCATAACCGCGCCGAAAAAACAAATATGTGTTGTCTTTTTGTACCGCGCAATTAAATTTCGTAAAATCGGATATGCCGCCGGTTTAAATACAGTTTAAATTTACACGATATAATATAAACAAAAATGAGAGGATGTGCTCTATGACCGTTAAAAAAAGGCTTGCAGTTTCAAATGTAATTATGATAATAATACCTGTTATAATAACCCTTTTGATAGGTTGTATGTGTCTCGGTGCCGTTTATTTCACGCTCAGAAGCAGTAACGGCTTCGGATTTGAGAGCAGCGATGATTTTTATAGGACAAGCAACGCCGTATCAGGCAAAATGTACGAAATATTCGAACACGGCTCTGACGATACCAAGAGCAGACTCAGCGCCATAGGTAATATAATTGACAACAAAACAATGTTTGTAAAAGTATATGAAAACGGCAATGATTTTTACGAAACGGGCAATGAGGACATTGCCGACACCTCTCTTATGGCATCGGCTCAAAACATAGGCAACAATGCTTTTGTTTCCAATAAGACCAATCAGCTTTATTATTACACCGGCGAAGAAAACGGAAACACATATGAACTGTATCTTTTCAGCGTAAACACAGTTACCGACAACACCGCCGTCAAGACCGTTATAATATCTTCGATAATACTGATTGCAGCCGCTATAATACTGTCAATTGGGTTTACTAACAGATTTCTTACAAGATTTGTTTTCAAAAAGATAGAAGCGCCTCTCGATATGCTGTCTCAGGGTGTAAACGAAATAAGCAACGGCAATCTTGACTACAGGCTGAAATATGACGGTGACGACGAATTTACTCCCGTATGCGCCGCATTTAACGATATGGCAAAGCGCCTTAAAGATTCCGTTGAACTCACAAGAAAAAACGAGGAGAACCGAAAAGAGCTTTTGCTCGACATATCGCACGACCTCAGAAATCCGCTGACGTCAATCAACGCATATGTAGAGGGACTGATCGACGGAGTCGCAAACACCGATGAAATGCGAAAAAAATATCTGCTCACCATAAAGAGAAAAACCGAAGAAATCGAAAAAATGGTGTCGTCTCTGTTTGCATATTCAAAGCTCGATATGGAGTCTCCCGATGTCAAAAACGAAAAAACACTTTTGCCGGAATTTCTTAACGCAGCAATAAATTCCGTATACGATGAATACAAAAAACGCGGTCTTACGGTGAACATTTTACCGAATGACAATGTTAAAGTAATTTGTGACAGGCAGCTTTTGACACGCATAACAGCAAATCTTTTGGATAACAGCGTTAAATACGGCAAAAAGGACGGCAATATGTATATATCGATCAAAAGAAACGGTAATACAGCCGAAATTGAATTCGCCGATGACGGCAACGGAGTCAACGATGATGAACTCGACAGACTTTTTAACGTATTTTACAGAACCGATACCGCACGAACAGATACCGGGAGCGGAAACGGCATAGGACTTGCTTTTGTTAAAAAAGCCGCAGAAGCAATGGGCGGTGACGTCCGTGCGGAAAAAAGCGAATTCGGCGGTCTTTCAATAATTTTGGAGTTGAGATGTTATGATGAACAAAATACTTATAATAGAAGATGATCGGGATATTGCACAGGTTGAACGGGACTATCTGCAAATAAACGGATTTGAGGCGATTATTTGTGACAACGGTATAAATGGTATTGATCTTGTAAAACAAGAAGAATTTTCGCTGATACTTCTTGACCTTATGCTGCCCGGGCTTGACGGCTTTTCTGTATGCAAAAAGCTTCGCGCCATAACCGATATACCCATAATTATGGTCACGGCGCGAAAAGAAGACATCGACAAAATCCGCGGACTCGGACTCGGTGCGGACGATTATGTTGAAAAGCCGTTTTCCCCAAATGTCCTTGTGGCAAGAATCAAGGCTAACATTGCGCAATATATGCGTCTGCGAGCGTCTGATGAAAAAAAAGACAACGAAATTACGGTAGGCGAATACACAATAAATACAAGCTCGCGCAGGGTTTACAAGTGCGGCAAAGAAGCCGAGCTAAAAAACAAGGAATATGAGCTGTTTCTTTTTCTTGTTATGAACTGCGATATTGTTTTTGACAAGCAAACCCTGTATTAAAAAATATGGGGACTTGACTCACTCGGAGACACCGCAACCGTAGCCGTTCACATAAACCGCCTGCGTGAAAAATTAGAAGATAACCCGTCGGAGCCCAAACACATACTGACAGTATGGGGCGTCGGTTACAGATTTAAGCCTTAAAAATACCGTACAAAAACGGACTGTGAGAAACTTATGTTTCTTGCGGTCCGTTTTTATTTTAAAAAGAATTTATATACTGTTAAGCTACGTTTTATCTGTCGGTCGCATAATCGGAGCATAAAGAGAAGAAAGCGAGGTACTGTTATGAGCGGCAAGAACACGGAAAAAACCAATAAAAACCTGTATGCCGATACATTTTGCCTGTTTATGGTCGGCAACATTTTCGGCGTGCTGCTTGAGGGTATTTGGTGTGTTATAAAAAACGGAAAATGGGAAACGCACACCGTAACTATGTTCGGTCCGTTTTGTCTTATATACGGCATAGGAGCTGCACTTATATATCTTTTATACACAAGACTCAAAAAACGTAATGTGTTTATAAAATTCATTGCCGTGGCTCTGTGCGCCGATGTCGTTGAATACGCTTGCAGCTGTCTTATAGACTACTGCGTTCACATGAAGGCGTGGGATTACACAAACTGCGCCTTAAATTTAAACGGGCGCATAACACTCGGTATGACCGTAGTCTGGGGAGTGCTCGGTGTAATATTTATGCGGTTTGCAGCACCGCATTGTGAAAAGCTCTTTTCCAAAATGCACAAAAGACCGTTTTATATAGGTATATACCTGTTATCTGTTTTAATGGCCGTCAACATTGCCTTTACCGCCGTATGTATAACGCGCTGGTCACAAAGGCATTTCGGCACGGCAAAGCCTACTGCCGCAGGGCAATTTTTAGACAGACATTATCCCGATGAAAAAATGCAAAATCGCTTTTGCGAATGGAGCTTTTTGGATAATTAAGAATCAAACGAAAGGATATGTTAATTATGGATTTTGTTTTAACCGCCTGTGCGGGAACAACATTGGATAAGGTATTTCACGGATTTGATACAGCCGTATTTGACGCACTCGGCAGCACGGCAAACAGTGCTTTGACAGCTTTTTTTAAAGCTGTTACATTTTTGGGCGACGCCAAATTTATACTTTTGCTGCTGTGCGTGTCGGCAATTCTTTTGGCGTTTAAAAAGACGAGACGCATCGGTCTTGCCGTCATAATTTCGCTTGTTCTGAGTACGCTCATTGTAAATATAATACTGAAACCGACAGTGATGCGCACAAGACCTTTTATTACGCTTGCCGACAACTCCGTATTTTCGGCGCGCTATAAGAGTATAGGTTCACCGTTTGAAACCGATTATTCGTTTCCGTCCGGTCACACAGCGGCGGCATTTTCATATTCCACCGCTCTGTTTATATGTTTAAGAAAGCAAAAAATCAAAGCCGCCTATATACTCCCCTTTGCGGCTGTGCTCGTTATGATGTCGAGAGTATATCTTATGGTGCACTATGCAAGCGATGTGGTTTTCGGCGCGGTATTCGGTATAGCATCCGGCATTATCGGCTTTTTTGCCGCGTGCGCCGCCGAAAAACTGCTCGCCAAAATTTCTCTTCGTAAAAACGGTACGGCGCACAGCGGTTATGTTTCCGACAGAAAGAATCACTAAGAATATTAGTTTATATTCGGTTTAAATTTAATTTAAAAGGAGTTAAGCCGTAGGGTTTATTTTAACATCATACAGAATATCAATATCGGGAGAGATAAATATGACGGTTACAAACACCGAACATTTCGGAATAGCAAGAAAGATAGTCTCAAATATGACAAGCGAAAGCTGGGAAACCATTCCCCACGCCTGCGTTACATATGACGCAGATGTCACAAAATTTTTCGATGTTTTAAAAGAAATCAACTCTTCTGTCGAAAACGGCAAAAAAATCACGGTGAACACGGCAATTCTACGGGTTATAGTCGAGGGACTTCGATTTTGCCCGAAAATGAACGGTCACATAAAATTCAATCGCAAACTGGTCCGCGGAACGGTAGAAACGATTAAAAATATTGATATATCAATGCCCGTAATACTGAAAAACGGTGAAATGATGACCATAAATATGCACAATATGGAATCAAAAACCATGTCACAGATGCGCGACTCAATATCAGACTCTATGGAGCGCGCCAACAATTCGGATATGAACGAGGTTATGTTTGAGGTTTCAATGGATAACACGGTTCAGGGACTGAAGCACGGAAAAATATTGCAAACACTATACCGGCTCATCGGCTCCAAAACCGGAAAATATAAGGTACGCACTCTTTCCGGTAAAGCAAAAAGGGATTATTATAACATTCCGCAAAGCGAGCGTCTTACAAAGCATGATATAGAACAGGGAACCATTACCGTATCAAATCTCGGCTCTATTTACCGAGGCCGGAAGGGCGAATGTACCATACTTGAAATAATTCCGCCTCAGCTTGTTGCCATAGGGGTAGGCGCGGCTCAGAAAAAACCGATATGCACAGACGACGGAGCGGTAGGCACTGCGTTAATACTTCCGCTGACAATTGCATTTGACCACCGCGCGCTTGATATGGGCGATATTGTACCGTTTATGCAAAAGCTGGATGCAATATTCCGTTCGCCCGAAATATTAAAAAGTTGGCTATAATCACACCGATGTTATCACCGATTTTATACAACACTGCATTTAAGACAGGGATGAAAATATGAACAGTAATACAGAATTAAAACAACGTAAAAAAGGTAATGCCGACGGCATACTGAAAGCGATTTACCGTTTCTTTCAGGGTATGCTGATAGGACTCGGAGCGGTTTTACCCGGTATTTCCGGAGGCGTTATGTGCGTCGTATTCGGCGTATACAAACCGATAATGGAGCTTTTATCAAATCCGTTTACAGCGATAAAAAAGTATTGGCAACTGCTTATTCCGCTGATTCTCGGCGGAGGAACGGGGTTTGTCGCGGTTTCAAAATTGCTCGGGTTTTTACTCGAAAAGTATCCCGAACCGTCTGTCTGCCTGTTTGTGGGTCTGATATGCGGTATGTTGCCGTCGCTCTTCAGAGAGGCAGGGCAAAAAGGAAGAAGCAAGTGGTCTTTTGTATCTATGGCCGTTTGTTTTTCCTTGGTTTTGGCTCTTCTGATTTGTATAGGAGCGGTTCACGCAAATATAACGCCCAATACGCTGTGGTATCTTTTCTGCGGATTTTGCATAGCTCTCAGCGTGATAGCCCCCGGTATGAGCTTTTCAACATTGCTTATGCCGCTCGGCCTGTACACGCCGCTCACTGTCGGTATAGGAAATTTTGATATGCGTGTTATAATCCCTGCGGGAATCGGTGCGCTGATAACCGTTATACTGCTCGCAAAAGCCGTTACAAAGCTCCTTGACAGACATTACTCCGTTGTTTTTCACGGAATTATAGGCATAGTATCGGCTGCAACGATAGTCATAATACCGTTTAAGAGTTTTGCGGCCGGACTTGTTTCATTTTCGGTAAATGCGGCTTGCCTTGCCGTGGGCGCAGTCATAGCGTTGCTGCTTGATAAATTCAACAGTAAAGTTGACGTTCCCGAAAAATAAGTCATAATTTCTTTAATAAACGGGCAAAACGGGCGTGACAAATTCATAAAAACAAGCGGTTGACGGCGCAAAAACGGGGCACACACCGCTTGACAATTTGGGATTTAACAGATAAAATTATATATATGCTTGACGGCACGATACACGAATGAACATCATTCTGATACGACACGGAGTTCTTGCAAAGCGTGTATCGTACCAATATCTTGTTTACCGGCACACGCTTTTGCGTGTGCTTTTATTTTGCCGCAAGTCGGAGGTAAACAAAATGGTTGAAGCAAAAAGCAATTCTTTTCTTGAAACAGAAAAACTCGGCGTACTGATGCGCAAATACGCTTTGCCGTGCATCATTTCACTTTTGGTCGGCGCACTATACAATATCGTAGACCAAATATTCATAGCAAACGCCTCATATCTCGGCTCATACGGCAATGCGGCAAACAGCGTGGTATTTCCGCTTACCGTTATCGCCCTCGCGATAGCCACCATGATAGGCGACGGCTGCTGTACCCTCGTCAGCATAAGTCTCGGTGCTAAAGATGACGGCAGAGCAGACAGAGGGGTCGGAAATTCAATTGTAATCAGCATTATTATAGGGCTGATCTTAACGGCTGTGTATCTGATATTTCCCAATCAGATATTAACCGCTTTCGGCGCTACCGTAAACGAAGAAACATTTGCCATGTCGAAGGAATATTTCTTTTGGATTTCGCTCGGAATACCGTTTTATATGTTCGGTCAGGCAATGAATTCCGTCATTCGCTCCGACGGCAGCCCGAAATTTGCGATGATGACATTACTCGTCGGCGCCGTAACAAATATCATACTTGATCCCGTTTTGATATACGGTTGCCGCATGGGTATGGCAGGCGCAGCCATAGCCACAATTCTCGGGCAGATATTATCGGCTGTTCTTTCGGTTGTATATCTCTTCAGAACAAAGGCTGTAAAACTCGGCAAATCAAGCTTTAAGTTGGATATACGCTTAATAGGCAAAATACTGTCACTCGGAATATCAAGCTTTTTATCGCAGATAAGCATTGTTTTTTCCATGGCGGCAGTTCTGAATATGTGCCGAAAATACGGCGCGATGGACCCGATTTTCAGTCAGAGCGAATACGCACAGATACCGACCGCCGTAATAGGCATTGTTATGAAATTCTTTCAGATAATTATTTCCATCGCCATAGGTCTTTCGGCAGGATGTATACCCGTTGTGGGATACAACATAGGCTCCGGCAGGCGTGACCGCGCAAAGGAGCTTATGAAAAGGCTCTTACTTACCGAAGCGATTATCGGTGCGGCGGCACTTTTGCTGTTTGAGCTTTTCCCGCAACCGCTTATAAATCTTTTCGGAGCGAAAAACGAGAGCATATATTACAGGGATTTTGCCCTGCGAAGCATAAGACTGCTTTTGAGTATGACTATGCTTTCGTGTGTGAATAAGGGCGCGGCAATATATATGCAGGCACTCGGCAAGGCGCTGACATCATCTTTTCTGTCTATGCTGCGAGAGGTAGTATTCGGAGTGGGACTTCCGCTGCTGTTACCGTTATTCTTCGGACTTGACGGAATACTTTATTTTATGCCAGCTGCCGATATACTCACCTTTATTGTAACCGTTGTTGTCATAATAAAAACGAGCAAAGAACTTTCTGCGCCGATACGTCAAAAAGGCACACAGGATATATACTGAAATACCGCATTGAAACTGCCGTAAATCATTATGGCACGGCGATTTTAAATGCACATAGATAACAAATTCAAAATTGCCCGAAAAAAACAGTTTCTGCCTACGGATACCCGAAAAAGCAGGAACTGTTTTTTGTTATTAAACGCATCAAACTATGGCTTTTGCAATAATATTTCAGTACCGTTTACGGTTAAGCTGTACGACGAATCGAAGTCGGGAATATGAGCGTAGTAAGTAATATACGGCTGTCCGAGAGAATTTTCGCCACTTTTAAGAGGTTCAAATTCGGTATTGTACTTATCGGAAATAATTAAGTCTTTATCGGTTTTATTAAGGATAGTTATAAAATAATCTTTTGTGCCTTTGCCCTGGTAAACATGTAAAAGACCGAAATCATAATTTTGTACAATTATTCTTTTGGCATTGATATTTTTACTTGCTTTCCATCCGTCGGCGGTTTTGGGCATAAATGCATATGTTACCTTGTATTTGTCTTTTTGGCTGCCGACAACAAAATCGCAATCGTCTCCTTCTACAACAAGTTTCATGTCAGATTTGCCGTAAACATAATGATAAGCCGAGTCGAGAGATTTAAATGTTATAAAACTGTTTTCAAACGGTATAAACGATAACACCGTCGGCAGTATTCCTGACAAACATAAAAAAACAATATACATGGCTTTTTTATGAACGGTTTTTGACCTTTTTATCAACACGAAAGAACATATTAAAAATATACATCCGATTAGCAGTCTGACAAAGCTATACATTTTTATAATACCTCTCGATTAGTATATATGCGAATTGGTGTTTTTTGTGCCTGTGTCCGTTTTCAGTTTGACTGCATTCTCACTATTTTACCGTCAAACAGCTCTTCGAACTGCTCTATTGTGCCCTTTGTTAAAAGGTTTTTTTCGCATATAAAGTACACGGAAACAATTGCACATATTCCGGGAAGGGTCATTGCATAGTAATCGCCGAAATCCTTTACCTTTTTTATGGCACAAATTTGTGCACTGCGTGTTCTTCCTTCACAGCTAACCGCATTAACCAAACCGTCATTTATATATATTCGCTGTGTTACATCACCTTTTGCAAATATTAAAATTAGGTACGGTGAAAAAATTGCAGTAAGCACACATAACGAAGCCATGAAAAGTATATATTCTAAATCCACACTGCCTATTAAATTGAATACAAAAAACATAATGGGCATTCCAATGCCAAATGCTATTAGGAGCAATATTTGGAAAGTTTTTATCATAGTTTTTTTGTAGTATTTAAAAGCGTTTCCCGTTAAACGGCCCACAAATTCAATCATTATAAAACCTCTCTTTTAAATATTGTTTGTACGGCGTGCATAAATTTTTATTATCTCTGCTCTGAAATGTTTGAGGACAATCGGTATTTGTAATCGGCAAAATGATACAGTTATTTTGCGCACTTTTTAGCTTTTGAAAATTCACGCGTTAACCCATATACCACCGCGCCCACAAACAACATCACAAATGTAATTTCAAGGACAGTTCCCGACTTTTGAGCCTTGCTGGCATCGTATATCATTGTTTCCTGCCCGTCGGGGGCTGTTATGATTATTTGCGAATAACCAGTTGCAACAATATTGAGTAAGCCCATATTGCTTTTCATTGTATATGTATTACCGTTTTGTGTTCTTTCTTTTGCAAACACATATTTGTTCCAATACGAATTGTTGGCTTCGGTATCGTCTATGACTTTTAATTCTTTGATATTGCCCGCTGAATCAACCAAAGCCGCAATATCGCCGCGAACAAAATAAATTATCAAATCAGAACCGTCCCATTGCAAGCCGTAAGACCCCGGATTATTAAAAGCATATCCATATTGAAATTTTCCGGTTGCATCATACACATATATGTATTGGTTACCGTAAGTAGCGGAGCCAACTGCTACCAATCCGCTCTCACTTACATCAAAACACGAAATTATATATTTTTTCGGTTCTTCATACGTCAGCGATATGGCATTGCCGGATAAAAAATACTGTTGCTTTTTTTCGTCAGGTTCGCTTGTTGAAAAACCCGTATTCATGGCAAATGAGCATATATTGAGACTTAAAACAATCAAAGAAATGATAGGTAAAATAAATATAAACCTTCTGCGTTTCATAAATCATTTCTCCTGTCATTGCAATAATTAATGTACATGGCACCGATAATAATACTGCTTTAACGCTTTTCCTTAATCTTTGTAATAATTCCTACAACGAATATAGAAATCACTACTATACCACCGGTTATTAAAGCAACGGTAGAGCTGATTTTATACAAATGAGTATCCGGCCAATATTCCTTTATGATTCTATTTGTGATAAAAACAATAAATTCGGGCGGAGCTAAATAAATCAGCACTTTCCAAGGCTTTTTTACTTTTCTATATTTTACTATAGAAAATAAATAGATAAAACAAACATTATTAGCAATATGCCTACGTATGTTGGCATATTCATAGAATTAATTATAGAGAACAATATATAAACCCCTTTTAGTAACCGAATTACTTGATTGCCGCAAAAAGTAAAGTATCGAAAATATGAAAAACGGACAATATCATAGATATTATCCGTGCGTAAATTTTAAATTTTTTAATTTACCGCACTTGGAAGTTTTAATTATTAACCCTTGAAATCCGCTGTAAGGGTTTGCCCTCTTCTTTATCCGCATCGGCAGCGCCGCCCGTACAGGGTGCGCACTGTAAAATATTAACAAAGTAAGTTTACACAACAATATTAACCGAAATTGCCCTGTTTGTCAATTTGTTTTTTGGGCAGTTTTGTCGAATAAAACGGTATTTGGCGAGTTTGCGGCGGCAAGCAGAAAAAGTGTTACGTATCAGCACAAGTGTAGTTAATATATATCTAAAGTATGTCGATACGTAACAAGTAAAACTGCCTGCAAAGTCGCATAGGCATAGGCATAGGCATAGGCATAGGCACAGGCATAGGTACAGACACAAGCATAGACATAGACATAGACAAAAGTAAAAGTAAAATTCAAAAGCCATACGCAAAAAGACAAATTACATTTTATTTTTAAACCGCTTTGGGATTTATAAAAAAGGCAGCCTTTCGGCTGCCTTTTATGGTGGAGATGGCGGTAATCGAAACCGCGTCCGAAATCTCATCCTCACAAATTTCTACGAGCGTATCCGTCAATTTAAAATTCCCTCGGCACATCGCCCGACGGCGGTCTATGCGCTTTGGTAGCCCTGCTGTGTGTGACGGGTTACAAGGCGGTTACCCGTTCACATTTACCGCTGATGACGCTCCTTATCCGATCGCGGTACTTCGGAGGGAACGACCCGCTGACTTAAGCAGCGAGTAAAACTTTAGAATCTTTGTCGTTTATTTTTAATAAACTGTGGCTGTTTAAAGCGGTACCACACCGCTGCTCGCTTATCGTGGTTCAAAGACCCCGTCGAAATCCTTTCATCCCCTTATATATTATCTCATTCGCTCTTTCAGCTCTCTGTCGATAGTGCGCGTTGCTTCCTTTTTGGCGGCAACATCGCGTTTATCGTAATTCTTTTTGCCCTTACAAAGACCGACTTCCATTTTTGCCCTGCCGTTTTTAAAATACACCGACAGCGGTATGAGTGTCAGCCCCTGCTGTTTTATTGTGCCGTAGAGCCTGTGTATTTCTTTTTTATGCATTAAAAGGCGTTTTACGCGCAGAGGGTCGCGGTTAAAAATATTGCCGTGATCATACGGGCTTATATGAACCGAATTTGCAAATATTTCGCCGCCGTCGATACTGCACCAGGAATCCTTTAAGTTTATCCTGCCCTCGCGTATACTTTTGACTTCCGTGCCGAAAAGCTCTATACCTGCCTCGTAGGTTTCGAGAATGAAATAATCGTGGTAGGCTTTTTTATTCTGTGCAATTTTTTTGATTTGCTCGGCAGCCATAAGTTTTACCTTTCGTCAACATTATCGGCAGCTATCTGCCGAACCTTTTAATCATATAAGATTTCTGCCCTCAAGTGCGCGCATCAAAGTTACTTCGTCGGCATACTCAAGGTCGGCGCCTACGGGGACACCGTAAGCGAGCCTTGTTACTTTTACGCCGATGGGCTTTAAAAGCTTGCTGATATACATAGCCGTTGCCTCACCCTCTACCGTGGGGTTTGTAGCCATAATGACTTCGTTTACGCTGTCACTCATACGCAAAAGGAGCTCTTTAACGGTGAGGTCGTCGGGACCTATACCGTTCATCGGTGAAATAACGCCGTGCAGAACGTGATACAGACCGCGGTATTCGTGGGTACGCTCAAACGCTATGACATCACGCGGACTTTCGACCACGCAAATTGTAGATCTGTCGCGCTTTTCATTACTGCAAATCGGGCAGATTTCATCTTCGGTAAGATTGCGGCAAATTTTGCACTGATGTATTTTTTCGTGAGCCGTCACTATGGCATTTGCAAGCTCTGCTGTCCCGTTATCGTCAAGCCCGAGCACATAAAACGCCATTCTTTCCGCCGATTTTGTGCCTACGGACGGCATTTTGCGAAATTCGTCTATCAGCTTTTCAAGCGCCGGGATATTGTATCCCATTAAAACATACCGCCCATTCCGGGTATGTTAAGTCCGCCGGTAAGCTTATTCATTTCACGCTCTGCGGTTTCGTCGGCTTTACGCATAGCCTCGTTGAGAGAAGCCATAAGAAGATCCTCAAGCATTTCGGGCTCTTCGGGGTCGATAACCTCGGGTTTGATTTTGATAGCCTTAATTTCATGCGAGCCGTTTACCGTAACCTCAACCGCTCCGCCGCCTGCCGACGCATTGTATTCGGCAACGGCAAGCTCATCCTGAAGCGCGCTCATATTGTTTTGAACCTCCTGGAGCTTTTTCATCATATTGGCTCCGGTAGGACCCTGGTTCGGAATTCTTGCTTTCATATTATTACCATTTCCTTCCAATTTAATCTTATTTATTGATCTATAACATTGATGCCGAGATCCTTTGCCCTGCTCAAAAGCCCCTCTAACGGGTCTTTTTTCTGCTCGGGCTCGGTATTCTCGTTATATATGCCTATGCGGTATTTTTTGCCGCTGACCTCATACACGGCCTTTACAATGCAGTTTGAAAAATTACCTGTCATAAGCATTTGACCGAGTATTGAATTTGACGATTTTATAAGTAAAAATCCGCCCGGATGAATAAACGCCGTAGAGCCGTTTAAAAATCCCGTAAGCGCCGGTGAAGTGCGCGACAATATATCGACGACCTCAGCCCAATTTTCAAACACTTCGTCCGATTTTATTTCGCGGTTTTTATCTTGCGGCGGCGTCTCATTTAATTTCGGCTCCGCATTGTTTGACTCGGCATAAGCGGCAGGCGTTTTATCGGGAACAGCCTCTTTGCTTTCGGGCTCTTCGTTTTTAACCTGCTGCGTTTGCTCTTCGTTCGGCTCGCTTTGCTTCACCGGAGCTGCGTTCGCGGCAAAATTCGACTCCCGAGACTCCTGAGAGGGCTTAAACACGCCGTTTTTAAGTTTTACTTCAATATCCGAAATTCTGCGTAAAACAGCCGCCATATCCGTATCAAGCTTCGGGCTTGTCAATCTGATAACAGCCATTTCGGCGCTTGTGCGCCTGTCGGCTCCCCTTTTGATTTCGGCTATGGAGTCGCCGATTCTGTCCATACACGAGAGAACGCTCTCAAGCGTTAGGCTCTTTGCCTGGCGGCGTATTATCTCTATTTCGGAATCGGGGCAGATAACGAGTTCTCTGAAATTAGGAACCGTCAGCGCAACCATCATATTGCGGAAATGAGAGAGTAATTCGCTTAAAAGACGTTCCATATCGCAGGAATTATTGTAAAGCTCATCTATTATCGTGAGCGCCTTTGGACAATCGTGAGAGATTACGGCGTCAACAAGCTCAAACAGATGCTCTCTGCCGGCTATGCCTGCGGCATCGCTTGCCACCTTTTCGGTTATTTGGGTTCCGTAAGACGCGCATCTGTCAAGCAGCGACAACGCGTCACGGAGCGCACCGTCGGCAATACGCGATATAAGCATTGCCGCTTCGGGGGTTAAATCGATATTTTCTTTATCGGCTACGAATGAAAGCCTTTTTGCTATATCCTCGGGTGAAATGCGTTTAAAATCAAAGCGCTGGCAACGTGACAAAATCGTAGACGGTAACTTGTGCACCTCGGTGGTTGCCAAAATGAATTTGACGTGCTCCGGCGGCTCTTCAAGCGTTTTTAAAAGAGCGTTAAATGCGCCCACGGAGAGCATATGCACTTCGTCTATGATATACACGCGGTACTTTACGGCGGACGGCGTATAATTTGCCTCCTCGCGGAGATCTCGGATATTGTCAACGCCGTTATTTGACGCGGCGTCTATTTCGATTACATCCAAAATCGAGCCGTCGTCTATACCGCGGCAGGCGGCACATTTTCCGCACGGGTTGCCGTCCACGGGATTTTCACAGTTGACCGCTTTTGCGAGAATTTTGGCACATGAGGTTTTGCCCGTTCCGCGAGAACCGGTGAAAAGATAGGCGTGTGAAAGTCTGCCCGATTTTACCGCGTTCCTGAGAGTCTCGGTAACGTGCTCCTGCCCGACGACATCGGAAAAGGTCTGCGGACGATATTTGCGATACAGCGCCTGATACATTTTCACACCTCCCGCTTTTGTGCCGCACGAAAAACGCCGGCACCTTTCAGCTCCACAACAAAAATAAAGACCTTAACTTGGTCATGCACCGTGCAGGCGGACTGTGGCGCACAGGCTGACCACTTAATGCTGCTCGGTTCCCCGCCTGACATGGTTCGTGGAGCTCTGTCGCACAGGACCCGCACGGCACACGACCAAATTAAGGTGATATTATTATAATATAATCTTTTCGATATTGCAAGAGCTTATACAAAACTTTAGAGAATTTGCAAAAAAGCCGCCGCAAAAGCTTTTCATAGAAACATTCTTCTGCGGCGGTGTTAAAATCAAATTGTTATTTTACTCGGTTTTCTCTGCGTCGGAGTCGGCTTTTGAGTCGGCAGCAGGCTCTGTAACAAGCTCTTTAAGGCTTGCGGCAAGCCCCGCAAGGCTCTGAATTTCCGACGGAATAATAATCTTAGTAGCCTTACCGTCGGCAGCCTTTGAGAAAGCCTCAAGGCTCTTTATGGCTATAACGGCGTCGCTCGGAGCAGCCTCGTTTATAAGCTCGATAGCCTTTGCATTTGCCCTTTGTACGGCGAGTATAGCCTCGGCTTCACCCTCCGCCTCACGTATTTTGGCTTCTTTAACGGCTTCGGCGTGAAGAATTGCCGCCTGTTTTTCTGCCTCGGCGTTGAGTATCTGGGACTCCTTATGGCCCTCTGCCACAAGTATCTTACTTGCCTTTTCACCCTCTGCGGTGAGTATTGCCTCACGGCGATGGCGCTCTGCCTTCATCTGCTTTTCCATGGCGTCCTGAATCTCGCGCGGCGGAATAATGTTTTTAAGCTCTACGCGGTTAACCTTAATGCCCCATGGGTCGGTGGCTTCGTCAAGGATTACGCGTATTTTTGCATTTATGGTATCACGCGAAGTAAGAGTTGCGTCAAGCTCCATTTCGCCGATGATGTTACGAAGTGTGGTTGCCGAGAGATTTTCGATAGCCGAAATCGGATGTTCAACACCGTATGTGTAAAGCTTGGGGTCGGTTATCTGGAAGAATACAACCGTATCTATCTGCATAGTTACGTTATCCTTGGTGATAACGGGCTGCGGTGCGAAATCAACGACCTGCTCTTTTAATGAGACAACCTTGGCTATTCTCTCAAAGAACGGAATTTTAACGTGGAAACCTGTCTGCCACGTCGTAAGATATGCACCGAGACGCTCGATGACATACGCTTTTGACTGCGGAACAATTTTCAAATTTGCTATTACGACGATAAGCGCGATTACAACTATCGCCAAAACAACATAGAGCCATACCATAATAAAATACCTCTTCCTTTTATTTATTCTGTATTAAACCGACTATCAGCTTAACGCCGTCGATTTTTTCCACCTCAACGACACTTCCCGTCGGTATAATGCTTCCGTCAGCAGAGCGTGCGGTCCACGATTTCCCGTCGGCTTTTACAATACCTATGGCACGAAGATTATCTATTTCTTCCGTGACTATCGCCCTTTCGCCTATAATGCGGTCAAGATTTGTGCGCTGTATTTTAGGTGAAGAGAATTTTTTGACGAGCGGACGAGTCAGCAAAAGCGCCGCAAATGACACACCTACAAAAAGCGCTGCCTGCAAAAGTGTACCGGCACCGCAAAGATTTGAGATCAGCGCGGCAAGAGAGCCTACGGCAAACCAGATGGAAACAAGCTGAACGGTCACCGCCTCCGCAATTATAAACAGTATGAGAAGCACCGACCAAAGAACGGTAAGCCCCGTAACGGTAAATCCCACGGTAATACACTCCTTTTTTCATTTGCTTATTATATTATATCAAAAGCTGCCGCAAAACACAACATTATTCAAAAATCGGTCTGCAATTGTCGAAAAATGACGGACGGCGAGCCTTGTAATTCAAAAAAATATGCAATAAATTTATTTCGAACAATACAATTATGCAGTTTTGACATATTATGCCACGGAAGTTTTTGACAATCAAAATGTTCAAAACCGTGTTCATAATGTTAAAAACTTTGGTTTTAAGCGGATTTTACGCTTTCAAAAATGTAAAGTAACGATCTTGTCGCGGAGTTTTCGACAAAATCAAATATACATTGCCGTTTTGCAGGATATTACCCATCGAGAGACAATTTTTAAGTACAAGCAAAAAACGGACCGATCAGCCGAGGCTTTTCCGATCCGTTTATAATTAAATTATCAATCTCTTCTCAGAGCTTCTATGGGAGGCATTTTTGCGGCGCGTTTTGCGGGGTACACACCGAATATTACGCCTATCGCGGTAGAAAATCCTATCGCAAGCGCAACCGTCGAGAATTTAACCTCAAGCGGCACGTTCATAATTTTTGAAACTATCGCCGCCGCGGCAACACCGAGCAGCAGTCCTATAAGTCCGCCTATCAGGCACAGGATTATGGACTCCGTGAGGAACTGGAACAGTATTGTGGAGGTTTTGGCTCCCAACGCCTTTCGTATGCCTATTTCTCGCGTTCGCTCCGTTATGGAGACGAGCATTATATTCATAACGCCTATTCCGCCGACTACGAGAGATATTGCGCTGACTGCCGCAATAAATATGGTAAACACGTTTATAACCGTATCAAGAAGGTCGATGTATGTTGCCATATTGGTTAAGGTGTAGCAGTCACGGTCAAGGTTGTTATGTCTTGCCTTTATGCGGTTTACTGCCGCATTGCCGGCGCTTTCAAGATCGTTTTCATCCTTTGCCATAATATAAACGGTATCGTAACGCGCCTCGCCGCCCATTATCTGAGTGGCTACGGTAGACGGAACCATTATCATGGCGCTTGTCACCGTTGAACCGCCGGTAAGAGAATTCATATTTTCGAGCATCTTTTCGCTGTCGCCGCCAAACGAGCTCATCATATCGGTAACGCCGATTATTTTGAAGCTCACGGACACATCGTTGTAATTGAACGAAATAAATTCGCCGACAACATTTTTCTTGCCGAAAAGCTGCATGGCACTTGTCGAGTCGATTATACACACGCTTCTGCCTGCCTCAACCTCGGTTTTATTGAAGTATCTGCCGTATATACAGTCGCCGTTCATAACATATCTTAAATCGCTGTTGCCGCCTACTATAACTCCTATGGCGCTTTTGTCGTTACCCTCTACCGAGAGCGAGCCCATAGTCATTACCATCGGTGATACATACTGAACATTATCAAGCGATTTAATGGCGTTTATATCGTCATCCGTGATATAGTCGGAATTCGAGATGTCCGAATTCGCGGCGTTTACGGTTATGCTTATGGCACTTGAGCCCATATCGCGAATCATACCTACGATATAATCTCTGCCGCCGTTACCGACCGTTATTACCGCTATTACCGAAGCAACGCCGATTATAATACCGAGCATTGTAAGAAGCGAGCGCATAAGGTTCGACTTAATGCTGAAAATGGCGATCCTTATATTTTCTTTTATATTCAATTCGGAGCCACCTGCCTTTTCAGCCTAAATTAACCTTTAACCGATATTTTTGTTCCGTCGGTGAGAGCCGCTTTGGGGTTCATAACAACCATTTCGCCCTCGGAAATCCCGGATTTTACCTCATAATCGTCATCGGAAAATACGCCAAGCTCGACGGTTCTCTTTTCGACGGTCTTTTTATCGGGATTATATACATATACATAAGTGACGGCGTCATCAGTTGCTACGGCGTCAACCGGTATTTTGAGGACGTTTGTTATTTTCTCGGTATTGACTTTTATATCTACGTCAAAGCCGATTACTATCTTTTCATCGGGGTTTAATATCTTGACCTTTGCAGCCGCGCTCGCCGAATTTGACGATGAACCCGTAAGGCTCGAAGCAATGGAGCTGATATTAAGTCCGCCGTTTTCGGAAGCCGTGGCGCCGACATACGACACTACCGCGTCATAATCGGAACCGAGAGTCGATACAACCGCGCTCTGACCTACTTTAAGACCGAGGAGATCGTATTTGCCGACCGTAAAGCTTGCTATAAACTCGCCGTAGTTTTCAAGAACTATACCGTCGCCCACAGACGAAGCGGAGCCTGCCGTTGACGAAAGTATGTCGGTAAGAGTTGAGGCGACCTCGGAATTGCTTGTCATAGAGCTTACGATCGACGAAAGGTCTACGCCGGAGCTGCCTGTCTGTGCAGGAGTAAACTCTTTACCCGCCTCAACATTGACTGTGGTGATTATTCCGTCAGCCGAAGCGACCCAGCCGTTTTTAAGAGAATCATATATCTCTTTATAACTCTCGTAGTCCTTTTGCTTTTGCTCCATAACGGATTTATAAAGGTCAGACACCGTTTCGTCTGTCTGAGCCTCATAAACCGCGCGCTGAGTTTTGAGCGATGTGAGCTGTGCTTCTGCCTGAGCCAATTTAACCTGCTTTGCGGCTACGGAGTCGGAAACAGCCTTTTCTATATCGACATTACCGGAGGAATTTTTAAGAGAATTTATTATTTCCTGTATCTGATCTTCCGTAAGTCCGCCGTTTTTAAGCTGCTCGCGAAGGGCTTCGAGCTGGTCTTCGGTATAATTTTTTGCGTTCTCGGCATTTTTTATGTTAGCGCTCTGTGCGGCGGCTATTTCTCTTTTGAGTGCCGAAATATCGCTTTCCGTCTGCGAAATCTGAAGTTCGGTTGTCTTTATACCGCTTTTTGCGGAGCTTACGGAGCCGCTTGCTTTGTCATAAGCCGCTTTTGCCTTATCGTAAGCGCTTTTGTAATTTGCGAGTGTGCCGTCGATAGACGATACATCGAAGGTTGCCAGAACATCGCCTGCTTTGACCCTGTCGCCTACCGCCACATTGACGGAGCTTACCTTGACGCCTGCCGCAGCAGTAAATTTTTCGGTGCTTGTGGACTCAACCGTTCCCTTTGTATCAAATGTCGCCTGTATGTCGCCGACAGCAGCCGCCTGCACCTGATATTCGGGTCTCGGGTCGGGCTTGAAAGACTGATAGAGAAGAGCGGCTACAAGCGCAACTATAACCACTGTAATTACAATGGTAAAAATCTGCCTTTTTCGGGATAATCTTTTGAATTTCTTAAACAAAATACCACCACTTTCGCGTTTTGCTTGGAATATAATATCATCAGATAATGAAATGCTGTCAATAATTTTATAATAATAAAGGATAGATTACCATATGTTTTTGTTAAAAAAATATGAACAAACGGTTAATATTCCCAAGGTAAAAAAATCAATTGCCGCAAGAATTTTGTTGCTTCTTTCGACGGTCGCCGTATCTGCCTGCCTTTTCCTTACCGCCTGCTCAAAACAAGAGAGCATAGACGCATATGAATTTTGCCGTCGATACAATTCGGAATACACTTCGCCCGAAATAAAGTACGACGAGTTTTTTAAGGAGTGTAAAAGCGACGGCTGTTTTTACAGCTTTTACAAAATAGACGGCAAAACCGCGCTGTTGACGCTTGACACCGATGAAAAAGGCACGGTAACGGGAATAGCAGCCACCATAACCGGCGACGAAAACTCTTACAGTGAACAGGAACTTAGGGAATTTTATAACTCGTACATAGCTTTGTCATCGGAGCTTATGGGCGTTACATCGGCAGAGGCGGAAAAAGACATAAACGACAGCGGAATATTTTTTGATAATATAAAATTTTGCGATACCGATTACTACTGTGAAAAAGGGAGATATGTCTTTTCTCTGCTTTGCAACAAATACGTAATAACCGCATACACCGAAAAAGCAAACGGCAGAGCATACTGAATGCGCTGCCGTACCGTTTTATTTTTTCCCGTCAAGCGACTCAAGGACAGAAACCGCATTGGCATATTTCTTATTTCTTGTATAAATCGAAAACTTTTTAAGCAATATATGTGGAGTTTCCTGTATAACCGCGGCTGCCATTTTGAGTTTTGACTTGCTTTCTTCCTCGATGTTTTCAGTCGGGAGCGCGTCCTTTTCATTTATAATCGCCTTTAAGGAGCGCAGGAATTTGCGCTCGGTATATACCGTAAGGCGCGGCAGTTCGTATTCAAGAGCAAGCATTTCCAATTCATTCAGCGCTTTATAGCCGTAATGCTCCTGTAATGCTCTGTATTCCTTGCCCGAAAAATAGTAGAACTGACCGTAAAGCTTTCCGAAAGCTTTTTTCGTGTCAAGATAGCCCATATTGATTCGGCGCTCGGTGGCCTCTTTGTCAAACTCAAACGACTCCCCGAGTTCCTTTGCGTCATACGGGCGTATATATACTATATCGGCGCAGCTTAAATCCTGCTTATGACCTATGCCCTTAATTCCGGAAATATCCACTACGATAAGTCTGTTTATGCCGCGTTTTCTGAGTATCCCTATCGGCGCATTGTCGTAAACTCCGCCGTCAAGGAAGTTTCCGTCTTTCGGACCCTGTCTGTTAAGCCCGGGAACTCTTGCGGACGCCATAAGGTAATCTACGAGCTCGCCCTCTGGCATTTCATCCACAAACATTTCAATCGGCTTTAAAGAATTAAGGTCTATTGTTTCTATTCCGAGCGGTATAGGCGACTCCCTCACCTTTTTTTCGTCGATATGGCGGGCTATAAGCTCTTTTGCCGGTGTAACGTCCACGCCGCCGTTGCGTATTATCTCATGTGCGATTTTCGGGAAATTGCTGAAACTGAACAAATTTTTCGGGTCTTTAAGTTCACCCTGAATATTTACACCGCTTGAAACTTCAACATTGCTCCAAAGCTCATAAGCGTCGTCAAAATCGCCCTGCGCTATCATGGCACCGTTTATTGCGCCTATGGAAACACCGGCTATCGCCTCAAATTCGATATTAAGCTCACGCATTGCTTTCCAGGCACCTATTTGATATGCGCCCTTTGCGCCGCCGCCTGCGAGTATAAGACCGTACGGTTTCATATATACACCTGCCAAAATCAAATATTTAAAATAATATGATTTAATTATATAGCATTTTGCCGTTATTTACAATAAAAAATCGTTATCGAAAAAATAATTGACCCGATTATTCATTTCATGGGTGACAAAAAGCGCCGTGGACTTAAAGTCCACAGCGCTTTTATAATAAGGGAAGGAGCAAAACACGTTATTGTTTTTTCTTCTTACCGAGGCTGTAATACACTCCTACTACGCCTGCGCTCAAAGCCACAAGAGATATTGCCGCAGTTACTTTTTCTCCTGTTTTAGGCACCGACGGAGATGATGTTATGGTCTTTCCGTTATCGGATTTATTTGAATCCGACGAAGATGAATCGGAATCATTATCCGGTTTATCATCTTTGTCGCCGGGCTTTAAGCCGGGAATAACGTCCGAGAGTTTCGGTATATTCGGCTCAACCAAATTTATAAGCATTGTCATAGCCGTATCGGCACTTGTTCTTGAGAGCACACCCAAAACGCCCTTAACGGCAAGCTTTGCAACAGAAGAAAGCGAAGAGCTGTCAACAACGGATTTTATCCCATCCATATTTTTGTCTTCTGTGAGCACACCGTACAAATAACGGAATGTTACCACGAAAGAATCGGCTCTGTCGGAATCAAGACCAAGTCTGTAAATATTTCCTCTTGCCTTGCTGTCTTTTGATACTGCCGTAGCGCAACCGCCTATATCATCAATAAATTTAAGAAATTCGGCTTTGTCCAATACTATGTTAAGAGTTACCGCACTGTCCCCCTCGCCTATCGTAAGATTTGAAAGAAGCGGTACGACAAGATTGTAAATACCCTCAGGCGTAAGATGAATATTCAGACCCGATACATCAATCATTCCGACTTTATCGAGCAAAGTCCAAAGCTGTGTTTCAAGTACGCCTGATTTAAGTCCGTAGCCGAGCTTCGGTAATATATCAAGCACGGTATTAAGCGGATTATCCGCAAAATCGTCAAGAAGATTGCAAATCGGAATGAGAATCGGCTTGATTCTTGCGTCCATGGCAAGCGCGGAGTTTATGGATTTTTGCTCGTTGACGTATTCCGTATATTCGGGAGACGACATTACGCCTCGAAGGTCAAGAAGTTCAAAAATCGGAACAAGGTCCTCATACGCATTATATGTGTATGTACCGGTTGTTTTGCTTGATACGTTTTCAAAGTCTATCAAAAGCGTAGCAATCGAAAGTGCTCTGAACACGGCGGAAACCGCATCGATAAAGCCTTCTCTGTCGCCGTCATCAAAGCCGAACAGACCGTTGCTTGCCTCAAACGCACTCCAATAGTACTCGTATTCCGCTTTTGCCGAGGCAGACCCGCCGTTTGCGAGATACTTATCGTAGTTTTCCTTGCCTGCGGTCTCGGCGGAATTTAATGCGGCAACAGCTTTTTCATATTTATTATTATCAATATCCTTTGTTTTTTGAAGCTCTGTTGCAAGCTTTGTGGGAAGTATCTTTACAAAATTTTTGGCTATTGCCGGGAAGCCGTCTCCGTCGGAAAGTCCTGCAAGCAGCGGGAACAGCAGCTGACAAAGCTTAACAACGGTTGCGTTGGTGTAAACACCGTTTTGCACAGTCTGCTTTAATCCGCCCTCAACGCCGAGCACGGGTAATATGGAATCGGTAAGGAAAGACTGAATTTTCGGAACCGCTTTTTCTACCTGGTCGTGGGTTGTGCCGAGAGGATACTGAACGGAGGTCTTTGCAAAGACGGTTAAATCCGGCTGAGCGGTTGACGGAATATCGGGAGTTACCGACGCTAAAATATCCTTATATTTCTGCAAGACCGAATTCGGAACCAACGATACCTGTTTGGAAGAAAGCGCCTCATATTTTTCTTTGACAAGAGCTATGTGCTTGTTGTTGTAAGGCTGCTCTATACCGTTCACCAAATCGATAAATTCGGTAACTTTTTCATATTCCGAGGCAGCCTGACACTGTGAGTAAAGCTCTGAAGCTGTGAGGCCCAATGCCTTCCACTCTGTATTTGAGGTGTTTTCAACGCTGTCGGTTCTGTATTTAAGTGTGGTATTTTTCAAAACATAAGATTGAAAATAAATCGGAAGGCTGTCAAATTGACCGATGACGTTTTTGGCGAGCTGCGTATTTTTTGTCGCGTTAAATTCGTCGTATGCGTTTGCCATGGATTTTATGTAATCGACAAGAGCTTTATACTCGGGTGCGACAGCCGCGATTTTTTCGATTGCGGCATTGTCAATATCCGAAGTATGATTTGCCTTTCTCGCATTATATTCTGCGGCAGCCTTTGTATAGTCAATGTAAAGAGCAAATGCTTTAATGTATTCAGGGTCCTGCTCACCGAGCTCGTATTTTGAAGCATTCGGCTTAGATACCTTTGTCGGAGCTTTTTCGGTAAACGGATTGGCTTTAAGTCCCTCTGTTTCGTAAGCCTTTACAACATTTACAAAGGATTTGCCTGCATTTGAAGAATTGTAAATACTGTTGCTTAAAGCATTGCTTGATTTATTGTATGCGCTTGCAAGTACCCTCGCGTGCTCGCTTGCACCTGCGAACGCCGCAAGCTTTTCATCTGCCGAGAGCTTTGAATTTTCAAGTGCGGCACCGAGCTCTTTTGCGGGAACTATTTCTTTACCGTGGCCATCTTCGCCTAAAAATTCTTCAAGCTTTTTTTGAGCCGTTTTGTTTGCGTTGGATGTGGATTGCCCGTCGTTCTTTGCAAGCTGTGCCTCTCGCACAAAGATAAGATGCATAAAGCAGGAAAACACCGTTATGTCGATTTTTTCTTTCTGCTCGCTCGTTAATTTTCGGTAGGCTTCAAGAAGAGCGTTATAATCGGCAACATCCTGCTCAGACGGCTCTTTTGTGTTCAGCGTTCCGGAATAAGCCAGGGTCTGCTCTTCAAAGGCGGCTACCGAACCGGTATTTCCGGAATAAAATTTGTTTATGCTGATTTCCGAAATACTGTCAAGAAGCTCAGACACAGCCTCCTGCGTTTCCTCTGATGTGAGTCCGGAGACAAGCCCTTCGCCAAACTCGCCTATTTTTGCCGTAATTTCGTTGAGTTTCGATTTTTGCTCTTTGGTGAGCTTATCTTCGTTTTTTAAAAGGTAAGAATACTCACTCTCTAATTGAGCTGCCGGCGTGTTCTCATCGGTCTCGTCTGCGCTGTCCGACGTCGCATCTGATAAGACGGAAACAGCTTTTTCAGCCTTATCGGCCGCTGCATCCGCAGCAAAAGCCACAAGTCCCGCGGTGATACTCGAGAGTACCAAGAGCGTCGCAAGGAACACACTCAACATTTTCTTATACATTACCGTTTCCTCCCAAATAATGTGAAATTTTTAACGTTTTCAGTATATTCTTTCAGAGGAAATATATCAATTCGCAAATAAAACAACAAAAACGAATTCGGCGGTCTGTTTTAAAAAAAGACCCACAGACTCATAAAATCCCGCAGGTCTTTAACACAAACTTCAAATATAAAACCATTTTCGATTTTTCGTGAGACGGAAAACGAGGTAATATCGTTTCCTAATACAGCTCTTTTGCTCTGTCGTCTCCGGCACCGTACAGCATTGTCATCATCAAACGCTTGAATAGCATCGCCTGTGAGCCGAAAAAGCTTGTGCTTGTATCGTATATATCTATTTTGGACAAGCCTACCGTAGAAGTATAATCAATCAAGGTAATAAAAAGGCCGACCAAAATCGACTGTAATTTTACGTCTTCGGGATAATAGTATAAAACTATGTCTCTCACCGTAAGCTTCAACGGTTTAATAAAAGTATCGCGCCTCATTGACACAAGCTCTTCGCGCAGCCAAAACGGCGGATTACGCCTTGAATCTATAAAAATACCGGTATAAGACGGATACATTTTCCAAAATGATTGCCACCAGTAAAACAAATCCATAAGAACATCTTCTATATTCTTATGAAATTTGATTTTAAAATCCAGTATGTGCTCGGTAAGCTTGCGGTAGCTCTCCTCAACAACCGCAAGGTAAAGTTCATCCTTATTTTCAAAGTGATGATAAAGCCTTCCCTTTGATATATTGCCGATTCTGCATATTCTGTTTAAAGAAGCGTCCTTATAGCCTTTTTCGCTGAATTCGGGAATGGCTACCTTAATAACGGTCTCCTTGCTTATGTGCGATTTCGTTTCTCTGTTCATCTCTCGCTATACACCTTTAGTATTTAATAAAAACAGTGCCGTATCGGATTAAAGCAAATCCGACACAGCACAAATATATCAATATAAGTGAAATAAATCAAGCCCCAAAGCTTAAAATCGCCGGCTCAGTCTTCTCTGTAATGCTTATATCCGGGATGTCTGCCGGTTATGCCGTAGTACTTACGAAGCTCTATCAGCTTGTCGATATTTTCGCGCGAAATTTCCTTTTCGCCGCCGAGAAGATGTGCCGTAAGGCTGATTTTTGCAAACAGCTCAAGTGTTTCCATACGATAATATGCGGTTATTGCGTCGGCACCGACTGTAAGCGCGCCGTGATTTGCAAGAAGCAACACATCGTGCTCCTGAAGATACGGGGCAATGGCGTCCGGCACCTCGTATGTAGACGGCGTACCGTACGGCGTTACGGGGATTGAACCTATTGCCGCAACCGTTTCTATCATCGTGTATCTGTCAAGCGGAATGTGCGCTACGGCGTATCCCGTGGCTGTGGGCGGATGAGCGTGGAGCACCGCTCCCACGTCGTCGCGCTCTTTATAGCAGCGAAGATGCATTTTTATTTCCGACGACGGTCTGTAACCGTCAAGAGCTTGGAGCACCTCGCCCTCGGAATTTATTATAACAAGCTTTTCGGGAGTGATGAAGCTTTTGCTGATACCTGTCGGCGTTGCAAGGAAGTTGCCGTCGGGTAATTTTACCGAGAGGTTACCGTCATTTGCCGCAACCCAGCCGAGCTGCCACATCTTATGGCAAATATCGCACATAACTTCTCTTGTTTCCATATATTCC
The DNA here is from genome assembly GCA_022768065.1 of Ruminococcus sp. Classification (GTDB taxonomy): domain Bacteria; phylum Bacillota; class Clostridia; order Oscillospirales; family Acutalibacteraceae; genus Fimenecus. The sequence continues at coordinate 29,585 of JALELS010000009.1, read as the reverse complement.
ATTTTTAAATATCCTTTCGTTATTTAATCAGACAACGCCTTTTTGGAGCATTATATTGGCATAAAGCGCCTTTTCGCTTGTGGCTATAACCGCATACACCGACTTTGTCTCTTCGTAAAATTTGAATCGCTCGATTTCGCCTATGGCGTTTTCTCCGCGCTCATCATATTTTTCGACTGTTTTTTTGTACACATCCCAAATGGGAGTCTGCACATCGTCGCCGGGCATAACCTGCATAAGATTTACCGGTTTTTCGGTATAGGTGTCAAGGGGAAATACTTTAAGGATAGCGTCAAGTATTTCCGGCACGCCGTGACCGTCCATACGGATTATCTGAGCGTTTTTGCCCATACTCATAACCGGGAAATTGCCGTCCGCAATAACAAGACGGTCGCTGTGGCCCATTTCACAGAGCACCTTTAAAAGTTCCGGAGAAAGTATTTCCGGTATCCCTTTAAGCAAGAGAAACTACCTCCTTAAAAGTCTGATATTTTTTATTCCATGTTTCGGGTTCGATTGGTGTAAAGCTTGTGACCTTTTCAGAATTACTGATTATTCTGCGCGCGTCACGGAGCGTTTTTATTTTACCCTCCGCCAAAAGCTGAAGCGCAATATTGCCGAGAACGGTGGCCTCGGTAGGTCCCGCGGAAACATTTTTATTGCACGCCGACGCGGTAAACGATGAGAGAAGCTTATCCTTTGTGCCGCCGCCCACAATATATATTGTGTCATATTTTTTGCCGGTGCAGAACTCAATCTGCTCTGCGGCATAACGGTACTTCATGGCAAGGCTTTCATAAATACAGCGGAGAATTTCCCCCTTGTTTTCGGGAACATACTGCCCTGTTCTGCGGCAATACGCCCTTATCCGCTCGGGAATATTTCCGGCGGCGACAAAATCGGGAGCATCGGGGTCTATAAAGCAAGAAAACGGCTTCGCATTTCGTGCGAGAGTTTCCATCTCGGCAAACGAAAGGCTGTCGCCCTCCTTTTGCCACTGACGGCGAGTCTCCTGTATAAGCCAAAGACCGATAATATTTTTAAGGAAAGACGCTTTTCCGCCGTATCCGCCCTCATTTGTAACATTGCAGCGGAGCGTTTTTTCGTTTATGAGAGGCTCGGAGAGCTCTGTTCCGAGCAGCGACCACGTGCCACAGCTGAGAAAGATGAAATCATCTTTTTCGGTGGGAACGGCTACCATAGCGCACTGCGTATCATGACCCGCAACCGCAGTAACGGCGCACGGCTGTATCGACAGTTCCTCACATATTTCATCGGACAAAGTTCCCGCCGCAGAACCGGTGGGTACAATATCGCAGAAAATGCCCTCGGGAAGGGAAAAAGCGTCAATTACTCTCTTTGACCAACAACGCTTTTCGGCATCAAGCAGCTGAGTTGTAGAAGCTATCGAATACTCGGTCGTTTTTTCGCCGGTAAGGAAACAGCGGAAAAGGTCGGGCATTAAAAGCATTTTATCCGCCCGTGAAAGCAAATCGGGGCGCGCGAGTTTTAGTGACAAAAGCTGAAACGCCGTGTTTATCTCCATAAACTGATTGCCCGTTATGTTATAAAGCTCCTCCTGTGAAATATAAGAAAAAGCTTTGTTTAACATACCGATATTTCTCTTATCGCGGTAATGCACGGGATTTTCAAGCAGTTTTCCGTCTTTGTCAAGCAGACCGAAATCGACGCCCCAAGTATCTATACCGAGGCTTTTTATATTATAGGGGCGCGATTTTAAAAGTCCCTGCTTAATTTCGTGGAACAGCCTTAACACGTCCCAATACATGGTTCCGCCGACAAACACCGGGTCGTTGGGGAAACGGTGTATTTCGGAAAGCTCTATTTTTTCTCCGTCAAACGAGCCGACTATTGCCCTGCCGCTTGACGCGCCGAAGTCAAAGGCGAGTGTGTTATATTTTTCGTTACTCATCTTGCACCTTATTTATACATGGGGCCGAAGTTCTTGCAGGCTCTGTAATCCTGACCCTCTTTATCCATTCCGAAAGCGTTCCATGCCGCCGGACGGAATATTTTTTCTTCGGGTACATTGTGCATACACACCGGTATTCTGAGTATTGAGCACAGTGTTATAAGATCGGCGCCGATATGACCGTAGCATGACGCGCCGTGGTTGGCACCCCAATTATTCATAACGTCATAAGCAGATTTAAACGCACCCTTGCCGGTAAGGCGCGGAGCAAACCAAGTGCACGGCCAGGTATAGTCGGTGCGCTTCCAAAGCTTGTCGGAAACCTCATCGGGAAGATTTACGGTGTAGCCCTCGCATATCTGCATAACGGGACCGAGACCTTTTACGAGATTCAGGCGGCACATGGTTACGGGCATTTCGCTTCTTGTTAAAAATCTTGAAGAGAATCCGCCGCCGCGGAAGTAGCCGAGATCCGCCGCATTCCATGTTGTGGCGTCGGTGCAGGCTTTAATATCCTTATCGGTCATTTCCCAGAACGGTTTTACAATACCGTTGCCGTTTTCATCCTTAACTTCGCCGCAGAAATCGAGAGCGGACGCACCCGAATTTATCAGATGCAAAAATCCTTTTGACTCCTTTGCCACGCCCTCAAGCTCATAGCCCGTAGCTTTTTTGACCGCCTCGGGGCTCCAATATGTACGGACGTCGGAGAAGAGCTGCGCGGTATTTGTAAGCAGCTTTCCGAAAAGCATGGAAACACCGTTCAGCGTATCGTTTTCGGTAGCGAGAACATAGGTTTCACGAGCGCCGTTCCAATCGAACGACGTATTTAAGAGCGCTTCGGGGAAATCGCAGTTCGGGTAAAAATCCGTCCACTGTCTCTGACCCTGGAAGCCGCCGCAGATTGCATTGTGACCTACTTTTTCCTCCTCGGCGCCGTCGGGGAGATTTTCGTTGCCGTTATAGAGGTCTTTTATTATGCACAGCATCTTAACGACAAATTCCCAAGCTTCTTCTTTTTCCTTATCGGACTTTTTAAACCAATCGGGGTTCTTATCAAAGCCCTCTTTGCAGTTTTCTTTTGTCCATTTGAGAGCTTTTTTAAACTCTGCCTCGTCATATATGCCCTCGGTCATTCGGCGGATTATTTCCACCTCGTCTACCGACTCAACGCGCATACCGAGATACTCTTCAAAGAAATCGGGATTTATAATAGAGCCGGCTATGCCCATTGTTATGGAGCCTATCTGAAGATATGATTTTCCGCGCATGGTTGCCGCGGCAACTGCCGCTCTGCCGAAACGCAGGAGCTTTTCTTTTACATCTTCGGGAATTTCGGTGGCGTCAGCCTCCTGTACGTCTCTGCCGTAGATTCCGAACGCCGGAAGTCCTTTTTGAGCGTGTGAAGCGAGCACGGAAGCCAAATAAACCGCACCCGGTCTTTCCGTTCCGTTAAATCCCCAAACGCCTTTTATGGTATTCGGGTCCATATCCATAGTCTCGCTGCCGTAGCACCAGCACGGAGTAACGGTAAGAGTTATGTCAACTCCCGCTTTTTTAAACTTATCCTGACAAGCCGCCGCCTCGGCAACTCTGCCTATGGTTGTGTCGGCAATTACCACCTTTACCGGCTCACCGTTTGTGTAGCGAAGATTTTCCGTGAAAAGCTTTGCCGCGGAAACAGCCATATTCATGGTCTGCTCCTCAAGTGACTCACGCACCTTTAAAGGTCCGCGTCTGCCGTCGATTGTCGGACGGATGCCTATAACCGGATAATCGCCTATAAGTCTTGATTTACTCATAATTTCCTCCCGTTTATAAAAAATCAATATATTTTTAATTATAATGTTGTCTTTATATAAATTCTTGTAGTATAATAAATAAAAAATATAACAATTTTCACTTTTGAGGTAAATTATGAATTTCGGTGAGTTTCAGGAGAAAAAATCGCGCGGCACTTTTGACTTTCCCATAGAGCTGCATCACGTTACAAAAGAGCATCCGCGCTATCAAATGCCTTTTCATTGGCATATGGATTACGAGCTTATAAGAGTTTTAAAGGGCAGCCTTATTCTGTCGCTCAACGAGGAAACCTTAAACCTCACCGAAAACAGCGGCGTAGTGCTTGTGTGCGACGGGGTATTGCACGGCGGAATGCCCGTTGACTGCGTTTACGAATGTCTCGACTTTGACCTGAACGAATTTCTGCGCGGCTGTTCCGCAGGCAAAAAGGATATAGACGATGTGCAGAGCCACCGCGTAATTCTCGATGATTTTTTCGCTGCGGACAGCGAAGAATACAAAACCGCAAACAGACTGTTTGACACCTTTATAGAAGAAAAAAAGGGTTATGAATTTATAATACAGGGGCTTTTATTTGAGCTTATGGGGCAAATACTCGGTAATCACCGATATAAGGTCAGCGACGATGAGACGTATAAAAGCCTTAAAAGAATACGGCAATTGAAAAGCTCGCTGAAAATAATACGCGAGGAGTATATGAATCAGCTCACCCTCGGCGACCTTGCGAACGCCGCCGATATGTCGCCGAAATATTTTTGCAGATTTTTTTCGGAGATGACGGGCAAAACGCCGATTGAATACCTGAATTATTACAGGATAGAGTGTGCGTCGGAACAGCTTTTATACACGGACGATCTCGTTACCGACATAGCCCTCAACTGCGGATATAACGACCTCAGCTATTTTGTGAAAACATTTAAAAAATATAAAGGTCAAACTCCGAAGCAATTCAGAAAATCAAAACAGGCATAAAAAATGCGGGCGCCGATACGGGTGCCCGCGTTCTTTTGTTGTCATATCATACCGTATTTTTTCAAATCCACTCTGCCGTTTTCATCAACCTCGACGCCCTCCGCGCGGAGAAGCTTTATCTGCTCGTTTTCGCCGCCGAAAGCAAATGCTTTTGAGACTTCGCCGAACCTGTTTACGACGCGGTAACAGCGCACATTTTCGGGGTCGGGATTTACGTGAAGAGCGTACCCGACTACGCGCGACCAGTGTGGATTGCCGGCGAGAAGCGCAATCTGCCCGTAGGTTGCCACTCTGCCGTACGGTATTTTCTTTACTTGCTCATATATTTTATCAAAAGTATTCATAATTTAATTTTACCGTTGTTTCATTACTCTGTCAACTGTGCGGAACCATATTTTCGTCTCCGGCACGGCGAAGCTTTACGGTCACGGTTATACTGTATTGCGCTTTTTGCAGGACGCTCTGCCAATCACCGGATTCGGTTTTATAGTATCCTGCGTCCGCCCTTTTTACTCTCTTGTCAAATCCGAACGGGTCTTTGTTAAATTCGATAAAGCATTTTTTTATGGTTTCGTCAATGTTCTCTCGGACGGCCTTTTCGGAGGCGGTTTTTATATTTTCGGCAACCTCGGGAGTGAACGTCTCGTTCATAATTTTTGACGTCTCGGTACAATCCGCAACGCAGCTGACAAAAATATCAAAATTCGGACGCCCGTTGACCACGGACGTTTTTATTTTCGTTTTGGATTTTGTCAGCACCACGCCGACACGCGTTCCGTCGTCGAGCACCGCCGTAAGCGACCCCTTGCCGAAATCCTTACACAGCATCAAAAGCGCCGGAATATTATCCTGCGGCAAAACATTTTCCATCTTATCGCCGTTAAACAGCGCCGCTCCCCTGACAACCGGTTCCGCATCGTTTTTTTGACTGTTCTCGCCCTCACCGTCGTTTTTATCCTTTTGCTCCACTGCGATTATCGGAAGAAATGCCGAAGCGGTCTTATCGGTAACTCCGTTCACGAACTGATAAAAGGCTCTCTCTGCCGTTACGGAATTATATTTTGACGAGGAAAGCACATTTGACAGTTCCTTTGCCGGAATGACCCACTGTCCCATTTCGGCGCACAGTACCTGCTGTGCGGTATCTTCCGCCACGGCGACATAGACGGTGGCGCGGTTATCGGAATTTCGCACAAAATAGTCGAGCGTTTCGCCGACGCCTGCCTTTGCCGCCTCATTTCCGAAAATAATAACACGGTTCTGCGACATCATAGGCAGCTTGCCGAGAGACTTTGATATACTCTGAATTGCAGATGAGATGTTTTGCGAGTCTATTGTCATATTCTTTACTATATCGTCGGGCGGACCGCCGTTATTCGGATTGCTTGACTGGTCGGTATTTAAAAACTGCACGGTCACGCGCACTCCGATATCGCAATAGTCTATACCTATTGCCTCCACAATTATGCGGTTTTTAAGCTCGAGGTCTGTCGAAGCACACGAAGAAAATGTGAATATCACAACAACTGTCAAAAACAGCGCGGCAATTTTTTTCATATTTTGCGTTGTTCCTTTCTTTTAAATTTGCCGAGAAGGAACGTCAAAAGCGGTATAAATACCACAACAACAAGAAACAGCACGTTCCTTACGTCGCTGCTTGTGGAAATAAAAAATCCCGTCACATTTTTTGATACTAAAAGCTGTAATATTACGGCAGCCGCTCCGAAAGCAAAAATATATATCTTTTTATATTTCACCGAAACCGCGCGGCATGCTATATACGACGAAAGATAGAGCATAAAGCTGATTTTGATAAAGGCGGAGAGTATCCAAACGCCCGTGAGTATTACGTCTATGCGCTGAAAAACGCTGAATTCCGACAATACTGCTATGGACTGTATAGGGAAAAGCTGCGTCATGGCATAATCCCCGAGCCCCGAAAAGACGAAGAAAAACACTATTTCCAAAAACGCCGTCAACGTAAAGAACCAAACAAAAAAGCCCCTCTTTTTGTTTCCGCTCACCCTCGGCAGGAGTACCGCCGCGGCTGCCGGCTCAATGGTTCTTGCCGCCATAGTCCAGCCTGCCGATATCACCTCTTTCGGTCCGTCATAAAAAAGCGGTGAAAAGTTATTTAGGTCGAGCTTTGAGAGCATTGTTACAATTATGAAAATAAATGAAACCGAAAAGACCAAAAGCGAAACGGCGCCGGCTCTTCCGAGCGCCTCAAGTCCGAGATATGCGGCGTAGCAGGCAAGAAGCACCGAAAGCACCACAAACACCTTGGTATCTGTCTCATGAAAAATTACCGTTCCCGAAAACAGGTCTAGCCTCGAAAGAGTTGAAAAGGCATAAAAGAAAAACAACAGCATATAAAAGACGGATATTATCTTTGAATAAAGCGGCGAAACCTCGTACGCTATGTCGAGAACGCTGCGGCTATCGTTATTTTTATATATCAGCAACAGCGGCAGACACGAAAACAACACTATCGCCATACCGATAATTCCCGCGGCAAGATAGTCGGAAGAGCTGAGACCCGCATTATATATCGGCGAATATGTGAGCACGGATATAAACCTTGACAAAAGCAGCAGTGAAAAAAACTGTCCCGAACTTATTTTTGCTTTAAGATTCATATATTACCTCTTCATCTTACCGATATTGAGCTCACGCCTACCGAGCCTGCGCCAGCCGAGCCTTAATACGGTATCCCTGACGGAGCCGGGAGTAAACGGAGATATTGACGAAGTATACGGCACTCCGTACGGATTTATCGCGCAGATATTCACAAGCAAGACGCCGAAGCCGAGAACTATGCCGTAAAAGCCCGTTATACCGCCTATTATCATAAACAAAAATCTCAGTACCGAAACCGGCTGATAAAGCTGGGAAACCACAAACGAGCTTATAGCGGTCATGGCGACAACTATAATCATAGGCGCGGCTATAAGCCCTGCGGTTACGGCGGCGTCGCCGATTACAAGAGCCCCGACTATGCTCACAGCGTGCCCTACTGCCTTTGGCATACGAAGTCCCGCTTCGCGCATAACCTCGTATAAAAAGTGAATAAAGATAGCCTCTACCATAACGGGGAACGGCGTCATGCTCTCCTGTACCGCCATATCATACAGCATAGACGACGGCAAAACCTCCTGATGGAAGGTGCATACCGCAACATATATCCCCGGAAAAAACACGCTTATCAAAAAAGATATGAATTTCAGCGCCCTTATAAATACGGCATAATACGGACGGTAATTGTAGTCGTCCATGGACTGAAAATTCTCGACAAACAAATACGGCACAATAAGCGCAAACGGAGTGCCGTCCGTAAGCAGTACCACTCTGCCCTCCGCCATTTCGGCACAGGCGACATCGGGACGTTCGGTAGTTCCGACTCCCGAAAAGAACGAAGTGTTTTGGGTATCGAGGAACGGAGAAATGTATCCGCTGCCGAGTACCATATCGATTTTTGCCTTTTTAAGACGTGCCTTGACATTATCTACCGTTTCCGGGGACGCTCGGTCGGACATATAGCAGACGCAAATTCTCGTTTTGCTTGTTTTGCCCACAGTCAGCGTCTCGCATTTCATTATCGGTGAACGAACCCTGCGGCGCAAAAGAGCCACATTGTCTTTAAAGCTCTCGGTAAAGCCCTCATGCGAGCCTCTTTCCTGCACCTCGGTCTGTGCGTCGTCTATACTTCGTTTCGGGAAGCCTTGCACACCGAATTCAAGACAAAAATCAACTCCGTCGATAAAAAGGACTATAAGACCCGACAATACGTCGGTTATGGCTTCGTCCAAATCGTATGTCTGCGACTGGTCGGCTCCCGTGGTTACCCTGTCGCGGATATAGTCCGCCTGCTTAGACGGCTCTTTGGGCATATCGGGTGCAAACATAACAGGGCCTATAACCTGGCATATCACCTGCATATTATTGCACATACCGTCATCCATAACAAAAAGAGCCTTGTTGCCCTTAAGTGATATTTCTTTATACAATATATCAAAGCTGTTTCCGAACCGACTCTTTAAACCGATTATATTCTCGGTGATGTTTTTCGACACCGGAGTTTTTTCGGCTGTCCCGAAATCAACGGGGTCGGTTATTTTCTTTACTTCTTTTTTAAACCACTTACTCATTTTCATCACCTTTTATGTTATTTCCGAAAGAAAAGTTTATATTCGGTAAAAAAGGGACAACATAACGGTGGGTGAAATTATGCTTATAACTCTGTTTCGCACTTTAATACTCTATATTCTTATAATTTTTACGATGCGTATTCTCGGAAAACGTCAGATAGGCGAATTACAGCCTGCCGAGCTTGTAATTACGATACTTCTGTCGGAGATAATCGTAATACCGATGCAGGACACGGAAATTCCGCTTATAAACACTCTGATACCTGTTTTTGTGCTAACGGGATTTGAAATGCTTGTATCTTTCATCGGTATGAAAAGCGTAAAATTCCGCTCCGCAATGCAGGGAAACCCCGTAGTTGTAATAAGTGACGGCAAGCTGAATACCAAGCAGCTGAAAGAACTTAGGTTCACGACCGACGACCTTATCGAGGCCCTCAGGAAAAAAGATATTTTTGATATTTCCGAAGTACAGTACGCCATAGTTGAGACAGACGGCACATTGAGCGTACTGCAAAAGGAGGAAAAGCTGCCTGCGACAAAAGAGGACCTTAAAATACATCCGCCAAAAAGCTCGCTTCCGTGCATTGTGATAAGCGACGGCAAAATTGTCAAGACGGATTTCGGCGAATGTAATACAGACAGCGACAAAATAAAAGCCATCCTTAAAAAGAAGCATCTTAAAGAGAGCGAAGTAATGCTGATGACGCTTGATAAGGACGGCAATATGAATATATTTAAAAAGGACGAAAAGAAATGAAAAGGCTTACAATCGCCGTGTGCCTGCTGATAACGGGAATTGCTCTTTCCGTGGGCGGATTTATAAATCTTAAATTTATATGCCGCGATATGAAAGAGTCGGTAAACGAAATTATAGAGGCAGCCGAAAAGGAGGACGCCGGCGAAACCGAAAGCAAATGCGCGAATGCCGAAAAAGAATGGGATAAAAAAAATCCGCTGCTCGGCGTTTACACCAATCACAGCGAAATGGATGAACTTATGATGCTTATGAAGCAGATACGACAGCTCAGCGCAGATAAAGATTACGAAGAGCTTATCGAAAAATGCCACGAGAGCGTCTACCGTTTCGAGCATATAGAAGAAACGGAAACGCCCTCGTTCGGAAATATTTTTTAATTTTTTTGCCGAGACTCAAAATTTTTCTTGGCAAGATATGCCGCTCCGAGCATTCCCGCGCGGTTTTTGAGCATAGCTCTTTTGATTTTTACCGATTTGAAGCTTCTGATGTCTTTTGTATGAATACGCTTATCTATCTCGGATATTATGTAATCCTCATTCATAATGCCGCCGCCGAGGATAATTACCGCTGGATTAAAGATAAAAATAAGCGTGGACAATCCGCCTACTATTTCGTCAATCCAATTGTCTATTATCGCTCTTATGGCTGTATTGTGAAAATTTTGCGGCTCAAAAATTTCGCGCCCCGTGAGTTCTTTTCCGGTGCCGTCCTTAACCATTCTGACAAGAGCCGAAGTGGAAGCGTACATCTCATAACAGCCGTTATTTCCGCAGTTGCAGCGCATACCGCCCGTATGTGTAACTATATGCCCGAATTCGCCTGCCGAGAAATCGTGACCCGTATAGAGCTTGCCGTCGAGCCAAACCGCTCCGCCGACGCCCGTGCCGTAAGTAAGGCAAAGAAAGTCACTTGTGCCCTTACCGCTGCCGAATACCGCTTCAGCCGTTGCGGCAGAGTTTACATCATTTTCCACTACCACGGGAATGTCGAATTTATCGGTTATCATTTTTTTGATTTCGGTACCGGTATAGTGGGGAATACTCTCGTTTGCGAAAATTATTCTGCCCTCTTTTGAATTTACCTGCCCTGCGGTGCTGATTCCGACGCAGTCAACGCTGCCGTAATATGTGCCTACAATGCTGAGCACTTTAAGCATAAGATGCTCGCCGCCGAGTTTTGCTTCGGAGGGTATCTCATAAAATTCACAGACATTGTAATTTCCGTCTACCACACCGTATTTAATGGCTGTTCCGCCTATATCAATAGCTAAGATTTTCATTTTTGCCCTTTCGCGTTTTATTTATCGGACTCTTCGAGAGCATTTACAAACCGTCTTGTAATATCTCTCGGTCTTGTTATGGCTGTACCGATAACGGCGGTATAAGCGCCGCTTTTATATGCTTCTTTCAGCTGCTCGGGAGACCATATGCCGCCCTCGGCAACTACCTTTGCGCCGAGTTCCGTTTTATACCGCTTGATAAGGTCGAGAGCCGGCAACGGGTGACCCTTTGTATATTCGGTATAACCGCACATCGTAGTGCCCAAAAGGTCACAGCCGAGTTCCAAAGCCTTTTTTCCCTCTTCAAAGCAGGAGGTATCCGCCATAAAAAGCTGCTTTGGATATTTGCGGCGTATATTCTTAAAAAATTCCTCAAATGTTATGTTTCCGGGGCGCATACGATTTGTTGCGTCAACCGCTATAATATCGACGCCCTCGCTCACCAGCTCATCCACCTCTTTTTCGGTGGGAGTTATATAGACATCGCTGCCATCATAATCTTTTTTGATTATACCGATGATGGGCAAATCGACCTTCTTTTTTATCGCTTTTATATCGACTGTCGTGTTGGCGCGTATGCCGACCGCGCCGCCCTCTTTTGCCGCGTACGCCATCATAGACATTATGTACGGGTCACAAAGCGGTTCTGTGCTCAGCGCCTGACATGAGACTATAAGTCCGCCTTTTATTTTTTTCAGAACTTCACTGTTGGTCAAGTCTTGTCATCCCTTGTAAAAATTCAAATTTACTATATTATATTTCTCATTTGAAAAAATTACAATACCAAATCAAAAAAGCATTGTTTTAGCCGCTGTACGGTAATATAATATATGAAAATACTTCTTGGAGTGATGTTATGAAATACGATACTTCGATTTATCGTGGGATTTTTTGCGCTTTAAACGCAATATATGACGAAAATGACAATATAAACACAGACGCGATAAAAGCCCTCGTAACAAAATACAAGCAGCTCGGCGTAAACGGAATATATGCCTGCGGCTCCACGGGAGAGGGATTTTTGCTGAGCACCGAAGAGAGAATGGAAGTAGCTTCAGCCGTTAAAGAAGCGGCGGGAGATGATATGGCCGTTATAGTGCACGTCGGCGCCGCTTCCACAAAGGAGGCGTGCATTTTGGCGCGCCACGCCGAAAAAATAGGCGTCTCTGCCGTTTCGGCTGTTCCGAGCGTATATTACAGACTCTCGGAGGCCTCCATAGAAAAGCACTGGGACACAATAATGGAAGCGTCAAATCTTCCGTTTTTCATATACAACATTCCGCAGCTTACGGGATACGATTTATCATTTGAACTCTTTGAAAAAATGGCTAAAAAAGAAAAGGTTATAGGAATTAAAAATTCCTCCGAGAGCACCTGCCAAACAGAGAGATTCAGAAAAATAGCCGGACCCGATTTCGTCATATTCAACGGTCCCGACGAGCAGCTGCTTGCAGGGCGGCTTATGGGGGCAACGGCAGGTATAGGCGGTACATACGGCACTATGCCCGAACTTTATCTTGAGCTTACAAGGCTTATAGAAAACGGCGATATTGAAAACGCAAGAAAACTGCAGACAAAGATAAACGACTGTATTTATGAGCTTTTATCATTCGGCTCGCTGTACGGTGCGTGCAAAGCGGTTATGACTCTCAGATACGGTATAGACTGCGGTATTCCGAGGCTTCCTATGCTGCCGGTAAGAACGGACGACCCGAAAATAAAGGCTCTTGCGAAAAAAATCGACAGCTTGGTTGCCGAAATAAAAAAATAATTTTAATAATCACGCTTTTGGAGCATAAAAAATCGGCTGTAAATTTTTTACAGCCGATTTTTATATGTTTTTATATCAGAACAAATCGCTTATTCTCGGAATATCTATGCCGAAATTGCTTGATGACTTTGTAGTGGACGCCGAAGTTGTTGTCGGAGCCGCACCCCAAACCTGAAGATACACTTCGCTGCCGCGTTCCGCAGATGTGCCCGCACTCGGAGTGGAGGCTATTACCTTGCCTGCCTGATGTGTACCGTCGTTTGATTTTTCAACCTTTTTGACAACAAAGCCCGCATCGGTAAGAGTTTTTTCCGCGTCGGTGTAGTCCTTGCCGGAAACATCGGGTATATCTATGTATTCCGTTCCCTTGCTGACAGTCAGCACAAGCTCGGTGCCGTAGGGTACCTGCTGACCCTCTTCTATGCTCTGGGAAATGATATATCCTACGTCTACCTTATTGTTATATTCGTATTTTGCGGTGATTTTAAAGCGCTGATTTTGAACCTCGTCGGTTGAAATTCTCGTATAGCTCTGCCCCGCAAAATTGGGAACGGAGACAAGAGAAACATCCTCCGTAGGAGTCGTATTATCTTTCTGAGCCTTTTCGTGAGTTGCAAAAAGCCAACCGCCGAGAACCACAAGCCCTATGGCAACGCAAATGCCGAAGGTTATAAACAGGGTTTTGGTCTGCTCCTGTTTGCGCTCCTGCTCGCGGCGAAGTTTTTCACGGCGTTTACGCTCGGCCTCTTCGTCCTCGGTAGTAACGGGCTGCTCCTGCTTTTTGGGAGCATCCTCTATGGGAGCTTCATATTTTATTTTATTTGTCGCCATTGTGCTCGGACTTCCCGAAAGCTGCTCGCGCAGATCATCTATGGTTCTGATTCTGTCCTCGGGCTGAAGTTGAAGTCCGTTGTGTATGGCGCTGACAAGGTACGCAGGTAAAACCTCGGCGAATTTTGCCGGAATAAGAAGCTTATCGTTTACCACACGTTCGCTCGAATCGTCGGGGGTACTGCCTATAAGGGTTCTGTAAACTACCGCCGTAAAAGCATATACATCGGACCATGCGCCTACTTTGCCGTTCGGGTCATACTGCTCATACGGAACGTAGCCCTTTATAAGTTCGGCGTTGTAATCGGTATTTGTAAGTCGCGCATCGGATATCATAAATCCCGTGAGTCTGAGCTTACCGTCACGTCCCAAAAGAAGCGTATTGGGCGAAATGCCGAGGTGATAAATACCTGCCTCGTGCATTGTGGCAAGAGTTGAAAGCACGGGCATAAGAAGCGTCTTTGCCTGATCCCAGCCGAGATAGCCCGTGCGGCTCTTCAAAAGGAAGTCGCGCAGCGTTATGCTCTCTATGTATTCGGAAACAGAGTACGCAGTATTATTTTCGGTAACTATGTCAATGACGGGCTTTAATGCGGAGAGGTCGCGAAGTCTTGCAATTTTGCGCCAAAGCTCCAAAAATGCCATAATACCGTCGTGAACCACAAGAGAGCTGTCTTTTTTGACGGTTATAGCCCTTTCGCCGAATTCGCGAGTTATATGCTCAAGCGGAAGGAACTCCCTTACGGCTACCGCAACGTTTCGCTCGCGGTCCCAGGCGATATATGTTACGCCGTCGCCGCCCGATGATATGGCTTTACCTATAATATATCTGTCGTTGATAACCGTTCTAAGCGGCAGAAGCGGAGATTCCTGAACAAAATCCGCATGTAAACCGCAATGGGGACAAACCTTTTCTTCCCCAAGTTCTCTCATACAACCCATACATAAGTTATCGGTCAACATCTTTTATCCTCCAAAACCAAATAACAAAAATACCGTTTTAATATGATAACAAAATTACATATCATTTGTCAAGAAAACGCCGTTAAGACAGCCCGGCTTCTTCCTTTTTCCATTTGGATATCTGCCGCCTGTAAAGCACTATGCCGATTGCCCCCGAAACCGTCTCCGCCACGGGGAATGCAATCCAGGCGTAATTAAGACCTATTTTCGAGAGAAGCCAAAACACGGGAACAAGGCAGAAAATCTGTCTTATCAAAGACAACAGCAAGCTTAAAAATCCGTTTCCTATCGCCTGGAAAAACACCGGCATCATCAGCGAGAATACAGCCATTATAAAACTGCTGCCTATTATCGGAAAAGCTGTGCGACCTATTTCGAGAACGAGCTCAGACTTTGAAAACAAGTGCATCATCTGTGTCGGCAAAAATACGAAACAGCATATTCCGAGCAGCATAAACAAAACGGATATAAGGATTGAATCCTTCATGGTTTCTCGGCACCGCGCGTAATTTTTGCGTGCGCAGTTAAAGTTCAGCACAGGCACAACACAGGTCTGAAGCCCGAAAAGAGGAATAAAGAAAAAGCTCTGCGTTTTGTAATAAAGCCCGAGCACCGTAACCGCCGCATCGGAAAATCCCGATAATATGATATTGAGTAAAAGTATGTATACGGTATACAAAAGCTGCATTATTATGGAAGAATAGCCGTAGTGATAAATACGCCCGGCATAATAGAGCATACGCTTTAATTTCGGCGGTTTTCTGTATCCTTTTACACCGGTTATAACGGCAGCCAAAACCTGCCCGGCAACCGTGGCATAAGCCGCGCCCGAAACGCCCATAGCTTTTATGGGACCCGCACCGAAGATAAGAATCGGGTCAAGAATACAGTTTGTAAGCGCGCCGAGTATCTGCGCCGCCATCGGCAAACGCATATTTCCGCGTGACTGATGAACCTTGGTCCAATTGCCCTCCAAAAATGTTCCGAGACTGCCTATGCACACAATTCTGCCGTATGAAACGGCGTCTGCCACAGCGCCCGGTTCCGTCGCCGAAGTTTTGACATACGGCCGCATCACAAGAACGGCAAACACGGCGAACAGCGCCCAAGAGATTACGGCAAGCACCGTACCGGTACCCGCTGCCTCATCCGCTTTTACGGTATTCCCCTGTGCATACTTTCGCGCCATATAGGTATTTACTCCGACACCCGTACCGACAGCGAGGGCTATTATTATAAGCTGCATCGGATAAATTACCGTAACAGCCGTAAGCGCGTCATCCGAATAACGTCCCACAAAAAAGCTGTCAACAATATTATAAAGCGCCTGTATGAGCTGTGCGAGCATAACCGGCGGAGCTATTTTTAAAAGTATTTTACTTATTTTTTCTTTTCCGAAAAAATCCTAATCCTGTATGATTTTTTTCGTCTTTGACACAAAACTTCCTCTTTAATCTTAAAATTTTACTGTTTTATCCACATCGAGTACAAAGGCGGTAAGTCCGCCGCACTGCACTTTCACCGGAGAAGAAACCGCCCCTACAATCCCCGTAGTCGGCAGAAAAGACGAGTCCATACGGCTCTTGCCGTATCTCTTTAAAATATCGACAGCCTCGGAAAGGCGCTGACTGTTAAGCCCCACCATAAGAGTCACATTTCCTTTTTTCAAGAAACCGCCGGCGGAACTCATTGTCGTCGCATAAAAGCCTTTTTCGTTAAGGTGATGTACAGCCTCGGTTGCGTCGTCGTTTGTCAGCACGGCAATTATCAGCTTATCGCACATTTCATTCATGCAAATCTTCCTTTCAAAAACCGTAAAATCCTATATAACAACACTAATACTAATCCGAAGCGTATTTAAAGTCAATACACATCATATTTAAAAACATATAAAAAAATACCACCTTACGGTGGCATTTTTTACTGCTTTAAGTGTGGAGAACAAAAAGCAGCCGTGGCAGACAATCTGCCGTAGAAAAGTGTATAAAAAGAGAGGAAATGGAATAAGCCGATTTACGCTGCGAATTTGCCGTTTGAGGATATTACCCCACCGCCGAAACGGCGAAGGTCATAGACATGAACGACAAGTCTCGGCAATTTTGCGGCAAGCAGTTTTTCCGACACATGCTTATTGAAGAATGTAACTACCGGACCCATCATAAAGGCGGTAACTACCGTGCCGATGCCTACCGGACCGCCGAAAGCAAATCCGACAGCTGTGCAGATAAGGTCTGTTATGACTCTGCACCATTTATATTTAATCTTAGTCCTGTCATCAAGGACAAAGCCCGTGGCGTCATAGGGAGCAACTCCGAGATCCGAAGTAAAGTACATCGAAGCCGCAAGAGAGAGGAAAATTACGCCGAGGAGCATTAAGACTAAGCGTACGGCAAAGTTCTTTTCGGCAGGCAGATACATATTGTAAAGCGAAGTGAAAAATTCGCAGATATAACCGACGCCGACCATATTGACTACGGTACCTACGCCGATAAGACGTCTGCCGAGAAAAGCAATCGCAATAAGAATAACGCAGTTAATGCACATCTGATAAAAACCGAAGCTGATACCGATTTTGCCGCTTATTGCCATATTCATTGATGTGAACGGGTCAACGCCCATATCGGAATAAGAGAAAAGCGAAATGCCGAAGCCCATAAGGAGTATACTGAATATCATCATAAAAAAGCGTTTAGCGCCTTTTTCCTGTTTAAATACGCTTACTAAATTCATTGATTTGATGATTTCTGCCATTTTGGGTCCTCGCTTTGTATCTATTGCACAAGTATTGCTTTCTTTATTTGTACATATCTTATAACCGTATTGTCGTTTTGTCAATAGTTGAGCCGATTTTTTTGTCACTTCCTACAACTTTTGTATATTAGTACAAAACGACGGTTTCCGTCACGTTTTTTTAGTGCGATTGCACAACGCAAATGCTATATATAATGTATAAGAAAAAGCGACCGCTGTGCACTCGGCACGGCAGTCGCAAAAACTTATATTTTCGTGTGTACGGCTTTACGGCATAATATTCTGCGGAATATTGTCAGCCGCCATAACGTGAGAGGTATCCTTTTGGCTCTCGCCCAATGTCGGATGCTCATTCAGCACCGGAATATAGACAAACATTTTTATAAACAGAGCGGATACAATAAACAGAGTTATAAAAAGTCCGAAAAGGCGGCTCTTAATTTTCTCTTTTCGCATATCCGAAACGGCAGGTTTAAAATCATACTGTATATTCATTTGAAATTCTCCTTACAATCAAACAAGGTTATATATCCTTCGTTACGATACAATATATATCACCGCAAAATTACAAACAGAAGCCGAAATTATTAAGAAAAAATTAAAAAAGCTCCATTTTAACTTTTTCGCACAATACAGCGGTAAAAATACGGGAACCGAAGTCTCCTTTGATTTTATTTTCGGGCTTTGAATTTAGTTATAATATTCAATTTTTATAATTGACACCTGCCTATTTTTGTATTATAATTCCAATATATTGTTTACCGCTTTACTGTGGCATTTTGACATCTTAAAGCCTATGTTTTAAAACCTGTAAAGTTATAATCTTTACACGTGCTGTTTTTCGTGATTTTTCAAAAAACGCCGTACAGTATCACTTGATAACGCAGCACAGCGGTTTTTGCCGATTTTTTATCTGCTCGGTCAATAAGAAAAACAGTAGTGTAAATGTAATATACTTTACACAATTTTGCTTGTGTTGTCGGGCACTCGGTGAATTAAAAGCAATAATTAAAGGGGAATAAAGATTAAGTTCTTTTTCGGACGGGAGGAAATTTATGAGTAAATCGGAAGAGTCAATGCACGGTATAACCTTTAAAGACAAAATAGGCTATGCCATGGGCGATATGGGCGGACTGCTGACATTCGGTCTTGTCTCTGCCTTTTTGAATATGTTTTACACGGACGTTCTCGGCATATCCGCGGCTCGCATTACCGTGCTAATGATAGTAGCGAGAATTTGGGACGCCGTAAACGACCCTATGTGGGGTTCTTTTATCGACTCAAGAAAGCCCACCAAATACGGAAGATTCAGACCGTACATACTTTGGGCATCTCTGCCGCTTGCGGTAGGCGCTTTCTTTATGTTCTTTAAAATTCCGGGTCTCAGCGACAACCAGTATCTTATTTACGCATATATCACTTACATATTTTACGGTATGATGTACACCGGCGTAAATATTCCCTACGGCTCGCTCGCCTCGGTAATAACGGACGACGAAATAGAGCGTTCGTCTCTTTCGATGTGGCGAAGCATAGGCGCAGGCATAGGCGGGCTCCCCGCCTCTATCCTTTTGCCGCTCCTCGTTTACACTACCGTAACCGCAGAAAACGGAACAACCGCAAAGGTACTCGACGGCACAAAGCTCTCGCTGTCGGTAGCTGTTCTCTCCGTTCTCACCGTAATAATTTTCTTCTTGCATTTTAAGCTGACTAAGGAAAGAATAACCTTACCGCCCACACAGAATCAAAAGGATTACAATCTCGGCAAAGCGATGCGCGCTCTTTTAAAGAACAAGCCGTTTATCGCACTTTGCATAGTGTCAATGCTTCTTATCTGCTTCCAGATGTACACACAGACCGTTTACAACTATCTCTTTAAGAACTTCTATGAAAAGCCGGGTCTTTATGCACTTGTTACGGTATGCACATATTTGCCGATGGTACTGCTTTTGCCTTTTATGGGCAAGCTCATAAGGAAATTCGGCAAAAAGGAGATATGCTCCGCCGGAATACTCTTTGCTCTTATTGTAAACATAGTAATGTTCCTTATAAGATTTACTCCGGCTGTGAGCAATCCGTATGTATTCCTTGTTCTCTCGTTCTTCTCGGGAGCAGGTCAGACATTCCTCATTATGGAAATATGGGCGCTTGTTACGGATGTCACGGACTATCACGAATATATATCGGGCAGACGGGAAGAGGGCACATCTTACAGTTTTTATTCATTTGCACGCAAGCTCGGTCAAACAGTAGCCGGCGCCGGCGCGGCAGGTGTTCTCGGAGCTATCGGATATGACGGCAAGCTCGCCGTTCAGTCACCCGAAGTTCTGACAAGACTCTATGATATAGCGACAATAGTTCCTGCAATACTGCTTGCCCTTATGTTTGTGGTATTGACATTCGGCTATAAGCTTTCAAAGGAGCAGCTTGAAGAGCTCCATAAGGTTTTGCTTGAAAGAAGAGAAAAAGCAGAAGCCGAAACAAAGTAAAATCAAAATAAGACTTTTATAATAACAGAGCCTCGGATACGCTGAAAACAAGCATATCCGAGGCTCTTTTTTGTAATTCACATTGTATTATTCTACCGTCAGTATTCTGTCGTCGGCGCCGCAGAGCACAATATCGGGTGTAATTGTCTTCTTACCGATATTCTCGATATGAACTTTGACATACTCACTGTCACAATCCACGGTGAAGCGCAAATGAACACAGTCGCCGGTTTTATACGCAAAGCTTTCGCCGTCATCGGTAAAGAATTCGGATTTAAAGCTGCCGCTCCTTAACGGATACACGGTAAACCTTAATTTTTCCGCAGACTTATAGCCGTACAAAGCCTCATCATAGGCTATAACACTTCCGCCGCGTACAAAATACGGAACCTCGCCGTCGGGCGGAATATTCAGCGTTACGGACGTGCCGCCGTCGTATACTCTATCGTTTAAATACCAAATTTCGTTTTTGGGAAGATAAACCTCGGTATCGTTCACTCCCTCGTCAAGAATACACGCAGCGAGAATATCCCTGCCTACGAGGAACGAAGCGCTGTCGCAGTCTATCTCTTTGTCATCATAGTAGAGGAACAGCGGAGATGTCATGGGCACATCGTTTTCCGCCGACAAAAAGGCTGAGTTATAAAGATAAGGAATGAGTTTTTTCCTTTCCGCCATTATCTTTCGGGCGGCAGGTACGGCATCGGGATAGCTCCACGGCATAGTGGCGGAGCCGTCCGAATTCCACGAATGTATTGTAAATCTCGGCTCAAAAATGCCGTGCTGCATCCATCTTAAAAGCAGCTCCCGTGACGGCATATCTCCCGAAAATCCGCCGAGGTCATGCCCGTAGAAGAAAAATCCCGAAAGAGACATTGTCATCCCTATGTAATGGCAATAGCGAAGGTCGTTAAACGATGTAAAATTGTCTCCCGACCATGTGGTTGCGAGACGACGTACGGCGCTGCTGCCGCTTCGGGTCGATAAAAACGGCCTTTTGCCCGGATATTTTTCTGTTTGCGCCGAGTACGAGGAGGCGACCATTAGATATGTGAGTATCGGTCTTATTCTGCTCGCCTTTACGCTACCGTCTTTAAAGCCGTTTGCCACAGCGTCGGTATCTTTTATATCAAATTCGTTATTATCGTTCCAAGTGGCATCTATTCCGAAGTCAAGGAGCTTTTCAGTAACATTGTCGTGCCAAAACTTAAAGCCCTCGGGCAGAGTAAAATCAATATAACTGCCCATACCGTCCCAAAACTCGGTTACAAACGGTGTGCCGTCGTCGTTCTTTACAAAAAGTCCTTTTTCGGCTATTTCATCATACATAGGGTGCGACGTCAAAAATGCAGGCTTGATATTTGGTATCAAGTGAATTTTCTCGCCGTTAAAACGCTCAATAAACTTGGCAGGATCTGGGAATTTATCATAATTCCAATTAAAAACGCACCGCAGATTGCCGACGGAGGTATACCCCGATGACAGATAAAATCCGCCGCAGCCCATATTTAAGGTTTCAAGCTTTTTAAGGAATTCGTACATTTTTTCTTCGGAATTCGGAGCGTCGGTATAAGCCATGGTGCTGGCACAGTAATCAAAGCTCCATTTCGGAGGTAAGGTCTGCTTTCCGCAGACGGAGCAATACTGCCGTAAAATTTCAAGCTTTGAGCCGAAAAATACGTAGTAAACGAGCGAATCGTCGTCACTTTTAAAGAACTTAAAGGCAGGATAATAATTATTTATTTCTCTGCCGAGATCCATAACGGAGCTGTCGGACGTATCATAATAGATACCGTAGCAACCGACGGAATTTTCACACATATAAAACGGCACGTGCTTATAAAGCGGGTCCGACGTTTCCGCGTCATAACCCATACTGTCGCTCGTCTCTATGCGAAATGTACGCCCCGCTTTATTGACGCTTCCGCCCTTATCGCCGAGGCCGTATATTTTTTCGCCCTTTTCGCGCGTTATATAATGATAAGTTCCGTTGCCGAATTCATTTTGGAAATTATAGGCAAGCGGCGCTCTGTCGGCAAAAAGAAGCTTGCCGTCCTTTTTATAACTCAGCACAAAATTATGAGTATCAAGCTCTGCTTCGACAGTTCCCAAAGAAAAGCGCTCGCCCTCTGCTGTTTCATCTACTTTCGGAGTAAACAGCGGAAATCCGTCAAGGCTCAGCTTATCCCTGCCCTCCGTGAGAAATTCGTTTTGCGGATCTACGGTAAATGTGGGCAACATTTTACAGCCATCTCGAAATAAGGCAACGCGCATCATACTGCCGCTCAAGAAGTCGATTCGCGCCGTAATATCACCGCAAGCGTATACTCTGCTGCTGCCGCTGTGCTCGGACAGCTTAAAATCATGTGAAAACTTCATTACAGCACCGGTCCCTTGTTGAAAAGTGTATTTTTTATAAGCGTTGCGGTCTTCCAGCCTGCAAGGCGCGTCTTTTCGCAGAAATTCATCACCCTGTGCGTTCCGGGCTTCCAGGTCGGTATTTCCCTGCAATTCGGGTCGCCGCTCTTTACAAATGCGCTGATTGCCGATACCATTTGCTCCGATATGAGACAGTCGATATCGGTAAACGGACGCCAACTGTTTTTAAGCGTTGAAAATACATACGGTAAATCACTTGAATGCCATGCGCCGCAGTTATCGCCCGGCAAATCGCGCGCAAAAAGATAGACAAAGCATTTACTGTCCTTATCGTTTCGCACCCACTTTTTCACAAGCAGTTTTAAAACTATCGGTATCATATCCGCCGTTGTAACGCCGAGTATTTTCGGCATTGCGCTTATCGTTTTTATATTGAATGTATCCTTTGTGAGGAGCTTGCCGTCATCGCACGGCAACGTATAAAAGAGGGTGCTTTTAATCCCCTCGTCGCGGCATGCCTTGAGCCAAGCATAGTAAAGGGTTTTCGCGTCTGTCCCGCGAAGCTCCGAAAGGCTTGTTTTACCGGCGTTTTTGATTATTTCATCCCAGAATTTTTTCATCTTTTGCGGCGACAGCGGGCGCGACAAAGCTCGCTGAAGCGCGGCTCCGCTCAACATAACGGCACCCGACACCATATCCTTTGTAAGAGGGCTTGACAAAAGCACATCTACGCTCATAGCGCCGGCGCTCTGCCCCAAAAGGGTTATTCTGTCGGGATTGCCGCCGAAAGAAGAAATGTTGTTTTTTATCCATTTAAGAGCGGCCGCCTGGTCAAAAAGGCCGAAATTGCCGCATACGCCGTTTTCATCGGCAACATCGGGGTGAGAACAAAAGCCGTAAGGTCCGAGACGGTAATTCACGGAGACAAAAACAATGTCATTTTCGGCATACGCCTTACCGCTGATGTGCCCTTCGTTTGAACTGCCGCCCGTAAAAGAACCGCCGTGTATATACAGCAAAACGGGGCAATTTTTTGCGTTTTTGGGCGCACTGATATTGAGGTACTGACAGTCTTCGCTGTATGTAAAGCTCATGCCGCGTCTGAATTCCCTGTGATAAAACGGGTTAACCTTTGCGTCGTCCTCAAATCCGCGGTGCTGATAACAGCAATCGCCGAAAGCGGTCGCATCATATACTCCGTCCCACTTTTCGTTAACGACGGGATACTCCCATCTGCCTGCATCGGCGTACTTTATGCCGCGGAACTCAACGTAGCCGCCGTTATCAAGTCCGACAATATCACCGCATAAGGTTTTTAATCTTACTGTATTCATTTTTTCGCCCCTTACGTTATCGCATAAATCCAAGCAACCGAAAAGCTCAAAAAATTTTTTCGGAGCTTGTCGCTTAAGCAATGCCATAATGTATAAATTTTGTACAAACAAGCCGTTTTTGCGGCATTATTATGTGCAAATTATACGTTAAAATCTGTGCCGTGTCAATTGCTTTTAAGGTAATTTGTACAAAATCAAGAGCTGATTTCGGAACTGCGTTTAAGCTTATTACCGACCGCCTTTTTGTAAACAATAACGGAAATTACGGCGGACACGGTCTCGGCTATCCAAAAGGCATTCCAAACACCGTCGGCGCCGAATATCCGTGTTAAAACAAAAGCTGTCGGTATTATTACAATCGCATATCTGCAAAGCGATATTATGAGAGATTCAACGCCCTTACCGAGTCCCTCAAGAGCGCCCGAAGAGGTCACCGAAACCGATGAAACCACAAATCCGGCACTGATTATCATAAGAGCCTTTTTGCCTGCGTTTACGGTTTCGGGATTATCAGTGAACATTCCTATCAGCTTATGCGGCAACGCAAGGCACAGTACGGTACCGAAAAGCATTATGCCTGCCGTCAGCACAAGAGTTATATCATATATTTTTTTAACTCTTTTATGCTCCGCCGCGCCGTAATTGTAGCCTATTATGGGTCTCATACCCTGCACTATGCCGTTGGCGGGAAGATATAAAAACGTCTGAAGCTTATAGTATACGCCGAGGACAACAACATATATCTGCGAAAACGACGCAAGCATTGCATTGAGGCTTGACACAAGCAAAGACGGCAGAGCAAGATTTATTGCCGCGGGAATTCCGATAAAATACAGCTTACGGTCTATAACTTTATTGCGCTTTAAATACTTGCGGTTTATGGTCACGCTCGGTCTTTTTACGACATATAAAACCACATAAAGTAAAAGCGTGCTCACCTGCCCTATGCCTGTTGCGAGGGCGGCGCCGTCAATTCCCATTTTCGGGAACGGCCCTATGCCGAATATCAAAAGCGGATCGAGCACGATATTTACGATACAGCCCGTCATAAGTCCTGCCATGGAAGCATTCATTCTGCCCACGGCCTGAAAGATTTTTTCGTATGCGAGGCTTACCATGATTACGGCGGAGAATGAAAAAACTATTGTGGAATAGCGAACTCCGAGCGAAATTGCGTTTTCGGACTGTGTGAACATTTTAAGGAACGGGCGCATAATCGGAATGCTGACCGCGGCGGCAATAATGCCGTGAAGTATTGAGAACAAAAAACCGTGCGTGGCGGCGGTATCGGCCGCCTCTTTTTCGCCTGCGCCGAGGTGAAACGCGATAACGGCATTGAGACCCACTCCGAAGCCTATTGCAAGCGCATTGACAAGATTTTGCACCGGATAGACTAGCGACAGAGCGGTTATTGCGTCCTCGCCTATTTTGGCGACAAAAAAGCTGTCCACTATATTATAAAGCGAATTGACAAGCATTGATATCACCATAGGTGTAGCCATAGACATAATAAGCGGAAAAACAGGCTTTTCCTTCATAAATTTTTCATTCATACAAACACATCTGCCTTTCTGACCAGCGGACTTCCTCTTACAATTAAAAAAGCCACGCAATTACTCATTCTCGAATAATTGCATGGCGAAAACACATCTTTTTAAGACCGGAAAAATCCATACGTTGTTTTATCGGTATGTAATATAGCACCATTTCGCCGCTAAGTCAATAGCGGCGGCAAAATATAACTATTATAAAAGCTCCGAAACGGCGGTACTTACAGCGTCAAATTTAACAACGGTATTGCTGAGCCAATATGTTGTAAGCACAAGATACACCGAAGCTTCGTCGGGCACTTTGTAAATTTGTCCCTCGGCGTCGAAAGCGGCGGAAAACTCGCAATCATTTTTCGGAGTCTTTTTCGCAACATATTTAATATCACCGTAAAAAACGCAGTCCTGCGGCAAATCATCGCATATTGCGGCGCCCTTGTACCACTCGTACAAAGAGCCGTCGACCATAACTGTAGGATAGACCTTTTCGGCGCCCGGCAGCGTACTGCGATAACCGGTTTTATGATTTTGTATGCCGCGCCATATTAAAATTGCGGCAGCAACACAAATAACAAAAGCAATCGACAGATACAAAGCCGTACAGAGAGTTTTGCTTTTTCGACGGGTTTTTGTCCTTTCGGCGAAAAAACCGCTG
Source organism: Ruminococcus sp. (assembly GCA_022768065.1). GTDB lineage: Bacteria > Bacillota > Clostridia > Oscillospirales > Acutalibacteraceae > Fimenecus. Next base: position 3,973 of record JALELS010000009.1, on the reverse strand, counting down.
CTCTTACCGTAAGAAGTATTCACGTCTTTTTTGTTCATAAAAATACCTCGATTATGGCTGCACTGCTCTCAAACACTTGAGCCTATTCGTGCACCGTCGCCATTGTTTCAGTACCTTATAGAATTACACTACTCTCAAACTTTCCTGGGTGTCGGATTCTTCACACCCGTGTTTCAGTACCTTATGAAATTACACTACTCTCAAACTGTTCTGTGGTGCTGACTTTTGCGCTTTCGTTTCAGTACCTTATAGAATTACACTACTCTCAAACTGGGAGACGAGCATAATGTTTTCGGGATTTGTTTCAGTACCTTATAGAATTACACTACTCTCAAACTGTGCAGTGCCGTTATTAGTCTCGCATATAGTTTCAGTACCTTATAGAATTACACTACTCTCAAACAGTCTAAACTTGATGAGCTTATTGCCAACGGTTTCAGTACCTTATAGAATTACACTACTCTCAAACGAGGGAGCTATAACAAATTGAAATGACAAAGTTTCAGTACCTTATAGAATTACACTACTCTCAAACGTTAGTGCCCTTGTATTAAATCTTTTTAGGTTTCAGTACCTTATAGAATTACACTACTCTCAAACTAGAGAGGGAGCCTTAACAAGATTTAGCACGTTTCAGTACCTTATAGAATTACACTACTCTCAAACTTAAGCTCACGTTGCGCAAAGTAAGTTGCAGTTTCAGTACCTTATAGAATTACACTACTCTCAAACATGTATAGTCATTTATATCACAAGTCCGAAGTTTCAGTACCTTATAGAATTACACTACTCTCAAACATGTATAGTCATTTATATCACAAGTCCGAAGTTTCAGTACCTTATAGAATTACACTACTCTCAAACAAAGGCGAGGGGCAAAGACGGTATAATGCAGTTTCAGTACCTTATAGAATTACACTACTCTCAAACATCTGCTAATCAAGTGTTGTCTGACATTATGTTTCAGTACCTTATCCTTTGTCACTTGCTTCGGCATAAAGGTCTTATTCTCGATTTCGTCAAACATTTCTTTGTATGACGGGTCGGCGTTTTGGCCGAGCTGCTTTTTAAGATAATCGCAGAACTGCTCGGAATTACAGGTCTTTTTTAGTTCGCCTGTTTTGCCGTTTTCTTTAATGTGACCGGAATACGCCACATAATTGTCACATTTGCCGTCGCTTATTTTAAATATCTCGTTATACTTTTCGGGTAAATACGTTTTGACATATTTTTTAAGCGTTTTTAAATCATTTTTATGTTTTTCATATACGGCGACCTTTGCCTCGGAGATATACTTCTTGCCGTCTAAAATGTCGGCGAGTACAGCCCAATCGTATACCGCCTTTAAAAGCTCGACAAGCTCAAAACGCTCGCCTAAAACGGACGCGTATATTTCTTCGTTTTCTTCGTAGCCGCTTTTAAACGATATACTGTTCTTCTCTGCTGTTTTGAGTTCGTCATCGTCAAACAAATCACACATCTTAACCGTCGAGCCGCTTAGAACGGCCATTACGGCAAAAGAAACGGGGTCCGATTTTTTTGTTATACCGAAAAGCGAAGCAAGATTTTTTGTCTTTTCGACTTTACCCTGATGCCTGTCCTTTAATATGTTTTTAAACTGCTCGATATCGGAACAATTAAGCTGTATTTCGTTGTCGCCGAGATAAGAACACAAAGCGCCGTATGCCGAATCAAAGTCTTTAGCCGACGACAGGGAATCAAAGAGAAAATGTCCCCTGTTTTTTATGATATGATGAAGGGCTAAAAAGACAAGCCTAACATCATGCGGCTCTTTATTTTTAATAAGCTCGTATCTCAGGTGATATATTGTCGGATATTCCCTGCAGAAGTCCTTATCCGTATAATTTTCGTCTGCAAAAACGGCGTATTTATCATCGCCGGACTTGTCCTCCGGCCACAAATTACTCTCGTGAAGCCGTCTGAAAAACGTACAGTCCTTTTTGCAAATTTCTTCATCAAAAAGCATTTCCAAAAGCGATAAACGCTCTTTTTTTCGTTGAGTACGCCTTCTTGCGCTTCTGAAACCTCTGCGTTCAGCCGAGGTTTGTCCCTCATCAAAAAGATGAACGCCCCACATAGCATTTCCTTTGAACTTCGGAATGACGTAATCCGCGTCAGTTACAGCCCATCCAACAGAATCGGACCCGATGTCAAGACCCAAATAATAATCGTAATCCACATTCCGCAAATTTTTACCCATAAAAATTCTCCTTTAAAAATATATTACACTCATTGAGTGAAAAACAGTGTTGACAAAACCGAAACAAGATGTTATGATGTAGATAATCTCAGTACCGAGATTACACTACGAGTTCAAATAAAAATTTATTCTAACCGTTGCTTCGGAAACCTCACAGTGTGTGAGTTAAGACCTGCTTTTGGCAGGTCTTTTTATTTTCCTCGGGATTGTGCCGAAAGGCGACACCACGGCAATACCGCGCCCTATATAGACCGCACTGTTGTTATTTTATCATATAAAACTGCGGGTGTAAACCGAGTTTTGTGTTGAAACACATCAAACGTCCGTTTTTGCGGACATATTAAAGACCGTTCCGAAAAAGCAGAACGGTCTTTATTTTATATATTTACATATGGGTACGAGTCTTATAGTGAAAAGAAGCCGTACCCAAATCAGCGCATTTTCCTGTTACATCTTGTATCAAAGCTCGGATTAAAGGCGTAGAAGTTCTTTTCGTTCAGCTTGTCGGTGGCAATTCTGAGTCCTTCGCCGAATCGCTGATAATGGACTATCTCGCGCTCGCGCAGGAATTTTATGGCGTCTCTGACATCGGGGTCGTCAACAAGCCTCAGAATATTGTCATATGTGGTTCGCGCCTTTTGTTCCGCCGCCATATTTTCGTGAAGATCCGTTATGACGTCGCCCTTAGAAGCAAGAGAGCCTGCGTTAAACGGCATACCGTTTGCCCCTGCCGGGTACACTCCCGTTGTATGATTTACAAAATATGCGTCAAATCCACCCTTCTTAATTTCTTCAACAGAGAGATTTCTCGTAAGCTGATAAACTATTGCGCCTATCATTTCGAGGTGTCCGAGCTCCTCGGTACCGATATCGGTGAGAAGTCCTTTAAGTTCGGGACAAGGCATTGAAAAACGCTGTGAGAGATAACGCAGCGAAGCGCCGAGTTCTCCGTCGGGACCGCCGTACTGCTCTAATACTATCTGAGCGTATTTGGGATTTGGATTTTTTATATTTACCGGATATTGCAGCATTTTTTCATACGAAAACATTATTTAACACACTCCTCTTGTTTTTCCCAAGGCCACGGCGATTTCAGCCATTTTTCACCGTTGCCCTCGGAGGGACTCAGCGGTCCGTATTTCTCCGTAAATTCGGCTCTCACTTCATCGTAACATTTTTTATACCCCCGGTAACGCGCCTCGGCGGCGGTATCCATAGGATGTGTATCGAGATAGAGATGCAGTTCCCAAAGCGAGAACTGAAGAGAACCGAGTTTTAAAAGCATGGCTTTTCTCGTATTCATATACATCTCCCCCCTAAGAACGGCTTATTAAGGTCCGTAAACACGGTGCCGTTTTTATATCCTGTTTCAACGTCATACATCGTCGTATTTGTCTGAAACGGGACGTAAGCCATTGCCGTTACCGTATTTTCTGGCAGAGGCGATATGCCGAGGTACTCGCTCGACGGATTTACCGGGCAGCAGTCGCCTGAGTCTTCGGCTCTGAGAGATTTTTCGCAGAAATCCAAAAATTCGTTCAACAGATATTTCTCCTTATAGTTTATTTGTGCAACCTTTCGATACCATATTATTCGGACGAGACATCAAAAGTGACAGTCAGGACCTCCGGCTAAGCCGGAGGCTTGAGTCGCCCTAGAAGGGCGCATTACAAACAACCCCCTCAAGGGGCGCTGAAAAGGTTTGCCGACTGCATTGTTTTTTCAGCTACCCCTAAAGGGGTTTCTTTTATG
>JALELS010000001.1 GCA_022768065.1 Ruminococcus sp. | reverse complement strand
TCTTTGTCATCATCCATTACCTTTGAAACGGTATCCTTCAGATCGTTTAATCCTTGAATGGACACCTTCGCAAAGTCCGGGAACTGCTCTAACGCTTTTTTGGCAACCTCCGGATCCATTTTGTCAATCATTGAAACGAAGGACATAACGTTATCCTTCGACAAATGGCGAAAATCAGGAATATTAAGCTTCTTTAGAACTTGGGTTTCTGTGAGCATTTTTGACATTATAAGAATCCCCTTTCCGAAGTTTGTGGTTTATTATACAATATTACGCCTGATTTTTCAATATTGGTAAAAAAACAAAGCGGATGTAACTGAAATCAGTTACATCCGCTCGATATGGTTGCGGGGACAGGACTTGAACCTGCGACCTCCGGGTTACATCTCACAAGGCTGCGCCTTGCTTGCCCCTCAGAAATATAGTCGCATATGCTCGCTTGGAGCGCGTCGCAATGCTCCTTATTTCTTCACCTCAGCGGCACGCCTGTATCTGCCACAGGCAGCGGCATACCGCTTCGCCCCAACGAGCACCGCTCATCGTGCTCATAACCGGATAAAAAAAGAACTGTCATAAAAGACAGTTCCTAAATGGTTGCGGGGACAGGACTTGAACCTGCGACCTCCGGGTTATGAGCCCGACGAGCTACCAACTGCTCTACCCCGCGATATTAAGTTGTGCCCTCTTTCAGAGTGCCTAACCATTATATTATCATTATATGCGTTTGTCAAGTGTTTTATTTGTATTTTATATCTTTTGAAAAGATGCAGGGGTTTTGCGTAGCCCGTCGGGGGGATATGGTTTAGCTTTATACGGTCGGTTTAATATCCGTCGCGAATAAAATTTTACACCGAGGAGTGTGTTTACAGGGAAAGAAAAAATAATGCGCTTTTTGTATATTCCCGTTTTATTGCGATTAAAAAAGGCGGCGGACATCTCAAAATAGGAGCCGCCGCACTTTGTAATTTTTCAGTTCTGAAAATTTATCTGCTCGTCTTTTACGGGCGAATAACGTATCAAAGCGGAAGAATCGAGATTTTCGCGGTGCATATCAACAGCCGAAATTTGATGATTGTCATACGTTGTGTAATAATAAATTCCCTTATCCGTATTGCAGCATGATGTGTAAATCGTGATTTCATATTTGCCGCTTTCAAGCTTGCAGCAACCCCTCGGCTGGCTTACCGAATTGAGAATATGGAAAAACTGACTTACGCTTTTTTCTTCGGTATTTTCCGAAACGGAGTTCGCTTTGACAAACGCCGCTCTGACAAACCTCGACTGCGAAGAGAGATCTCCGGGAAGTCCGAGCGCGCCCATACCGCGCGAATAAGTCGTGAGGTTCATATCGGGAGCAAATGTGTTTTTGGGGTCGGCTGCGCTGAGGCTCATATAGTTGTTTAAATTTTGAAGCTGCATATCAAACGGCGGATTGTTTGTAAGAACCCCTACGGGATTTTCATATATTTTAATGCCGTCTTTTACCGATTCAACGGTTATGCAGCCGTTCTTGTCGGCTATTATCCAATGAAGCTGTGCGGCAGGGAGCGATTCGTTAAACGGCGTGTTTGTGATATTCGCGTTTGTGAGCAGCTCTTTCGCCTCTTTTATATTGCCGCACCTGCATAAGAGCCACGGTATAAATTCAAATTGCGCCACATTGTATTTGCCGCTTTGCTCCGAATTATAGCAGGCGTTGCCTACAAAATTAAGACCTGCCGCCGCAAGTCCCTTTTCATTGACCGCGTCGTAGTAGAGCGGATAATTGTCAAAAACATAAGCCATACCTATTATGGCGTAGTGACTGCCGAGAGACTCCGTGAATTTAAAGTTAAAAGGATAATTTCGCGGCGTCACGGTAATTTCGTCTCCGTATGAAAATTCATAGTCGAGCGTGCGGCCGAAATAAAAATCGTTTGTTTTGTATGTTGCTGCGGTACACATATTAAGTCCTCCCGATATATTTGATTTTTACAGAGAAAATGCTATACTTATGTTTGCCCGAAAAAACGGAACACTTAAAATATAAATTATAATTGTTTTAATATTATGAACTTTATGAAAACAGATTATGAGTTGAAAAGGTCAAAAAGAAAAACTCTGTCGCTCACCGTGACAAAGGATTTAAAAGTAAGCGTAAAGGCGCCTGTCGGCTGCCCCAAAAAAACGATAGACGACTTTGTTTTATCACATGAAAAATGGATAAATGAGCATATAGAAAAGCAAAAGAGCCGTCTTTCTCTTGAAAAAACACTTGACGAAAAGAGAGTGTCGGAGCTTCGCGCGCTTGCCGCCGCGGAATTGCCGCGCCGCGTAGAATATTACAGCGAGAAAATGGGTCTTTACCCTACAAGCGTTAAAATAACCTCCGCCGCGACAAGATTCGGTTCGTGCAGCGGTAAAAATTCAATATGCTTTTCATACAGGCTTATGCTTTATCCGCCGGAAGCCGTCGACTACGTTGTTGTGCACGAGCTTGCGCACATTAAGGAAAAGAACCATTCGGCAAGGTTTTACGCCCTCGTGGAAAAGTATATGCCCGATTACAGGGAGAGGGAAAAATTGCTCAAAAAAACACCGAAGCTTTGATTTGCAAGGCTTCGGCATTTTTATTTTACATTGAAAATGTTTTACGCATTTCTTCCTGTCTGCCGCAGCAGAATCTGCCCTCGGGGCAAGATGAAATAAAGCAGCTCGGGCCGTAGTATTTGAAAATCCCCGGAGCGGCTTTTCTCAAAAGCTCGAGAGCCTCTACCGCGTGCGCTCTGATTTCCCACTGAGCTCGTGAGCAGGTGCGCAGTTTCATAAATGTCAGTAATTCGCGGGCGTTCATGGTTGTGACTATATCGAGTGTGTTGCCGCTGAGAAGATAGTATACGAGGCTTTCTTCGCTCTTGCCGAGAGCGCGAAGTCTCTCGTATTCGGCGGCATTTTCTTTAAATGTGTTTTCGTATTTAAGAAGCAGCTCCGGGTCTTTTTTGACCGATTCGGGGACGATGTGTTTCTTTCTGTTGGCTCTTGTAAGCTCGGGAATTTCTATGCTCTGCATTCTGTGACGTGTGAAGTGAGTTATTCCGGAGAGCGAAACGTCGTTAAAACGAAGAGTAAAGTCTGCGGCTTCAAGCGCTCTCGGTCTTGAAGAGTGCACAAGGCTGTAGGTTATTTTGTCGGCAACCGCGCTGTCCGATAAAATGCGGTCTATATCCTCGGTTGAAGCGTTGGTGTAAGAAATGAGCGCGCTTCTCTGAACATTTTTTTCGGCGTCGCCCGTATATGATAGAAGTTCGACTTTTTTTCCGTTTGTGCGGCGCGAAACAACACCGACAAACGAGAGGTCGGGGTTATCCGGCATATAGTTTTTGCTGCGCTCGTCAAAGCCCGTCATTATGCCGGGAGTGAGCTTTTCCGCCTGTTCTTTTAATTCGCGTCCGAGCTTTACTATCTCGGGGTATTTGCTGCCTCTGCCGTAGAGCATGGCTTTTAACAAGTGCAAAAATTCACGCCCGTTTATGCTGCAAAAGAAGTTGGAAAAAAGGCAGTACGGCAAAAGGAATCTCGCGTCCTCTTTGGGTACGCCGGCTTCGCAGAATTCACTGTACAGACCGAAAAGCTTTGACATATGGCTTTTGTAGTTTTCGTCCGCATCCTCGGGAACAAAAAATCCCGCGTCGGAAAAATCAACATATCTGCGTGATTTTACGGTGAATGAAGCGAGTCTGAATTCAATGACGAATTGCTCGACAACCGCCGTGACATTCTGAAATGCGAGATTAAAATATGTATGCTCCACTACCGAATTGTGGCCGGAGCGCGTAACCTTGTCAATAAGCTTTGCGTTTTTTTCGCAGTCCTGCGATTTTTGCCATATGCCGAGTGCGGTGCCCTCCTGCGTAGATACTCTGCCGCCGGCGGAGGTTACTTTTTCGCCGCAGTCCGAAAGACCTATTATGAATGCTCCGCTTTTATTCAAATCCAAATTATCAAGATCCATTTTGTGCGTATGCCCCTTTTTGATATTTTGTAATATTTTATCACATTATATCGGTTTAAGCAATTTGGAATATTGTGCATTTTTTGTTGTAAAAAATGTAATTGTTTGCTATAATAATTTAGATTAGATATGTAAAAGGGGTAAAAGGTATGTCCGGCAAACTTATAGTTATTGAGGGTCTTGACGGAAGCGGTAAATCGACTCAAACGGAGCTTCTTCAGAAAAAACTTGCCGCTCTTTCAATCGATACAAAAAGAATTAAACTGCCAGATTACGACGACCCGTCAAGCACGCTTGTCAGAATGTATCTCGGCGGAGAATTCGGAAATGACCCGTCGTGCGTCAACGTTTATGCGGCGTCCTCGTTTTATGCGGTGGACCGCTATGCGAGCTACAGCCGTCATTGGAAAGAGGATTATTTTTCGGGCAAGGTCATTTTAGCCGACAGATATACTTCGTCGAACGCCGTTCATCAGGCGGTAAAACTGCCGCAGAGCGAGTGGGGCGACTACATTAAATGGCTCTGCGATTACGAATACGTAAAGCTTGCCGTGCCGAAGCCCGACAAGATTATATATCTTGACATGCCCGTCGACGTGTCACAGCGCCTTATGACAAAGCGCTACGGCGGCGACGAGGTGAAAAAAGATGTCCACGAGGCAAATGTCGAGTATTTGCGTCGCTGTGCAAAAGCGGCGGCATTTGCCGCGGAAAAAATGGGCTGGGAGACCGTGGTCTGCTCCGAAAACGGTGAGCCGCGTCCAATAGCCGATATAAGCGAAGAAATATTGGATATAGTAAAAAAAGAACTTGGTTTAGGAGAATAATTTTGCTTGAATTCAGAAAACCCGAATTATCGGACAGGGCTTGGGTGAGCAGTGTAATGGAACGTTCGGGCGATATGGCCTGCGAGTACTGCTTCGGCAACCTTTATATATGGGCGCCTGTGTATGAAAATACGATTTGCGAGTATGACGGTATGTTTTTGGCACGCGACGGTATAGGCGATCCGATGTATCTTTACCCGTGCGGCGACGGCGATAAAAAGGCCGCCGTAAACGAGCTTATACGTTATGCCGAAAATCACGACGGTGCGCGTCTTACCATGTACTGCCTCACTCCGTCAAATGTCCGTGAGCTTGAAGATATGATGCCCGGGAAGTTTGAATTTACCGAGATGCGGGAATTTGCCGATTACATTTACAATACCACCGATCTTATTGACCTTGCCGGAAGAAAATACCACGGTAAGCGTAACCATATATCTTACTTTAAAAATAATCACGATTGGCATTTTGAACCGATAAACGACGGCAATATGGAATCCTGCCTTGAAATGAACAAAAAATGGGAGTCTTTAAACCGTGAAAAGGACCCGGATGAAATAGATAACGAGCTTGAAGCCATAAAACGTGCGTTCTCGAATTTTGACGAGCTCGGGTTCAAAGGCGGAGTTTTATATGCCGACGGCGAGGTTGTGGCTTACACTCTCGGCGAAGAGCTGAACAGCTCGGCTTTTTGCACACATATAGAAAAAGCGTATGCTTCGGTTCGCGGAGCTTACCCCACTGTAAACCGCGAATTTGCGGCGAATATGCTTGCAAACTATAAATTTATAAACCGCGAGGACGACACGGGCAGCGAGGGCCTTCGTAAGGCAAAGCTCTCGTATTACCCCGAGATACTTCTTCAAAAGTACCGCGCTTTTTATAAGGGATAAGTTATGGATATTCGGCTTTCTTCACCGAAATACAAGAAAAAGATGTATTCGCTGTGGCAGGAGTGCTTCGGCGACGATAATGAAACGATTGATATGTTTTTCAAAAACAGCTTTTCTTATGAAAATGCGGTTATCTGTACCGAGGGGCAGGAAGTTGTGTCTCAGCTGTTTTTGCTTCCGGAAAAGCTTTCAATCGCGGGAAAAGGATATTCGGCGTACTATATTTACGCCGCCGCCACCGCAAAAAAATACAGAAAACGCGGCATAATGGGTTCGGTGCTGAAGTTTGCCGCTTCGCTTGCCGCCGACAGAAAATCGGATTATCTGTTTTTGGTTCCGGCGACGGAGCACCTTTTTGATTACTACGAAAAATTCGGCTTTTATAAAGCCGTCTATGCCGAAAAAACCGTCTTAAAATTGATCGGCGGTGAGCCTCTCGATATAAAAGGCGCGGCGCCGTCGGATATAAAAAAGGCGGCTCTTAAAAGAGAAGAGCTTTTAAAAAACGTAAACCGCGTAGTGTGGCGAGAAAACGAAATAAAACTGTTTTCGGATTTCCTCGGCGACGACGGCAAAATAGTTTTCGGAGACGATTTTTATGTCTCGTACAGTCCGGCTGAAAACGGCGTTTTTGTTACGGAGCTTCTCTGCGGCGGAACATATGAAAACGCCTTGGACGTTTTGAAAAAAACGGGCGAAAATACGTTTTTTGTCTCTGTGCCCGAGGAAAAAGCCGCCGAATTAAAAAATTGCAAACGCACCGCCGTAGGTATGATAAAAAATATCAAAGGCGAGAAGATAGAGGACAGCGTGTATATAGGGATAACGCTGAACTGAAGACTTAAAGAAAGGATTGCCGCATTCCCGTGCGGCGGTACAAAAAATGATTTATGTTTTTCTTGCGGACGGCTGTGAAGAGATAGAAGCTCTCACCCCTGTCGATGTGCTCAGAAGGGCGAAAAAAGACGTTAAGGTTGTAGGCGTCGGTAAAAAAACAATAGTTTCGTCCCACAATATCGCGATTACCTGCGACGCCGACACTTCACAGGTGCTTCCGGGCGACGATATTGAGGCGGTTGTTTTGCCGGGCGGTATGCCGGGCACTTTAAATCTTGAAAAGTCGGAAAAGGTAAATGAATTTATCGACCGCGCTTCAAAAGACGGAAAGCTTATCTGTGCTATTTGCGCGGCACCGTCGGTGCTCGGTCATAAAAATCTGTTAAGCGGCAAAACCGCAACCTGCTTCCCCGGATTTGAAAAAGACCTTTACGGCGCTGTTGCCACGGGCGCTCCCGTAGAGCGTGACGGAAACATAGTAACCGCACGCGGAATGGGTGTGGCTCTCGAATTCGGGCTTAAAATAGCCGAGGCGCTTTGCGGCAGCGATGTTGCCGAAAACATAAAATCATCTGTTCAAAGCGAGTGATAAAAATGACGGCTCAAAGTGAGGATAAAGCGTATTTAAGAAGACGCGCCAAAGAGTACAGAGAGTCGCTTCTGCCGGAAGAAAAGGCGAGACTTGATAAATTCGTTACGGACAACCTGTTTGCTCTCAGCGAATTTAAAAATGCGAAAACCGTTTTGTGCTATGTGTCGTCTTCACGCGAGGTTGACACATCGTGTATAATTAAACAGGCGGTGCTTTCGGGCAAAACCGTTGCCGTGCCGAGATGCCTTGACGCTTTCGGGCATATGGAGTTTTGCCGTATAGACTCGGTTTTTGACCTTGAACCCGGGGCATTCGGCATAATGGAGCCGAACCCGTCATGTGAAATTATGACCTCGTTTGACGGCGGTATATGTATAGTGCCGGCTCTTGTGTTCTCCGAGGACGGATACCGCGTAGGCTTCGGCAAAGGCTACTACGACAGGTTTTTAAAATCGTTTTCGGGCACCAAAATAGGCCTTGCTTATGAAGAGCAGATAGTCGGAAGAATTCCGCACGACAGCTATGATATTAAATCCGACATAATCGTTTCGGATAAGACAGTACACAGAGTTTAATGAAAGGAGGAGCGCCCATGGATGACAATAAAAGATCTCCGGAGGATTCGTATAAAGACCTTTTGGATATTTATGCGCGTGAGGAAGACGAGCAGAAAAGACCCGAACTCAAAAATATGGTTGAAAGAAACCGTAAGAGCGGCAAAAAGCCCTTTAAGCTCGAAATAAAAGACCTTGACTCCGAGTTTACCGACGCTCCGCAAAAAAGACCGCCTGTCAGACGCGATATGCCCGTGCATCACAGTGCCGATGTTCCGGAAATGCATAACGCTCACAATGCTCACAAAAGGCCGACAGAAAAGCACAAGATTCATAAAAGACCGCCCGAAAAAACCGGTACGGCGCAGCGCGGCATAAGCTACGACGATGAATTCGGACCGATAATTACGCGCGGCGGCAGAAACGGCGGAAATGCCGCGTCTTTCGGCAATACGTCACGCGGATATATGCCGGAAACGGAAAACGCAAGACAGGGCGCCGCTCATAAAAGACCACCGATAAAAGGGATAAAGGGCAACGAAAAAGAAATTGCCGTAAGAATTGCCGCGTATTTTGTAAGGAACAAAAAAACGTGGATAACAATAGCTGTTTGCGTTGTATGCGCAATTTGTCTGTCGTCGTATCTCATAAGCTGTATGAACGACGTTTTGGCAATACGCCGCGACAGCGAAAATGTTGTGTCCGTTACAATCCCCGCCGAGACCAACACGAGCGACGTTATAAATATATTAAAAGACAACGGGCTTATAAAGCACAAGCATTTTTGCAAGATGTTTGCAAAGGTAATGAAATACCGCGACGACAACTATATGTCGGGTATTTACTATATAACAAAGTCGATGGGCGTTGAAAAAATGCTTTCGACCTTTAAATCACCTCCGTCCACGGGCGAAACCGTGCGGCTTTCGTTCCCCGAGGGCTATACGGTGGATCAGATAGTCGAAAAGCTCGAAAAATACGAGGTTTGCTCCGCCGATGCCATCTATAAAGCCATGAGAGAGGTGGACTTCAGCAGCGAATACACCTTCATTAAGAATGAACCGAATAAAGAGCAGCGTTACAGGAGCCTTGAGGGCTATCTTTACCCCGACACGTATGATTTCTATAAGGGTGAAAACGCCTCGAGTGTTATAAGGACTTTCCTCAACAACTTCCAAAAAAAGTGGACGGACGATTATCAGAAAAAAGCCGATGCGCTCAATATGTCGGTTGACGATATAATAAAGCTTGCCTCCATTATAGAAAAAGAGGCTGCCGATGCGACGCAGATGCCGCTTGTATCGTCGGTACTTCACAATCGTCTCAATAAGCCGGGGCTTTATCCGTCGCTTCAGTGCGACTCCACGGCGGATTATATCAACGATTATATTGCGAAGAATGTTACAAACGCTACGGAACTCGCTTCCTATACCTCGCGTTACAGTACGTATAAGTGCGAGGGTCTGCCCGTGGGCGCTATCTGTAACCCCGGAGACGACTCAATAAACGCGGCGCTGAATCCCGCAAAGACCGATTACTACTTCTTCGCACACGACAACAATAAGAAGATTTATCTTGCGAAAAACGATTCGGAGCGTCAGGCAAATAACATTGCCATACTCCAGGCCAACCAAAAAGCGGCAAAATCGGCTTCGCAGTAATTTACCAGAGGAGCAATATGAAAAGACGACCCGAATTACTAAGTCCGGCAGGCGATTTTGAACGCTTTGAGGCGGCCTTGCGCTTCGGAGCGGACGCCGTCTACCTTGCCGGCAGTTCATTCGGTATGCGCGCAGGTCCGCAAAATTTCCCCGAAGAGGATCTTATAAAGGCGGTAAAAAAAGCGCATGAAAAGGGAGTTAAAATTTATCTCACGCTGAATACGCTTCCGCGAAACAGCGAGATACCGCTTTTGCCGGGCTTTATAGAGATGACGGCAAATGCAGGGGTGGACGCGTATATTGCAGCCGATATAGGCACTATGGCATATTGCAAGAAGTATGCACCGTCGGTACCGCTGCACGTTTCCACGCAGGCGGGCATAGTAAATTACCTCACGGCAAACGAGTTTTACAATATGGGCGCCGAGCGAATAGTTACGGCACGCGAGCTCTCTCTGTCGGAGATTGCCGAGATAAGAGCCAAAACCCCGAAAGAGCTGCAAATCGAGTGCTTTGTGCACGGCAGTATGTGTATGTCATTTTCGGGCAGATGCCTTTTGTCAAACTATCTGACCGGTCGCGACGCAAACCGCGGCGAATGCGCTCAGCCGTGCCGCTGGCAGTATGCGCTTATGGAAAAAACGCGCGAGGGCAGATATTTCCCGGTAAACGAAGAAGAGGACGGCACATATATATTAAACTCCGAGGATATGTGTATGATAGAACACATTCCGGAGCTTATAGATGCCGGAATCGACAGCTTTAAAATAGAGGGCAGAGCAAAATCCGCGTATTATACGGCGGTTATAACAAATGCTTACAGAGCGGCAATTGACACTTATATGAGCAGCGAGTCGGGCAGCTTCGTTTTACCCGAGTGGATACTTGACGAAGTGCGCAAGGTGAGCTATCGCGATTACTGCACGGGCTTCTATTTTGATTCGCCGCACGAAAAAGCGAATATCAGTTTTGAGGGCGGTTACCGCCGCGAATGGGATGTTACGGCGGTGGTCGAAAATTGCAGTGACGGCTTTATTTACTGCGAACAGCGCAACAAATTTTTTAAGGGAGATTTGCTTGAGAGCCTTGAGCCGGGCAAAAAGCCGCAAACATTTACGGCGGAGGAGCTCTTTGACGAGAACGGCGAGCCCATAGACAGCACGCCGCGGGCTATGATGAAATTTAAAATACGCTCCGATTTGAAATTTGCCCCCGGAACAATTCTCAGAAAACAAAATACGAAATAAAACACGCGCTTCCGTTCAATAATAGAACGGGAGCGTTTTTTGTTTTTTGAGGTGAATTATGAGCAAGCGTATTTGTGCCCTTTTCTTTTTGCTGTGTCTGTCGTTCGGCGTGCTTTTTGTAAAAATGGCAGGGCTTTGCGGCGGCAATGTGTCCGATGTCGCCGCGTCGAAAAATACCGTTGGCGTAACGGTGGCTTCGTCAAGAGGCAATATTTATGACTGCAATATGCGGCAGATAGTCAACTGCGATACCGTTCTGACGGCGGCAATAAAGCCGTGCGAGGAGTCTCTTTTGTCTCTTGAAACCATCGTCCCCGAAAACGAAATACCGTCTGTTTACGCGACTTTGTCTCAGGGGAAAATTGCGGTTTGCGCGTCAAATGCGGTTTTTGACGAAAAAAACATCAAGACGGCAAAAACTGCGGTGCGGTACGGAGAAAACAGTCTCGCACCGCATATAACTGGGTATGTCGACGGCGACGGAAACGGCGTTTCGGGAATCGAAAAGTGTTACAACGATATACTTCTGTCGTATTCGGGAACTCTGAAGGCAAGGTGCGGTGCAGCGGCTTCGGGAAAATTGCTTGAGGGTGCGGAGATTACATTTTTAAAGGACGGGTATATGTCGGCGGGCGGAGTGGAGCTTACCGTCGACAGAGACATACAAAAGCTGTGCGAATCGGCTCTCGGGGAATTCGGTATCGACCGCGGAGCGATTGTCGTTCTCGACAGCGCCACTTCCGAAATAAGGGCAATGGCGAGCGCACCGTCGTTCGACCGAAACGCACCCGAAAAAAGTCTCGATGACCCGTCTTCGCCGTTTTTAAACAGGGCGGTAACTCCGTACTCCGTAGGCTCCGTTTTTAAGGCGGTTGTCGCCTGCGCCGCCGTACAAGACGGTATACCGACCGATCTCAGCTTTGTATGCACCGGAAAATATATCCTGAACGGCGATATTTCGTTCGGCTGCTTCAAAAAGACCGGTCACGGAAATATGAATATGTATTCGGCTATGGCGGAGTCATGTAATCCGTATTTTATAAATCTCGCGCTTAAAACGGGCAAGGAAAGCATTTGCGCCATGGGTGAAAATCTCGGGCTCGGTCAAAAAATCGAGCTTGCGGACGGCTGGGAGACAAAGCCCGGCATTATGCCGTCAGCCGACAGCCTGATTTCTGAGGCGGATTTGTGCAATCTCGCATTCGGTCAGGGTAAATTGCTCGCTTCGCCGCTGCAAATGTCCGCCGTATATGCGGCTGTGGCAAATAACGGAGTGTATCGCGCGCCCTCTCTTATGAAAGCCGTAATAGACGGGAACGGAAAGGAAATCAAAAAAGCCGCGTTGCCCGTTCCGAGGCGCGTAATGAGCGTCGATACGGCAAAAACCGTCACCGGGCTTTTACGTGAGACTGTGGTGTCGGGCAGCGGAAAAAGGGCGGAAACCGAGTATTCGGACGCCGCAGGCAAAACGGCAACGGCGCAAAGCGGATGGTTTGACGAGAGCGGGAACGAAGTGACGCATTCGTGGTTTTGCGGATTTTTTCCGTATGATTCACCGCGCTATGTCATCACCGTTTTTAAAGAAAACGGAGCGGGAGGCGCTTTGGACTGCGCCCCCGTGTTTAAATACATTGCCGACGGAATTAAAAGATAACTTGTGCTAATTCGGCACAAAAGCTTTATTTTCGGCTCTGTGATGTTATCATTTTCCCATAATGTATTGGGGGAATGAATATGAATAACCAAGAGAAAAGCGCAAAACGCGGGTTTAAAATTATGACAGCCGTAATTACCGTTTGCGCCGTTTTGTGTACGGTGTTTTCCGCCGTGTCCCTTGTGCTGCGGTATAAGGATCATATTTTGCTGAAGGAATACGGCAATATTGCGTCATCTGAAAATTCGCCGAAAAACACAGACGAAAAAGACGGATTTTATCTTGTGACCAAGGCGGCAGAGGCCGAGAGCGAATCAGATACGACGGCAAAAGCCGAAACAGAGACTGCGGCGGCTTCCTCTGCCGCAGGGCGTGCTTCGACCTCGCCTTCCGCCGGCGGCAATTCACAAAAGAGCTCTGCCGACGCACAACCCTCTAAGGGCACCTATACAGTGAACGTGAATACCAAAAAAATACACTCTCCGTCATGCTCATATGCTTTAAGGACATCCTCGGAAAACAAAAAAGAAATTTCCGCCTCGGAGCTTTCCTCGTATCTCAATAACGGTTACAGCGTTTGCTCAAAGTGCAATGCCGGCAGGTAAGGCTGCGATTATTATCGACTCAAAATAACGGACACATCGAAAAAAAGTGTCATCAAACGGCGGCACGTCAACGGCTTCGGCATTTTGCGCATAGTCATTTTCAACAATGCAAAAACCGACAAAAAAGCGTATTAAAAAGCCTTTATCTAACCGATTTTACAAAATGAAAAACAATTTTTGTGAAAAATGCAAACTAAATTTTTAAAATATCAATTTTTAGCTTGCAAAATCTTAAAAGATTGTGTAAAATACATAATATATGAATTGTGAAATTGTATAAAAATGCAGACGGGAGAATTCGTACTGTCGTTTCGGCTTTTATCGGCGTGCGGCAGAGCGGTTTTCGCCGGAGAAAAAGAAGATAGATGGAGGTTTTATCAATGTCGAACAGATTGTTCCAGGGTATTGTGCATCAGCTTACCGACAGCATTGATCGTACTATAGGTGTTATAGACGAGTCGGGTACCATTATTTCCTGCAGCGAGCTCGGTAAGATAGGGGAGGTGCTCTCAACCGAAGTTACCGCCGTTTTCAGCGGTTCGGATGTTATATCGGTAGACGGCTATTCTTATAAGCCGTTCGGTGCGCGTATGCACCCCGAATATGCCGTATTTGTTTCGGGCGACGACGATCTTGCCATGAAATATCTCTCAATGCTCGCCGTAACCCTTTCAAGCATTAAGCAGTATTATGACGAAAAATACGACCGCGCAAACTTTATCAAGAACGTAATTCTTGACAACATACTGCCGGGCGATATTTATCTCAAAGCGAGAGAGCTTCATTTTAACAATGACGTGTCACGTGTCGTAATTCTTATCAGAATCACCGAGCACATAGATATTTCCGCTTATGATATAATTCAAAACCTGTTCCCGGATAAGACCAAGGATTTCGTAATAAACCTTAACGAGACCGATATTGCCCTTATTAAAGAAGTTAAGCCCAATATCGATACAAAGGATCTCGAAAAGCTTGCCCGCTCGATAGCCGACGGTCTCGGAACGGAGTTCTATTCTCATGTTCTTGTCGGTATAGGCACTACCGTTGAGGGAATAAAAGATCTTGCGCGCTCTTTCAGAGAGGCTCAGGTTTCTCTTGAAGTCGGCAAGGTGTTCGACACCGAAAAGAGCATTGTCAGCTATGATAACCTCGGTATCGCGAGACTTATCTATCAGCTTCCCACAACGCTTTGCGATATGTTCTTAAAAGAAGTTTTCAAGCGCGGCTCTATCGACAACCTCGATCAGGAAACGCTCTTCACCATTCAGAAGTTCTTTGAAAACAACCTCAACGTATCCGAAACCTCAAGGAAGCTCTTTGTACACAGAAATACTCTTGTATATCGTCTTGAAAAGATTAAAAAGCTCACAGGCCTTGACCTTCGTGAGTTCGACGACGCAATAGTATTTAAAGTAGCTCTTATGGTTAAGAAATATCTCGATTCAAATCCGGTTAAGTATTAAAAACGGTAAATTTGCCGTATACTACTGCGATTTGTCAAGACATACAAGTTTGTATATAAGTTTTTGTTTAAACTGCACGAATATAATTTACCATATTACAAAATGGTTACAAACTTGACGTTTTATGTTATAATTACAGGCGGTATTATGAGTGACTATACTCATTTTACCGCCTATATTTTTATAGCGGTTGTTTAGTGTCTCTGTCGGTCGGCATTTTCGATTTACGGCAGAGTCAGCGGTGGGAATATTGTGAAAAGCAGAGGTATGTTCTAAGTGATTGAATTTAAAAATGTATCAAAAACTTACGACAACGGAACCGAAGCGCTTAAAGATGTCAATATCAAGATAAACGACGGAGAATTTGTCTTCGTAGTCGGCTCATCGGGAGCAGGCAAGAGTACGTTCCTCAAGATAATGATGCGCGAGCAGGTGCCAAACAGCGGTTCTGTTATCATTAACGGTTATCATCTTAATAATTTAAAGAAAAAAGAGATTCCCCTTTTCAGAAGGACTCTCGGTATAGTATTCCAGGATTTCAGACTTATCCCGACTATGACGGTGTTTGACAATGTCGCATTTGCAATGCGCTGCATCGGCGCCAAGGAAAAGGAAGTCAGAAAACGCGTTCCCTATATACTCAGCCTTGTCGGGCTTGCGTCAAAGGCAAGAAATTTGCCGACGGAGCTGTCGGGAGGCGAGCAGCAGAGAGTAGCTCTCGCACGTGCGCTTGTAAACAATGCGGGCCTTATAATTGCGGACGAGCCTACGGGTAATATCGACCCCGAAATGTCTTACGAAATAGTTGATCTTTTAAACCACATAAACGCAAACGGAACCACCGTGGTAATGGTAACTCACGAGCACAACCTCGTCCGTCACTTCCACCACAGGGTTATTACAATAGAGCAGGGCTCCGTGGTTTCGGATTCCGAAGACACCGAGGCGCTCCCCGACGATTATGCCACCATCGAAAGAGACTATGCTTCCGACGCGTCAAATGCGGAAAGAGCGGCGGCAGCCGCGGCTGCGGTTCAGAACATTGCCTCCTCGGAGACGGTGGAGGACCGTGTTGCCAAGCAAAAGGAAGACAGCATAAGCCCGTTTTATGTTCAGCCGAATTCGGACGCCGACCTTGAAAAGTTTATGGCGACATACGGCGTGGATTCGGATTCCTCCGACGATGACGTCGATTACTCAAAATATCTCGACGCCATTGACAAAAAGACCGGAGGTGACAACAAGTGAAAGGGACAAGCTTAAAATATCTTACGCATGAGGGGTTCCGCAATGTGTGGGTTAACCGCCTTATGTCGATAGCCTCCGTAACCGTACTTATGGCGTGCCTTATAATTATGGGCGCGGGCATAATGATATTCTTCAATATAAATACTCTTCTTGACAGCGTTCAGTCGCAAAACGTGGTAATGGTCTATGTTGCCGACGACGCCACGGAAGACGAAACGGCTCAGATAGGCGCGTCTCTTAATAACATAAGCAATATTGAGAGCTGCGAATTTGTACCGAAAGAAGAGGCTTTTCAGAAGCAGATACAGAGCATGGGCGGCGACTCGGCTCTGTTTGAGGGCTTTGACGAAAGTCCCCTTCCCGATGCGTACAAGGTTACGGTAAAAGATTTGTCACAGTTTGAAAATACCGTTTCTCAGATAAAGCAGATAGACAAAGTCGATTCCGTGCGTGAAAACAGCGACCTTGCGAGCAAGCTTTTGTCGCTTCGCCACGCCGTTTCAATAGTCAGCATAGGTCTTGTCGTAATGTTATTCCTTGTTGCGGTATTTATTATAGCAAACACCATACGCATTACGATGTTCTCGAGAAAACTTGAAATATCCATCATGAAAGCCGTCGGCGCTACCAACTGGTTTATCCGCTGGCCGTTTATGATAGAGGGTATGATACTCGGTACGATTTCGGGCGTAGTGTCCTTGGGCGTTCTGTGGGGTCTTTATGCGATAGCCGAAAAGGCGTTTTCGCAGACTCTCTCGCTTCTCGGATTTAAGCTCGTGCCGTTTACCGAGTACTGGTGGCAGATACTTCTTGTATTTGTCGCGATAGGATTGTTTACAGGAGGTTTCGGAAGTCTTGTTTCGATGGGTAAATACCTGAAAGAGCAAGGGAGCGTGGTCTCTGATGACTAAAAGCGGACTCAAAAGAGCTTTGAGCCTTTTACTGTCGGTAATATTCGTTTTTTGCGCGTCTTTTTTGCCTGCTTCCGCGGCGGATTCCAAGGAGGATTTGGAAAACAAAATCGCGGCTGCCGAGGCAAAGAAAAAGCAGAATGAGCAAAAAATTAAGGATTTGCAAAATAAAATCGACAGCGCCAAAGAGTCAAACGGCTATTCCTCTGACCAGATAGACGCTTTGCAGGAACAGCTTGACACGTACCAAAGTCAAATAACGGAGCTTAACAGTCAGATAGGCGACAAAAACGCCGTTATAAACGACTATCAAAAAGAAATAGACTCTCTTCAAAAGAGCATAGACGAGGCAAGCGAGAGCATAGAAACTCAAACGAAGACAGTAAACGATACATATGACCTTTTAAAGGAGAGACTTCGCGCGGCATATATGGCAGGCGAAAATTCCACCCTTGAGGTGCTTCTTACGGCAAGCGATTACGAGAGCTTTCTCACAAGGCTTGAGCTTTTGAGCAAAACAACAAAGCACGACAGGCAGCTTATGAAATCCTTGCAGGACGATATTGCAAAGCTTAACGATACAAAAAAGCTCCTGTCATCAAATCAGCAGGAAGTAAAGGCTAAGCAAACCGCCGTCGAGTCCGAAAAGGCTGATATTGTTTCGTCAAAATCACAGGTGCAGTCGCTTTATAATACCGTAGATTCTAAGCAGTCTACCCTTGAAAAGCAGGTTGCGCAGCGAAATGCTTATATTTCATCTCTCAGCGCAGGCTCCAAGGAGTTGGAAAACGAGAATAAAAAAATACAGGCTGAAAAAGACAGCTACGATAAAAAGCTTGCCGAAATAGCAAAAAATGCGTCGCAAGGTTCCGGCGAATTACCGAAACCCGGCGGAAACACCGGCGGAAATACCGGTGGGAACACCGGCGGCAACGGCGGTTATACGGTATCTCCGAAAGGTATGATTTGTCCGCTTCAGTATTCAAATGTAACCATATCGGCAGGCTGGTACGGCTATCCGAATCACAAGGGTATTGATTTTACCACAAAGGGCGCAACCGGCAATACATACGGTAAAGAGATCAGAGCCGCGGCAGACGGTAAGGTTCTTTCCGCCGAGTATCATTCGAGCTGGGGCAATAACGTCTTTATTGATCACGGCAACGGAGTTTGCACAAGGTATGCTCATTGCAGCGTATTAAAGGTGAGCAAGGGGCAAACGGTAAAGCAGGGGCAGGTTATAGCTCTTGTCGGCAATACGGGTAACGTAAGTCCCGCGCCGACGCCGGCAAATCCGCACGCCGGAGCGCATCTTCATTTTGAGGTCTGGATAAACGGCACAAGGGTAAATCCCGCGCCGTATCTTCCGTAATTTGTAAAGGGGTAAATCCGGTATTAAAGGAGTTCTTTTTATTTTGAAGCATCAGAAGAAAGCATTTATACGCATTATTTCCGTGACCCTTATAACGGCGATACTGTTTTCCGTTACGGCGTTTTCGGGGTCGGCTTCGTCCGTGCAGGATCAGATAGACGAGCTTGAAAGCAAAATAAATGCCAATAATAATAAAATCAGCGATAATAAGGCGTCCGTAAACGATTTGCTCAATCAGATTTCCGATATGCAGGCTCAGCTTGACGTCTACAACGCCAAGATAACCGACCTTAACAAGCAAATAGCGGCAAAGGATGAAATTATCAACAACTATCAGGCGGAAATCGACAGACTTCAAGCCGAAATAGACGCCGCAAATATTCAAATAGAAACGCAGACAGCCGCTATCAACGTAACCTATGACGTACTCAAAGAGAGACTTCGCTCGGCGTATAAAGCAGGCGAAAATTCAACTCTCGAGGTGCTTCTCGGCTCCAGCGATTACGAGAGCTTTTTAACAAGGATTGAACTTATCAGCCGTGTTTCAAAACACGATACGGAGCTTGTCAAAGGACTTCAGCAGGAAATTGACGAGCTTAACAAAACAAAAGAACAGCTCTCCTCCGACCAACAGTCGCAGCAGGAAAAGCAGGCGAGCATTGTAAGCGAAAAAGCCGCCATAGAGTCGGATCGTGCCGAGGTCAAGAGCGTTTACGATACCCTTGACGCAAAGCAGTCGCGCCTTGAAGCGCAGGTAAAGTCGCTTAAATCAATGATTTCAAGTCTCGACTCGCAAAACGACGCTTATCAGGCAAAGATGGATAAACTCGAAGCGCAGTCGATTGACAATACAACCGGTTCTTCCGGTAACGGCGTGCTCGCAAGCGGCATGAGTTTCCCGCTCACATGCAATTATTACGTTTCACAGCACTACGGTCACAACGGCCACAAGGGCGTTGATATAGCAGGAGCAAATATAAACGGTCAGCCCGTTTACGCCGCGGCAGGCGGTACGGTAATTTCCGCTTCGTATCACTCAAGCTGGGGCAACAACGTGCTTATAGACCACGGCAACGGTGTATGGACAAGATATGCGCATCTCAGCAGTATAGGCGTCAGCGCGGGTCAAACCGTATCGCAGGGTCAGTATATAGGCAAGGTCGGCTCCACCGGCAACTCTTCGGGTCCGCACCTTCATTTTGAGGTCTATGTAAATAAGAACCGCGTAAATCCCGAACCGTATATCGGTCTTTGATAAAACCCCCGAAAGAGAGGCGTTCGTTTGAACAGAAAAATATCATTGGGCCTTGCGCTCGCATTGATATTCGTGGCCATAGCCGGCTCCGTGGCAGGTACTATGGCTGTGTCAATGAAAATGTACAATTCAATAATCAAAGATCTCCCGAAGCGTTCGCAGACTTATTCGCTCTTAGCGGAGATAGACGACGTTATCCGCACAAATTACTACGGTGAGATTAACGAAACGCTTTTAAACGCGGATATGGCAGAGGGCTTTGCAAACGGCGTAGGCGACAGTTACAGCTATTATATGACCGCGTCCGAGTATGACGTATATAAAAACGAGATGAACGGTCAGAAAATGGGCGTCGGCGTAATTACGGCGTTTAATGAGGACGATATGTGCCTTTACGCGGCAGAGGTTTCCGACGGTTCTCCGGCGGCGCTTAACAATATGTCAAAGGGCGACCGCATAGTTACCATAGATGAGGAAGAAGTTACGGTTTATAATTATAAAGAGCTTGTAAAAAAGCTTGAGGGCGAAAAGCTCTCGTCGGTAAATGTTGCGTTTATCCATGACGGCAATCTCGTTGCCGCAAATATGGTAAAGGGCTACACCGCGCAGACTGTTTATTACGAGACTGTGGGCGAGGTCGGCTACGTTAAGATAACGGATTTTTATTCCACCACCGCGTCTCAGCTCAAAAATGCCGTCAACACGCTTATAAAGCAGGGAGTCGGCGGTATTATTATAGATTTGCGTGAGGTCTCAAACGGAACCGTTGAGTATGCGGCAGACGCGCTTGATGTGCTCGTTCCCGTGGCAAGCGACGGTACAAAAGCACTCGCTACCGCTGTTGATAAAAACGGCGAAACCATAGAGACCTTTACATCGGACGCCGACAGTATAAACGTGCCTATGATGATACTTGTAGACAGTGATACTTCGGGACCTGCCGAGCTTTTCGCCTGTGATATGCGTGATTTCGGCAAAGCAAAGCTCATAGGTACTGCAACAAAGGGCAACGGAACCATGCAAAGGGTTTATCAGCTGAGCGACGGCGGAGCGGTAAAGCTCACCGTGGCAGAGATAAAACCGTATACAAGCGATGTGTATAACGGTGTGGGATTAACTCCGGATTATCTTGTGGAGCTGTCGTCACAGAAAAAGAACCGTCTGGCGCTTTTACCTCACTCCGAGGATGAGCAGTATCAAAAGGCAAATTCGCTCTTAACCTCTTCGGCAGGCGCGGACGAATCTTAAACAATAAACATTAAAAACAAAACCCTCGCATATAGTTATGCGGGGGTGCTTTTTATGTTTGGAGTAATTATAGTTAAACGATTAAGCGGCGGATTTTTTAAGAAACTTCGTTACAGGCTTTTTCCGCCCGAACCCGTTATCGAGCGGATAAGCGTTTTCGGCAGCGCTCCTTTTTTTACGCTGACCCTTATGTGCGGTGAAAATGAAGAAGCCGATACCGGCGAAATATACAGCTTGCTCGGGCGGTGCGCAGGCAGAGTTATAGTGTGCGGCGGAAACATAACCGAGGACGAAAAAGTGAAAAAATTTGAGCCGCGCATATTGCCGTCAGTTATGCTTTTTAATTCTGCGATTGATTATATAAAAAAATGCGGACTTCCGCCCGAAAAAACGAGCGTGGCTGTTATGGATTTTGACGGCTTTCAAAAGGATAAGCTGTCTTTGCTTGTTCCTCTTGCCTCGCGTATCAAGGTGATAACGGGCGACCCCGAAAAATTTTCTTCCGTGCGCCGACGGCTGTATGACGATTGGGGGCTTGCGCTTACCGTTACCGAAAATGTGAATGAGGCAGGCGGCTGCACATTCGTAATAGCTCCGAGAACCGAAAAAAACGATTTTGACGGCGGTTGCCTTTTATATAGGAATGAGTATTCGGGAAATACCGTCTGTCTGTCGGGCAGCGGAGTTACTCTGCCCGATGACATATCAAAGGTTCTGCCGCCGTGCGATCCGCTTCTGTTTGCCTCAGCCTTGTATGAATTGTGCGGTGCGACGCGCCTTTCCGAGCTGCGTTTTGACCGCCTTGCGGACAGCGCCCAAAAATACCGAATTAAATAAGCGCCGTCCTTAGTGTAACAATATAGGGCTTTTCTGTCGCCGAACACAAAAATAACGGCACCGAAAGCAAAAAAATTCGGTGCCGTTGGCTGAGTGCTTATAAGGCGGCATTGCTTCAAAATAACATAACCCCCTAAGATATGCCGGAGCATATCTTAGGGGGTTGCCTTTTTTATTTCTTCATCTTCATTGAAATATCAAATGCCTGAACGGAGTGAGTCAGCGCTCCTATTGATATTATATCTACGCCGCACGCCGCAACGCTCGGTATGGTTTCGTCGGTAATTCCGCCCGAAGCCTCCGTAAGAGCTTTGCCGCCGATTATCTCAACGGCTTTTTTCATGGTGTCACAGTCCATATTGTCGAGCATAATTATATCGGCTCCTGTCGAAACTGCCTCTTTCACTTCGTCAAGGTTGCGTGTTTCAACCTCGATTTTTACCGTATGACCTATCTTTCCGCGAAGCTTTTTTACGGCTCCCGTTATGCCGCCCCCGGCGTCTATGTGATTATCCTTGAGCATGGCGCAGTCGGAAAGATTAAAGCGGTGGTTTTTGCCTCCGCCGCAGGTTACCGCGTATTTTTGAAGAGCCCGCAGAGAGGGGAGAGTCTTTCTCGTGTCGGCTATCGAAGCCTTTGTTCCCTCGCAGAGCTTGACGGCCTTTGCGGTCGCCGTAGCTATACCGGACATATGCTGCAGCAGGTTCAAAGCGGTTCTCTCACCCTTTAAAAGGAGTGTGGTTTTTCCGCTGAATTCGGCAATGAGGTCGCCCTTTTTCACCTTGTCGCCGTCGTGCATATAAACTTTGGCGGTAAAAGAGTCGTCCAAAAGCTCAAAAACTCTCATTGCAACATCTATGCCGCAGAGAACGCCGTCTGCCTTTGAGACAAAATACGCCTCATTGCGCTGATCTTCGGGTATCAGGTAATCCGACGCCACATCAACATAGTTAATATCCTCAAGTATGGCGCGCTTAATAATGTCATCCGTGTAAAACTGCGGTAAAATCATCCTTCGTCCACCTCTTTTAAGATTATATGGGCTACCGTGGCAAGGCTTAAAGCCTCGCAATAGTCGGGTGTAATTGCAAATTTGCCGTTTTTAAGTCTCATAAGTATGGCGTCAACGCGCTTTAAACCCACTCTTACTGTGTCCATATCGGGAATTACAAAGTAAGAACGCTGCATAATCGAGCGGATTTCGGTACGCATACCCTTTGGCAGCGGAGCACCGGAAATATCCGTTTTGTGCTCGGTAACGACTACGTGGTCGGGGTCCTTTTTAGAAAGAGACGCTATATCGTCCGCCGCGCGCTTTCCGAATACAAGCGCCTCCAAAAGCGAATTGCTTGCAAGACGGTTTTTGCCGTGAACTCCCGTATGCGAACATTCGCCTACCGCATACATTCTCGAAATAGAAGTACGCGCGTCAAGGTCAACGTCGATTCCGCCCATAAGGTAGTGCTGGCACGGGAAAACGGGAATTAAATCCTTGGTCATATCAACGCCGTGCTTTAAGCATCCCTCGTATATTCCGGGGAAACGGTTTACAAGATAATCGTGGCCCTTGTATCTTATGTCAAGGTAGAAGTTGTCGCTGCCCGTCCTGCGGCTTTCAAGGATTATCGAGCGCGATACAACGTCGCGCGGCGCAAGCTCAAGGCGTTTGTCGTATCTGTCCATAAAGCGCTCTTTGTTGCAATTGAGCAGGTATGCGCCCTCGCCGCGTACCGACTCGCTTATCAGGAATTGCTCCCTGTCGTTTCCGTTAAAAGCGGTGGGATGAAACTGAACGTAGCTTAGCTCCTTTATCGTAGCACCCATATCGTATGCGAGGCGGATTCCGTCACCCGTGGCAACGGCGGGATTTGTGGTGAATTTGTAAACTCTGCCTATACCGCCCGTCGCTATTACGCAGAAATCCGAAAATACCGTGGCGGCGGATTTGCCGTTTAAGAGCATGTCCGCGCAAAAACCGTTTTTAACCTTTGTGAGCTTAAAAACGTCGGCGTTTTCGACAAGCGTTATATTGCTGCGCTTTTTGGCTTCTACAAGGAGCGCACGTACAATTTCAGCTCCCGTTGTGTCTTTATAATGGACTATTCTGCGACGGCTGTGGCCGCCCTCAAGCGTTTTCTGAAGAGTTCCGTCGGGGTTGCGGTCAAAGTTAACGCCGTATTTCATAAGCTGACGAACCTGGTCGGGACCCTCGTGAACAAGTGTGTTGACGGCTTCGGGAGTGTTTGCCTGACCGCCGGCAATCATAGTATCGTTGTAATGAAGCTCATAGCTGTCGTTCTCAAGACTTAAAACAGCGGCAACACCGCCCTGAGCCAGCGAACTGTTGGAAACGGTTTCGTCCTGCTTTGAAAGCACAAGAACAGACAGATTTTCGGGCAGCGAGAGCGCGGTGTAAAGACCTGCAACTCCGCAGCCGATTATCAGAACTTCATATTTTTTTTCCATATATATCCGCCTTCCCGGATTTGATTTGCATAAATTTCGGCGGTAACGGTAAGACCGTTTGCCGCGTATATTTCGGCAGAATCCGAACCTGTGCCGTAATACCTCTTAAGTATACCACAAAACAGAAAAAAGTGGACAAAATTTTTGTTAATTATGCATTTTGATTGCTTTATACAAATTATACCGCCGAATTTGCTCTGTTTTCGGTTTGTCTCGCTTCCAAAATTGCATTTTTCGGCTGCTTCGACAAACAGGTATATAATAATCATTTAGCCGTAATGTTTTATTTGTATGGCGATAATTCGGCTGCTTCGGAATACAATAAAAAAACGATTTATTTATATCGAGTGTAAAAAAATGTTGACTTTTTGCTTTAATAGTGTTAATATACTTGAGCAGTAAAAATTGCATATGCGCCGGTAGCTCAGCCGGATAGAGTGTTTGGCTACGAACCAAAAGGTCGCGGGTTCGAATCCCTCCCGGCGCGCCACAAATCGACAAATCCCGTCAGGGGCTTGTCGATTTTTTCTTTTTGCGAATACGGTGTTGCGCCGATATGGGTACAACACCGTTTTTTGACTTTATTAAAATTCGGATATGGTATATAATCGTCATAGGGACGTTCAAAACCGAAAAATCAAAAGAGGGTGTTTAAAATAATTGCAGTTATGGCAGCCGCAGTTTCGGCGGCAGCGGTCATACTTCTCCTGCTTTGGGTGATTTCAAGGGCGGGACTTAAAAAACAGAGCCGCATTTTTAAAAGCGGCACATGGAAAGAGATAAATTGGGACGCGAACGACGAGTTTGACCCCGATGACGAGACTCTTTACCACACAATGGATTTTGACCGTGACAGGGAATTCAGACTTCTTATGATGACCGATATACATTACAGAAATGACGGTTGGTACGGCATATGGACGATAAATTTCCAAAACCGCAAGACCGACAGAGATTTAAGGTATCTCGTTAAAGAAACAAATCCCGACCTCATAATTGTATCGGGCGATGTGGAGTCGGGCTCGCTCAACGATGACAATTACAGAAATTTTACGGATATGATGGATTCTCTCGGCGTTCCGTGGACGTTGGTTTTCGGAAATCACGATGCGGAGACGAGAGCGGATAAGCCTGCCGTTATGAATATAGTTGAAAAGGGCAAAAATACCGTTTTCAGGCAAGGCCCCACTAATCTCGGTATAACCAAAGACAGGGTAATCGACGACAGGGTATACGACGAAAAGACCGATAAATATGCCGGCGGACTCGGAAATACCGTTATCAATCTGCGCGATAAAAAAACGGGAATTATTTACTATTCGTTTATTCTTGCCGATACGGGCGACTGGCAAAATATGTACGGCAATATGAAGTCGAAAAACAGACTTTCCGTAGGGCCGCGCCCGTTTTCACGCGTCGGCGTAGGTCTTACGGACCGCCAAATCGAATGGTATAAGTACATAATAGACGGGCTGACAAAATATAACCGCAAAAAAGGCGGCGACACCCCCGAAACAATGTTTATTTCGCACATTGCGCCCAATGTATGCGACTATGCGGCAATACTCTCGCAGTATGATAACAGTTACGGCGGCTGCTATACGAGCGGCGGTTATCCGTACAACGATTTGCCGTTCAGCACGGACGCGGAGTGGTCGTCTCCTGCGGACAGACCGTATATAGAATTTGACGAGTCGAATAAGGAGTTGACTTCCGACCCGAAAATAGCGGCAAGGCTGAAATTCTATAACGAAAATGCCGTGGAAAAGGCAGGCAATGACGCAATCTCACAATATCTCTGCCTTGCCGACAATGATAAGCGCGGCGATTACATAAGCGGCAAAAACGAAAAATATCCTAACCCCATGCACCTTTCGCAGCTCGTTAAGATAATCGATAGGGAATATCCGACTCACAGGGAAAACGACCTGTTTATAAGAGCGGTTTATGAAAAGGGCAGTACAAAGCGAATGGCTTCGGGTCACAATCATTGCGACGGCTATGAGGTGTTTTTTGACGGAATAACGTACAATTCCGTTGTAAAAACGGGCGATATATATGTGGACAGAGATTGGGATAACGGTAACCGCGGGGGCAGTCTTTTTAAAATAATCGGCACAAATGACGGCGTTTCGGTGAAATCGGAAGCCGTGTTCACGAGAAATACAGGCGGAAAATCAGCCCGTTATCCGCGCCCGGTAACGGATTGGCAGGAGTAAAATTTAATATTGAAAAATATAACGCGGATTTAAGTTTTATACTTTTCTCACGTCGGCGGAAGCGCCCCTGCGTTTTGTTGTTTCCGACAAATTTAAGGGCGTTTTATTATACTTTCGGCGAATTGTATTTGCCGCCGAAAAGAAGTAAAATTACTATATGGCGTTGTGTCGGTGCCGTATTGACAAAGGTATTCGTTACCGAAGAAAGGATGATGACATATGAAAAAAGCAGTATGCACTATTTTAAGTCTTTTACTTGTTTTTGCTTTTCTTTGCGGTTGCGGAAATTTCAAACCGTCCTATACGGGGCGCGCCGTTATTACAAAGGGCGGCGATTGCCTGATAATTATGAGAGGAACTCCGACGGTTATGATAAACTCCTCGGACGATGACGGGCTGTTTTCCGACGTCCATACGGGCGACCTTATAAAGATAAAGCATGCCAATGAGATTATGGAGTCGTATCCGCCGCAGGTTAACGTGTTTTCCTGCAAGGTGGTTTCAAGCGGTACTGCGGATGATGTGGACGAAAAGGCTTTGGATACTCTCATATCCATGGGCTGGGAATTTGAATAATAAGAAGGGCTGATGTTTTATGACTGCGTTTGCTTTTATATACTTCGGAGCGGCTTTGGCTGTCACGCTCGCCGTGTTTTTTATGTCGCTTAATTCCGAAAAAAAGCCGGCTCTGA
Organism: Ruminococcus sp.; assembly: GCA_022768065.1. Classification (GTDB taxonomy): domain Bacteria; phylum Bacillota; class Clostridia; order Oscillospirales; family Acutalibacteraceae; genus Fimenecus. The sequence continues at coordinate 9,470 of JALELS010000001.1, read as the reverse complement.
AAACCGTTCTTTTGATAGTATATATTTTAGCTCTTGCGGGGCTCGTCTTTGCGACCGGCTGCCTTGAGGCAAAATACGGCTTTACACGGCTTAAATCCACCGCGATAGCCGTGCTGATACTTCTTATGATTTATCTTGCCGATACCCTCGGCAGTAAAAAGGCAAAGAAAAGCGAATAGCCGTTTGTCGCAAAATTATGTCTTTTGCGGCTTCATAAAAACTACGGGGAAGGCGGCACCTTGCCTGTACTTTCCGATAAATTCGCGGCACAGCAATCCGTTTGACTGTGAAATGTACGGTACCGTGTAAAACAGCGGAATTAAGAATATGCAGAAAAGTATTCGCCAAGCAAAGCTTATATTATAATTTACAAGCCTGAACCGGTTTCCCTCGGTCAGGCTTTTGCTTTTGTTTACGGCAAGCGCTACGGAGCATTTTTTGTTTTTGAAGTATACCTTTTCGCACAGCCAAAATGTTTTCGAAAGAACCGCGCCGAAGTACAGTCCGAGCAAAAACAGCACAGAGCAGAGGGCGACTGCTCCCGCAAATACGGTTTTGTATAATCCTTTTTCGGAGAGCTCGCGGTAAAAAACAAGACTGCAAAGCAAAAACGGTATTTCAGCTGCGACAAGACACAGCGCAGTCATCAGCTTTTTGAAAAAGAAAAAATAAAAGACCTTCAGCCTTACCGAAAATTTTTCACCGGCAAAAAGATATGATACAGGTGCTTTTTCCGAGGCGTTGCGGTAAAACCATCTTTTGCGGTTGTAGGAAACGGCGGACAGCGCAAACAGAGAAACGGTAACCTCCGACGAAAAAAGGGCATATAGTAAAGAGAGAACGGGAACGCTGTATTTTTCCTTGTCGAGTCCGCTCACGGTATAGAGCGAATACACGCCGAAAAGAGCGGCGCCGAGGATCAAAAGCGACAGCACAAAGCTCAAAAGGCAAACAAAAAACGCTCTTGCGTTTTCGTGCCGTAAAATATCCTGCGAGTCAATGGTGCACCTTTTTATATCCATAGATTACCTCCGAGCTTTTATTAAAATTATGTGTAAAAACCGGAGTTTTAAACATAATAATATTCGCTGCGTAAGTTTTAAAAAAGGTATAAAAGTATTATTTTTCGTTGACATTTGCCGCGTGGCATATTATACTTTAACAAATGAGCCGTCGGCTGTGCGAGCCGCCCTCAAAAAAGCGAAAGGAGATTTTTGTTTTTTAAAGGACTTTCCGCAAGAGAGTTTTAGCGCCGGACCTGTATGTCGCACTATCGGCTTTGCCGAATTTACAGGTGACGAGGAAGAAGTTATCGAAGTTTTCGGCGGATGCTTCTTGTCCCATAAGTGCGGGGATCAAAGGCTTTTCACAAAGGCGGAGCGGCAACGCACCGTGTACAAAGGGAAAGCAAGGCACAAATTTTATTTTTTGAAAAGGAAAAATTTAATATGTGTGGAATTGTTGGTTATGTAGGGGAGAATAGTGCCTCTCCGATATTGATTGACGGTTTAAAAAAGCTTGAGTACAGAGGTTATGACTCGGCAGGCATTGCCGTGTCAGAAAACGGCAAAACAGACGTTGTTAAGACAAAGGGCCGTATAAAAAATCTTGAGGAAAAGCTCGAAGAGGTCGGCGGTCTTTCCGGCACGGTCGGAATAGGTCATACAAGATGGGCCACCCACGGTGCGCCGACAGATGTCAATGCACATCCGCACAAGGGCGGAAACGGCAGAATAACGCTTGTGCACAACGGTATAATCGAGAATTATATTGAGCTTAAAACTATGCTCCAAAAGGGCGGCTATGTATTCGTTTCCGAAACGGATACCGAGGTGCTCGCGCATTTGTTTGATTATTACTACAAGGGCGATTTGCTTGACGCCATGGTAAATGTTATGAAGACCGTGCGCGGCTCTTATGCCGTTGCGATTTTGGCGGACGATAAGCCCGGTACAATTATAGCGGCACGAAAAGACAGTCCGCTTATAGTGGGGCTCGGCGACGGTGAGAATTTCCTCGCGTCGGATATCCCCGCGGTTTTAAAATATACAAGAGACTGCTATTTGCTTGAAGACAATCAGATTGCGGTTCTCACAAAAGACAATGTGACGCTTTACGATACAGACAAAAATGTTGTCAAAAAGGACGTTTACCACGTAACATGGGACGTTGAGGCTGCGGAAAAGTGCGGCTACGAGCACTTTATGCAAAAGGAAATTGCCGAGCAGCCCAAGGCTATACACGATACGCTTTCACCGAGGATTAAGGACGGCAGGGTGTCAATTCCCGAGCTCACCCTTACCGATGAAGAAATCAAGAATATCGGCAAGATTCATATAGTGGCGTGCGGCAGCGCATGGCATGTAGGTATGACGGCAAAATATATATTCGAGGATATGGCGCGTATTCCCTGTGAAACAGACCTTGCAAGCGAATTTCGTTACCGCGACCCGATAATCAAAAAGGGCGATATCTGCATAGTTATAAGCCAATCCGGTGAAACCGCCGATACCTTAGCGGCTCTGCGTGAGGCTAAAAGCAAGGGTGCAAAGGTGATTTCGATAGTAAATGTGGTCGCAAGTACAATAGCACGAGAGAGCGACGACGTTATATATACCATGGCGGGACCCGAAATCGCCGTTGCAACAACAAAGGCTTTTTCGGCACAGCTTGCCGTAGTATATCTGCTTGCACTTCGTTTTTCAAAGGCTGTAGGGCTTCTTCCCGAGGAAAGAGAAAAAGAGCTTACAAAAGAGCTTATGTGTCTTCCGTCGCAGATTGAAGACCTTTTAAATCTTACCGACGAGCTTAAAACGCTCGCCCATAAATACGTCGGCTCCGATGATGTGTTTTTTATCGGCAGGGGGCTTGATTATGCCATTTCTCTTGAAGGCTCGTTAAAGCTCAAGGAAATATCGTATATTCATTCGGAGGCCTATGCTGCCGGTGAACTTAAGCACGGCACCATATCTCTTATCGAAGAGGGGACTCCCGTGTTTGCCGTTGCGACGCAGGATAAACTTTTTGAAAAAACTCTCGGTAATATTAAAGAGGTAAAGGCGCGCGGCGCGTCGGTAATCGCGCTTGTCACCGATAAGCACGCTTCTGTTTCAGAATTTGCCGATGAGGTTATACGCGTGCCCGTAACCGACGGTAATTTCTTACCGTCGCTGAATGTAATACCTCTTCAGATATTCGCTTATTATATGGCTGTGCTTCGCGGCTGCGACGTTGACAAACCGAGAAATCTCGCAAAATCCGTCACCGTGGAATAATCCAGAATATTGCAATGTGTATGAATTTTCGGTATAATAAAACCCGAAAACATAAAGGCAGGGTGAAAAATGGTACAGCTGTATTACGGTTTCGGTAAAGGAAAAACCTCCGCTGCGGCAGGCGCTGCCGTAAGAGCCGCCGGCAACGGAATGAGAGTTATATTTACGCAGTTTTTTAAGGACGGCTCTTCCGGCGAAGTAAAAGTGCTGAGAAGTATACCGGGCGTCACTGTGCTTTTGCCGAAAAGCGACTATAAGCTGTTTGAGAATATGACCGAGGCGCGGAAAAAAGAGCTTTGCGAAGATTATACCGAGTTTTTGCGCTCGGTGTTTAAAAACCGAGCCGGCTGCGATATGATAATTCTTGACGAAGCGCTCGACGCATACACGGGCGGATTTGTTGACCGTGAGCTTTTTTTGAGCTGTATCGAAAATTGCCCCGACAATCTTGAAATTATAGTGACGGGTCACGCAAAGAGCGACGATATAGCGGACGCGGCTGATTATGAGACGGAATTTACTGCCGTTCGGCATCCGTATGAAAAAGGCATAAAAGCTCGCCGCGGTATAGAATACTGAATAACATACTGCAAAAAATGAGCTGTAAAAAACGTCTGTTTTTTACAGCTCATTGCTTTTTTATAAAACACTTTGTTTACTTTTTCTTACCGTAAACGCTTTCGTAATCAAATTCTTCGCATTGCCCTTTTACTACATGTATACAGCGTTTTCCGAGCGAAAATATGGGACCGTCGTGCCGCAGACTGTCGGAATACACATCTATTACCTCGGCGTCGGGAAAAAGCTCTCTGAACCGTCTTACCTTTTCCCCGTCTCGGCAGTTAAGACCTATAATGGCGCCTGTTTTCGGGTTGTGCTTTGTGCATATCAGCGTGTCAAATTTGAGCCGCCTTTGTATTTCGCACAGCAAAAAATCGGGGCTTGCGCTTATCACAACGGCGTAGCGCTTTCTCTCCTTAAACCAGGGGAACACCTCTTTTTCGTGCTTATCCCAAAATTTGTTTACGGCGCTTTTGAGCGGAACCAACATTATAAAGCAGAAGAAATATTTTTTGAATGTGGTAAAGCTGATTATTTTAGTGACCAGTAAGAGCGCCATAATTATTTGAAACGGCGCCAAAATAAGTATCCACGGGTAGTGCAATACACAGTATCCGAAAAAACGCGAACCGCTGTCCATAGGGTAAAGTGTGTGGTCAAAATCATATATATCGACTTGCATAATAAACCCCTTCGTCACAATTTGATAGTGTGATTTTAACATATTTTAACTTTCTTGTAAATACGGCGGTAAATACCTTGAAAACCGATATGAAGCGTGTTAAAATAAAACCGTCGATAATTGTAAACAGCGCGTTTTGCGCGAAAATAAAGGAGCAGAGTGTATGAGCGAAGAGAAAAAAGATAAGAAGAGTTTCGGCCAGTTTATTAAGTTTGTTCTGTTTTCGTGCTCGGCGGGAATTATACAGATAGGCAGCTTTACCCTTATGAGCGAGGTTATAATCAAGCTCTCGTTTTTCCAGAATTTGATGCATAACAATGCGACGTTTGCCAAAATAATGGAAAACGAATACGGCCCCATGTACTTAATAGCGCTTATTCTCTCCGTAATCTGGAATTTCACGTTTAACCGCAAGTTTACGTTTAAATCCGCAAACAATGTGCCTATCGCAATGCTCAAGGTTTTCGGATATTACCTTGTATTTACGCCTGTATCAACCGTTCTCGGCAATTACTTCACGGCAAAGTTCGCCTCGTTTGCGGCTATAAACTATGTTGTTCTCGGCGTTACGATGCTCTGCAATATGATAACGGAATTTCTCTTTGATAAGTTCGTCGTATTTAAAGGCTCCGAGGGAACCGCCAAGGATAAAAAAGACGCAAAAAAAGCCGATGAGCAGGCAAAGGAAAAGGTTTAAAATTTTTGTATATTACGACCCGCTGTGCATTTGCGCGGTGGGTCTGTGTTTTGTAAAGGATAATTATGACTTACGAGGACTCGGTAAAATATATACATTCACTTCTGAAATTCGGTATGAATTTGGGGCTCCGGAGAATATCCGCACTTCTTAAAGAGCTCGGTGATCCGCAAAATAAGCTCACATTCGTGCACGTTGCCGGTACAAACGGCAAGGGCACCACATCTGCAATGCTTAGCAATATTCTTTGCGCCGCCGGTAAAAAGACGGGGCTTTTTACTTCGCCCTATGTTTTTGATTTTTGCGAGAGAATACAGATAAACAATAAAAATATACCGCATGACGACCTTTCGCGCATTGTCGAAAAAGTGAAAAACGCCTGTGACAGGCTGTCGGCAAGGGGAACGGAGCCGACGGAATTTGAGGCGATAACAGCCGCGGCAATGCTTTACTTTTATGAGCAAAGGTGCGACGCGGTCGTGCTTGAAGTGGGTCTCGGCGGAAGATATGACAGCACAAATATAATTCCGTGCCCCAAAGCCGCCGTGATAACCTCAATATCGCTTGACCACACCAAAATACTCGGCGACACCGTTGAAAAAATAGCCTTTGAAAAATGCGGCATAATAAAAAGCGGCGGAACCGTAATTACCACAAGCGAACAAAACGAAAAAGCGCTCCCCGTCATAAAAGATACGGTAAAGGAAAAAAACGGGCGGCTTTTAATAGGCGATGTCTCCGACGCCGAAATATTGTCCGAGGATATTTTCGGCACGGAAATATCCTACAAGGGGCTGACCCTTAAAATTCCGCTTGTCGGCAGGCATCAGGTGGAAAACACCGTGGGCGTTATAACTGCGGCAAGAGCACTCGGAATAAGCGATGAATTTATAAAAAAGGGCATAGAGAGTACGGTTATCCACGCACGTATGGAGATAATATCAAAGTCGCCTCTTGTTATGCTCGACGGCGGACACAATCCCGAGTGCGCCGCAGCGCTTGAAAACGTCCTTGTACGGTTCGCGGGAGATAAAAATATAACCGCTCTTATAGGTATGATGGCGGATAAGGACACAAAAGATTACCTTGCCGCAATTTTGCCGCACTGTAAAACCGCGGTATTTACAAAGCCGTCAAATCCGCGCGCGGCAGACGAAACCGAGCTTCTGCGTGAGGGCGAGTGCTTTTGCAGAGACGTTTTTTCCGTAAAAGACCCGAAAGATGCCTACAAAAAAGCAGAGAGCCTTGTAAAAAACGACGGTATGCTGCTTGTGTGCGGCTCGTTTTATCTGCTTTCCGACATTTTCGACACACCCTAAAAAACTTGACATATCCGCGCTCTTTTGATACAATATTTATTCGTGTAATACTGAAATTTCACGGCCGCATAATATATTTTGCGGTACGATTTATAAACTTGAAAGGCTATGGTGAATTAGTATGGCTCAGCAGGAAACCTTATTGACCGCAGAGGGTCTTCGCGACCTTGAAAAAGAACTTGAAGAATTAAAAACCGTCGGCAGAAAAGAAGCCGCAGAAAAAATCAAAGTTGCGAGAAGCTTCGGCGACTTGTCCGAGAACAGCGAGTACGATGAGGCGATGAGCGATCAGGCAAAGCTTGAAGCGCGCATCAACGAAATTGAGCATATGATCAAAAACGCAAAGGTTTTTGATGAGGACGCTCTCGGAACCGAGGTTGTTCACATCGGTTCAAAGGTCACCATGACAAACGAAAGCGGCGCAGAATTACAGTATAAGATAGTCGGTTTTGCTCAGGCTGACCCCGACGAGGGCAAAATATCCGACGAATCACCAGTAGGCAAAGCCCTTATCGGCCACAAGGTCGGCGAGACCGTTGAAGTGGAAGCGCCCGTAGGTCTTCTTAAATTCGTTATAAAGGAAATTTCAAAATAATTTAAATTTACGGGGCGAAAAGGAACTCTCTTTGTTCCCTTGCGCTCCTTTTTTAACAGGAAGTGAAGATATGGCAGACGAAAAGAATATAAACAATGCGCCCGCCGAAAACCTCGACGAGCTGCACAAGATAAGAGTTCAGAAGCTCCTCGATTTACAGTCCGAGGGCAAAGACCCATTTGTTATCACCAAGTGCGACGTAACTCATCACAGCACCGATATCAAAGAAAATTTCGATTCTCTTGAGGGTAAAGAGGTTTCCGTTGCAGGCAGACTTATGTCAAAGCGTGTTATGGGTAAAGCCTCATTTTGCAATGTGCAGGACCTTAAAGGCAGTATACAGTCGTATGTTGCCCGTGACTGCATAGGCGAGGACGAATACAAGGCATTCAAAAAGATGGATATCGGCGATATAGTAAATATCAAGGGTACCGTTTTCAAAACCAAAACCGGTGAGGTTTCGGTTCACGCTACCGATGTTGTTCTTCTTTCAAAGAGTCTTCAGGTTCTTCCCGAAAAATTCCACGGACTTACAAACACAGATACGCGCTACCGCCAGAGATATATCGACCTCATTATGAATCAGGACGTCAAAGATACGTTTGTAAAGCGCTCCAAGATAATCAGCAGCATCAGAAATTATTTTGATTCCGAAGGCTTTATGGAGGTCGAGACCCCCATGCTCGTCGCAAATGCGGGCGGCGCGGCGGCAAGACCGTTTACCACTCATTACAACGCTCTCGACGAGGACGTTAAGCTCAGAATTTCGCTTGAACTCTATTTAAAGCGCCTTATAGTCGGCGGACTCGAAAAGGTTTACGAGATAGGCAGAGTTTTCCGCAATGAGGGACTTGACACACGCCACAATCCCGAATTTACTCTTATGGAGCTTTACCAGGCGTACACCGATTATCACGGTATGATGGACCTTACCGAAAATCTTTATCGTCACGTTGCAAAAGAGGTTCTCGGCACAACGGTTATAACATATAACGGCATTGAGATGGATCTCGGAAAGCCCTTTGAGCGTATCACAATGCTCGACGCGGTAAAGAAATATTCGGGCGTCGATTTTAACGAGATAAAGACTCTTGACGAGGCGAGAGCAGCCGCCAAAGAGCACAATATAGAGTTTGAGCCGCACCACAAAAAGGGAGACATACTCAACCTCTTCTTCGAGGCTTTTGTCGAAGAACATCTTATACAGCCTACATTTATTATGGATCATCCCATTGAAATATCTCCGCTCACCAAAAAGAAGCCGGAAAATCCCGACTATGTTGAGCGCTTTGAGTTCTTTATGAACGGTTGGGAAATGGCAAACGCTTATTCGGAGCTTAACGACCCGATTGATCAGCGCGAACGCTTTAAGGCTCAAGAGGAGCTTTTGGCTCTCGGAGACGAAGAGGCAAATCACACCGACGAAGATTTCCTCTACGCTCTTGAACTCGGTATGCCGCCCACAGGCGGTATAGGCTTCGGCATAGACCGTATGGTAATGCTGCTTACCGATTCCCCCGCAATCCGCGACGTTTTATTCTTCCCCACAATGAAGCCGCTTGACTCTGACAAGAAGGCTTCCAAGGAAGTTTCGGCTCCTGTGGAGGCTACTCAGACGGCTCCCGTTGTGGAAGAAAAAATTGATTTTTCCAATGTTCAGATTGAGCCACTGTTCCAGGATCAGGTCGATTTTGACACCTTCTCCAAGAGTGATTTCCGTGCCGTAAAGGTCAAGGAATGCGAAGCTGTGAAGAAGTCCAAAAAGCTCTTAAAGTTCGTTTTGGACGACGGAACGGGCGTAGATCGGGTCATTTTGAGCGGTATTCACGACTATTACGAGCCGGAGGAACTGGTGGGCAAGACCTGCATCGCCATCACGAACCTCCCGCCTCGCCCAATGATGGGTATTGATTCCTGCGGTATGCTCATCTCCGCCGTGCATCACGAAAACGGCGAAGAAAAGTTGCATTTGCTGATGGTCGATCCTCACATTCCGGCAGGCGCAAAGCTCTATTGATTGCCCCTGATCGGGCTAAAAAAGCCTCTCGTACACCAATCCGTACACCAATTTACACCAAGGGTGCACCACGGATGCCGAGAAAAATGTGCGATTGAATTTCAGCCTCGCAGAAGTGATTCTGCGGGGCTGTTTTTTTGAAAACTATATATTCAGATATGAGACTCGGTGAGAAATCACCGGGTCTTATTTTTTGCGCTCACTACGCCTACTAAACAGGTGCAGTGGGCGCTTTTTTGTTTTCTGGAACCGGCACAAAAAATTTTTTTGAAAAAGTGTGGGAATCTCGCAAAAAAATTCGGCAAAGAGAAAGTGAGAAGGCGA
>JALELS010000030.1 GCA_022768065.1 Ruminococcus sp. | reverse complement strand
CATTCGAGGATTTTCAAAAACAGTTAGCCGTTCATCAGCGCAACTACAACAATTTCCCTATGCGTCCTCTTAACTGGCGCTCTCCTAAACAGGTCTTATTTGCTTTCCCTACTCTGTAACACATCATTGTCAAACCTACATATTATTTACCCTGCCGACCGAAAAACGGCGCGCATTATTTTTTTATTTCGCCGAGTGTGGCTTCGGCAGCGTCGGCTATTGCTGACGCATAGCTTTGCAGTTTTTCGTCAAAAAGCGCGTTGTCGCCGTCGTCGGTGATGAATCCCATCTCCGCAAGACAGCTCGGCATATCGGTGTTCTTATTTACATAATAGTTGTTTCCCTTGCCTGCTATTCCGTTTTTTACGCCTCTGTTTTTTGATATTCCCGCTTCGTCGAGAGATTTCATTACGTTTTCGGCGAGCAGCGAATCTGTTTGCGGCGCGTTTTTAAGTATCCACACTTCAAAGCCGCAGCCGCTCTCGGCGCTGTTGCGGTGCAGAGATATAAAAAGGTCGGCTTTCTTTTTATTGGCTTTTTTACAGCGATCCTCAAGCGATACATATGTGTCGTCGCTTCTTGTCATTATTGTGTTTATTCCTCGGGCTTTAAGCTCGGCTTCCACAGCCTTTGCAAGGCGCAGATTATCGTCTTTTTCGTATCTTTCGCCGTTTGCCGCGCCTACGTCATATCCGCCGTGCCCTGCGTCTATGCAGACCGTGTTGCCGCTTTTTTGCGGTATATGTACTGCGGCGGTGACAAGCAGCGCCGTAAATATCGCAAACGAAAGTATGAGTACAAAAAACGGAATTTTACCGAAGCTTTTTCCTTTGTGCGCCGTTTTACGCCGTCTGTGCTTTGACAAATTATCACCTTCCGAGAAACTGTAATGCCGGTACCGTAAAAGAAACCGGTACGGATTTTCATCTTTAATTATATTTCCGTATTTCGCTTAAAGTCAATGAATTCGATGTTTTTTAAAATTTTTTTAAGATTTTTGTTGACAACCTTAGGAAAGTGTGATATATTGATACCATACTAATCCGATAGGAAATGAGAAATTCAAAAAGGAGGCTGTTTTAATGGCTGATCTTAACAAAATAAAATCAAGACAATGTAACTGGAGAAACAGCCGAATGTGTACCTGTTGACCCTTAAATTTAACAAAACACTATACTATTTAAGAATTATTGAAAGAGGTACATAAAATGAGTAATAAAAATTATAAATTCGAAACTTTACAGCTCCACGTAGGTCAGGAAGAAGCGGATATAGCATCGGGCGCAAGAGCGGTTCCGATATATCAAACAACATCTTATGTTTTTAAGAATTCCGATGAAGCCGAAGCTCGTTTCGCTCTTAAAGACGCCGGCAATATTTACGGCAGACTTACAAACTCCACTCAGGATGTATTTGAAAAGAGAATAGCTGCTCTTGAGGGCGGCGTTGCGGCACTTGCCACGGCGTCGGGCGCTGCGGCAATTGATTACACCATCCGCTCTCTTGCGGTCGCCGGCGATCACGTTGTCGCTTCAAACACAATCTACGGCGGTACATATAATCTTCTTGAGCATACGCTTCCCGATTACGGCATCACCACCACCTTTGTAGACCCCGACGATATAAGCAATTTTGAAAATGCCATTCAGGATAATACAAAGCTTCTCTATATAGAGACTCTCGGCAATCCCAATTCTAATGTTGCCGATATAGAGGAAATAGCAAAGGTTGCACATAAGCACAAGATTCCGCTTGTTGTTGACAATACATTCGCAACACCTTATCTTGTAAGACCCATAGAGTACGGCGCGGATATAGTCGTTCATTCGGCTACCAAGTTTATCGGAGGTCACGGCACCGCAATAGGCGGCGTAATTGTTGACAGCGGTAAATTTGATTGGATCGGCAGCGGCAAATTCCCGTCACTCGTCGAGCCGAATCCCAGCTACCACGGCGTAAGCTTTGCAAAAGATGTCGGAGCTGCGGCTTTTGTAACCAAGGTTCGCGCAATACTTCTCCGCGATACGGGCGCTACAATTTCTCCGTTCCACGCATTCCTCTTCCTGCAGGGTCTTGAGACGCTCTCTCTTCGCGTTGAGCGCCATACCGAAAATGCACTCAAGGTAGTGGAATACCTCAATAATCATCCGCAGGTTGAAAAGGTAAATCATCCGTCACTCGCGAGCGGCGAGCAGAAACGCCTTTACGGCAAATACTTCCCGAACGGCGGCGGCTCAATATTCACATTTGAGATAAAGGGCGACGATAAAACCGCAAAGAAGTTCATAGATCATCTTGAAATATTCTCTCTTCTTGCAAATGTTGCCGATGTTAAATCGCTTGTCATTCATCCGGCTTCAACCACTCATTCACAGCTCAGCGATGAAGAAAAGCTGGAGCAGGGTATTCGCCCGAACACCATCCGCCTCTCAATAGGCACAGAGCATATAGACGATATCATAGCCGACCTTGACGAAGCGTTCAAAGCCGTTAAATAATTAAAACTGCAAAAGTATTAAGGAGATAATCATTATGTCAAAAATATATAAAAGCCTCACCGATCTTATAGGCAACACACCGCTTCTTGAACTCACAAATTATGAAAAAGAAAATAACCTTGAAGCGAAAATACTTGTAAAGCTTGAATACTTTAACCCTGCAGGAAGCGTTAAAGACAGAATAGCAAAGAAAATTCTCGACGACGCAGAAGCTAAAGGCCTTATAAATAAAGACACAACCATTATCGAGCCCACAAGCGGCAATACCGGAATAGGCCTCAGTTCCGTTGCGGCGGCAAGAGGTTATAAGATAATCATCACAATGCCCGAAACCATGAGCGTTGAGCGCAGACTTCTGATGGCAGCTTACGGCGCTAAGCTCGTCCTTACAGACGGCGCAAAGGGTATGAAGGGCGCTATCGAAAAAGCCAATGAGCTTCATGAGCAGACTCCCAACAGCTTTATTCCCGGTCAGTTTGTAAATCCCGCAAATCCTCAGGCACATTTTGAGACCACCGGTCCCGAAATCTGGAACGATACCGACGGTAAGGTTGATATCTTTGTTGCCGGCGTAGGCACGGGCGGAACACTTTCGGGCACAGGCAAATTCTTAAAGAGCAAAAATCCCGATATTAAGGTAGTTGCGGTTGAGCCTGCAACCTCTCCCGTACTTTCCGAGGGCAAATCGGGTCCGCATAAGATTCAGGGTATCGGCGCGGGCTTTGTACCGGATACACTTGACACTAAGATTTATGACGAAATTATCACGGTAGAAAATGACGACGCATTCGCTTACAGCCGTGCAATTACAAAATCCGACGGAGTTCTTGTGGGTATTTCTTCGGGCGCTGCCGTTAAGGCTGCCACCGATCTCGCACGCCGTCCCGAAAACAAGGGCAAGACCATAGTTGCGATTTTACCGGATACCGGCGAGCGTTACCTTTCCACTCAGCTCTTTAAAGAGGACTGATTAACCGAATACATTAAATTTAACGGGCTGTAAAAGCGAAAGTTTTTACAGCCCTCATTTTTTTATTTTATGACATTATGTAGAGAAGCGACATGAGCAGCGCCTCATTTGAGCCCTCCGACTTTAAAAGCAGTAAAAGCGGCAGCAGCATAGCCCTGTCGGGTTCTTTTAAAAGACTTTCTATAATATTGTTTTCGTTTGCCGCGGCGGAAAACGAATTTTGAGTGCGGCTGTCGGTGTTCCTTTCGGTACTGCGGTTTTCTTCGGTGTTCTCGTACCGAAAGCCGTCGCGCGGCGGCATATTTGCCGGCATTTTTATATGGTGCGGCTTTGTATATGTGTTTTGTTCCGGCGCGGTATGGGGCTTTGGAGTTTCTTCCTGCACCGAGTTTTCTCTTGAGACGGTCTCGCTCGCGCGCTGCTGCATGGCGCGTACTCGCTCCATGGCTCGCTCCTGCATTTCTTTAAGCTCGGAATAGCTGTAATCTTTCATATGTTAAAAAACCCCTTCAGCAGCGGAAGCATTTCCATCAGCTTTAAAAATTTTATGGCTTCATCCGCCTTTTTGCGCCTGTCTTCGCTCAACAGAGGGCGAAGAGCGGAGATAAACCTTGTGTTGTCGTCCTCTTTATTCATCTGTGAGGCTACGGTCATCAGAGTTTTGGTCATATCGTCGCCGAAAAGTGACGACATATCGGTATTAGGCGCATTTCGGCTGCCGCCGGGGCCTTGCTCTTTCGGAGCGGACGACGTCTCTGAGCCGCTCTGTGACATAAGGCTTGACGCGACATTTTTAAGTCTCTCCATATCCTCCGGGCTTATCGAGGACAGCAGATCGCTTATATTATCCATAAGAATTGTCCTTTCGGTGTGTTTTATTCCGCGTCTTTGCCGCCGAGCTTTTTAAACAGTTCCTTGGCTTTGTCGCTTGACAGCAGATTTTTTAAGGCGTTTTCATCGCTCAGAACGTCGCTGAGCTTTTTCGACTGCTCGGGCGACAGCTTGTTCTTTAAAAATTTTTCCGCACCCTTTTTTGATTTTTGGTTTTTAATACCGTCTATTATCTCGTCGATGTTGTCGTTCTGCATTGATTTTACCTCCGTATTTTGGTATACTGTATAGTATGAATTTCACGGGGGTTTTATGAATGAGAATACTTGTGCTTTCGGATTCGCACCGTGACAAAATCTCGCTTATGATGGCGGTAAAACTGCACAGAGAAGCCGATGTTATTGTATTCCTCGGCGACGGCGAAGAGGACTTTAGATGCGAAGAGATGCAGGATTTGATATCATTTAAAGAGGTGCATTTGGTAAGGGGAAACTGCGATGTTTATTCGAGCCTGCCGAGCGAAGAGACGTTTGTTTGCGGCGGAAAAACCGTGTTTATCCTTCACGGGCACACAAGAGGGGTAAAGCACGGCACCGAGGAGCTTTTGCTCGCCGCAAAAGAAAAATGCGCCGACATAGTTTTATACGGTCACACCCATATCCCGAAATCGGAGTATATTGACAATATGTATGTGATGTGCCCCGGCAGCATACGCGACGGCTCTTACGGCATAGTTGATATAACGGATAACGGAATTCTTTGCTATACCGCGGATTTATCCCGTGAACTTTAAAAGGCGGAAAGGACAGTTTGAATTGCTGATAAAGAACGTAAAAATAATCGGTGAAAAAGAAATAACGGACGGTTTTGTCAGAATAGCCGACGGCAAGATAACCGAAGTCGGAAAAACGGCCTGCGAAACCGAAAACGAAGAGGTAATCGACGGAAAGGGTAAATATCTCTCTCCGGGATTTATAGATTTGCATGTTCACGGCGGCGGCGGTTATTCCGCCATGGGCACGCCCGAGGATATTGTCAAAATGGCAACGGCTCATATGAATTACGGCACCACGTCCATATTGCCGACAACGCTTGCTGCGCCTATTGCTCAGCTTAAAACCGCGCTTTTAAATATCAAAGAGGCAAAGCGGATTTGCAAAATATCAAATATTCTCGGCGCGCATCTTGAGGGGCCGTTTCTGTCGCCCGAAATGTGCGGAGCACAAAGCCCCGAAAACATATTGGTGCCGTCGCAAAATGAATACGAGAGCCTGCTCGATTTGTGGGACGGGCTCAAAATAATGGGCGCGGCTCCCGAAACCGACGGCGGAATGAAGCTCGGCGAAGAGCTTAAAAAGAGAGGCATAGTGGCGTCGATAGCCCATTCTTCGGGGGATTACGACACGGCGGAAGAGGCTGTAAAACATGGGTATTCCGATGTAACGCACCTGTACAACGCCTGTACCTCGTGCTATAAACGCGGAATTTTCAGGCACGCGGGCACGGTTGAGGCGGCGCTTACTCACGATGAATTAACGGTTCAGGTAATAGCCGATTTGTGCCATCTGCCATTGGGCGTTTTAAAACTGATTTACAAATGCAAAGGCGCCGATAAAATGTATCTTATCACCGACGGACTTGAGTATTCGGCAACGGACACAAAAGAGGGTACGCTTGTTATGCAGAAAAACGGTGTTCCGGCGATTTACGAAGACGGCGTTATGAAGCTTGCCGACCGCTCATGCATAGCAGGCAGCGTTGCCACAACCGACAGGCTTGTAAGAAATATGTATAAAAAAGTCGGTGTTTCGCTCTGTGACGCAGTAAAAATGGCTTCGCTCACCCCTGCCGCAATCATAGGGATTGACGCTGTAAAGGGCAAAATCGAAAAGGGCTTTGATGCCGACCTTATTATGTTTGACGACGACATAAATGTTTCGTTTGTTATGGTGGGCGGAAGTATCGTAAAGGCTTAATTATATAAAATAACGTTATCTGCATTTGGCAGACTGTGAAGTGCTTTCACTTGACAGTCTGCTGTTTTTATGCAAAATTACTTTTTATTCCTTGAAAATATGATATTTTTTATGTATAATTGTAAACACAACTGTTCCGGAGGTCTTATATATGACTGTCAGAGAAATACAAAACATACTTTCCGCCGAGGTCATTTGCGGCGGAGACTGCCTTGACAGAGAGGTAAGCGAGGCGTGCGGCAGCGATATGATGAGCGACGTTCTGGCGTTTGTCAAACAGCAGGCGGTTCTGCTGACAGGGCTTGTAAATCCGCAGGTGATAAGAACCGCCGAGATGATGGATATGAAATGTGTGGTTTTTGTACGCGGCAAGCGCCCCGACCGCGATATGACGGAGCTTGCAAAAAGCCTCGGTATGGTGCTGCTGTCAACGAGTCACCCTATGTTTTCCTCGTGCGGTATGCTGTATGAAAACGGGCTTCGCGGAGGTGAGTCGAAATGAGCGTTATAACGCTTCATTATGATGTGCCGGGCGACGATTTTACAAGGGCGGGCGAGGCGTCGGGAGACGTAAAAGCTCACCTTAAAAAGCTCGGATTTTCACCCGAGGTAATCAGAAATACCGTAATAGCCTTGTATGAGGGCGAAATAAATATGGTAATACACGCAGGCGGCGGCAGGATAGATGTGGATATCGACCCCGATGCTATCTCTATGGTTCTGTCGGATGACGGCCCGGGAATACCCGACGTTGAGCTTGCGATGAAAGAGGGGTATTCCACGGCGCCGGATAATGTCCGCGCCCTCGGTTTCGGCGCCGGAATGGGACTTCCCAATATAAAAAAGTATACCGATGAAATGGTAATAGATACTTTGGTCGGCAAAGGCACAACAATGCGGCTCAAAGTATACACAAACAGATAATTTTATAAATACGGAGTAACTGCGATGGAAAAGAGCGGCTTTTTTCATTCCGTGCGTCTGGATGAAGATAAGTGTATGGGATGCACCAACTGCATAAAGCGTTGTCCGACGGGAGCTATAAGAGTACGTCGCGGCAAGGCATATATTATTTCGGAGCGGTGCATAGACTGCGGCGAATGTATCAGAATTTGTCCGCATCACGCAAAGTACGCCGAAAAATATTCCTTTGACGAACTGCAAAAATACAAGTACCGCATAGCTCTGCCTGCGCCTACGCTGTACGGTCAGTTCAATAATCTCGATGATACCGATTATGTGCTTACCGCGCTTAAAAAGCTCGGTTTCGACGATGTGTTTGAGGTGTCGAAGGGCGCCGAAATCGTGTCCGAAGCCACAAGAGCCGAATTGTCACATTCGGGCAGGAAAAAGCCCGTAATATCTTCGGCGTGCCCTGCCGTTGTAAGGCTCATAAGAGTGCGCTTCCCGAATCTTATAGAAAACGTGCTTGATTTTAATCCCCCTATGGAGGAGGCGGCGCGTCTTGCAAGAGAGCGTGCCGTCAAAAATACGGGATACCGAAAATCCGATATAGGAATATTTTTTATAACGCCGTGCACGGCAAAAATTACAGCTATAAAACAGCCTATATGCAACAACGGCTCCAATGTGGACGGGGTATTCGGCATAAAGGATATTTACCCGTCTCTTTTGCACGAAATGGAAAATACAGAAAAGACCGAGCCCCTGCGCGATTCGGGCATAATAGGCGTCTCGTGGGCGTCGTCGGGCGGCGAAGCCTCGGCGCTTTTAACCGACCGCTATTTGGCGGCGGACGGTATAGAAAATGTTATAAAGGTGCTTGAGGAGATAGAGGATGAGAAGCTGTCGGACCTTGATTTTATCGAGCTTAACGCCTGCCCCGGCGGATGCGTCGGAGGGCCGCTGACAGTCGAAAATCCGTATGTTGCAAAGGCACGCATACAGCATCTCAGAAAATATATGCCGGTGTCGTGCAATCACCTCGATATAAAAAGCGTGCCGCGGTATATGCGCTGGGATAATCCGCTGAAAGAACTGCCGGTTATGCGACTTTCCGACGATATGGGCGAGGCTTTGCAAAAAATGGGTGAGATGAAGAGAATAGAAAACTCTCTGCCCGGGCTTGACTGCGGAACGTGCGGAGCACCGTCCTGCAGCGACCTTGCCGAAGATATAGTCCGCGGAAAAGCGTCCATTGAGGACTGCGTTTTCTTCTCACGTGAAAATACCGATAAAAATAACTATATTCCGATACCTGCGCCGTTCAGAAAGACGGAGAAAAACGAGTGAAACGGAGAAAATATGAACATAAAAGAAATTTCTGAAAAACTCGGTCTGGAGTTTTTAAACGAGGCTGAGCCGTCCAAAGAGGTTAAGGGCGGTTACTGCGGCGATTTGCTGAGCTTTGTCATGTCTCATGCAAAGTGCGGCGACTGTTGGTTTACCGTTATGGGCAACGTAAATGCCGTGGCGGTGGCGGTGCTTTCGGACTGTGCGGCAATAGTTCTATGCGAAAATTCGCCGCTTGACAAGGACGCGCTCGAAAAGGCCAAAGAGCAGGGCGTTAACATCCTCTCTTCGGCAGAGGATGCATTTTCACTATCCGCCAAGCTTTCCGGTTTGCTATGATTATAAAGGCCGATTTACACATGCACACCTGTCTGTCGCCGTGCGGAGACGATGATATGACTCCTTATAACGCGGTAAATCTCGCTAAGCTCTTAGGGTATGATATGATAGCCGTCACAGATCATAATTCGTGCCTTAATTGCCCTGCGGCAGTAAAGGTCGGCGAAGCGGCAGGCATTACCGTTGTGCCCGGAACGGAGCTTTGCACCGCCGAGGAGATACATAACATATGTCTTTTTCCGTCGCTTGACGCCGCAATGGATTTTTCGGATTTTGTTTACGGCGAAATGCCCGATGTCAAAAACCGACCCGAAATATTCGGCGAACAGCTTATAACGGACGAAGAGGATAATATAATAGGGCACGAAAAACGGCTTTTGACCGTGGCGTCCGATATTACCGAGAGCGAAATCGTAAAAACGGTCTCGTCATACGGCGGCGTGTGTTTCCCGGCGCATATAGACAGAAGCTCGTACAGTATCCTGTCCGTTCTCGGCGCATTTCCCGAAACTCCGATTTTCAAAGCGGCGGGTTTGTCTCGGTATGCGGACGAAAAAAAGCTTTCGGCTGAAAATCCGTGCCTTAACGATATGAAGCTTTTTGTAAATTCCGACGCGCACCGCCTTTCGGATATTCTCGAGCCGCAAAACGAGCTTGTGCTGCCCGAGTGCAGCGCAAAAGCCCTGATAGATTATATTAAAAATCACTAAAAACAATATAAATATTGCATTTTTGACGAATTTGATTATAATATTGAGTATTACACGGAAATAAGGACGGTATTATATATAATGGAAACAAAAAAGAAAAAGGCAGCCGTTACCGTACTCGGCATCTTTGTCGCGGTCTTGTTTGTATGGCTTGTCGTTGTCGGCTGCAATCTCTATAAAAACAGATGGCATAAAATTAACTTTAAAGTCAACAGTATAACCGTCACCAAAACCGAGGGCGACACACCGTACGACGGAATATACAACGTAACCGTAAAGGGTACGGCAAGCGCATGGTTCTATGATTTCAACAAATATCAATTTGACCTTATACCGGCTTCGTCGGGCGGATATTATCCCACATTCTATCAAAAGACCGATACTTTGACCGTAACCAATAAAGATAAAACTCCGTTCGAGTTTTCGTTTACCACAAAGGAAAATATGGATGAGGACTGCGTGGATACGGTTTGCCATTTCATCTACGGCGCCGAAAATATCACCGTAAACGGTTCTCCCGATACAAGCCACGATATAAGGCTGTTTTTATCGGAATACAAAGATAAAATAACCGTGGAAAACAAATAGTTTTGTTTGACATAACGGGCACGGAATGATAAAATATTATAAATAGTTTAAACGCGTTGAAAAAGTTTAAGGAAAGCGATACGCATTTTAAGAGAGCCGCTGTTCGGTGCGAAGCGGTATTCGGCGTTTTCCGTCGTCGCTTTTGAGCGTCTTTGCCGAAACTGTATTAAGCAAAGACGGTTTGCCGCCGTTAAAGGCATAAAGCGGCCGTTTCTTACGGCAAAATGAGTGGTACCGCGGTAATTTCGCCTCATACGAGAGTATGAGGCTTTTTTATTTTTATGACAGTGTTGTATTTTTCACAGGAGGATAAATTATGAGCAAGGAACTTGCAAAAAAGTACGACCCCAAAAATGTTGAGGATCGTATTTACAAGACATGGCTCGAGCATAAGTATTTTCATGCCGAGCGGCAGGAGGGAAAAAAGACCTATACAATAGTTATTCCGCCTCCCAATATTACGGGTCAGCTCCATATGGGCCATGCGCTTGATAATACTCTTCAGGATATACTGATAAGATATCACCGTATGGCAGGCTATGACACCCTTTGGGTTCCCGGCACGGACCATGCGTCAATAGCTACTGAAGCCAAAATAGTAGAGGCTATGCGCAAAGAGGGCATAACCAAAGAGGACATCGGAAGAGATAAGTTCCTTGAGCGCGCGTGGGACTGGAAAGCAAAGTACGGCGGCAGAATAATAGAGCAGCTCAAAAAAATGGGTTCTTCCTGCGATTGGGACAGAGAACGCTTTACCTTGGACGAGGGCTGCAGCAAAGCGGTACGCGAGGTTTTTGTACAGCTCTATGACGAGGGACTCATTTATCGTGGGAACCGTATGGTAAACTGGTGTCCGCATTGTAACACCTCAATTTCCGACGCCGAGGTTGAATACGAGGAAAAGGAATCCAATTTCTGGCATCTTCTTTACACGGTAAAGGAGACGGGAGAAAAGCTTGAGCTTGCCACAACAAGACCCGAAACCATGCTCGGCGATACCGCGGTTGCGATAAATGCCGATGACCCGAGATATAAGCATCTCCACGGCTGCCATGTTATTTTACCGCTGCTCAATAAGGAAATACCGATAGTCTGCGATGAGCACGCTGATATGACAAAGGGCACGGGCGTAGTTAAGATAACCCCCGCACACGACCCCAACGACTTTGAAGTCGGACTTCGTCACAATCTGCCTATCGTGCGCACATTTACGTATGACGGTCATCTTACCGGCAAAGCCGATAAGGAATTCGCCGATGAGCTTCGCCGCAGCGGCAAGGCTTCAAAGGATGAACCCGAGGTTCTTGACTGCGGTAAATACGCCGGTATGACTACCCTCGAAGCCCGCAAGGCGATAGTAAAGGACCTTGAGGACGGCGGATATATCAAATGTATTGAGCCTTTAAAGCATGACGTAGGCACGTGCTACCGCTGTCATACCGATATTGAACCCATGGTGTCAAAGCAATGGTTTGTAAAGATGGAACCCCTCGCAGGACCTGCAATAGAGGCTGTCGAAAAGGGCGACATCAAATTTGTTCCCGACAGATTTAAAAAGAATTATATGAGCTGGATGCGCGGCACAAGAGATTGGTGCATTTCGCGTCAGCTCTGGTGGGGTCACCGTATCCCTGCATGGTACTGCGACGACTGCGGCGCCACTACGGTTTCAAAAACGGATATTACGGCTTGCCCCCATTGCGGAAGCAGCAATGTAAAACAGGATCCCGACACGCTTGATACGTGGTTCTCATCGGCTCTTTGGCCGTTCTCAACGCTCGGTTGGCCCGAAAAGACCGCCGACCTTGAGCATTATTACCCGACGAATACGCTCGTTACGGGCTATGATATTATAGGCTTCTGGGTAAGCCGTATGATATTCTCGGGTCTTAAATATACGGGCAAGGCGCCGTTTGACACGGTTTTGATACACGGGCTTGTAAGAGACGCTCAGGGCAGAAAGATGTCAAAGTCTCTCGGCAACGGCATTGACCCGCTTGAGATAATCGACAAATACGGAGCGGACGCTCTCAGATTTACTCTTGCAACGGGTAACAGCCCCGGAAACGATATGCGTTTCTCCGACGAGAGAGTTGAGGCGAGCCGTAACTTTGCCAACAAGATTTGGAATGCGGCAAGATTTATTTTGATGAACCTCGGCGACGATGAAAAAGCTCCGCATATCCCCGATGGGCTTGCTCTTGAAGATAAGTGGATTCTCAGCCTTTACAACGACCTCGTAAAAGACGTTACCGACTCGCTCGAAAAATATGAACTCGGTATGGCGGTTCAGAAGCTTTACGACTTCATATGGGACGTTTTCTGCGATTGGTATATAGAGCTTTCAAAGATACGTCTCGGCGGCGATGACGAAAAGGCAAAAGAGACGGCAAAGGCTGTGCTCGTATATGTTATGTCAAATACGCTGAAACTTTTACACCCGTTTATGCCCTTTATAACCGAGGAAATATGGCAGACTCTCCCGCATGACGGCGATACGATAATGCTGTCTCCCTGGGCTGAATTCAGCGAGTCTCTCTCATTCCCCGAGGAAGAAGAGCAGATGAATAAAATTATGACCGCCGTAAAAGCGGTACGTAACCGCCGCGCCGAGATGAACGTTGCACCGTCTAAAAAGGCGCAGGTGTTTATCGAGACTCCGTACGGCGATACCTTCAAAAAAGGCACGGAATTCTTTAAGCGACTCGCGTCCGCGAGCGAGGTTTCCGTCGGCGAAAAATTTGACGGTATGGATAAGGCGGTTTCCATAATCACCGAAAGCGCAAGAATTTACATCCCGATGGATGAGCTTGTTGATTTCGAAGCCGAAAAAGCAAGACTCAATAAGGAAAAAGAGAAGCTTCAAAAGGATATAGATTTTGTAAACGGCAAGCTGAACAACCCCAATTTCGTGGCTAAGGCTCCCGAAAAGGTGGTAGAAGCCCAGAGAAAGGCTCTCAGCGAGTACACCGATAAAATGAAATTGCTCGACGAGAGTTTAAATAAACTTATAAATAAATAAGGAGGTAAAGTATGAAAGTCTTTATAGGAATACTCATTTTCCTCGCCGCGATAATAGTTATAACGCTTATTCGCGCGATATTTTGGGTGCCGAAGAAAAAAACCTATGAGCCGCTTGAGGATGAAGAGGTACAGCTTAAAGAGTACCGCCGAAATTTAAGCGATGCGATTAAGTTTAAAACCGTATCTCAGCCCGACCCGAAAGATGTTGATTGGAATGAGTTTAAAAAATTCCACGAGTTCCTTGAGGAGCGTTTTCCGCTTGTTTACAAGAACCTGAAGCACGAGGAAATAAGCGACGCGAGCCTTTTGTTCACATGGGAGGGCACACGCCCCGACCTTGAGCCTATCGCATTGCTTGCCCATCAGGACGTTGTTCCGATAGCCGACGGCACCGAAAATGATTGGGAACATCCGGCGTTTGACGGCTATGACGACGGCGAATTCATTTGGGGACGCGGCGCGCTCGATATGAAAAACCACCTTATCGCGGTTATTCAGACCGTCGAGACTCTTCTCAGCGAGGGATTTAAGCCCGAAAGAACGGTTTATCTCTGCTTCGGTCACAATGAGGAAATAGTTGCCTCCGTAAATTCAGGCGCAGGCTCAATTGCCGCAGTTCTCGAAGAGCGCGGAGTAAAGCTTGACAGCGTTATCGACGAGGGCGGTGCCATACTCAATGTAGATGTGCCGAAAATCCTCAAAACAAAGCTTGCCGGCATAGGCATTGCCGAAAAGGGATATGCCGATTATAAAATTACCGTTCGCTCAAAGGGCGGCCATTCGTCACAGCCTCCGGTACATTCGGGAATAGGCGAGATAGCCAAGGTTACACGCGACCTTGAGGGGCATCAGTTCAAGGCTAAAATGCCTCACTTTGTATATGCCCTCTTTACCAAAATCGGTAAGCGCGTATCGTATCCCGCGAGAATAGTTACGTGCAATCTCTGGCTCTTAAAGCCGATTGTCACTCTTGTTATGAAAAAATTCCCGCCTGCGGCTTCGCTTATAAGAACCACAACGGGTGTTTCAATGGCAGAGGGCAGCCCTGCCGCCAACGTTCTTCCGCAGAAGAGCAGCATAACGGTAAACTTCCGTATGATGCCCGGAACCACTCTTGCGGATGTAAAAGAGCACATCAAAAAGGTTGTAAAGAAAAAGGATATCGAAATAGAATTGCTCAAGGGCAAAGAGGCGTCAAAGGTTTCTCCCACGGACAGCCGTTCCTTCAAAATCCTTGAGGAGCTTTGTATGCGTACCGACAGCAACTATATAGTTGCACCGTACCTTGTTATGGGCGGCACAGACTCATATCACTATGAGAATATCTGCGATTGCATTTATCGTTTCGCCCCGTTTGAAGTTGATACAAAATATCTCCTTTTGACCCATGCCACAAACGAGAGAATCCCCGTGGACTGCATGGAGGGCGCGCTTAAATTCTTTAAGCGTTACATAAAGTATATGTCAAAGGAATAATCTGTTCTTAAAAATCAAAAAGACCGCAGAAAGCAAATACGCTCTCTGCGGTCTTTTGTCTGTGTTTTGATTATTACTCTCGGCAAATGCCGCATAAACTGACAAAACGGAAATTAAATAAAAACAAAAATAAAAACGACAAATCTCTTTTGAGATTTGTCGTTTTTGGTGCGAGCGATGGGACTTGAACCCATACGGGATTACCACACGCCCCTCAAACGTGCGCGTCTGCCGATTCCGCCACGCTCGCAAACTGTAGTGTCGCTTTTCTTGCGACGGTGAATATTATAGCAAAGGTTACCTTTTGTGTCAAGCGATTTTAAAAAAAATTTGCGACTTTTTTTGACAATTACGACTGCGGTAAATTAAGACCCATAAATACGGCGCCGAAAAGTTTAAATATCACTTTAAAGCCGTTCTTTTTGTAAAACTCAACAGCCTGTACATTGTCTTTACCGGTGCACAGCATAACGCCCTTTATATTATCGCTTATAAGCTTTTCTTTAAGGGCGGACATCAGCGCTGTTCCGACCTTTTGCCCCTGGTACTCCGGTAAAATGTCTATGTGCAGATGAGCGGGGTATTTGATTGAAAATACGGCAGGGGAGACAGCCTCGAAAAATGACGCGATACCCGATATGAAACCGGTTTTGAATATCTCTTGCAGTTCCGTGCCGAAAAAGCTTTTGAGATATTTCGACAAGCTCTCGGCACAGAGAATGTACCCTACAACTCTGCCGCTTTCGTTTTCGGCAACAAAGCTGCTGCTCTTTTGGGTTCTCGTATAACAGCGGTTATACATTAAAAGGGTGCGAAGAGCTTTTTTTGGGGTGTCCTTAATTTCCCGTGCCGCGGTTATTAAACATATATATTCGGCAGAGGGAATATCCTGTTTTTCCAAATTTCTTATTTTAATCATATTTAAGCTCCCGGTTTGTATGGCGGTTATAAAATAGTGCCGCCGCCTATAACCGTGTCACCGTCGTATATAACCGCAGCCTGACCTTTTGTAACGGCTCTCTGCGGCTCGTCAAAAATGATTTTCAGCTTGTCTTTATCGGTCTGAATTACCGTTGCCGGCTGTTCCTTTTGATTGTATCGTATTTTTGCGCAGAGGTGTTCGGGCTTTTCGAGAGAATCGCAGGCGCTGAGCACTATGTCTCCGACGGAGACCTCCTTTGAAAACAGATCTTCGTTAAACCCTAAAACGACTCTGTTGTTTTTAACGTCCTTTTCGCATACATACATCGACTGCGGCAATGCCAGACCGAGGCCGCGGCGCTGACCTATCGTATATCTGATTATTCCCTTGTGCGTGCCGAGCTTTTTGCCGGATTTGTCAACAAAATCGCCTTGTGGGAATTTTTCACCGGTGTATTTTTCTATAAAAGCGCTGTAATTGCCGTCGGGAACAAAGCATATATCCTGGCTGTCGTGCTTTTTGGCGTTTATAAAGCCGTTTTCCTCGGCTATTTCGCGAACCTCCGTTTTGTGATATTTTCCGAGCGGAAACAGCGTGCGGCCGAGTTCTTCTTGGGTCAGCGAATACAAAACGTAACTCTGGTCCTTGCTCTCGTCAAATGCTTTTTTCAATAAGTATCTGTCCGCGCATTTTTCGATTCTCGCGTAGTGACCGGTTGCTATGTAATCCATCTTGAGCTCTATGGCTTTTTTTAAGAGCTTGGCGAATTTAATATATCGGTTGCAATCTATACAGGGGTTCGGCGTTGCGCCCAGGCGGTAGCTTCGGACGAACTTGTCCATTACGTCCTCGCGGAAATCCTCGGTCATATTGAGAGTGTAGTGTAAAGCCCCGAGCCTTGCCGCCACGCTTTTGGCATCCTCTACGTCGTCTAGAGAACAGCAGGTTTTGTCCTTTACAAAGTCGATGTCGTCGTTTGTGTAAAGCTTCATTGTAACGCCGACTATGTCGAAGCCCTCCTGCTGTAACAGATATGCCGTAACAGAGCTGTCAACTCCGCCGCTCATGGCAACCATAACTTTTTTCTTTTCGTCTGTCATTGTGTTTTTCCTTTATAAATTAAGGTGGGAGTTTCCTCCCACCCCGTAGGTTTTTTCGTAAATTCTCAGCCGCCGAGTCTTATCATTTCGTCAATGCAAACTCTCGCTTTTGTGATTGTGTCCTCGTCGAGAACAATCTCTTCGCCGCCTACGCCTCTTACGGCATTGTAGACGTCCATAAGCGTCGAACTCTTCATATTCGGGCAAATGAGCTTTTTGGAGAGATAATAGAAATTTTTGTCGGGGCAGGCATATTGAAGATGTTCTGCTATGCTGATTTCCGTGCCGATGATAAATTCTTTTTTATCGCTGTTTTTGGCGTATTCCATAATGCCCGAGGTTGAACCTACATAGTCGGCGTGCTTAACCACATCCGGTACGCATTCGGGGTGAACAAGCAGCGGAGCATTCGGATGCTTTTCTTTAGCCGCAACGGCTTCGCTTTCGTTTACGGAAGCGTGAATGGGGCAGCCGCCGTGCAGGAGCTTGAAGTTCTTTTCGGGAATCTGCTCGCTGACATAGTGCCCGAGATTGCAGTCCGGAATAAACAGTATGTTTTGTGCGTCCATATTTTTAATGATTTTAACTGCGGAGGAGGAGGTTACGCACACATCGCATACGGTTTTGAGATCTGCCGTGGTGTTGATATATGCCACAACCTTATAATCGGGATATTCCTTTTTGACGGCGCAGATAAGGTCTTTGTCCATTTGCTCCGCCATGGGGCAGCCGGCAATGGGCTGAGCCAAAATTACCTTTTTCTCCGGAGAGAGTATTTTAACGGTTTCGGCCATAAATCTGACGCCGACCATTATTACGGTCTTTTGCGGAGCGGTTGTCGCCTTTACTGAAAGTGCGTAGCTGTCGCCGGTAAAGTCCGCTGTTTCTATTATTTCGTGCGCCACATAGCTGTGCGCCAAAATACATATACCCTTTTCTTTTTTCAGTCTGAGAATTTCCTGCTGAATGTCTTTAATCATTTGAAACATCTCTTTCAAGTTTTAATATCGGCTTGTCTTGCCCTGCGGCGCCGACGTTATACTGATATAATACGAAATTTTGCGCCTAAAATCAAGAGTATGACGTCAATTTTAAGATTGTAACTTTTTGTAATAATAGTTATAGTCTTGAAATAATTATTGCGTTTTGACGAAAAAAATATATAATAACATTAAACTATAAATTGAAAAGGTATGCGCAGATGAAAAAAATCCTTGAATTTTTCAACTCGCCCAAAATTTCACGTATCGGTGAGTATATGCTCACGGGGCGATATATAATGGTGCTTTTTGCGCTGGCGTCGGTGTTTGTTATTTTCGACATATCCGTTGCCGGTGTGCTCACTTTTGCGTGCATTACGGGCATTACGCTTGTTTTGTGTGAGGACCTTTTGGCGCCGTTTCCGCCGTTTTTGTTTCTGTGCCTTATCGGAACCAAATGCTACAACTCTTTCAGCGTGTTCATTCAGTATAAGGCGCTCGGCGTGGTGCTTATAATCTGCGTAATAATGCACTTTGTTTTGCATTGGAAAAAGCCCGTGCTCAAGGGCTTCCTCACGGTGCCGATGATATTTGTGTCTCTTGCGGTAATGCTCGGCGGAGTCGGATTCATCTCAAAACGTGAGTATTTCAGCGGCGCGTCCGTGTTTTACATTTTGGCGCTCGGCGTAGGTATGCTGTTACTCTATACCGTATTTAACACGCATATAAATGTTCATAAGGATTATTCCCTTATGGATAAGCTGTCCCTTATTATGGTGATAATAGGCTGCTTCGGTACTTTTATGGTGGTATCGTATTACCTTACGCATATAAATGAGGTTATAGACACAAAAACCATTCTGTATTTCCAATGGCGCAACAATTGCTCTACGTTTTTGATGCTGTCAATACCGTTTGCGTTTTATCGCGGCAATAAAAAGTCGTATTCCATTATGTTCGGATTTTTGTTCTATTTTGCGATATTGCTGACCGGTTCGCGCGGCGGACTTGTTTTCGGCGCCATAGAGCTTATGATGTGCTGCATTTTGTTCTTCCTTTACGACAGGGAAAGACGTTTTGCGTATATTGCCATTCTCGCTTGTATTTGCTTTGCGCTTATGATATTTTCACGCGAGTTCCTCTCGTTTTTCGGTTATACATTCGACCGCCTTATGTCTGCAATAAACGGCGTACTTGTCGGTGAACAGAAAGAAGTGAGAGTTTTCCAGTATGAGCGCGGCATAAAGGATTTCCTCAGCCATCCGATATTCGGAACAGGCATAGGGTATATGGGTAATACCGATATATATGACCCCGCGGATTTCTCGATATGCTGGTATCATTGCGAGCCTATTCAGATAGCCGCAAGTATGGGTATAGTCGGAATTTTGGCGTATGTTTATCAGTTTATAAAGAGAATGTTCCTCCTCTGGAGAAAACCGACGCTCTTTAATATGACCGTCTTTCTCTCGTATATAAGCCTTGAACTTATGTCGCTTGTAAATCCGGGTATTTTCTGCCCGATACCGTATCTTCTGATAGTAACCATTTTCTTTGTGGTTGTTGAAAAGAGTACATACGGTGAATATCAGCCTAAGATATATGTTATGTCATCGTCACAAAAAGACGATACTCCGGACGGTGAGGACGATGACGACGAAGTAGCCGATACGGCAAGGGTTTAATTTTTAATATCGCAAAAAATATAAGGACTGTAAAACAATCGTTTTACAGTCCTTTTCAGCGTCTTTATCTTTATTTGTTTCAGTGCTCGTGTGTATAGTGGCAATTATCGGGCTTAAAAAGTTCCTCGTCGTATTTGATGCCGTTCTTGTCGTAGTAATCCTTGACTGCTGCCTTTATCGCTTCCTCCGCGAGTACCGAGCAATGCACCTTTACCGCGGGCAGACCGTCAAGAGCTTCCACTACGGCTTTGTTTGTGAGCTTTAACGCTTCGCTTATGGGCTTGCCCTTTATCATATCGGTTGCTATTGAGCTTGTGGCTATTGCGGAGGCACAGCCGTAGGTGTTGAATTTTACGTCGGTTATAACGTCGTCTTGCACCTTTATATATATCTTCATAATATCTCCGCATTTGGCGTTTCCGACTTCTCCTATGCCGTCCGCGTCGTCGATTTTGCCGACGTTGTGAGGATTTGCGAAGTGCTCAAGAACTTTTGCGCTGTATTCCATATCTTTTAATTCCTTTCTTTAACGCTTATCGGGAGTAAAAAAGCTGTTTTCACGGCAAAGTCTCTCCCAGAGCGGAGACATTGACCGCAGTCTTTCTATTATCGGAGGCAGGGTTTCGGCGATGAAATCCACCTCTTCTTCGGTGTTGTATTCGCAAAGACTGAGCCTTAAAGACCCGTGGGCAACCTCGTGCGGCAGCCCTATTGCGAGAAGCACGTGGCTCGGGTCAAGCGAACCCGATGTGCACGCAGAACCGGATGACGCGCAAATACCGTGCATATCGAGGTAGAGCAGCATTGATTCTCCCTCAACGCCCTCAAAGCAAACGCTGACGTTGCCCGGCAGACGATTTTTCCCGGAGCCGTTTAAACGGCTGTGCGGAATTTCGAGTATTTTGTCTATAAGCCTGTCGCGAAGAGCGCTGACTTTTGCGGCGTTCACATCCATATCTTTTACAGCCTCGGTGAGCGCGGCCGCCATACCCATAATTCCGGGAATGTTTTCCGTACCGGCGCGGCGGTTTCTCTCCTGAGCGCCGCCCTCAATGAGATTAGGCAGGTTTATGCCTTTTTTTATATAGAGTGCGCCCGTCCCCTTAGGCCCGTGAAATTTGTGGCCGGACATCGAGAGCATATCTATATTTTGCGCTTTTACGTCTATCGGAATATGACCTACCGCCTGAACTGCGTCCGTGTGAAAAAGAACTCCCTTTTCGCGGCAGATTTTGCCTATTTCGGCTATCGGCTGAACGGTTCCTATTTCGTTGTTTGCATACATTACGGTGACTAACGCCGTGTCGTCCCTTATCGCCGAGGCAACGTCGTCGGGAGACACAAAACCGTCCTCGGAAATCGGTAAAAGCGTTATTTCAAAGCCTTGCTTTTGCAGTTTTTTCAGCGTGTGCAGCACTGCGTGATGCTCAAAGGCGGTGCTGATAATGTGCTTTTTGCCCTTTTGCGCCATAAGCTCGGCGGTGCCTTTTATTGCCCAGTTGTCAGCTTCGCTGCCGCCGGACGTAAAATACAATTCGCTTCTCTCGCAGCCGATGGCATTAGCTACCGCTATGCGCGCTTCCTCAAGTGCGCTGTGGGCCTGCTGACCCTTGCGGTGCAGACTCGACGGGTTGCCGTACATGTCGCGAAAATACGGAGTCATCGCTTTGAATGCCGTCTCGGACAGTTTAGTTGTCGCGGCGTTGTCTGCATATACTTCCATAATTACATCTCTTTTCTCGCGGTACCGCACGCAAAATGTGCAATACCATAGTAATTTACTATGAATTCAAAGTGTATGATACTATACAGGCATATTATTGTCAATATTGTTCCGCAGATATACATAAAAACGGGCTTTTGATGAAATAACAGTCGAATACACGAAAGCGATTAGGCGAAATAACGCACATTTTCCGCCGTTTTGTCCCGCACTAAAACCAAATTATGTATTTTTTGTTAATTTTATAAAAAGGGGTTGATTTTTTTGAAAAAGAGGCTAAAATATATATTAGCACTCAAGGAAAGCGAGTGCTAATAAGTTTGTAATTACAATATATCTTTTAGGAGGAATATAGTATGACGATCAAACCGCTTGCTGACAGAGTTGTTTTAAAACCCTGTGAGCTCGAAGAAACAACAAAGGGCGGCATTATTCTTGCCGCGTCTGCTCAGGAGAAACCCCAGGTAGCTGAGGTAGTGGCAGTAGGTCCCGGCGGTACTGTTGACGGTAAAGAAGTCAAAATGTATGTTAAAGTCGGCGACAAAGTAATTTCAAGCAAATACTCAGGTACCGAAGTTAAGATGGACGACATTAACTACAATATCGTTCGTCAGTCCGATATCCTTGCAATTGTTGAATGATTTAAGGGAGGAAACACATTATGGCTAAACAGATAATTTACGGCGAAGAGGCTCGTAAGGCACTTGAAGCCGGTATAGACAAACTCAGCAACACAGTTAAGATAACACTCGGCCCCAAGGGCAGAAACGTAGTTCTTGACAGAAAATACGGCGCTCCGCTCATCACCAACGACGGTGTAACAATAGCCAAAGAGGTTGAGCTTGAGGACGCTTTTGAAAATATGGGTGCTCAGCTCGTTAAAGAAGTTGCCACAAAGACAAACGATGTAGCAGGCGACGGCACAACAACCGCTACTCTTCTTGCACAGGCTCTTGTTCGCGAGGGTATGAAGAATGTAGCAGCCGGAGCTAACCCGATGGTAGTTAAAAAAGGCATGCAGATGGCGGTTGACGCTGCTGTAGAAGCTATCAAGAGCGAGGCTCAGCCCGTTAAATCTTCCGACGATATCGCAAGAATAGCTACTATTTCCGCAGCTGACGAATACATCGGCAAGCTCATTGCCGAGGCTATGGAAAAGGTAACCTCCGACGGCGTTATCACCATAGAAGAGTCAAAGACAAGCGAAACTTACAGCGACGTTGTTGAAGGTATGCAGTTTGACCGCGGCTATATTTCACCGTATATGGTAACCGATACCGACAAGATGGAAGCCGTTATCGACGACGCTTATATTCTTATTACCGATAAGAAGATTTCAAACATTCAGGAAATTCTTCCTCTTCTTGAGCAAATCGTAAAAGCGGGCCAGAAGCTCGTTATCATTGCAGAGGATGTTGAGGGCGAAGCTCTTTCGACCATACTTGTCAACAAGCTCCGCGGCACATTTACCTGCGTATGCGTTAAGGCTCCCGGCTTTGGCGACAGAAGAAAGGATATGCTCCAGGATATAGCTACTCTTACAGGCGGCGAAGTTATCACTTCCGACCTCGGTCTTGAGCTTAAAGACACTCAGATAAATCAGCTCGGCCGTGCTAAGCAGGTTAAGGTTTCTAAAGAAAACACCATCATTGTTGACGGTGCAGGCGATAAAGACGCTATCAAGAGCAGAGTAGCTCAGATTAAATCTCAGATTGAAGTTACAACTTCCGAATTCGATAAGGAAAAGCTTCAGGAGAGACTTGCAAAGCTTGCAGGCGGCGTAGCCGTTATCCGTGTAGGCGCTGCAACCGAAACAGAAATGAAAGAAAAGAAGCTCCGCATCGAGGACGCTTTGGCAGCTACAAAGGCAGCTGTTGAAGAGGGCTGCGTAGCAGGCGGCGGCGTTGCACTTCTCAACGCTATACCGGCTGTCAAGAAGCTTCTTGACACGGACGATGCTGACCTTAAGACAGGCGTTAATATCGTAGTTAAGGCTATTGAAGAGCCTGTTCGTCAGATTGCTAAGAATGCAGGCCTTGAAGGCTCTGTTATCGTAAACGAGATAATGAACTCCGGCAAGAAGAACTACGGCTTTAACTTCTCCAAGGAAGAATATGTCGATATGTTCGAAGCAGGTATTCTTGACCCTGCTAAGGTAACACGTTCCGCTCTTCAGAACGCTTCGTCCGTTGCCGCTATGGTACTCACCACAGAGTCTCTCGTAGCCGACATTCCGGATCCGAAGGCTGACGCTGCTGCGGCTGCCGCTATGGCTGCACAGGGCGGCGGAATGTATTGATAAAAGCCACCGGCTGTAAATAACAAATGAAAATCGCACGGCAAAGAAGTGATTCCTTGTCGTGCGATTCTTTTTGTCTGTGACAAAGTAAACCCCCTGCTATGCAGGGGGGAAAGAAATAGCTTACAGCGAGGAGTGGAGTAGACAAGGAAAAAGCTCCTTGGTATATTAGAAGTGGTTTGCCGACCACACGACTAAAAATATCAAGGAGGT
>JALELS010000021.1 GCA_022768065.1 Ruminococcus sp. | reverse complement strand
GAAAGCATAAAAGAAACCCCTTTAGGGGTAGCTGAAAAAACAATGCAGTCGGCAAACCTTTTCAGCGCCCCTTGAGGGGGTTGTTTGTAATGCGCACTTCTAGGGCGACTCAAGCCTCCGGCTTAGCCGGAGGTCCTGACTGTGCCCAAAAGTATTAAGACCTCGTAAACGCGGTATTTTCTATAGTTATGCACGTTAATTAAACATTTTTGCACTTTTCTTGACACGGCAAAAAATAAATGCTAAAAAAATTATGAGATATTTTGTCATGTAAATGTAAAATCGGATTGTTATATATAATAGGTGAAAATATGATAGCGATGTATATGTCATTCATAGACAGTGAGGATGACAGAGAAAAATTTGAAATAATATATCACGAATACAGAAAAAGAATGGTTTCGGTTGCTTATTCGATTCTTCATAACAATGAAGACGCTGAGGATGCAGTGCATGATACGTTTATCAGAATTGCTAAAAATATGAAAGCCATTGATGACCCGAGGTCTAAAAAGACATCGGCGTATGTTATTACGGCAGCCAAAAATAATGCGATAAATATTTTTAATAAGAATAAACGAGCGGGCGAGCATATTTTTACAGGCGATATCGGAAATCTGACGGATGAACGTTTCTTTGAAAAAATGAGCCTTACAGAAAGCTACAAGGAAATTGTAAATGCTGTTGAATTACTTAATGAAACCTACAGAGATGTTATGTATTATCATTTCGTCTGTGATATGAAGATAAAGGATATTGCCGATTTATTGGGGGAGAAGCCCTCTGCCGTTCAGCAAAAACTGATAAGAGGTAAGAAAAAATTGCTTGAAATATTAGACAATGATTTGAGGGATTAAATTGGATAATGTTAAGAAATTATTTGTGCAGGCGCTGATTGAAGCCGAAAACAATGAAATTTCAAAGCTCAAAGGCGAGGATGAAATAGAATGGGAGTTCTCGGAAAAATTTGAAAACTCAATGAATAAACTGATAAGAAAAAATAATCACATTCGGCTGTCAACACGCAGAACCGTCAGAAGAGGCTTGCTTGCCGCGATTATAGCTTTAATTGCGGCGTTTTCCGGTCTTATGAGCGTTTCTGCTACAAGAGAGCCGATTGTTAAATTTGTTAAGAGAGTGTTTTCTGATCACAATGAAATGACAATGTCGTGGAATTCGGTCTTGCCCGTTGACAGAATCGAAACGGAATATACGTTATATGATTTACCCGAAGAGTATGAGCTTACAACATATGAAAAAGATGAGATAGGGGTTTTTTCAAGGTGGAAAAGCTCTGTTGATAACTCAGAAATAGTATTTTCACAGGATATTTTGCTTGTAAATATGTCTATCGACAACGAGCATAATTACCGAGAGACAGCTGTAAACGGTTATACAGCTTATTTAAATCAATATGAATTTAATACCTCCTTAACATGGACTGACGGCACATATTTGTTTACTTTGAATGTACCGAACAGCCTTAATATTGATATTACAGACTTAGCAAAAAATATAATCGAAAAAAATTGAATGTTTTTGTAACATAAACCTCCTTTTGGATTGTTGTATATTATGAAGGGCAATAATTATTAGAAAGGAATGATTTTTGTGCGAGGGAAAAAATGGATTATCATAGCTGTGGTATTCATTGTTGGTTTGCTGTCGGGATATGTGATATGTTGCTATTCGCAATCCGATTCACTCACGGATGCTTTGGCGCTTTACGGCGGTAAGGAAAAGTTTGAGACGGTCGATACTTTAAGGGCAGGCAATATTACTTACAACGTATTTTTAAAAAATGACGATACCGATGATATGTGTGAGGTTTTGGTCTATCGCACACAAAAATGTTTTGGTATCAATATGAAAAATCGCTACTGCTACTATTCCAATTACGCCTGCCCCAAGAACGATGTGGGCCTTTTCTACATACTGTACAAGGACAAAGATAATACGGAAAAGGCGGCTGTTTACGTATATTCGCTCAATACCGCCGAGATATCGAAAATCGACTGCAAATTCATATATAATGGTATGGACAGGTGCGAAATTTATAATACGAACCCCGAACAGTCCTTTGTCAAACGCTTCGATTATTCTAATGAAATACCGAAATTGTATTCGGTAATCGGGTATGCATCGGACGGCAGACAGGTGTATTCGGAGAATTTCAATGAGCTTCCGCAGAAATAAAAAATTCTTGACTTATCTTTTCTCAACTGTTATAATTATAACTCGCTGAAAATATTTTTAGTATTTTCGGCTCCTTCCCGTAAATAAATATTTCTGTTTGCGGGCTTATGTCCATAAGGAGGTGCAAAAGAATGTCAAAATACGAAGCAGTTGTTGTTTTTTCAGTTAAAAACGGCGATGACGTATCAGCTCTTGTTGAAAAATTCAAGGCTCTTATTGAGAAAAGCGGCACTCTTGAAAGCGTTGATGAGTGGGGTAAGAGAAGACTTGCTTACCTTATCAACGACGAGGCAGAGGGCTACTACGTTCTCTACAACTTTGAGAGCGCTCCGGAGTTCCCGGCTGAGCTTGAGCGTATAGCAAGAATTACCGACGGTATTCTTCGTTCGCTCGTTGTAAAGAAATAATCGGAGGAATAGCAAAATGTTAAACTGTGCAGTTATAATGGGCAGATTGGTGGCAGACCCCGAGCTTCGCACCACGCCTAACGGCATATCGGTTACATCTTTTTGCGTTGCCGTTGACCGTTCGTTTGTCAAGGCAGGCGAGGAGAGAAAGGCCGATTTTATTAACGTCGTTGCATGGCGTCAGACGGCTGACTTTGTCACACGCTATTTCCACAAGGGCTCTATGATAGCAGTTCAGGGCTCTATTCAGACCCGTTCCTATGAAGATAAGAACGGCAATAAGAGAACCGCAGTCGAGATAGTTGCCGACAACGTATCTTTCTGCGGCAGCAAGTCCGAGCAGGGCGGCGGCAATCGCTACGAAGCGCAGCAGCCGGCAGCTCCGTCTTATCAGAGCGGCGACTCGGGCAGCTTTTCGGTACTTCCGTCAAATGACGACAACGACGGTATGCCTTTTGGCGGCGCGTCGGACGAGGATGACGGTTTACCGTTCTAAACATTGAATTTTTCTATATTTTAACAGGAGGATACCATAATGGCTAATGAAAGAACAGCTCCCCAGGCTGGCGGCCGTCCTATGAACAGAAAGCACAGAAAAGTTTGCGCTTTCTGCGTTGACAAGGTCGAAGAAATAGATTACAAAGATACAGCGAAACTTCGCCGTTTTACTTCTGACAGAGCAAAGATTTTGCCCCGCAGAGTAACCGGTACCTGCGCTTATCATCAGAGAGAACTCACTAAGGCAATAAAGAGAGCACGTCACATAGCTCTTCTTCCTTACACTTCAGACTGATTTTCTTTTTAATCAATCAAAAACGCCCGTTCCGATACATACCGGAACGGGCATTTGTTTTGCCTGGTGTTTATACTATTTTGCCGTAGTGCTTAGGCTCAGCCAAAGACGGTGCCAGGCGAATGGCTTTTTGGCATATCTTTGAGAGAAGCGGATTTTTTATAATCTCCGTAAAGCTCCTTGAGAGTGTGTCAACTATTTTATATGTAGACGGCGTTGACGACGGAGTTATGGTTACTTTGTCGTTGCGGCGGAACAGGAAGTTAAGACTTCTCATTCCGATGGTTTCAACAGGACGAACCATGACCTTGAGGTTGATGTCGTCAATCCACTCGGCGTTGGCGCAAACCTTGAATTTGATTTTTCCGAGCGTCATTGTGCCGTAGCGGTAGCGACCGTCCATACCGCAGCAAACCGTGTTTCTTTCGTCTCCCTCGTCCCAGGTCATTTCACATTCGTGGTCGCCGAAGATGAATTTGATGTTGTCTATGTTGCCGGCTCTGTCGGACATCATAAATGTTACGGCAAGCGGAAGCATACTCACGGGCATACCTATAATGTTGAGCAGTATCTTTTTGCGAACCTTTATGGTTTTGCCTATAAGACGGCTCTCGGTTACGGAGTGCTTTGACGCCACGGGACGGTTAACGGTTGAGGTGTCAACTTCAACGCTGTTACCCTGTTCATCTGCGAATGCCGCAGGGAAGAATGCCCATATCGCCGCCCTTGCCTCGTCCTCGCAGGGGATAGCGGCGGTGGAAACTATGGTCGCGTCAAGCGACGGGAAGTTTATGCCGAACTGAGAGAACATACCGTCTGCGCGATATGAATAAGGCTCTGTATCGTCCATCCAAAGGCAATAGCCGTAGCCCGCGCAGCAGTCCTTGTCTTTACTCGGCATTTTAATGTCGCCCAATTGGTTTACGGTAGCTTCCTTGACCCATTCTTTCGGAAGAACCTGTTTGTTTTTGTA
Organism: Ruminococcus sp.; assembly: GCA_022768065.1. GTDB lineage: Bacteria > Bacillota > Clostridia > Oscillospirales > Acutalibacteraceae > Fimenecus. The sequence goes on along the minus strand of JALELS010000021.1, from coordinate 14,143 downwards.
TTTACCGTCGTGCAGATAGCAGGTCATCAGCTTTGCGAGGTCCATGGTTTTTATGTAAAGACCCCACCCGCCTGCCTCTACGCCTTTTTGGTCGGTCTCCCAGAAAGGTCTTTCTATGCCGAGCGGTTCAAACAGCCTCGGCGTCAGGTAATCAAGAACGCTCATTTTTGCCACGCGGTGAATTATGGCGCAGAGCATGTAGATGTTTTCGTTGACATAGAGGTACTGTGTGCCGGGCTCAAATACCCAGGGCGAATTTATGTAGTCCTCCACCCAGTCTATTTTGCTCTTGTCCTCAAGCATATTGGTCTGCTTGCCTGCGGTCATTGTTATGAGAGTGCGTACCGTCAGTTTGTCAAAGTACGGGCTTTTAATTCTCGGCTTGTACTCGGGGAAAAAGTCGAGCACTTTGTCGTCAAGCGATAAAAGTCCCTCGGATACCGCAAAGCCGATAGCCGTCGCCGAAAAAGTTTTGCTGACGGAATACATGGAATGGCTTGTATCGGCTGTATACGGCTCATTATACCACTCTACGGCTATTTTGCCGTGACGTATAACCATAAATGAGTGAAATTCAAGATTTTGTTCTTTTATGTAATGCAAAAACTGCTCCGTCAACGCCGATGAAACTCCGACCTCTTCGGGAGATGCGGCGCGCGGAAGCTCTTTATTAACCGGACTCAAACTACACAACACCTTTCAAATATAAATATAAAAATATTCTATCACTTTTGTAGGCATTGTGCAACAAATAATCAAAAAAATATAAGTTTAATTAAATAATATATACACAATAGACAAACCGCATGGCGCCGTTACAATTCGCTGCAATAAAAAAGAACCGTAAAACAGCTTTTACGGTTCTTTGTATTTATATTATGCTTTATCGGCTATTCGGGTCGGGCGTGTAGGTCGGAACAAGCTCCATAAGGAACTCACGTGAATCGCCCGGCTTCATCGAACGTATTTTTTCGATGTGCGAAAGCAATTTTTCATCATCTATATCTCCGGGAGAGGTAACATAAATTTTGTCATTCTGAGTTTTGTGTATATCGTTTTTCTCCGACTGAAGAACAAGTTCCTCGTAAAGCTTTTCGCCGGGACGAAGCCCCGTAAACTGTATGTCAATATCAACATACGGTTCAAATCCCGAAAGCCTTATAAGCTTTTCGGCGAGTGAAAGTATTTTAACCGGTTCGCCCATATTCAGCACGAATATTTCCCCACCCTTTGCAAGGCCGCCTGCCTGAACCACAAGCTGTGCCGCCTCGGGGATAGTCATAAAGTAACGTGTTATATCGGGGTGAGTTACGGTCAGCGGGCCGCCGTTTTCAAGCTGCTCTTTGAAGAGCGGAATAACACTGCCGTTTGAACCGAGGACGTTTCCGAAACGCACGGCGGCAAAAGTAGTTCCCTTTGATATTTTGGCGAAATGCTGAATTATAAGCTCGCACGTCCTCTTTGTTGCACCCATAACATTTGTCGGGTTAACCGCCTTGTCGGTGGAGAGCAAAACGAAGTGGCGGACGCCGTATTCATTTGCGCATTCGGCGGTGTTGTATGTGCCGAGCGTGTTGTTCTTTATTGCCTCAAACGGGCTGTCCTCCATAAGCGGAACGTGCTTATGCGCCGCGGCATGGAAAACACTTGACGGGTGGAACTCCTCAAAAATCTCGCGAAGTCTCGCCTTGTCGCGCACGGAACCTATACGTATAACTATTTCGGGACTTCCGAAATAGAGCCTGTCCAAAGACTGCTTTAAGGTATATGCGTTATTTTCGTATATATCAAAAATTATAATCTTTTTCGGCGCGTATTTAGCTATCTGACGGCAAAGCTCCGAGCCGATGCTTCCGCCGCCGCCCGTAACCAAAACCGTTTCGTCCGTGAGATATTTGCAGGTTTCGGGGTCAAGCTTTATTTCGGGACGCGATAAAAGGTCGAGTATATCGACGTTCCTTATTTCTTTGTAATTCGGCTTGCCGCCGTCGGGAAGTGAGTTTATATCGGGAACGATTTTCACCTTGCAGCCGGTAGCGACAGCTGCTTCAAGTAAATCACGTTTCTTTTTTTCGTCCGTGTTTTTTATGCAGAAGATGATTTCATCGACATTGTATTTTTCTGCGATTTGTGCGAGTCTGTCACATCCGCCCTCTATCGGCGTGCCGTTTATCGAGCGACCTATTTTTTCGGGGTCGTCGTCAACGAGAACAACGGGATTTCCGAAACGGTAGCCGGTTTGCTGGAATTCGTGTACGAGCGAGCTTCCGGCTGTTCCGGCGCCCAAAACAAGTATTCTGGTGTTTGACCTTTTTGAACGCGATGACTCGGCGCTTGCGGCTCTGAATGAGCGCGGAGCAAGTCTTACCGCGAGGCAGGCGCAGATTATTATGAGCGTGCAGTCAAGGTAAACAGACCACGGCAACACGTTGAAGTATAGGAGCTCAAGCCCTGCATGGCGGCAGATTTTCATGCCTATATAGTCCGACAGCCAAACCAAAATCGTGCCTGCCGCAGTTGAAATTGCGTATCTGAACAGGTCGTAAATTCCGGCGTATTTCCACACCGAACGGTAAAGCTTGGCTACGGCGTAGGAGCCTATGTAAAACAGCGTTACAAACGGCACCCTTATAAGCAGCTTCAACATAAGGTCCGGGCTGTACCTGAAATTCCAATACAGCAAAACCATTATAGGATAAGAGAGATTGACTATTACTATATCCGCCAGAATGAGCGCCAGCGTCTTATAGTTGGCTTTATGCCTTTGTGGTTTCAGTTTCATTCTTTTCCCCCAAGAAAATAACCTAATATATATTCTACACTCTTATAAATATTGTGTCAATAATACTATGGTACAGAATTGACATAATTAAGACAGAATGTCAGATATTGTATACTGTAATAAAAGGCTTTTAAAATGTAACAAATCGCCGCAAGAGAAAAATCGACCGCCAAAATGGTATTGAAACACGTAAATAATAATGATAAAATAATAAGGTTAATAATTGTGCCGTGCTGTTTTAGACTTTTGCCGATAAAAGCGGCAGTAATGTTTCTGTCGGCTGTCTCGGAGCCGACGTTCGGCTTTAGCCTCGCAAAAACGCGGTGCGGCATTTATGTTTGGAGTAATACATCTTGAGTCGTAAAAAGTGGACAGTATCACAATATGATAAGGATATGGCGGCGGAGTTATCCGAGAGCTATGAACTTGACCCGTTTGCGGCATTGCTTCTTGTCTCGCGCGGGGTAACGGCTGATAATGCGGATGAATTTCTGTATCCGCAGTGCGACATAGACCCTTTTTCGCTCCCCGATATGGAAAAGGCGGCGGACAGGATAAGAAAAGCTATCGATTCCTTTGAAAAAATCGCTGTTTTCGGCGACTATGACGCCGACGGCGTTACCTCTGCCGCGGTTATGTACAGCTATCTCGAAAGCCGCGGTGCGGACGTTATCTGCCATATTCCCGACAGGATAAAAGAGGGATACGGTATATCGTCAAAGGCTGTCGAAGATTTAAAAGAACAGGGAGTTTCACTTATAATAACGGTAGATAACGGCATATCGGCATTTGACGCCGCAAAGACCGCAAAGAAGCTCTCGGTGGACCTTGTCATTACGGATCACCACAAGCAGAGCGGAGAGCTCCCGGAGGCTGTCGCCGTAGTTGACCCGCAAAGAACCGACTGCAACCTACCGTTCCGCGATTGGGCGGGCGTAGGCGTTGCCTTTAAAACAATTTGTGCCGTAGAGGGTGACGGTGAAGAAGAATTGCTCGACGAATTTTCCGACCTTGTCGCCATAGGCACTCTTGCCGACGTTGTCCCTCTGAAAAGCGAGAACCGCGCTCTCGTGTACGAGGGCTTAAAGCGCATAAATTCGGGCAGCCGCCAAGGAATAGAGGCTCTTAAAAATGCGGCAGGCGTTTCGGGCAAAAAGCTCGGCGCAGGCGGAATATCATATACTCTTGCACCGCGCATAAATGCGGCAGGCAGAATGGGCTCCGCCATGACGGCATTTCGCCTTTTGCTGAGCGACGACGAGGATACCGCCGAGGAGCTTGCAAAAACAATAGACGCTTACAACAAAGAACGTCACAGCGTTGAAAACGAGATAACAAAACAGGCAATAGCGGAAATAGAGAGCCGTCCCGACGAAAAATATGCAAACGTGATAGTGGTGTCGGGCGAAAATTGGCATCAGGGCGTAATAGGAATAGTTGCCGCAAGACTTTGCGGAAAATACGGAAAACCGGCTGTTGTAATCTCCGTAGACGGCGATATGGGCAAAGGCTCGTGCCGCAGTATAGAGGGCTTTTCCATATATGACGCACTATGTGCCGTTTCCGATACATTGACCCACTTCGGCGGTCATACTCTCGCCGCAGGTCTCGGTGTCGAAAAAAGCAGGATAGACGAATTTCGCGCGGCGATAAACGAGTATGCAAAGACTGTCGAAATGCCGTTTCCGGAGCTCAGGCTCGATTGCAAATTAAATCCGGCATACATAAATATGGATTTGATAAACAGCCTCGAGTTGCTTGAACCGTTCGGCGCAGGTAACGAAGAGCCGTGCTTCGGGCTGTTTAATATGCAGATAACCAAAATAACCCCGATAGGCGACGGCAAGCATTTAAGGCTTGCTTTGAGAAAGGGCAACACGGAGATTACGGCTTTGCTGTTTTCCGTCCGTGCGGAGGAATTTCCCTTCAGACTCGGCGATACTGTGGACGCCGCGGTCAAAATAACAAAAAATGAATTCCGCGGCGAAGTAAAGCCGAGCGTTCGCATATGCGATATGCGTTTTTCGGGCAGTAACGACATAAACTATTTAAAATCGGTAAGACTTTACGAAAAATACAGACGGCACGAAAAGTTGAACGAAAAGGAACTGAAATTTATTACGCCGAATCGTGATTTTCTCGCGTCGGCATACAGGTTCTTTAAAAAGAGCGGCGGCTGGCATTTTGACCTTCGCAGTCTGCTTATAAGGGCAAATTGCCCCGAGGCGTCGGCGGCGACACTGCTCGTTGCCGAAGATGTGCTGTGTGAGCTGAAGCTTATGGAAAAAAACGAAAACGGAGCTCTCGCGTTATGCGAGACAGGTGAAAAGAAAGACCTTGACACATCAAAAATTTTGGCCGGCTTAAAGGCAGAAATGGGGAAAAACAATGGCTGATACAGAAAAAACAAAAGCCGAAGCGGCGGAAACAAAAGAATATGTTGAGCCGGATATGCGCCCCGAAAAGCTGATAAAACAGCAGGAGCGAGAGGCAAAAATGACTCCCGACGAGCTGTATGCGGAATTAAAGGCGCGTCTTGAAAAGGCGTTTACCCCCGAGGAGACAGCTGAAATCGACAAGGCTTTCCGCGTGGCACGCGAGGCTCATAAGGCGCAGCTGAGATATTCGGGTCAGCCGTATATTATTCACCCCATCGCCGTGTCAAATATACTTCTTGACCTCGGTATGGACGCGCAATCGATAGAGGCGGCGCTTTTACACGATACGGTTGAAGATACCGATATAACCTTGGATTATATTAAGCACGAATTCGGCGCCGACGTTGCCGCGCTTGTTGACGGCGTTACAAAGCTCGGTAAAGTGCCGCTTTCAAACCGCGAGGAACAGCAGGCGGAAAATATCAGAAAAATGTTGCTTGCCATGTCCCACGATATAAGGGTCATTATAATTAAGCTTGCCGACAGAATACACAATATGCGCACGCTCAATTTTATGGCTCCGCAGAAACGCCGTGATATAGCGCTTGAAACGCTTGAGATTTACGCGCCGATAGCACACCGTCTCGGTATCAGACCGGCTAAAGAAGAGCTTGAAGATTTGGCGATACGTTTTCTTGACCCGATAGCGTACAAGGAAATTGAGGATAATTTAAAGAGGCTCAGCAAATCGCGTCTCGACTTTTTGGAGTCGATGGAAAACAAAATACGCGACAGAATTAGCGGCGTTGTAAAAGAGCCTACCATTGAGGGCAGAATAAAGAGCGTACACGGCATTTACCGCAAAATGTATATGCAAAACAAAAACTTTGCCGAAATATACGACGTTTACGCCATACGTATAATAGTTGACAGCGTTATAGACTGTTATAACTGCCTCGGCATAATTCACGATATGTTCCGTCCCCTGCCGGGCAGATTTAAAGATTACATCTCCACTCCGAAGCCAAATATGTATCAGTCGCTACACACTACGGTAATCGGCAAAGAGGGTATACCGTTTGAGGTTCAGATAAGAACCTGGGAAATGCACCGCACGGCTGAATACGGTATTGCGGCGCACTGGAAATATAAACTCGGTGTTCACGGAAAATCAAACCTCGACAAGCGCCTTGCGTGGATAAGGCAGATGCTTGAGGATCAGCAGGAGACCGGCGATGTCCGCGAGATAGTTCAGGCTATAAAAAGCGACCTCGTCCCCGAAGATACGTTTGTTTTTACACCGCGCGGCGACGTTATAAGCCTCCCTGCCGGTGCTACCGTTATTGACTTCGCATACGCCATTCATACCGCGGTCGGCAACAAGATGGTCGGTGCCAAGGTAGACGGCAGAATAGTTCCGCTCGATTATGTAGTTAAAACCGGCGAAATAGTCGAGGTGCTCACTTCCTCTCAGGCGGGCAAGGGTCCGTCGCGTGACTGGCTGAGTATAGCTAAGACGAGTCAGGCGCGAAACAAAATTCGTTCGTGGTTTAAAAACGAACGCCGCGACGAAAACATCGTCGAGGGTAAGGCCGAGATAGAGCGCGAATTTAAACGCAACTTCATAAGACTCAGCGACGAAAATTACGAAAAATTCGTTGCAAACCTCGCGGAGCGGCAGCATTTAAGAAACGTTGACGACTTTTACGCGGCAATAGGCTACGGCGGTATTTCCGTAATCAGGCTCATGCCGTATATCAAGGAAGAGTACAACAAAAATTACCGTTCTCAGGAGACCGTGGTGCTCCCCGAGGACGATAAGATAAAGACAAGCCGCCGCAAGAGCGGTTCCGACGGCGTTACGGTAAGCGGAATAGACAACTGCCTTATCAAATTTTCACGCTGCTGCAATCCGCTTCCCGGCGACAACATCATAGGTTTTATAACCCGCGGTCACGGTGTTTCGATTCATAAGCGCGACTGCCCGAATGTTCCGTCGGACTTTTCAAAATGCGACGAGCCGCAAAGATGGGTCGCCGCCGCTTGGAATACCGACGTCAAGACCGAGTTCAAGGCGTCGCTCATAATAACCTGCCTTTCGAGAATAGGCCTTATGGCTGATGTCTCGGTGCAGCTTGCCGCGATGAAGGTCAATATCAACGAGATTTCCTCGCGCGAGACAAAAGACGGCAGAAGCCAGATAAGTATGACCATAACCGTAAGCAATGTCGATCACCTGAAAAACGTAATAGCGCGTCTTAAAAAAGTAGACGGCGTACTTTCGGTTGAAAGATAGGCAAAGCACGGCAGCCGAACAGATAAAATGAGCGGCTTCGGCAATATGCCCGAATTTTAAATTTTTACGGGAGACTTTTTCTCCTTGACAGCAACACTTTAGCGTGGTAGTATATTAGCACGCTAAAGCGAACGCGCATAAAAAAGCAGAAAGGCGGCGGATTTATGAAAAGCTATGAAAAACTGACTCCGGAGGGAACAAGAGATTTTCTCTTTGAAGAGAGCGACGCATTAAGGCGTATCGAGCGCAGTCTTTCCGAGCTGTTTAAAGAAAAAGGGTATAAAAAGGTCATAACTCCCACCGTCGAATTTTTTGACGTGTTTAACCGCGAGAGCGCGGGAACTCTGCCGGAAAATCTGTACAGTATGACCGACGCTTACGGCAGGCTTTTGGTTTTAAGACCGGATTCCACGCTTCCCATAGCGCGTATAGCCGCAACAAGGCTCAAGGGAGCCGAGCTTCCCATAAGGCTTTATTACAATCAAAACGTATTTTCGCGCCGTAAAAAACTGACGGGCAGAAACGACGAAACCTCGCAAAGCGGCATAGAGCTTATCGGGGTTAAGGGCATAAGAGCCGATATAGAAGTAATCGAAACCGCAATTGAGGCTCTTGAGGTCTGCGGCGCGCCGGATTATAAAATAGAAATAGGCCATGCGGGCTTTTTTAAAGCGCTTTGCGACGAGCTTTCGGCTCCGCGGGAAGTAAAAAACGACATTAACGAGTATATGGAGCAAAAAAACTTTGTCGCTCTGAATTCCGTGCTTGATACGCTGGAGGGCGACGAAGTCGCAGAGACAATACGAAATCTTCCGAGAATGTTCGGCGGCAGCGAGGTTATAGAAAAGGCTCTGACGCTCTGTAAGAGCGAGGAGGCTCAAAATTCGCTGAATTATCTCGATATGCTTTATAAAAAGCTCGGCGGCGCAAACGGCGGCGATAAGCTGATAATAGATTTAAGCCTTGTGCACCGCAGCAATTATTACACGGGTATAGTTTTCCGCGGATACACCGAGGGCAGCGGAGCCACCGTTCTTCAAGGCGGCAGGTACGACGGCCTGATTAAGGAATTCGGTGAAGATTTACCCGCTATCGGTTTCGGCGTTCAGACCGACGACCTTGCGAGAGCGGCGCTTATGCGCGGCGAAATAGAACCCCAAAAGGCGTCGGAGGTGCTCGTTTTCGGTGCCGACGGCTATGAGCTTGCGGCGGTAAATCTTGTAAGGGAGCTGTCGCAAAAGGGCATTAAAAGCGAAAACAGCCTTTGCGAAAGCCGCGACGAGGCTTTAAAATACGCCAAAGAGCGCGGCATTAAAAAGCTTTTTGTAATTTCACGCGACGGCGTATCGGAGGCGGAAATATGAGAAAACTTCGTATCGCTCTGACAAAGGGCAGACTTGAGAAAAAATCCGTAGAGCTTTTTGAAAAAATGGGGCTTGATTGCACCGAGCTTATAAATAAGGGCAGGCGGCTCATTTTGCCCGTGGGAGACTACGAGGCGGTTTTGGCCAAGGCTGCGGACGTTATTACATACGTCGAGCAAGGCGTATGCGATATAGGAATTGTTGGCAAAGACACAATAGTCGAAAACGGCAAAAGCTTTTATGAGCTTTGCGACCTCGGCATAGGCAAATGTGATTTTGCGCTCGCCGGCAAAAAGGGAACGGACTTTTTCGGCGGATATAATATAAAGAGAATTGCGACAAAATACCCCAACGTCACAAAGCAGTATTTTGAAAGCAAAAATATGGACGTCAAAATCATAAAGATTGAAGGCTCCGTTGAGCTTGCACCGCTTTTGGACCTTTCAGACGCAATAGTCGATATAGTTGAAACGGGAACCACGCTTAAAGAAAACGGACTTGAGGTCATAGAAAAAATAATGCCCATCTCGGCAAGAGTTATAGTAAACACCGCGAGTATGAAGCTCCGGCGCGACGAGATAGACGGCTTTATAACCGAAATAGAAAAGGCTAAGGAGACGGTAAAATGATACGCATAGCAAAGGCAGACGGCGTTTCGGAACGCGAACTTATAAATCAGCTTAAAGCCCGTTCGGGTGAAATTGACCGCAAGGTAACCTCTGCGGTAACCGATATTTTAAATAACGTAAAACAAAACGGCGATGACGCCGTGCGCGAATACACGCTTAAATTTGACGGGCATATGCCGTCGAAATTTGAGATAAGCCGTGAGGAGATAGATTCGTCCCCCGATAAATGCGACCGCGATTTTATACTTGCGCTTTACAAAGCGGCAGACAATATACGTGATTTCCATGCCCGTCAGAAACAGCAGAGCTGGCTTGAACCGAAGCAAAACGGCGTTATTTTGGGTCAGCGTATCCGCGGACTTAAAAGAGTCGGCGTATATGTTCCGGGCGGCACGGCGGCGTATCCGTCAAGTGTGCTGATGAATGTCATTCCGGCAAAAATAGCGGGTGTTAAAGAAATTATAATGGTAACACCGCCGCAAAAGGACGGTACGGCAAATCCCGATATACTCGCCGCCGCAAAGATAGCGGGTGTTGACAGAGTATTCTTAATGGGCGGCGCTCAGGCTGTTGCGGCTCTTGCCTACGGTACGCAGTCGGTTCCCAAGGTCGATAAAATAGTCGGTCCCGGCAACATTTTTGTGGCTACCGCCAAAAAACTTCTCTACGGCACCGTGGATATCGATATGATTGCAGGTCCGAGCGAAATCCTCATAGTTGCCGACAAAAGCGCAAATCCAAAATTCCTCGCCGCCGACCTTATGAGTCAGGCAGAGCACGATAAAATGGCAAGCGCCATACTTTTGACCACAAGCGAAGAGACGGCAAAGGAAACGGCAAAGGAGCTCTCGCGTCAGGTGCAAACACTTGCGCGCAGAGACATAATAGAGCAGTCTCTCAACGATTTCGGCGCAATAATAGTTTGCAGAGATATTTCGGAAGCCATTGATTTTGCCAACGAACTGGCTCCCGAGCACTTAGAGCTTGCAGTCGAAAATCCGATGGAATATATCGGCAGAGTGGATAACGCAGGCAGCGTTTTCCTCGGTCAATATGCCCCCGAACCGCTCGGCGATTATTTTGCCGGTCCCAACCATGTTTTGCCTACAAGCGGCACCGCGAGATTCTTTTCTCCGCTGTCGGTTGACAGCTTCATAAAAAAATCAAGCTTTATCTATTATACCGAGCCGGCTCTTTTTGAGGCAAAGGACGATATTATAAAGCTTGCCGAAACCGAGGGGCTCACGGCTCACGCAAATTCAATCAAAGTAAGATTTTAAATCGGAGCATTTTGTTTTGTAAAGAAGGTATTTTACAATGTTCTCACTCAACCGTAAAGTAAAGAACCTTGTGCCGTATGACCCGATTGAGGGCACATACCGCATAAGGCTTGATGCAAATGAATCCTATATAACTCTTCCGCTCGAAATCAAAGAGGAGATAGCACAAACGGTAAAGGACATACATTTTAACCGTTATCCCGACCCATACGCCGCAAATGTTTGCGCTCTTTTTGCCAAATATTACGGCGTGCCGGCTGAAAATGTGACTGCGGGCGACGGCTCGGACGAGCTTATTTCGATAATAATGAATGCTTTTCTGCAAAAGGGCGACACCGTAATGACCCTTGAAAAGGATTTTTCGATGTATTCGTTTTATACGTCCGTCGTGGAGTGCAGGCACGTACCGTACACCAAAAACGACGATTATTCCGTAGATATGGACGATGTGATAGCGACTGCAAAAAAGGAGAACGCGCGTATAATAATTTTCTCCAACCCCTGCAATCCCACGTCGCGCGTTATCGGTCGCTCCGATGTTGAAAAGCTCGTCTCGTCAGTCGACTCGCTCGTGGTTCTCGATGAAGCCTATATGGATTTTTCAAATCAGAGTTTACTTTCCGAGTTTAACCGATACGACAATCTGATTATTTTAAAAACGTGTTCAAAGACTATCGGTATGGCGGCTGTCCGTCTCGGCTTTGCGGTTGCGAATTCCGTGCTCACAAAGGCGATGAAGGCGGTTAAATCCCCGTACAATGTAAACAGCGTAACGCAGGCTATCGGCGAAGTTGTTTTCAGCCACCCGGAGTATATAGATTCGTCCGTAAAGCGTCTTATCGAGGCGCGCGACGATCTCACGGAGCGGCTCACGCCCGTTTGCAGGGAATACCCCGACAGATTTAAAATAATTCCGAGCGAAACCAACTTTATATATGTTGAAACTCCCGAAGCCGAAAAGATATTTACTTATCTTAAAGAGGCGGGTATAATTATCCGTAAAATGAGCAGCGACAGGCTGCGTATCACCGCAGGCAGAAATTATGAAAACGACGCGGTGGCAAGCGAAATAAACGCCTATTTGAAAGGGGAACCTCATGAGAACGTCGTGTATTGAGCGAAACACCAAGGAAACGCAAATATCTTTGCTTTTGAATCTTGACGGCGGAGACTGTGAAGTTGACACCGGTATAGGCTTTTTTGACCATATGCTGACCGCCTTTTCTGTTCACGGCGGATTCGGGCTGAAGCTCACGTGCCGTGGCGATCTCAACGTGGATTGTCACCACACAATAGAGGATGTCGGAATAGCTCTCGGTAAGGCGTTTTCCGAGGCACTCGGCGACAAGGGCGGAATTATGCGTTACGGAAGCTTTTTTATACCGATGGACGAGTCGTTGGGATTTTGCACCGCAGATGTCAGCGGCAGACCGTTTCTTGTGTTTGAGGCAAACTTCCCCGAGGAGCGTATCGGCGCATTTGACACCTGTATGTGCGAAGAATTTTTCCGCGCTTTTGCCGTGAATTCTGGCATAACTTTACATCTGCGCGTTCCGTACGGCAGTAATTCGCATCATATGACAGAGGCGCTTTTCAAGGCGTTTGCCCATGCTATGGCTCTTGCCGTCAAAAGAAACGACACGGGAGAAACGCTCTCGACAAAAGGAGTTCTCTGATGATAATTTTTCCGGCTATTGATATTAAAAACGGCAACTGCGTCAGACTTTACAAGGGCGATATGAATACCGCCGAAAAGGTTGCCGACAGCTTCCTTTCTGCGGCGAATTCGTTTTATTCCTGCGGCGCGGAATGGATACATATGGTCGATCTTGACGGAGCGGTCAAGGGCGAAAAGGTCAATTCGGACATTTTCACAACGGTAGCCGAAAAAACGGGGCTTCGCGTTGAACTCGGCGGCGGCATACGTACCATGGCAGATGTCGAATACTATCTGTCACGCGGTATCTCACGCGTTATCATAGGCTCGGCGGCTTTGAAAAATCCCGACCTTGTACGCGAGGCGGCAAAAAAATACGGCGAAAAAATAGCCGTAGGCATAGACGCGCGCCGCGGTATGGTGGCGGCTGAGGGCTGGCTTGAAACCAGCGATATTTCATATATTGAGCTCGCAAAGCGTATGGAGGATGTCGGCGTAAAGTACATTATTTATACCGATATTGACTGCGACGGTATGCTCTCGGGGCCGAATCTTCGTGAGCTTACGCTTCTCAACGATGCCGTGTCGTGTAACATTACCGCGAGCGGCGGCATAAAGGATTCGGGCGATATAAAAGCGCTCAAAAAAGCCGGGCTGTACGGTGCGATTTGCGGAAGATCTATATATAAGGGCACGCTTGATTTAAAAGAGGCTCTTGAATTTTGCAGGGAGTAAATATGGATTTAGATAAATATTTTGTTAAGTCGGAGCTTATTCCGGCTGTAATTCAGGAGCACGGCACAAACGAGGTTCTGATGCTCGCGTATATGAATAAGGAGTCACTTGCCAAAACACTTGAGACGGGCTATACGTGGTTTTTCTCGCGTTCAAGGCAAAAGTTGTGGAACAAGGGTGAAACCTCGGGTCATACGCAAAAGGTCGTCTCGATAAAGGGCGACTGCGACGACGATACGCTGCTTATAGAGGTAATACAAAAAGGCCCTGCCTGCCATACGGGCAGCAAGACCTGCTTTTTTAAGGAAATAAAATCGGAGATAAAGTAAATGGAAGACGTACTTACGGAGCTTTACGAGGTAGTTACACAAAGGCGCGAAAATCCGCAGGAGGGCTCTTATACCTGCTACCTTTTTGACCAAGGGCTCGATAAAATACTGAAAAAGGTCGGCGAAGAGTCCGCCGAGACCATAATTGCCGCCAAAAACGGCATAAAGGAGGATACCGTCGGCGAGATTTCCGACTTGCTCTTCCACCTTGTTGTTATGATGAAAAACGAGGGCATCACACCCGACGACGTAAAGGCGGAGCTGTCAAAACGTCACAAAAAGTCCGGAAACCTCAAAAAATTTCATCAGGTGGATAAAAATACCTGAAATCAGGCACGTGGCGTCTGCAAACGGAATTTTACCGTTTTGCGGACGCTTTTTTGTTATTGTAGGTTTGACAATGATGTGTTACAGAGTAGGGAAAGCAAATAAGACCTGTTTAGGAGAGCGCCAGTTAAGAGGACGCATAGGGAAATTGTTGTAGTTGCGCTGATGAACGGCTAACTGTTTTTGAAAATCCTCGAATGAGTAAAATTTGTGAGCAGCATAAAAATACTCATTGTCCTTGCGGTGACTGCGTTCGACTTTACCGTTATGTCTCGGCGTGAAAGCCCGAATTTTCTTGTGCCGTATGTTTAGCTTAGCCAGCGTCTTTTCAAACATGGTCAACGGTTTCTTTTGACTGTTTCCCAT
>JALELS010000008.1 GCA_022768065.1 Ruminococcus sp. | reverse complement strand
GTAACAGAAAAATCCATTGATAAATCAATAAGTTTGTTTTCTTTCACAATATCGCCTCATAAGCATTTTAACATATAAAATGAAATATTGCTATGCAATATAAAATAATTTGCTAAACCAAATTATGAAATATCTCGCTTTGCTCGATATGAAATAAAATTAATCCTTATCACGCCGTAGGCGTATTTCATTGCTAAGCAATTTCATATTCTGAAAGAATATTTCACTAATCCGCAAGGATTAATTTAATTGGAAGAACCTTCTTTACGAAGGTTCTTCCAAGAGTGCCTTTTTTGTTTGATTAAATTTAAGCTGCGATTACTACTGCTGCGGCATCTGACTGCCTGCGCCCATAAGCTGCGACATAAGTCCGCCGCTCTTTTTCTTTTTGGGCTTGTAAGGGGGTGGATTTTTAAGCTTTTCGCGAAGCTTTTTGCTGCTGCCGGAAGCCAAGAACTTATTTATGAGAATAACGGTCTGTTTCAAATCGTCGCACATATATGCGCTCGCATTCTCAAGCATAACCGGGTCGTTATTCATCTCGCCGAGTATGGTTACGGCAACAAGGCTCTGTGTGTCATTTGTGCCGTTTTCGTAGATGTCGTTAAGAATTCTGAAAAGCTTGGTCATATCCTGCTTTATGCCGAGGCGGATTGTATTCATAATGTATGAATTTGCGTGCTCGGTAAAGAAAGTATCGGGCAGGAACTCGCCGTACTCTTCAAAATTTTCTTTGTAATACGGTTTAAGGTCGGGGTACAGCGCGGAAAGACGGTTCGCAAGAGTGTTGCCGTCATAAGACGAAGTACCGTTTTTAACGGCGGTTTTTGAAACCGGAACGGGTATTTTCTTTGCCTTGCCGCCGGCGGTTCTGTTTTTGCCGTACTTCTGCAAAATTGTTTCGTTAAGCTCGTTGCAGAGCGATTTAATATCGCGCTCATCGGAATCTTTCGGGTCGAAATAGTTTTCCGACGCGCTCTTATAATCCCCGTCGTCCTCAGAAAAGAGAAGGCTTAATTTAACGCCGTCTATCTGAAGTCTGATTTTGCCGCTCTCGCCGTTATAGTCGATAAACGTTTTGCCCGTTTCCTTATCGACGGTTATCGGGAGAGCATCTTTATCAATGTTTTCGGGACGGACAAGCGTAAAGCCCGCCTCGGTAACAGCGCCTTCCAGCCCTTTAATAAGAACGGAGACAGCCTCATTCAATTCCATCATTTTATATACCTGCCTAAAATTTATATAGTTAATTGTATCATAAGACAGACGCTTTGTCATTAAAAATTTTTAAGCGCCTATCATTGCGTTGAGCGCGTTCATATATTTTGAATTGGACGGCACCATGGTATAGTTGCAGAAAAGCACCGTATCTATACCGTTATTCTCTACAAACGACGGTATATTCATGCTTTGTATGCTCTCCTGCCTCGGGTCAAGAACATAGACCTCGCTGAAAGTATCAAGCAAAAACGGCGCCAATGCATTGCCGTATGATTCCTTTATCAAAAGCACCTTTTTGCCGCTGCCGCAGGACGACACCATTTTTATAAGCGGCTTATCGCCCTGAATAAACGCAAGATATTTGCTTGACTCATCGGTAATATTGGTCGATATAACGCGCAGCGGCTTTCCGTCGGTCATATCAGCAGTGGAAAACGACTCGGCACTTACATCGTAGCGTGGGAGAAAATACTCGACATAGTCGGGGTTTTTCTTGAGGTTTTCACTCTGAGTGTAGCGGTACATACTGCCGACAAAGTCGTCAAGCTTGCCGCTTTGGAAGCTGTCAAGCGGTGTGCAGGTAAGCCCCGCCGACTCGCAAAACGCCTTGTAGGCGTAGTAAGCTCCGCGTGCCGTCCAATGGTGGTCGGTGCGGAAATATTCGTATTCATCGGTGTGGCGCGCTATCTCGCTGTATGCGTCAACACCGGTAACCTCGGGATTGAGAGCCAAATATGCTGTGGAAATGCCCATCTGCTGAGAATGACTGCCGGTTCTGTATTCCTCCGGACCGTAAAACTCCATACGCGTGGGAGCAAGCATCACATATACCTTTGATGACGGGATTTTAGACGCAAGATTATTTGCGGAGGCGGCATATTCCTTGAGCTTCGTGCTCGCTATGGAATACATCTCCATTGCGGCGTCGCCCGTAACGACTATATATCCGTTAAGAGAATACTCGCCTATCGGCTGAACGCCGATTCCGACAGATGAGGTGGTAGGCTCGGTTTTTTCCTGCTCGGTTTTAGTGACCGCCTGTGTAGCTGCCGCGGTCTCGCTCGCCGCTGCGGAGGTTTTCTCCTCCTTTTGGGCAGAGAGCTTCGGCGCCGTAACGACCGCGATTATTATAACAGCCGCCGCCAGCACCGTTTCTATTGTACCGATTATTTTTTTACGTTTGGTAAGTTCTTTCATTCGGTCTTACTTCTTCCTCCGAAAAATTAAACCTTTTCTCCGGTCTCGGCATTTACTATGTTTTTAAACACGGCTATATGAGTACCCGATATATATTTATCCACGTGCATACTGCCGAAGAACCATTTTGAAAATTTACACGAATCGGACAGCTCCTCAAAATACGCATTAAGAGCGGTAACGCGCAGCATATCGTAGTCCTTGAGCTGCAAAAAGCCCTTAATTCGCATAGGCGGCTCATGAGTTACGACTATATCCACGGCAAAATCATGCTTTTCAAGGTTTTTGGCACCCTCTAAAAGTTCATCCTGCGTGGGGATTTCGTCACGCGACCAACCGTCGTTTTCCGAACGTATATCAATGTCGGGGCTTTCGCCGCCGCCCATTGTAAACACGCTTTTGCCGTCAATATTGTAAACCTGGCCGCGCATAAGATGGTAAAGATTATCGTAAATTTTATGTACCTTGCCGCCGTTCCACTCGCGGACGCCGTAGCCGTTTAAAAGTGAAAAGTTCTCGTGAGTACCGTCGATAAAGCAGATATTGTACTTTCTCTTGCCGAGCTGTTTCAGTATTTTCTGTTCTTTTTTTGACCCGTCCCATATAAAACCGAAATCTCCGCAAACTATAAGCGTATCGCCCTCTTTAAGGGCGCGGAGCTTTGACGGGGCAAGCCTTTCGACTTCGCCGTGTGTATCGCCGGTAATATATATCAAGATTTTCACATCCTTAATACAATTGTAATTGAATTTCAGAGCGTATTTTGCTATACTACTTATAATAACTATGATACACTTTTTCCGATTTCTTTTCAAGGGGGATTTTGTAATTGAAACGTGTCGCATCAATAATGCTAACCGTCGTTATACTTATCTGTTCACTCGTTTTACCGTCGAGTGCGTCATATAATTCTTCGCTCGACACAAGTGCGGATATAGCGTTTCTTGTAAGCCTTGACGACGGAACGGTTATCTTTGATAAAAACGCCGACAAGAGAGCGGCACCCGCTTCGCTGACAAAAATAGTCACGGCGATATTGACCATAGAAAACTGCGCCGACCTCGACACCGTAATTACCATAAAGCAATCCTCCATGGACTCCCTCAAGGGAACGGACAGTTCTACGGCGGGGCTTAAAGCCGGCGAAGAAATTTCGGTTAAAAATCTTTTATACTGTATGCTCGTAAAAAGCGCCAACGAGGCGGCGGTTGTGCTTGCGGACTATATCGGCGGCGGAGATGTTAACGCATTTGTAGGTATGATGAACGACTTAGCATCAAAGCTCGGATGCGAAAACACTCACTTTATGAATCCGCACGGCCTTGACGCGGACGGGCACTACACCACGGCGAGGGACCTTGCCAAAATAACGGAGCACGCGCTGACTTTACCGATATTCACGGAAATTGTAAATACCGTAACCTACACTCTTCCCGCGACGAACAAAAGCGGCGAGAGAAATCTTCTCTCCACAAACTGGATGATAAATCCGAACTTTAAGACATATTACTATCCTTATGCTCAGGGAATAAAAACAGGCACGACCTCAAAAGCGGGTCACTGCGTAATTTCCAAGGCGAGCAAGGACGGCTACAACTACCTCGGCATAATAATGAACGCTCCGAAGCAGGACGTTAACGGCGACGGGAACCCCGACAACTGCGCCTTCCTCGAATGTAAAAAGATGTTCAAGTGGGCGTTTGACAACCTGAAGCTCACCAAGATTGCCGACCCGTCGCAAATAGCCACGGTGATAGACGTAAAGCTCTCGTGGAGCGTGGATCACGTAAGACTCATTCCCGAAAAGGAAGTCACGGCACTTGTTCCCACGGGCACCGATTCCACAAGCGTTATGCTTGAGGTTATCCCCGAGGAAACCCCGACGACCGTAAACGCACCCGTAAAAAAGGGCGAGGTCATAGGCAAGGCGCGCATAATGTATGCCGAACAGGAAATAGCCACGGTTAACCTCGTAGCCGCAGAGGACATAAAGGTAAATCCTTTCAAATGGGTTTTGCACGGCATAAAGGTTGTGTTCACCTCTGTTGTTTTCCGCGTGATATTCATTTTGGCTGTAATCATTCTCGGAATATACATTTTCTCGGTTATACGCCGCAATCAAAACAAAAAGCGCAGAAGAAAAACCAAGGTCATAAAGAACTTCAGAAATATAAAGTAAATATCAAAAGCTTTGTTTTAAGCGGGTCTTTAATTTGCCGTAACGCAAAATAAAGGCTCGCTTTTTTTACGTCCTTTCGGGAGGGATAAGAGCCGTAAAAAATTTCTCGGTCAACAAAAAAGGAGCCGCAAACCTAAGGTTTACAGCTCCGTTTTTATTTTGTTTAGCTATCGCATCAGATAGATTTGAGAAGCTTCGGAAGTCTCGCGAGAGTTCCGCCGAGTCTCCAGAAAATCGTATTGAAGCCTACAAAGCTCGACTCGTCGTCGTTGAGCATTTTGAGAAGTCCCTCTGCCTGTTTCGGTGAGAACGCGCCCATACTCATTGAAATGAAGTTACGAACGGGTATCTGAGTTGCCATAGCTGCGAGCATCTTGCCGTCGCCGTTAGCGTCGGAGCCCATACCGGACATTATCTTTTCAATAAGTCTGCAAAGCTTGCCGCCCCACTTGGTGTGGCGTGCGTCATTAAGGCAGCAGTAGAGGTCAATCTTTTTGCTCTTATCTATTTCGGGATTCGGAAGCTCTCCGTAAACAGCCGCAAAATCCTCACGTGTGATATTTGCAACATTGTTGTAGTAATTCGGAGCTGTCTTTCTGTAATCCGGAATAGGAGCGGAAACGGTGGATTCAACGGTCATGGAAGCCGTAAGCTTGATATCGCGGCTTGAAGCGCCTACGAGTATATCAAATTCACCGGTTTCAACCATCCAGTCGCCGAGCTCAACGTTGTAGAACGCGAACGCTCTCTTGGAAAGCTCAACGGAAACCTCTTTCTCCTCGCCTGCTTTAAGGAATACCTTTTTAAATCCGCGAAGCTCTTTCTTCGGGCGGAAAATTGTGGATTCCTTATCGGCAACGTAAACCTCGGCAATTTCTGCGCCGTCTACACTGCCGGTATTCTTTATCTTGAATGAAACCGTAACAGTATCGGTATCTTTAATATTATCGCTCGAAAGCTTGAGGTCGCTGTACTCAAAGGTTGTGTATGAGAGTCCGTAGCCGAACGGGAATTCAACGTCAATATCGGCAGCGTCGTAATATCTGTAACCGATGTAAACCGATTCTCTGTGCTCTGAGGTAACAGGTCCGCCGGGGAAGTTGTCGTAAGTCGGGTTGTCCTCAAATGCGCGCGGATAAGTCTCGCTCGTCTTACCCGAGGGATTGACTTTACCTGTAAGGATATTTGCAACGGCAATGCCGCCTGCCTGACCGCCGAGTCCCGAATTGAGAAGGCCCTTTACCTTTTTAAGCCACGGCATAAGAATTACAGAGCCGCCTGCGATTACAACAACGGTGTTGGGGTTTGTTTCGGCAACCGCCGCAACGAGGTCGTTGTGCTCTGCCGGAATTTCAATGCCCTCTCTGTCGTAGCCCTCGCCCTCAAATTCTTCGGTAAGGCCTACAAATACAACCGCTACATCAGCCTTAGCCGCAGCCTCTTTAGCCTCGACCAAAAGTTCCTCGTTTGTCTTTCTGTCCTTATCCTTTTTGGTGGGAGCGCTCTTATAATATCCTTGAGCGTAAGAAACGTCTACGCCGAGCTTCTGAAGCTCGTCAAAAGCGTTTGAAAGCTTTGTGGGATTGATTACGGAAGAACCTGCGCCCTGGAAACGCGGTGCCTTTGCCATTTCGCCGATAACGGCAACTTTTTGACCCGCCTTTAAGGGAAGTATGCCGTCGTCGTTTTTGAGCAGCTGCATTGAGCCCTCGGCTATCTTCTGAGCAATGGCGTGATGAGCGTCTACATCATATGTATACGTCTTTTCGAGAGCAGGCTTAGATTTAACTATGAGATCAACTACCTTGTCAACTCTCTCGTCAAGTATCTTTTCATCAAGAGTACCGTCTTTAACGGCGGCTATGATTCTGTTTTTGTTAAGGTCGCCCGAGCAAGGCATTTCAAGGTCTGTGCCTGCTTTAAGTCCGGGAACTCTGTCAACAGAAGCGCCCCAGTCGGTTACGATAAGACCCTCAAAGCCCCATTCTTTTCTGAGCACCTCTTCCTGAAGCCACTCGTTTTCGGAAGCGTAAACGCCGTTGATTCTGTTATATGAATTCATAACCGTCCAGGGCTGAGCCTTTTTAACGGCTATTTCAAATGCGGTGAGATAAGTCTCGCGAAGAGTTCTCTCATCGACTACCTCGTTGACTACCATACGGAAAGCCTCCTGAGAGTTAGCCGCGAAATGCTTGAGAGAAGTACCTACGCCCTTTGACTGAACGCCGTTTATAACGGCTGCGGCACATTCGCCTGCAAGGAGCGGATCCTCCGAAAAATACTCGAAGTTTCTGCCGCCTACGGGAGCGCGCTTAATGTTTGTGCCGGGTCCCAATATGGTAGATACCTTTTCTTTAAGGCACTCTTCACCCATTGCCTCGCCTTCCTGTTTTAAAAGCTCCGGATCCCAAGAGCAGGATGACGTAGCCGCGGGCGGGAAGCAGGTTGACGGAACCGAGTTGCCGAGGCCTATACCGCCTGTTGAACTCTTTTTGTCCGGATTTGCCTTGCGAAGACCGTGAGGGCCGTCGGTAATCATTATCTTCGGGAGACCGAGTTCGGGAGCTTCCTCAAGATGCCAGTAGTCATAGCCGGAGACAAAAGCTGCCTTTTGCTCGAGGCTCATTTTTTCCACGATTTCCTTATGCTTCATGTTTTTCCTCCGTTTTTATATCGTGCCGTACCTAAAAGCGGTACAACACTTACATTAATTAAAGCCAAAATTATTTTACACCCGTAAAGAGCGCAATAATATAAACATTCCGCTGTTTTTGTAAAAATTCACGGATTATTTATAATAGTCAACAGCCGCTCTGCCCGAGGTGACTTTTTTGACATACGAAGCCACCTTTTGATGTTCCGGGTGAACCTTGTAGGCGTTGAGATCTTCCTCATTTTCGGTAACAACCGTAAGCATTGCGTCAAAATTACGGTCGCACACCACTTCGTTTTTAATGAAGGTGAGACTTTTGATTTGGGAAATTTTTTCCGGCAATGCCGTAAGGCCCTCTCTCACGATTTCGATGTTTTCGTCACGTGTTTTGCCCTCCGCATCGCAGAATTTCCACATTACGTTGTGATAGAGCATTTTTTCACCTCCGAAGAGCCGTTACAAAGCCGTAACCGCACAGTTATTATATAATTTTAACATAGAAAAGCTTTGGGGGCAAGGGCATTTTTGTAAAAGCATTACTAAAGCGACGATTTTTTAAGTTATATGCGAGTTTTCATTTTTCTTTTCGCCGACGCTCCGAAATAGGGCTCGGTAAAACATAAAAAACGGAGGTCCGCCGCAAGCGAACCCCCGAAAACAATACCGTATTTATTTTTGATTGCTGCCGTAACCGTAGCCGTAACCATAGCCGTAGCCGTACTTTTTGTTGTAAGACGACATAAAGCGTTTCGGCATACCGCTCTCGGTATCGTTGTAAATGCACCCGAGGAGCTTGGTACCGGAATTTTCAAGGTTTTCAACGGCACGCTTGATACGTCTTGAAGCAACCATATCGTTTCTGACGACAAGGATTATTCCGTCGGCATAGCTTGAAAGTATCGACGCGTCCGCGACAACTCCGCAGGGAGCCGTATCAATGATGATATAGTCAAATTCCTTTTCCGCGGATTTAATTATATCCGACATGGCGTCGGTGGAGAGAAGCTCCGACGGGTCAAATACGGGCTTGCCGCTGACAAGCAGGAAAAGATTGTATTTTTCGGAATACTTTATCGCCTCGGCGAGAGTCTTTTCGCCGTTTATAACGCCGTATATACCGCCGTCCTCCGAAGCGTTGATTCCGAGGAGCTTTGCAACCGCGGGTTTACGCAGGTCGCCGTCTACCAAAAGCACCGACTTGCCGTTTTGAGCGAGTGCAAGTGCGATATTTACCGCGCTCGTTGTCTTGCCCTCGTTCTCGGCGGTACTCGTTACAACAAAGGTCTTGTACTTTTCGCGCTGAGCGGTGTGCTCTATCTTGGTTCTTATAATCTTAAAGGTTTCAATGAACGGGAATCCGCTGCGCCTGTCGGAAATGAGAAGCGGCTTGTACTCTTCGTTCTTTTTCTTCTTTTTGCGGTTTGCGTGACCGACCATACCGATAACGTCAACACCGAGCTTGTCTTTAACATCATCGGCGGTCTTAACGGTATCCTTGGCTATTACCGCGAGAACTATCGCAAAGATTGATATTACAAGACCTGCGGCAAAGCCTACGAGAGTATAATTTCTCGCGCTTGTATCGCGGTTGGGTACGCTCGCAAGAAGCGGCGGGTCGATAACGGTTAAAGTGGTGCTCGGGAAAGCCGCGTTTATGGCGCTCTCGTAATTGTTTACATAGGCGTTTGCTATTCCGTAAGACACATCCGCATTCGGCGTAGTTACGGTGAGATTTATAATAGCGGTGTCTTCAACGGCTTCAACCGAAACCCAGCTTTTGATGTCGGCTACGGAAATATCTTTAAATCCGCTGTTGTCGGCAACCGTTTTTGAAAGCTCGGTCGTTGTGAAAACGTATTTAAAGCTCTCGGCAAGCGTTGCGGACGCGTTGAGGTCCGACTGAGTCTGACCGGAAACGGCGAGCGCCGAGGACTTGTTATTTGCGATAAAGGTTATCTTTGACGAATACGACGGCGTATAAGTGAGTTTTGCAACGGCAAAGCCCAGTACCGCCAGCACGACCGCCGAGATAACGACTATTTTCCAATGCTGTAATATTTTTTTGAGGTATATAACGACGTTGTCGAGATTGTCGCTCTCCTCAGTATGAGTTTTTCCCGAAGATGAATACGCCATCTTTTTTAACTCCTTTTACCCATAATTGACACTTGAATGTATTATACCAAATCCGACTTAATACTACAATAGCAAAAAGGCAAATATTATAATTCTTTTGAGTACAAATGCCTGTCTTTTATCTCTATAACGCTGTTTGCAACGTCAAAAGCCGCGGTCTTATGAGAAATAATAACGCAGGTTCTGTCTTTTAACGAACGCAGTCCCAAAAGCAGTTTTTTCTCCGTTTCGGAGTCAAGTGCGGACGTTGCTTCATCAAGCAGCATAACCGGCGCGCCCGACAGCACCGCCCTCGCAACGGCAAGGCGCTGAATCTGCCCCTCCGACAATCCCCTGCCGTTTTCCATCAGGACCGTATCGAGTCCGTCCGGCAGTTCGGTTATAAAGTCATAGGCGCAGCTTATTTTTGCCGCTTCGAGAACTTCCTCGTCCGTCGCGGCGGCGTTTACGAATTTTATATTGTCGCGTATGGTGCCGCTCATCAGCATATTCCCCTGCGGAACATATGCAAACAGATGCCGCATATATTTATCGATATGATATTTTTTGCCGCCCGAAACGATGCTTATACTGCCCTTTTGCGGCGTGAGCACCCCTGTCATCAGCTTAAAGAACGTGCTTTTGCCTATGCCGGAGATTCCCGAAATCACCGTGAAATCGCCCTTGTTTATCCGCACGGAGCCGCCCTCTATTACGTTTTCTCTGCCGTAGCCGAAGGTAACGCCGTCAAATTCGATACATGAAAGGCCGTTATACACTTCTTTTACGTCAAGCTTCGGCGAATTGTAAGAAACGCTCTCGGGGATAGACTCGGTTTCAAGTATTCTGTCGGCGGAGGCGAGCATTGTATAGTATTTCGGCAGATAACCCGACAAACTTGTAACCGGGGTTTGAACCTGACTTACAAGCTGAACTATCGCCGTGAGAGTTCCGAACGTTATCGCTCCGCGGCTCAGCCTTGCGGCACTCCAAATCATAGCGAAAAGCCAGCCGAACGAAAACGCCATCGAAAAGCCTATATTCGCGAAAATCGACCATCTGTTGCGCCGTATTTTGGCGTAATAGTTTTCGTCCTGATACCCTTTTGAACGGTCGGTTATCATATCGGCAACGTCAAATATCTTAACGACGAGCAGATTTTCTATTACCTCCTGCATAAAGGAGCGGACTCCGCCGTCGGTCTTTTGTACCGCCTTGTGAAGCGACTTCATTTTACCGCGGAAAAAACGGGTGAATACAAACAGTAAAACTCCGCCCGACAGCAGTATCAGCGAAAATATCCTGTCAAGCGAAAACAGAGCCGCAAAGGCGCAAATGAGCCTTGTTGCCATAGCCACGGCAGACGGCAGTATCGTTACAACTCCGTCCGCAACCACCGAGACGTCGCTTGTGAGCCTTGTCATAAGCTCGCCCGTGTGAACCGACGTTATTTTTTCGTAGTCTTTTTTAAGTATTGATGAAAACAGCTCTGTTTTAATGCTTATTTCGATTTTGCCCTGAACTCTGACTTCAAGAGCTTTGCAAATCACTTTCAGCGCGGTCTGCAAGAGTATGAGCCCGCCTAAAATAATGCCGTTTTTAACAAGGGCGTTTTTATCGGCATTTTGCGCCGCGTCTATTATGTACTTTGCATACAGCGCCGTCATAACTCCGCACACGGAAAACAGGGCGTTGCCTATTATCAGCAGCACCATACGAAAACTCTCTTTTTTTGAATGAGAGCCTATCCATTTTGCGGCAGAGCTTTTTTTCACTTACCGAGTTTCCCCCTTATTTTTACTATATATTTCCTTACGGGAAACAGAAATTTCCAAAGTTTAACGTAGAGGCGGTATCTGCGGCTGTCCACGGAAAAGGTTTTGCCCTTGCGCGTTATAAACGCGACCTCGCCTATTATGTTTTTATCGGTTATGCCGTGCTCTTTTACCCATTGATTGTCGCCGCACATCACATATCCGTTTTCGTCCTCACCGACTTTTCTGTGCAGCACAAATTTGCCGTCGTTTCGGCGGTAAAACGGTATTGCGTCCTTTTTAAGCGGTAAATCGGCGCTTTTAAGCGTAACCTTATCTCTGCCTGCCACAAGAAGCGGCAGCATGCTTGTCCCGGTAATGGGCAAAACAACGGTTCCTCCGCCGGACAGCTTTTCTTCGATTACGGGGAGAAGCTCCTCTAATTTAACTCTCTTTTTACCGTCCAAAATATCATTCCTCTAAAAGTCCGTTTGTACGGAGCTTTTCAAGATAGCGGTCAATATCGCGCGACGCGGTCTCTTCGTCGATACTGTACTGCGCGAGGACATTTTTCAAAAGCTCCTCACGCGTGGTTTCCTTTTCGAGATTGCGCCACAAAAATGCGCCTACGGGATTTAAGGTTATCATTCCGGTAAAATCCGCCTGAACGGTCCCGATGGGGACAACTATACTGCTGCCCGCTACCTCCCTTAACATAAAGCCGTCTTTTATTTTCATTTTACAAGCACTGCCTTTCGTAACTTAAACTCCCGGATTTTGTCTGTAATATTCCTCTATTCCGTCATATGACGTATGTGCCGCCGACGGCTCCATATTGCATTTGAGCAAAAACACCGGGACGGTTTTCAAAAGCCTGTCGAGCAAAAATAACAGCTCACCCATATACTGCGGAGTTTTCGGCCGAACCGTCTGCGACATAAACAGCGGCACGGCGCTCGCCGGACTTATTTTTTTGATGCTGTTATCCGCGCTTCGTTCTATAAACACAATCGCCCTTATCGGAGCCGCTTCATTTCTGCTCTCGTCATTTTTGCCGCTGAACGGAGTTCCGTAAGCCACGGCGCCGTTTTCTCTTATCATAACCGCCGGTTTATCGTCGTTTAATATATATGCGTCGGGAAATTCGCGGAGCCACAGGTGGGTGTGCGTTGATTTGCCGGTACCGCTGCGCGCGGAAAAGAGATATGCGTTGCCGCCGCGGCACACGCACGAGGAATGGAGCATAAAGCCGCCGAAATCGAGAAGCTTCAGGTAAAACGCCTCGCCCGTCCATACATAACGGCACTCGTCGAGCGACAGCATCGGATAGCTTTGCCGCCTGCGCGCAAAAAAGTCGTCGTCGAGTTCTATTTTAATATCCGTTTTGCTCTCATCGCTTTTAAGATACGGTCTGCTGCGCTCACGGAGCAATCCGTTGCCCGCCTCAAATTCGACGGTAAGACCTGCTATCCCGAATTTTTCCAAAGCGCACCATCCTCAATTTATATACTGCCGCAATTGTAACATTTTTTTGCCGTTTTGTATAGTCCGTTTTTGCCGCATTGCTCCGCAAAAGAAAAGATAAGGCTTTCTCCGAGCGTTCGCAAGGTTTTTGCATAAAACGCATTGAACCCCTCGGATAATGATGACGCATATCCGAGAGGTTCGCCCTTTGCCGTCTTAATCTTCGGTTTTTTCGTCCTGCTCGCCGGGCGCGGAATACACGAGCGGCATTTTGACCGTCGCCTTAAAAAGATCGCCGTCTATCGAGAGTTCAAGCTTTCCGCCCTGAAGCGTGCACAAATCCTTCGCAATGGAAAGCCCCAAGCCGCTGCCCTCCATAGTACGCGACTCGTCGCCGCGCACAAAGCGCTGAGTCAGCTCGTCTGGGTCGATATTCAGCTTTTCGCGCGAGGTGTTTTTAATGGTTATTGTACCGTATGAGCTGTCTTTGCCTATGTCTATATAGACGCGCGTTCCCGGAAGAGCGTATTTTTTTACGTTGCTCAGAAGATTGTCTATAATGCGCCACGTCTTTTGACTGTCGGCGTAAATAACCGGCGGATCGGAAGGCTCGGAAAGCACCGTTTCAAGGTGTCTTTCCTCAAACACGTCGGACATCTCGCCCACCGCCTGAACCGCAAGCTCATATAAATTTACGTTCATTTTGTTAAACGTCACGGCGCCCGACGACGCCTTTGACGCCTCAACCAAATCCTCAATAAGCCTTTTGAGCCTTATTGATTTTTCGTCGAGCACGTTTATATATTTTTGTGCCGAAACATCGTCGATATCGCATTTTTTGAGCAAATCCACATATGAGATTATTGATGTCAGCGGAGTTTTAAGGTCGTGCGATACGTTTGTTATAAGCTCGGTTTTCATTCTCTCGCCCTTTACCGCCTCGGTTATCGCCTTTTGCATTTCCTCTTGCGTGAGGGTGAGGTTGAGCGCGAGCATCTTTAAGGGCTCGGGCATGTTCTCCGCATTGATATTTTCGGGCGGATCGCCGTCCTTGGTTTTTTCGGACGCCTCGATTATGCGATCGAGCGACAAAACGTATTTCCACATAAGCGACACGGTCAAAATGTTATATAACATCAGTATTATTATAAGCAGAACAAACCAAATTCCGCTGCACATTGCCGCAACGCCCGTGAGCACGGTGTTGCCGACTATATAGCCTATAAGCATAAGCAGTACACGGCGCCTTAAACGCACCGGCTTTTCACGGAGCTTTTTAATCGGTGAAAGTATTTTGCCGATGAATTTAATAAGATACCAAAACAGCGTTGAATAAAACCAGTTCTTTTTCGCCTTGTAATACTTTGAAACGGAGCAGAGCCACTCAAGCAAAACAGCCCACACCGCCACGGCGATAAGCGACATAATAACAAATATCATAAGCGCTCCGCCGCCTGCATAGTTGCTCAGGTTATGCCCGTAGTCGAGTGCGAGAACGGAAATTCCGTAAACTCCCGCCGCCGCAAGCCCTGCCGACAGGGCAAAGTGTATTTCGGTGGGGATTTTATCGACCGGCGAAAATTTTATTTTTTCCGGTCCCGCCGTTGCGCCCGCGGCATATATAAGGTAGACGGAGAACATACTGAGCAGCAGCATTGAGGCAAGGCACACGAAAATATATCTGTATGTATCGGCGCTGCTCTTTTCCATGCCCGCCTGCATATCGTAATAATCGTCGCCCTGTGACAGCGTTTCGGGGAGCATCAGAAAAACGTCGTAACCGTTGTTTGAAAAGCATGAGCCGAGAACATTTGACAGCGTGCGTTTATAGTAGTAATCCGACTTCAGATTAAAATAGTATTTATCGCCCGTCTGCACGGTATAGAGCGTTTCACGGGTTATCTGCGGACTTGCCGCGACGAGTCCGCTGTCGGCGGTATAAACCATATACCACCTGCTGCCGTTTGTAAATGCCGAATAATCGCCCGATTTTTTAATTTCGTCTACATAGTCGGCGCTGATTTCGGATTCAAGATTTGTGATTATTTCGCCTGTGCCGGGATTATATATATAGTATTTGAGATTTTTTATATTTTGAACGCTGCGGCTCTCCATAGTGACCGTAGTTTCGTACTCTCGGCGTGCCGCGGACATTACCTGCGAGTACGCGTTTTTTACAAGCGTTACAAGCTCTTCGTCGGTGGTGGAAGTAGAAAACGTAAAACTGCCGGACTCTCCGCTCATAAGAGAATAGCTCTCTTTGCAGGAATTGTAGTAGTCCTTGTCGTAATTCGGCGAAACTACGCTGTCGGCGCGCGAAGCCTCCGCCGAGGTATTCCCGTAGACGTTTGTCGTATATGCGTCGGCGCTTTCGGTGCTCGCGGTATCCGAGCTTTTCTGAGAAGATGAATAAGACGAAGCGTTTGATCTGTTATAGTACATAGTCACGGCTTCGGACATACATTCCTTTTTAAAGCGCTCCAATTCCGTGCGAGCCGCACTCAGCTCTTCTTCGTAAGTGCTGTAATACGTGCTTTTGTATGTTTCCCACGTCATAAGTCCGCTGCCGGCATATATCGACTGCACGTCGGAGCTCAGCTTTGACGCAAACATTGTTGTGTCGGTCATATCAAGACTTTTCGCAGGCTTTGTAAGAATTTCCGAGCCGTACCTGTACAGGTCGTTTATTGCCTCAATGGCGCAAATCGCCGAAGAAAAGGCGAACACCGCCGCCGCGAAAAACGCTACAAGTTTTATGCCGAACGAGGTTTTAAAGCTTTTCAATTTTGTATCCAATGCCCCACACCACCTTTAAATACTTGGGTTCTTTGGGATTTATCTCTATTTTTTCTCTTATTCTGCGTATATGTACGGTTACGGTTTTTTCCGTCTGAAACGACGGTTCTTTCCACACAGCTTCATAAATCTGATTTGTGGAGAGAACTCTGCCCATATTTTTCATAAGATATTCAAGTATGCCGTATTCCGTGGCGGTAAGCTTTATGTTTTCGCCGTCGAGCGTAACCTCTTTTGAATCGAGATCGAGAGCGAGACCGCCCGTAACTATAAGGCTGTCTCTTTTCTCCATACTGCCGAGCGACACATATCGCCTTATCTGCGATTTTACGCGCGCCATAAGCTCAAGCGGATTAAACGGCTTTGTTACATAGTCGTCCGCTCCGAATGACAGGCCCGTTATCTTATCGGTATCCTCGCTCTTGGCGGAGAGCAGTATTATGGGTATGTTTTTGCTCTCGCGCAGCTTCAGCGTTGCATTAAGACCGTCGAGGTCGGGCATCATTATATCGAGAATTATGCATTGCAGGTCGTTTTCCTCCGCGATTTTCAGAGCCTGCCTGCCGTTTTCCGCCTTAAAAACCTTATACCCCCCAAGATTTAAATATATTTCAAGCGAATCGAGTATCGCTTTATCGTCGTCGCATACAAGTACGTTATACATTAAAATTCCCCTCTTCCGTATTTTTTACCTGTTCGGCTGCCTTTATTTTAACAGATTTGCGCGCAAAACGGAATACAAATATTTTGCACCGCCGTTTTGAGAGCCGTTTTTTATACAGTATTTTTATACAGCGCCGAAATTACAAAACTGTATACAAAAAAATTACAATTCGGTTAAATTTTTAAAGGCGCGCCCAAAAATATTTTATATTGTTAAATCCCTTTTCGTATGATATAATTTACAGTGTATAAATATTATTTCTCGCCCTGTGAGACGGGGCTTGTGGGAGGATATGTCTTGGCGGTATTAAAGGATGTCAAAAGGCTCGTTGTCAAAGTGGGAACTTCCACACTTGTATATGACAACGGAAAAACAAATATAAGAAGAATACATAAACTTATCTCGGTGCTCTCGGATATTGAAAATTCGGGCATCAAGGTTACTCTCGTCTCCTCCGGCGCAATAGGCGTCGGCACGGGAAAGCTCGGTCTCTCGGAGCGCCCGAAAGACACCCCCGGCAGGCAGGCGGCGTCCACGGTGGGTCAATGCGAGCTTATGTATATGTATGACAAGATGTTCAGCGAATACGGCCACAAAATAGGTCAGCTTCTGTTTACAAAGAGCGACGTGGAGTCCCCCGAAAGGCGCAAAAATCTCATAAACACCTTTGACAAGCTCTTTTCATACGGCGCTATCCCCGTAGTCAACGAGAACGACGCAATAGGCGTTGAAGAAATAGTATACGGCGACAACGACTGCCTCTCGGCGATAGTCGCAAAGCTCATAGGTGCCGACGCGCTGATAATCCTCACCGACATCGACGGGCTTTATAACGGAAATCCCACAGTCGACGAGGACGCCGAACTCATACCCACCGTAACCGAGATTACAGACGAGCTTATAGGCTTTGCGGGCGGTCACGGCTCAAAATTCGGCACCGGCGGAATGGTTACAAAGCTGCACGCGGCGCAAATAGCCATGGACGCGGGAATAGATATGATAGTTATGAACGGCTCTGCTCCCGAGGACATATACAAGGCTCTCGACGGCAAGCAAATAGGAACATTTTTTGTAGGTAAAAAGGACTGAGACAAAATGACTGATACCGAGCTTAAATGCCGAAACGCAAAAGAGGCGGAGAAAAACCTCTCGATTGCCTCGACAAACGATAAAAACAAGGCTCTTTTACTTATAGCCGAAGAGCTTAAAAACAATAAAGATTATATTCTCGGCGAAAACAAAAAAGATATGAAAGCCGCCGAGGAAAACGGTCTGCCGAAGGTCCTTTTAGACAGGCTTCTTCTCTCCTCCGAGAGGATAGACGGTATGGCAAAGGGCGTTATCGAAGTTGCCGACCTGCCCGACCCCGTCGGCAAAACGCTCTCGGAAATAACAAGGCCTAACGGTCTCAGGGTAAAAAAAGTGAGCGTACCGCTCGGAGTTATCGCCGTTATATTTGAGGCGCGCCCCAACGTAACGTCCGACGCGGCTTCGCTTTGCCTTAAATCGGGCAACTGCTCGGTTCTTCGCGGCGGCAAAGAGGCAATACACTCAAACACCGCAATATTTAATGTAATGCGCGCCGCCCTCAAAAAATCGCCCTTACCGGAAGACTGCATACAGTTTATAACCGACATTTCTCATGAGAGCGCCAACGAGCTTATGACCATGAACAAATACGTAGACGTGCTGATTCCGCGCGGCAGCGCAAGGCTCATAGGCACGGTAGTCAAAAACTCCACCGTTCCCGTTATAGAGACGGGCGTCGGCAACTGCCATATTTACGTCGATAAGGACGCCGACCTCAATATGGCGGCGGATATTATATTTAACGCCAAAACCTCGCGGCCGTCAGTATGCAACGCCGCCGAAAGTCTTTTAATCCATAAAGACGTTGCCGAGAAGGCGCTGAAGCTCATTAAAAAGCGGCTTGACGAAAAAAATGTGGAGCTGCGCGGCGACAAGGCGGCAAAAGAGATACTTCCCGATATAAAGGAGGCCTCCGACGACGACTGGGGTCGCGAGTACCTCGACTACATAATGTCGGTAAAGATAGTCGATAATATCGACGAAGCCATAGAGCATATCTATAAATACGGAACAGGCCACAGCGAATGTATCGTCACGGAAAACGACGAGGCGGCAAACGAATTTATGTCGAGAGTGGACGCGGCGGCGGTCTATCGCAACGCAAGCACGCGCTTTACCGACGGCGGCGAATTCGGCTTCGGAGCGGAAATAGGCATATCCACGCAAAAGCTCCACGCGAGAGGTCCTCTCGGTCTGCCGCAGCTCACGTCGTTTAAATACGAGATATTCGGAAACGGTCAGATAAGATAAGTTAGGAGAGTCAGAATGGCTGAGACTGATGTGAATAAAAAGCGTAAAAACCGATGGGCGTTCCCCCTGGGCCTTATAATAACGGTATTTGCCGTGATAGGTCTTGTCTGCGTAATTCTCGCCGGGGTAAACGCCACAAAAAAAGCAATAATCAAGAGCAAAAACATAGAGGAATACAATACCATGCTGACGCCTGTCGTAATGAACGACCCCGACCCGTTTGACGATATTACAAAGGCAAACAAAAATCAGCTTATAGACATTTCCATTTGGTCTATTTTAAAAAGCAATCTCTCGCCCGACAAATACGAGTACGGCGAAAACGGTATGATGATTCCCGAAGACGACGTAACCGCCGAATTCCACAAGCTCTTCGGTACGGACACAGAGCCCGTGCACGCCACGGTAAACGGCTACGGCTACACATTTACCTACGATTCGGCAAAGCATATGTACTCTATCCCTCTTACGGGCCTTGTGCCGACATACACGCCCGACGTTGTAAAGGTTCAGAAAAAGAGCGGCTCCGTGGTTTTGACCGTCGGCTACCTTGCGGGCGATCAATGGGCACAAAACAGCGAGGGCGATATGGTAGCTCCCGAGCCCGACAAATATATGAAAATCACTTTAAGGGAAAAAGACGGCAGCTACTATATAAACTCCATTCAGGCGACATCTTCGCCCGAAACGGCAACCACCGCCGTTCAGCCCGTCACCGAAAAAGCGACGGCTCAGCCCGAAACCACCGTTTCTGCGGAAACAACGGGTGAAGCGGAGTCCGTATCGGACGGCTCCGGCGCCTCGGACAATGCGCCCGAAAGCGATACTGTTTTAGGCGACACAGTTCCGGCGGCGTGACAGTTAATTTTTAACTAAAGTCTTTGTGTTAAGATTATTCGGATTCCTAAGGGAAACCGACAACGTTATAAAAAGGAGAAATTATGGTAAAAATATCACCGTCAATTCTCTCAAGCGATTACGGCAATCTTGAGAGCGAGCTTAAAAAAATGGAAGAATGCGGCGCGGATATGATTCACGTAGACGTTATGGACGGGCACTTTGTTCCGAACATCACGCTCGGCGCGCCCATAGTAAAGTGTATAAGAAAAGCGACAAAGCTCCCCTTTGACGTGCACCTTATGATAAGCGACCCTTACAAATATGTGCCCGACTTTGCAAAGGCAGGCTCCGACATAATCACGTTCCACACGGAGTCCGACTCCGATACGGAAAAGACGATAGACGAAATTCTGTCGCTCGGCAAAAAGGCGGGTCTTTCGGTAAAGCCCGGAACGCCCGTTGAAGAGATATATCCGTACCTCGACAAGCTCTCGCTTGTACTTATAATGACGGTTGAACCCGGCTTCGGCGGTCAGAGCTTTATGGAGGATATGATGCCCAAGGTCACAGCGGTAAAAAATGAAATTTGCCGCCGCGGGCTCAAAAATATCGACATCGAGGTTGACGGCGGAATAAATAAAGACACAATATCCGTCGCCGCAAAGGCAGGCGCCAACGCATTTGTTTCGGGAAGCGCGCTCTTCGGCAGCGACGATATCAAAAAGACAATAGCCGAATTTAAGAAGTCAGCGACGATATAAAATCGCGGCTTATAAGCTTTTTGTGTTCGAGAAAGTACTCGTTTGTTCCGGGCGACGCCTTCATTGTGTCTCCGAATTCGCTGAGTACAAAAAATATATCCCTTGAATAGACCGCATACGGCAAAACACATACGGCATAATTTTTGCCGTCGGCAAAAAGGCTCGCCTGTCTTATCTTTTCGCGGTGAGGCAAAAGCCCCTTTGCAAGCTTAAAAATATCGTCCGTCTGCGGCATAACACAGATATATCCCGAAAACGGTTTTTTGTTTTTTCCGCCCTTAAAGCAGAGTATTATAATGCACCCTTCGTCCGTCTCCATAACGTCCACGCTCATTTTGTCGAACGAGGTTATATCACGGCGAAGCTCCTTTTGCGCTTTCAGCATTACGTCGTTTATAAGGCGTCGGGTTTTCGGATTTTTACAGTCCATCTCTTCGGGGCAAAGCTCATATCGCGACAGCTCGTTTGACGAGATTTCGACTATCACTCTGTCCCCGCGGCTTTTATGTATATTCATAGGAAAGCCACCCCCAAATAAAAATTATCTCTTTATATCATATTGTCGGAACGCTTGTTTCGCAATGAATAAAATATGGAAAACAGGTGAATTTTTTGGAACAAAGCAAAACGTCTGCCGGCATTTCAGCCGAGAGCGCCGCAAAAGCGCGCAGTGAAATTTCTACAACACGCAGATACTTTGCCGATATGCTTATCCTTATGGCCGTTCCGGCTGTGATGGCTTGGTATTACTACGGCGGCAGAGCCGTGCGCCTTATGGTGTTTTCGGTGTTGACAGCCGTGTTCTGCGAAGTCGCAGGCTCGTTTATTTTTAAAATTCGCTCTTCGGTTTCCGACCTCTCGGCTGTGGCTACGGGGCTTATGACAGCCCTTTGCCTGCCTGCGTCCGCTCCGTATTATCTGCCGTGCATAGCCTCGGCATTCGCCGTTATTGCCGCAAAGCTTCCGTTCGGCAATGCGCGCTCTCATATGTTTACGCCGGCGGCGGCAGGTATAGCCTTTGTTACAATATGTATGCCGGACAAGGTATTTTCTTATCCGGCGATACTCTCGTCCGGCACGACCGCCGTTTCGGGAGGGCAGGGATTTTTCCCCGGAACCTCAATTTCGTATATGCTCTCGCAAAAAAACTCGGTCGGTACGGGTCTTTTGAATTATGTGGACGTGCTTGTCGGCTCGGTTTCGGGTCCTATGGGCACAACCTGCGCTGTGGCGCTTTTCGGAGCGCTGATATTCCTCGCCGTAAGGCGACCGAAAAACTTTACCGTCTCCGCCTCTTTTCTCGCGGTCTGCTTTGTCTACGCGCTCTTGTTTCCACGTGTGCTGACGGGTCGCTTCGTATCGGCGTTTATGGAGATTTGCGGCGGAACGCTTTTGTTTTCATCGGTATTCTTTTTGACCGACGACAAGCTTCTGCCCAAAAGCTTTTACGCAAGGATATGCTACGGCGCGGCGGCAGGGCTTATGTGTATGATAATGCGTTCCGTGGGCAAATTTGAGGACAGCACGGTTTTTGCCGTACTGCTTGCAAACGGACTTGTCACCGCATTTGACAAGCTTCCGCTCACAAAACGCGAAAGACGGCTCGTCTCGGCCGAAAACGCAAAGGTGCGCGCCGCTCTCGCGGACAAGCTTGAAGAGAAAGCGCTCGAAAACGAGAAAGGCGGTGCCGAAAATGCCTGATAAAAAGAAAAAAAGCGTTTCCGTTATCAGAAACAGCGCAATAATCAAAAATCCCGTGCTGTTTGAAGCCATAGGCATTGCACCCGTTGTTGCCATGGCGGTATCGCTCAAATCCGCAATAATTCTCTCGTTTGTATCATTTGTCGAGCTTTTGCTTATAGAATGTCTCGCCTGCCTGCTCATGAAAAAGCTCAAGGGCAGCGTGCGCAAAATGATATATGCAATATTGGGTTTGCTCATAAACATACCGCTGTTTTTGCTGTTTAAATATCTCGCCCCCAACGAAACGGCGAGCGCAGGTATATTTTTGCCGCTGCTTGCGGTAAATTCGCTTATCGCGCTGCACTGCGAAAGGTTCGCGGTTAAACACAATTTCAAAGCCACGGCCCTCGACGCGATTTCGGCCGGCTTCAGCTACGCCGCGGTAATACTCATAGTGGGCGTTATCCGTGAAATACTCGGCAGCGGCACGGTTTACAGCGTAAAGCTGAATATCCCGGTAAAGCTGCCCGGGCTTCTGATGCCGTTCGGCGGATTTTTACTGCTCGGATTTATGGCGGCGGCATTAAAGGCGATAATAAACAGGAAATTTCCCGAAACACACCCCGAGGCTTCATTTGACCTCTCGGAGGTCAAGCAGTCGCACGTTATAAAGCTGCGCGAATTTCTTGACACGGATCTCGACTTTTTCGACGTGGGCGAAGAAACACAGCCCGACGAAAAAGCTCCGTCAAAACCGCGTACCGATAAGAAAAATAAAACTTCGAAGCGGAAAAGCACCGCAAAGAGCTCCAAAAAGACGTCCGCTTCTTCATCGGAAGCAAAAAACGGCGGCGGCAAAAGAAATGCCGATAAAAACGGCAGCGTCAATACCGAAAGGCAAAAGGATAAAAACTTTGATTACACCTCGGAATTTGACGAGATACTCACAGAGCTTGAAAAATACAAGCAGTACACCTCTTTTGACGGCGACGGCTCCGTTTCCGCCGACGGCGCGGACAAAAGCAACGACAAAGAGAGCGGCAAAAAGGCAGAAGAACCGAAGGGCGGTGAGGACGAATGAGCGCCATAGCAAATCTTTTTTCGGCGGCGATGTACGCATTTGTACTTCAAAACCTGATATTTACGGGCGGTTACGGCGCCTCGGAGGCCGTGAGAATGTCGGCAAAGCCGAAACAGCTTTTTCCGCTTACGGCATTTATCACGTTCTTTTCGACATTCGGCAGTATTTTTTGCGTACTGCTTGAGCAGATACCGTTTATATCATCTCTCAGCGAAATACAACATTCGCTTATCTTTTTACTTGTGATATGCGTATTATACGTTTTTATGCTCGTTCTGCTGAAGGCGGTTTTCAAAGCAAAAAAACGTACGGTAAGGCGACTGGGCGTAGCGGCGTTTAACACTCTTGTGCTTGCCGTTCCGTTTATAAATTACCGCGCGACCTTCGGCATAGCCGAGGCAATAGGCGTCGGTATAGGCTCGGGTCTTGCCTTTATAGTTGCGGTGCTTATGATAAATTTCGGACTGCGCCGCTTAGTTGAAAACAAGAACATTCCGGAGTGCTTTAAGGGCACGCCGGCAGTATTTATATATGTTTCGATTTTGGCGCTCGCCTTTTCGGGCGTCTCGGGCAAAGGATTATCATTGTAAAGGACCGTAAAAAATGGCGTTTGACAACAGAGATATAAAGCCCCGTAAAAAGAGCTATTATCCGTTTTCAAAAAATTATCCGGGCAGGCGCTCGGGTACATCATATGCGATAGGCGAAAGCCGCACCCGAAAGAAAAAAGAGAAACGCGAAAAAATCGCCTTTGCGGTTTTCCTCGTCATATTCTTTATGCTCGTATTTGTTATCGCCGCGGTTTCAATCAACCTGTCGAAAAAGCCGTATGAGCACGAGCTCACGGGAGTCCCGGCAGAATACGACGGAAAGCTGCGCGCACTGCATATGCCCGACGACGTTCTTGACGGCGGCATAGCCTTTGACCTTTTTAAAACGGAGCTCGGCGAAACAAAGGCAAACGCCGTGGTAGTTGATTTTAAGACAAAGGACGGTTATCTCAATTACGTCTCATCCGTCGGCACGGCAAATGATATAGGCGCGTCGTCAAAGGCTTATCAGAATGCGATTGCGACAATCGACAGGCTTAAAAGCGCCGGTTATAAAATAATCGCAAGAATTTATTGCTATGAGGACAGCGTTGCGGCGTCGCATCTCGGCGCGGCTGCCGCCGTGACAAATTCGGACGGTACGCTGTGGCTCGACAACAGCGCTCAGCACGACGGCGAACCGTGGCTTAACCCCTATTCCCCCGTTGCCGAGAAATACCTTTTGAGTATTGTAACCGAGGTTTCGTCGCTCGGAGTTGACGCCGTTATACTCGATTCCGTGGAATTTCCCGAGAGCATTTATCTTGACAAGGCGGTATTCTCGGGTGAAGAAAAGAGCATAGAAAGCCGCAACGCGGTTTTACATTCGTTTATAGAAAAGGTTAAAAACGAGCTCGGCGACAAGCCGCTCTGCGTTATGCTGAGTGCAGCGGACGCACTCGGCGGAAATTCCGCGCGCTATGACGGTTCGCTTTTTGACAGCGCCGCCGATTTTGTGGCTGTGGATTTCAGAAAATCGTCGCAGAGGGACGGTTTTTCGTACGGCGACAAAACATATTCCGCCGAAACCACCGACGAAAAGACATTGGTTTCGGACTGTATACCGCTGTTAAACTCAAAGCTTGACGAAAACTATCAGACGGGCGGATTTATACCGGTCATCGACGACAGCTCGATTATTTCCGAGCTTGACGACAAAAACGTAAACAACTACGTTTTATTCGGCGCGGAGTAATTATTTTTAAAATACTTGACAAAAGTTCATTTTTCTGTTATTATCGCAGATAATATGATATTCCTTTGAAGGGGAGTAGCTTTTACCCGGTGGTCAACATCATGTCGCCTTACGGCTTCTGGTCACCGAGCCTTATTAAGGTAGCAAGACCTTCGGCAGAGCAAAAATCTGTCGAAGGTCTTTTTTCTTAAAAAACGGCTGCTAACGGCTGCTCACCGAAAAAAACAGGGAGGAAAAATATGAAATACTATCTCGAAAGCTCTTCCGATGTTTTCGGCGACGTAAAAAGCACCGAAAACGGTCTCACTTCCGAGCAGGCGCGCAGCCGCTCTGCCGAAACCGGCAAAAACAAGCTTGCCGAGGGCAAGAAAACGCCGCTGATTTTGCGTTTTCTCTCGCAGTTTGCCGACCCGATGATAATTATACTCATCGCCGCGGCGGTAATTTCGGCGATAACCTCCGTATTGCAAAAAGAGTTCCCCTCGGACGTTATCATCATTATGTTTGTCGTTATAGTAAACGCCATACTCGGCGTCTACCAAGAGAGCAAAGCCGAAAAGGCAATCGAGGCTCTTCAAAAGATGGCTGCCGCAACAACAAAGGTTTTGCGTGACGGCAAGGTATGCGAAATACCGAGCGAAGACCTTACCGTTGGCGACGTTGTACTGCTTGAAGCCGGCGACGCTGTTCCGGCGGACGGCAGAATCTTTGAAAGCGCAAGCCTTAAAATCGAGGAATCGGCGCTTACGGGCGAATCCGTCCCCGTAAACAAATTCATAAAAGCCATAGGTCTTGAGGGGCAAAAGGACGTACCCCTCGGCGACCGCAAAAATATGATGTATATGGGTTCAACCGTTGTTTACGGCAGAGGCAAAGCCGTTATAACAAACATAGGTATGGACACCGAAATGGGCAAAATAGCAGGTGCGCTCTCAAGCGCAAAGGATGAACAGACGCCGCTTCAGAAAAAGCTCGGTCAGCTCTCAAAAATCCTCAGCTTTATAGTCCTCGGCATATGCGTATTTATGTTCGCTTTTGATATTGTCAGAGCACTTATAACCGGCACTACATTAAACCTTGACTTCCTGCTCTCTTCGTTTATGCTTGCGGTTTCACTCGCCGTTGCAGCAATCCCCGAGGGACTTGCGGCGGTAGTTACGGTTGTGCTTTCGATAGGCGTTACAAATATGTCAAAGAAAAACGCAATTATCCGTAAGCTCACCGCGGTTGAAACTCTCGGCTGCGCGCAGATAATTTGCTCAGATAAAACCGGCACGCTCACCCAAAATAAAATGACCGTAGTAGAGCACTACTGTGAAAACGAAAAGATGCTTGCGGAGGGCATGGCGCTCTGCACCGATGTAAACACCGACGAAAACGGAAATCTTGTAGGCGAGCCCACCGAAATGGCTCTCGTGGCATACGCAATGTCACTCGGTATGAAAAAAGACGCTCTCTCAAAGAGCGCACCGAGAGTCGGCGAAGCTCCGTTTGATTCCAACCGTAAAATGATGTCCACAATTCACAAGACGGCAGACGGTGTTTTGCAGTTTACCAAGGGTGCTCCCGACGAAATATTAAAGCACTGCACAAAGATATTCAAAGACGGCGAGGTTCGCCCCCTTACCGACGGCGACAGAGAAGCCATACTCAAAAAGAACAAGGAATTCGCCGACAGAGCTCTTCGTGTGCTCGCCTGCGGATACAAACAGCTCTCCTGTGTTCCCGAAGATCAGTCGCCCGAAAAAATCGAAAACGACCTTATATTCTGCGGTCTTGTCGGTATGATAGACCCCGTAAGACCCGAAGTTAAGGCGGCAATAGAGGAATGCCGCGAAGCCGGCATAAGACCCATAATGATAACCGGCGACCACAAGGATACCGCCGTAGCAATAGCCTTGGAGCTCGGCATAATCAAAGATAAGAGCGAGGCTATAACGGGTGCGGAGCTTGACGAGATCTCCGACGAGGAATTCCACGAAAAGGTCAAGCAGTATTCCGTATATGCGCGTGTTCAGCCCGAGCATAAGGTAAGAATAGTCAACGCATGGAAGAGCCGCGGTATGATAACCGCAATGACCGGCGACGGCGTAAACGACGCCCCCTCCATTAAGAGCGCCGATATAGGCGTTGGAATGGGCATTACCGGTACCGACGTAACAAAGAACGTCGCCGATATGGTTCTTGCCGACGACAATTTCGCAACCATAGTATCTGCCGTGGAAGAGGGCAGACGCATCTACGACAATATCAGAAAATCCATTCAGTTCCTGCTCTCGTCAAACCTCAGCGAGGTAATGGCAATATTCACCGCAAACCTGCTCGGATTTACCATACTCAAGCCCGTACATCTGCTTTGGATAAACCTTGTTACGGACTGCTTCCCGGCGCTTGCCCTCAGTATGGAAAAGGGCGAAAAGGACCTTATGAAACGTCCGCCGCGTAAATCCACGGACGGCATCTTTGCCGGCGGAGTAGGCTTCGACGTAGCGTATCAGGGCATTTTGGTAACTATTCTTACGCTTGCCGCATACTTTATAGGTCACTTTATGGAAGCCGGCAGATGGGAAATTACCGAGAGTGCCGACGGTATGACAATGGCATTCCTCACTATGTCGATGTGCGAGATATTCCACTCGTTCAATATGCGTTCGCAGCGCGGCTCGGCTGTATCAATGCTTTTGCACGGCAGCTTCAACAAATACATTTTCGGTTCAACGGTTATCTCTCTCATAACGACTGCGCTCGTTATAGAAGTACCGTTCCTTGCAAATGCTTTTGATTTCACCACCATTGACGTTCGTGAATTCTTCACGGCTCTCGGTCTTGCATTCCTTATAATTCCTCTCGTTGAGCTTGTTAAGGCGATAGAACGTGCCTCGGCAAAGAGAAAGGCCAAAAAGCAAGCCGTAAAATAATTTTGCGATACGGCAAAAATTTATAACTTTAACAGCGTGGCGGTTAAAATTACTGCCGCGCTGTTTTTCTTTGCCCCCATAATGCTTAATACTGGATTTTTACCGTGATTTATGTTACCATATAAGCAAAGACAGGGGCGACAGGCGCCACTATTTAAAAAGGAGCGGAAATTATGAATCTTATATTCTTAGGAGCCGCACACGAAGTCACGGGGAGCTGTACGCTTCTCACCGCCTGCGGCAAAAATATTTTGATAGACTGCGGTATGGAGCAGGGTCCCGACACCTACAAGAACCGCGATATTCCGATATCTCCTGCCGATATAGACTGCATTTTTCTGACCCACGCGCACATTGACCATTCCGGCAAGCTGCCGTACCTTACGGCAAACGGATACAAAGGCCCGATTTACGCCACCGCGTCCACGGCAAAGCTGTGCAAGATTATGCTTGAGGATTCGGCGCACATACAACAGTTTGAGGCTCAGTGGCGCAACCGAAGGGCAAAACGCTCGGGCGATAAAGGATATGTTCCGCTCTACACGGTAGAGGACGCTCAAAAATGCTGTTCACAGTTTTTAAGATGCGAATACGGCGTGGATTACCATATTTTTGACGGCATATCCATAAGCTTTACCGACGCGGGTCACCTTTTGGGCTCGTCAAGCATTACAATAAACGTCACCGAAAACGGTGAAACCGAAAAAATCGTGTTTTCCGGCGACATAGGCAATACCGACCAGCCGATAATACGCGATCCGCAATATCTGACCGACGCCACTTACGTTATAACCGAAAGCACATACGGCGACCGCAGCCACAGCGAAAGGCTCGACTACATTTCGCAGCTTGTGCCCATACTCGACCGCACCTTTGCGCGCGGCGGCAATGTCGTTATACCGTCGTTTGCCGTCGGCAGAACCCAGGAGCTTTTATACTTCATAAGGCAGATAAAAGAAGAGCGTATGCTCAAAAACTACAACGACTTCCCCGTATATGTGGACAGCCCCCTTGCAGTGGAAGCAACCAACGTATTTTGCGACAGCTACTCCGACTTCGACGACGAGGCGGCGTCGCTTATCGAAAACGGGATAAATCCGATAGCATTTCCCAATCTTTACGTCTCCGTTACAAGCGAGGAGTCAAAGGCGATAAACTCCGACCCCGCTCCGAAGGTCATAATTTCGGCAAGCGGAATGTGCGAGGCAGGCAGAATCCGCCATCATTTAAAGCACAATCTGTGGCGCCCCGAATGTACGATTCTTTTTGTCGGCTACCAAGCCGCGGGAACGCTCGGCAGAGCCATAACCGACGGTGCGACGGACGTAAAACTCTTTGACGAAAAAATCCACATCAGCGCAGAAATAGAGCAGCTTCACGGCATAAGCGGCCACGCCGACAACGAGGGCTTATTAAAATGGATAAAGAGCTTTAAAGCTCCCCCGAAGCACGTGTTTGTAAATCACGGCGAGGACGAGGTATGTGAAATATACGCCGCACGTCTGCGCGACGAGCTGGGGCTTCCCGCGAGCGCTCCGTACAACGGCGAGGAATACAGCCTCACCGAAAACAAGATACTTACACAGGGAAACCGTGAAAAAATAGTTAAAAATACAGCTTCGCAAAACTCCTCTTGCCGCGTAAGCACGGTTTACGAAAGACTGCTCTCCGCACAGAAGCGTCTCGAAACGGTAATAGCGCACAACGAGGGCGGCGCAAACAAGGACCTTGCAAAATTTGCGGATCAAATAATCGCGCTTTGCGACAAGTGGGACAGATAAATGACCGATATTACACTCTGCAACGACGAACATATTGAATATTTGAGCAAAGAGCTGGGGCTTGTTGTGTCAAAAGAGCACACATTCGGCACGGACGCACTGCTGCTTGCCGATTTTGCGTCGCCCAAGCGATACGACATATGCTGCGATTTCGGCACGGGCTGCGGCATAATTCCCATGCTCTGGTGCAGGGACGGCTGCGGAAAAGAAATATCCGCGGTTGAAATTCAGGAAAAGGCGTGCGGTCAGCTTACGCGCTCCGTCAGGGCAAACAATTTGCAGGACAAACTCTTTGTATACAATGCGGATTTAAAAGAGGCTCCGCGGATATTGCCGTGCGGAAAATTCGACGTCATAACGATGAATCCCCCGTACAAGGCGGAAAACGCCGGAATAAAAAGCCAAAAGGAAAACGAAAAAATAGCCCGTCACGAAACTCTCTGCAATCTGCGCGACATAACCAAGGCCGCGTCAAGGCTACTTAAATTCGGCGGCAGACTTTGCGTATGTATTCGCCCCGAGCGCCTTTTTGAAACTATGGAGGCAATGAAAGAATATAAAATCGAGCCGAAAGCTCTGCGCCTTGTTGCGGCGTCACCGGAAAAAGCGCCGTGGCTTTGCCTTATTGAGGGAAAGCTCGGCGGAAGAACGGGTATGACAATCAAAAACAATCTTTTTGTGTACAAAAACAAGGACGTTTTATCGGACGAAATGATGAGAATTTTAGGCAAATACAGGGAGGATATGTGATGACGGGAACACTTTACGTAGTCGGCACGCCGATAGGCAACCTGTCGGATTTTTCTCCGCGCGCCGCAGAATGCCTCAGAAATTGCGATTTTATAGCGGCGGAGGACACAAGGGTCACCCTGAAGCTTTTAAACCGATTTGACATAAAAAAACCGCTCATAAGCTATTTTGAACACAACCGCCGTGAACGCGGCGAAATAATACTCGCAAGAATCCTCGGCGGCGAAAACTGCGCCCTT
Source organism: Ruminococcus sp. (assembly GCA_022768065.1). Classification (GTDB taxonomy): domain Bacteria; phylum Bacillota; class Clostridia; order Oscillospirales; family Acutalibacteraceae; genus Fimenecus. The sequence goes on along the minus strand of JALELS010000008.1, from coordinate 14,729 downwards.
GTGACGGACGCCGGTATGCCGGCAATCTCAGACCCCGGTCAGGACCTCGTGGACATCTGCCTTGCGGCAGGGGTAAAAGTTGAATCCGTACCCGGTCCCACCGCCTTTGCGACAGCCGTGGCTCTGTCGGGGCTGCCTTCCGGCAGATTTACATTTGAGGGATTTTTAAGCGTGAACAAGCCCGGCAGAACGGAGCACCTTGAAAGCATTAAGGACGAAAAACGCACCATGGTATTTTACGAGGCGCCGCACAAGCTTTTGCGAACGCTTAAAGACCTTTACGCCTGCCTCGGCGACCGCCGCATAGCCATAATAAAAGAGCTCACAAAAATTCACGAATCCGTGGACCGCACCACGCTCAAAAAGGCGTGCGAAAAGTACGAAAACATACCTATCAAGGGTGAATTCGTATTGGTTATAGAGGGTGCGCCGCAAATTGCCGAGGAGGAATTCACGGCAGAGTCGGCGGCGGCAAAGGCGCGAGAATTTATAAAAGACGGAATGTCAAAAAACGAGGCGGCAAAAAGTGCGGCAAAGCTCAGCGGGATTAAAAAGAGCGACATATATAAAATCCTGACGGAGGAAAAATAATGGAATATTGGTACTTGTGGCTGCTGCTGATTGTCTTATGCGTCATTACGGTGTTTGTATTTATCAAAGCCTCGGCGGCGGCAAAAAAGCACAACGATGAGCGCGACGCCCTGCTCAGAGAATACGACAGAATGAAAGCGCTTAAAAAGGAGTTTTCGTCATTAACGCGTGAAAAAGCCGAAAGCACAAGCCCCGAAACCTTGCTTGAGGGCGTTTCGGCGGTTTTACAGGCAAAAACGGAAAAAGCCGAAGACCCTGAAAAGGTATTCGGCGAATTTACAGAGGCGCAAAAGTACATTTACACCCTTTATTATTTTTTGGAGGATACCGAGAGCGACTCTCTATCTTTCTTTTTTAAGAACAACGGCGAACCGCTGACATCTCTCGCCTCAAAGGCGCTCTGTGCCGTCGGCGAAAAAGAGCTTTCTTCGGTTGCCGAAAAGGAATTTTCGATGTTTGACGAAAACAACGAGGAGGTCTCTGTGGACAAAGCCGAAATAGCAAGGCTCGACGGCGAATTCAAGGCGAAGCTTCAAAAGCAGAGCGTTTTAAACAACATAAAATCATATATTATAAAAAACGCGGACGCAATGTCTTAAAAGAAAAGCAAAATCAGCGGCTTTTTTCCGCCGCTAATTCGGCGGCTCTTTTGCGTATCAGCTTTTCGGAATGCTCCACAACGGTTTTTACGCATTTCGGTTCGGCTATATTTTTTTGGGATTCGGGATTTTGCTCCGAGGTAAGCTCCCTTATTATCTCCGTCATAAGGGCGCTGCCGAAAACCGGACTGGTTTCGCAATCGAGCGATATCCACTTTTTCGGAATATATCCGCCGTTTGCGGCGCACACCGCCATACGGTATATTGAAAGCGCAAAATAGTCTTTCAGCTTTTCCGGCGAACCGCATTTTACCATACTGTCATTCAGCATAACCGACGCGCGAAAAAGCGTGCTTGTGCGGTATTCGCCGTCCTGCACGGTGTCGGTCATATCAAATTCTTCGCTTAAAGAACGTCTTGTATCGACCTGACCCAAAAGGTAATCACAGCTCACGTCAAAAAAATTAGACGCACGGCAGACAAAGTCGAGACTGCACTCCCTTATTCCCTTTTCATAGTGCGACAGGAGCGACTGCGACACCCCGAGCATTTTCGCGGCGTCCTTTTGGCTCATACCGCGCTCTCTGCGAAGTTTTGTCAGTCTTGCGGCAAATACGGAATTCATAAAACATCCCCCACATAATACAAATTGTATTATAATTATATATCAAATTAGACTATTTGTACAGTAGCGTTCCGCTAAAGGAGTAAATCAGCATGAAAGCTTACAAAATTCACTTAATCCGCCACGCCATGACGGAGGAAAATCTTGACGGCAAATATATAGGTCAAACCGACGTGCCGGCGTCAGAATACGGGCTCAGGCAAATTAAAGACCTCATAGACGAATACGGCGGCTACCCTGAGGTTGACGCGGTGGTTTCAAGCCCCCTAAAGCGCTGCATACAGACGGCAAAGCTCATATACCCCAAAAAAGAGCCCATGATTTTAAATGGACTTATAGAATATGATTTCGGTGAATTTGAGGGCAGAACCGCCGACGAGATGAAGGACGACGACGCCTTTAAGGACTGGCTTTCGGGTGAGCACCCGGAAACTCCCGTACCCTTCGGCGAAAGTCAGGCGGCTTTTAACGAGAGAGTATGCTCCTGCTTTGCCGGGCTTATCGACGGAATTATAAAGTCGGGCATATCGTCTACCGCAGTTATAACCCACGGCGGCGTCATTATGTCGCTTATGACCGCATTTGCCATACCGTCGCTGCCCATGCACGAGTGGATGGCGCCGAACGGCACGGGCTACACCCTCAGAATAGACCCGTCCGTGTGGAGCCGCGGTCAAAAGCTTGAGGCATTTGCCGAATGTCCCGCCGTAACTCTTTCCGACGACCAGGAACGTGAATTATGGGACTTTTACCCCGAGGAAAAGGACGAGGAATACGACATAACCGACGATATATACGGCGACAACCCGGACGAGGACGAGGATTTCTGGAAAGGAATTTAATCCCTTTCCCGCTGTGCGAATTATAAAAAACACCGTAAAAAACTAACGGGCAGCTTTTCGGCTGCCCGTTAATCGGAGAGATTCTGTACGGATCCTTTTTTAAGAGGAGAAACATAAAAAATCAAAGACGTCCGCAAGGGGAGGCTCACTTATCTCCCCCGTCTTTGTGTCTTTATTATACTATTGCGCTTTTGAAAAATCAGCAAAAGTGCAAAAATGTCGAAAAATGGGTACATAAATGTCGAAATTTGTCGAGCGGCAGTCGGCAAATGGCGGCGGCAAATCGGATTTTGCCGATAAAGTAAGGAAAAATTTTTTCGCTTTCCCGTATTTTCCGTATAAAAAACAGCGCTGTAATTTGTTTTACTGCGCTGTTTTTTTGCTTTAACGATTTAATTTTTATCCTCCGACGGGTGCCAATCAAAGGTATAATTCATATTGTCGGTGCAATTAAAGGTTATGGTTTTGTCGCCGAGATACGAAAGGCTGCCCTCGCCTTTTACATACGACGTTACCGACATATTCTTGTAAAACTCGACCTTTGCCACCTCATCGGTTACGGCGTCAAATGTGGCTATAATAACGGGCGAATTGTACGCGATTTCATAGTCGGACACGGTAAAATAGCTCTCGCCCTTTTTAAGCTCGGCTAAAATCGCATTTTTATCGTGCGGAGAAAATGCGTGTGAAACAGCCGTAGGGTCATTTTTGAGCGTTATTATAATTGTACGGCTGTAAGAAACGGGCACATTGTTGTCGTCGGTATCCTTTTCATAGGTGGGCGTAAGCGAAGTAATTACCGACTGAACATCGTCCATGGTAAGGTAAGACGTGCGGCTGTCGCCCAAGAGATATACTTTATCGGTGAGGTCCGTGCCCTTTTCGCACTTTTCACCGACCGTTTTGGGGAAATAATCGTCTTTAAGCCCCTTTTGAACAAAATCCTTGTAAAGCTTTAAGGCGTTTTTAAGAGTTTTTGAATCCTCGTCCGATATTTTTATGGTATCGTCGTCTATCCAGAAATCCTCTTTCGGAACGGTTTGCGGTCTCTCCGCCTTAACGCGGTCAAAATTCTCGTTGAAATAATTGAGCGCAGCCTCGGAATTATCATAGAGCAAAGCCTTTTCGCCGTCGGAAAGAAGATTCATTATGCCGTCGAATATTTCGCGGTCTTTTTCGTAGTAACGCGAGCGAATGTCGTTGTAATTGAGCTGCACCGTACTGTCGTCGTTGATTTCGTCGGTGTCTTCAAACAAAGCAGTCAGCTTGCTTATATTATCGGGCGAAAAAACGGGCTTCAGCTGCGCGTATGTAAATATAAATTCCGCGTCGTGCAAATCCGTTCTGACATACGCCTTTTCCGGCTCGCCGCCGCTGTTGCCTATACTGCACGATGAAAACATCGCCGCAACAAATACAAGCGCCAGAGCAGCGGATATTATTTTTACGGTTTTTCCCATAGGATACGCCCCTTACAATAATATATGGATTTATTGTAACAGATTTTTCGGTATTTAACAACAGAAAAAACAAAAAATGCGGAACGCTCCTCTGCGCGCTCCGCATTTTCTTTTAATTATTTAAAATCAATATTCGTCTTTAAGGCCCTCGCTGTCATAGAGAAAAGCGGTTTCAAGAAGAATGTTTATGCCCGCCTCAATGGTTTTGGGGTCAAGATTGTCGGCTGTATCGCCTCTTGTGTGGTAATATCTCGCCGGAGTGGGGTCCATGGCAGCCAAAGCAACCGCCTTCATACCGCCCTGCTGAATTGCCGCAGCATCGGATGAGCCGAAGAATACGCTGCTGTAAGGAAGATTGTAGCCTGCGATATCGCTCGCGTGCTTAACCATGGCCGCAGCCTGCTTGTCAAGCTTTACGGTGCCTGTCATATCTTTGTTGTAGACACCCATATCGTCGAAGTCGCGGAGTGTGTCGGTTCCTACGAATACGGTCTCGACATCGTCCTCGCCGCAGTGCTTTTTGACGTATTCCTTGGCGCCGCGGAGACCTGCCTCCTCACACGCCATGGAAACACATACAACCTCGGTATTTTCAAATCTGATGTCATTTGCCGCCATATAGCGCAAAACCGACATAGACGCGAACACACCGGTGAGATTGTCGTTAGCACCGGGAACGCAAAGCTTCCAGTTTACGAACTTGCTGCACATAAGTATGGGAATAAGGCAGACAAACAAAACAACTATTGCCGTAACCCTTACGCCGTTCGGAACATCAAAGAACGATACTATTGATGCCGCAAGAGTAATGGCAATTGCGCCGAATGCGAGGGCTATCATGGTCGTGAGCAGCTTGCCGCCGCCGAGATGAGTAAAATACCATTCGTAAGCGGAGTCGATATGTCCGCTGAACACAATGCGGCGCTTTGTCTCGCCTGCCGCTTTTCTTGTGCAGACTACATTGTAAGTCTCTCTTTTCGGAAAAAACGGATCGAGAAACTTTTTATAAAGCAGAAACTCAAAAAACGTGAATATGATTGCGAGAGATGTGAGCACTACGGAAACAACGGAAAACGCCGTTGACGCACTCGGCAATACGTCAAAGTAACTCAAAAGAGTCAAAATTACCGAGATCGTCATAAGAATTACATCAAGCGGCACCCAGCCCATAAACGCCTTCGGGTGAAGCTCAAATTTCTCCTTGACAACAGAGTCGGCTACCTTTGACATGGAGTCCGCAACATAGTCCTGAGCCTTGCGCTCATTTTCTTCTCCGGACGGGCGAGGACCTATATCCTTGCAGACCTTTTTGATTTCGCGAATTGTGTAATTCGTCATTTCCCTGACTTTTGAGGGATAATTCGGATTGCTTTCGCTTGCTTTCATTAAATCAGCTCCCTAAAGTTATTCCCAATTCACTTAATTTACATTTGTCTATTATTTTAGCACACTTTCTCGGATAAGTCGAGAAAAATTTTTAATTTGACCGCACGGGAATGATGTTTTTGCAAAAAAACAGCGGACACCGTTTTCCGAAAAGTCCTTTAAAGCAATCATTTAAGCTTATCGAGCGGCAGCTCGTATGCAGGAATAAATTCCTCCAAAAATATATGCGCTTCCCTGCATTCGCTCTCGTCGAGCACTTTTCTTATTGTCCTTTCGGCATCCTCAAATTCACAGTTGCCTGCCTTGCGTTCTTCTATGCACTTGATGTAGGCACTCAGCTTATCCGCCGCCTTTATCAGCCGCCACAGCTCCGCGTCGCGTTCCTCCTTGAAAAACAGCGGTGAAAACTCCTCGCTCAAATCGTCCGGCAGCATATTCAAAAGCCTTTGGCAGGCCTCCTTTTCGACCATACCGAAAACGGAGCGCATCTCTCTGCTGTAATATTTTACGGGAGTGGGCATATCTCCCGTTATGATTTCGGGGGTGTCGTGATAAAGTCCCAAAAGAGCGGCGCGCTCGGCATTGTATTCTTTGCCGAGTCGCTTATTTCCTATAACGGCGAGGGCGTGCGCTATTGTGGCAACCTCGCCCGAATGCTGACTTAAATTTTCATAAGTCGTGTTACGCATAAGCGCCCAGCGGTTTATATATTTAAGCCTTGAAGTAAACGCAAAAAATTTGCCTTTCATAAATATCTCCTTTTACAGAAAAAATCAGGCTACCCCAAAAATGAGATAGCCTGCATAAAAGCTTAATTATCAATAATTGAGGCTTCCGGTGTGATACCAGAGGATATAGAATACTCTGTCGTCACGCTTATATGAATCGTAATTTGTATAAGCGTTGCCCTTATAGAATCCGGCATTTATAAGACCGTCCTCAAAAGCGTTTGCCATTTTTCTTGTGCGCATTTTGATTTTGAGGCTCATAACCATTTCTTTCGGAGCTACGGTGCCGAGCTTAAAGCCGGTGAGCCACCAATGGCCGCCGTCGTTCCATGCGTCGCGATAGAAAAATCTGTTGCCCGAAGCATATGCGCTCACAGATGTGTAGAGGTCATAATACATATTGAGCAAGTGGTCGTTGTCGGCGCAGTTGTAAAGCTTATCGTTTGTTTTGGGGTCCTTTGTGTAAACACCGACTTCACCGCCGCCGAAAGTGCCGTACTGACCCTTCCAAAGCTGAATACGCCAGTCAAGACCGTCGTAATTAAAGTCTATTGTTGTGGTAAGGTATCTCATATTGCCGAAAATCGCGGCGTACTTATCGTACTGGCTTATGAAGTTGGCATCTCTCTGCCAAGAATCCATCAGCGAATAGAAAACACCCTGATCGGCATCATAACCGAAGCCCATATTGTTTACAAAAGCCGCTATGGTATCGGGGTCGGCATTAGCAAGGGCGCCGAGTATGGTAGAGCCCATGGTGCCTATCGAACTGCTGCTGTTACTGCCGCTTGCAGCCGTGGTGCTGTTAAAGTTCGGCGTCGTAACCGACGGAACGCTCAACGAAGACGAAGCTTTTGTTGTTGCAGCGCCTGCCGCCGCGGTAGTTTCGCCGCCGGTGGTCTCTTCGCCGGTTGTGGTCTCGCCGTTTTCGGTTGTGGTCACGGGACCCGCTATAACCTGATCGCTTCTTGTGATTTCTTCGTCGTCGCTCTTTTTGGATTTACAGGACGAAAAAACACAAGCTATCATAATAAGCGCAATGACTGCGGAAGTTATTCTTACGGCTATATTCTTCATCATATCACCATCCGTTAGATTATTATTCATTAGTATTATGGCATACTTAATTTGTAAAGTCAACAGATAAAGCAATTTTAATTTGCCTATCTCTGTCTTTTATAGTATAATTGAACAATAAAATTTTAGGTGGTACAAAATATGAGCGAAATAAAAGACATCGGGCTTTACGAATCCGGTGAAAGAAAAATACAGTGGGTAAAGGCGAATATGCCGCTTTTGCGCGCACTCGAGGAGGAATTTTCGGCAGACAAGCCCTTTAAGGGACTTAAAGTTGCGCTGTCGGTTCACCTTGAAGCCAAAACCGCATATCTCTGCCGCGTTCTCGCCGCAGGCGGCGCAAATATGTATATTACTGGCAGTAATCCGCTCTCAACTCAGGACGACGTTGCCGCGGCACTCGTAAAGGGCGGCCTCAATGTATTTGCAAAGCACGGCGCATCGGCGGAAGAATACCACGCGCACATCGAAAAAGTCCTCGAATGCGGCCCCAACGTGATAATCGATGACGGCGGCGATCTCGTAAACACCATTCACAACGAATACCCTGACCTCACAAGCGGCGTTATCGGCGGCTGTGAGGAGACAACTACGGGAATTATACGCCTCAAAGCCATGGAAAACGACGGCAAGCTTCGTTTCCCGATGGTTGCCGTGAACAACGCCAAGTGCAAATATCTGTTTGACAACCGTTACGGCACGGGTCAGTCCGTATGGAACGGCATAAACAGAACAACCAATCTGATAGTTGCAGGCAAAACCGCCGTCGTGGCAGGCTACGGCTGGTGCGGCAAGGGCGTTGCCATGCGTGCCAAGGCGCTCGGCGCAAAGGTAATAGTTACCGAGATTGACAAAATAAAGGCTATGGAAGCGGTAATGGACGGCTTCTCTGTAATGCCTATGGTCGAAGCGGCAAAGTACGGCGACTTCTTTATAACCGTAACCGGCTGCGACAACGTCATTACGGAAAAATCCTTTCTTAATATGAAGGACGGCGCAATAGTCTGCAATGCGGGTCACTTTAATGTGGAAATCAATGTTGACGACCTTGAGAGGCTCGCCGTCGAAAAGGAATTAAAGCGCGACAATATAATGGGCTACAAAATGCCGACGGGCGCATGGGTAAACCTGCTTGCCGAGGGAAGGCTCGTAAATCTTGCCGCAGGCGACGGCCACCCCGCCGAGATAATGGATATGAGCTTTGCCCTGCAGGCTCTCTCTGCACGCTATGCGGTTGAAAACCGCGAAAAGCTTAAAATCGGCGTAAATTATGTTCCGGAAGAAATCGACCGCCGCGTTGCGGAAATGAAGCTCGCGTCATGGGGCATAACAATCGACACACTCACACCCGAGCAGGAAAAATATATCAACAGTTGGAATGTCTGATGTGAAAGTCCGCACTGCAAAAAGCCAAAACGAAATTATTTGCCGATGACCGTTTTTGTTCAATAAAAGTTGTTTTTAGCCGCGAACCTTTTTCTGTTTCCTTAAAATGCAGGGACTGTAAAATTCAGTTTTTTACAGTCCCTTTCGATTGACAAAATCACGTTATTCTGCTACAATTTTATGCGTTAATATTTGCGCCAATAGCTCAGCTGGATAGAGCGTCCGCCTCCTAAGCGGAAGGTCGGGGGTTCAAATCCCTTTTGGCGCGCCAAAAAAGGACTCGGTATACGCCGAGTCCTTTTTCTTTATAGCAGAGAACTGTCGCTCTCGCCTTTTTGTTACATAACAGGCATTTCAAAAAGGCAAGGGATATGAGAAAATGCGGTAAATCCCCTCATCCGCGAAAAGTTTGACTTGCATTTGACTTGCATTTTTTCTTTTAAATAGCCGCAAACAGCACAAAATGCCGCAAAAGCGGAAGTATTTTGAGAATTAAAAAGCGCCGAAATTCCTTGATACGCAAGGCTTTTCGGCGTTTTTGCTGCCGCTTTCGAAAACGGCGTTTTGGAGCAGGTGAGGGGAATCGAACCCCCGTATTCAGCTTGGGAAGCTGATGTTCTGCCATTAAACTACACCTGCCTGTAAACTACGCAGATTATTTTATCATTGTTTGCGACATAAATCAATAGAAATATGTTGTCGAAAATATGTCGTCCGTCAAAATACGCGCGAAGCCGCCGCAAATATCCGCACCGTGCTTTCGGCGTATTTATACGTTTCTCCCGATTTTAGGCGGTTTCGGACTCTCTTGCAATGAGAGTTGAGCCTCGTCAAGGCGATTCGGAGGGATTTGCCTCCCCTCTTCACTCTTCCCCTTTTACTCTAAACAGCCTCTTTTGCAAAACAAATCAGCCTCCCTTGTAAAGGGAGGTGGGTTGCCGCAAGGCAAGCCGGAGGGATTTCTTGGGAGTATATGGAATTTGAATAGAAAGCGTGTAATTGTTTAATCCCTCAGTCTACTCACTTCGTTCGTAGCCAGCTCCCTTTTCAAGGGAGCCTTTTGGGTTCGTTTGCTTTACAAGGGAGCCTATAAAGGGAATACATTTTATGCGCCGTTGGTTCGTCTGAAGAGGTCGTTAATGTGTCTGAAATAATTTCTGTCTATACCGTCTATTGTTTCTTCGGTGGTTCTGAACTGCCAGTTGCCGAACGCTCTGCCGGGAACATTCATACGCGCGTCCGAGCCGAAACCGCACATATCCTGATAAGAAATTACGGCAAGCAGAGCCGACGAGCGCCAAACGGTTTCGATTATTTTGCGGCAGGAGGGGCTGTAATATCCGCCGTCGCCCCAGTTATCACCCGTGAATCCGCAGTAATCAAGCGCAAAGGCGCGTTCTTCGGGCGTTGCCTCCCAAAGCCACGCAAGGAGCGTTGTATTGTCGTGCGTGCCGACATAGGCGACAGTATTCAGCGGATAGTTATGCGGCAGATGTGTGCTGTTGCCGCACGGGTCAAAGCCGAACTGTATTACGCGCATTCCGGGGAAGCGAGTTTTTTCAAGCAGCTGTGTGACGTCCTCGCCGAACACTCCGAGATCCTCGGCAACAATGGGGACGTCGCCCATTTCTTCCTTTACGGCGTCAAAGAACTTCATTCCGGGGCCCTTTACCCATTCGCCGTTTTTCGCCGTTTTTTCGTCCGCGGGAATCGCCCAATATGACGCAAACGCGCGAAAGTGGTCTATTCTGACCGTATCGTAAAGCCGAAACGCGCTCTTTATACGGCTGAGCCACCAGGCGTATCCTGTTTTTTCAAGCTTATCCCAATTGTACAGCGGATTGCCCCAGAGCTGACCGTCCTCGGAAAAATAATCGGGCGGAACACCCGAGACGCGGCGGCGCACAAAGCTGCGCTCGTCTATCTCAAAAAGCTCTGTGTTGCTCCAGACGTCGGCGCTGTCGGTAGAGACGTATATTGGCATATCACCGAGAATTTTTACGCCGTTTTCGTTGGCGAACTGCTTTATCCTGCGCCATTGCGAAAACGCGATATACTGCTCGAATTTGTAAAAATCGGCTTCGTCTTTCAACTCGTCCCTGTTTTTAAGCGCATTTTCGTACCGCGCAAATTTTTCATCCCACTCGTACCACGGCTTGCCGCCGAATTTTTCCTTTGCGGCACAAAACAGCGCGTACGCCTCGCACCACGGATTTTCTTCGCAGAATTTTTTAGTCTCCGCAGATACTTCGCTTTTCTTGTTTTGATATGCGATTTTTAAAAGCTCCCTGCGGCTTTTTGCGGCAAATTCGTAGTCAGCCGTGTAAGGCGAGCCGTAGTAAACACTTCTTCCGAGGTCGTCTTCCGACACAAAGCCGTCATTTTTCAGCGTATCCGGGTCAATCAAAAGCGGCGAAATCGCAAATGCCGCCGGCGACGCATACGGCGAACCGTAAAAATCCGTCGGGCAGAGCGGAAGCACCTGCCAATATGAAAATCCCATATCCTTGATGCGGCTTATAAACCGTTTTGTCTCTTCGCCCATTACTCCGATTCCGTATTTTGACGGCAGCGACGTTATATGCATTAAAACTCCGCCGGCTCTTGTGTTAAGCATTTTATAATTCCCCTTAATTTTTAATTCCGAAAAAGATTAAAACACAACCCGCCGTCTTTGTCAAACCTTTATCGAAAACAATCCGTCTGTGCTTTTATTCTCCGATATAAAAGCCCCGAATAACCGCCTGTCATTCGGAGCCTAAAATCATATTAAAGTAAAAACCGTCTTCGCCGTTTTATGCCGCGCCGAGATATTCCTCAAGGCACTGACCGCTCTTATTCATCGCTTTTGCCGCCTCTTTGCCGACATAGCGCCAATGCCACGGCTGATAATTCATACCGGTCTTATCCGTTTTGTTTTCGGGATAGCGCAAAATAAAGCCGTAATCCTGCGCGTTTTTTACAAGCCACGAAAACTCCTTTGTCGAGGCAAAATCGGAGCTTGCGCTTACAATATCCATTGACAAGCCGAGGTTTTGCTCGGAATATCCGCCCGGCAAAATAAATGTGCGTGCCTTTGCGGCGGCATCGTCATCGGACAAGCCTTGATTTTTATAATAATTCACCTTTCGGTTGTAATTGTCATTCTGGCGCGAAACCGAGCAGTACCCTGCATACGGAGTCAAAATGCAGCCGTCCTTCTTTGCGGCGTCATACATCTCCTGATATGCCTTTGCAACCCTTGAATCGAGCTGAACGCTGCTTCCGCTTATCGCGTTTGCAAGCGACGGCACATATCCGTCGGGCAGTTTATGCCCGGCGTTAACAAGCGTGAGCTCCCAATTGCCGGAATTCGGGTCTACGGTTTGGGGATTGTTGAAATCGGCTGCCGAAGCGGTAACGGGCGGCGCCGAAGCGGTTGTCTCGGGGACGGTTTCGGGGACTGTCGTTTCCTCGGTAGTCTCTTCTTCGGTCGTCTCCTCCTGCGTTTCTTCCTGTGTGGTGGTTTCGCTGATTTTTGCTTCGAGTCTCTCAACGGCAGGATCGTTTATTTTTCTTCGCCCTATCGTAAGCTCGCCCACAATGAGCCCCGCCATTATAACTGCCAAAATAACAAACAGCAAAAATTTTCTTTTTACCGTCTTTTTCAGTCTGATTTTTTTCTTCATATTTCGCGTCCTTTTAAAATCTCTCTATGATATTTTAAAATGTTTATATAGGATTGTCAATCAAAAGGCGCGTTTTCGCGACAAAATTCGGCTGACGGGGACCTTTTTCCCGTCAAAAAAAGCGCACATTTCAAGCGACAAAATTCAGTTGTAAAAAGGGAGCTGGCTGTGAGCGCAGCGAACAGACTGAGGGATTTATCAGGCTCCCTTGTAAAGGGTGATTCCCCACGGTGTGGGGAAATGTCACGAAGTGACAAAGGGGACGGGCTCAGGTTAGGAGCTGGACGCGAGTTCACGAGCGGACTGAGGGATTGTTCAGGCTCCCTTGTAAAGGGTGATTCCCCACAGTGTGGGGAAATGTCACGAAGTGACAAAGGGGACGGGCTCCGGTTAGAATCTGGCACCGCAGGTGACTGAGGGAGTATTAGGCTCCCTTGAAAAGGGAGCTGGCTACGAACGAAGTGAGTAGACTGAGGGATTAAATAATCACACGCTTTCTATTCAAATCCCATAAACTCCCAAGAAATCCCTCCGGCTTGCCTTGCGGCAATCCACCTCCCTTTTCAAGGGAGGCTGAAATCCTCCGAGCTGCTTTGGCGAGGCTTCGCCCTCTGCAAGGGAGGCTGAATTGTATTGCAAAGTAGGCTGTTTAGAGAAAAAGGAAGAGTGAAAAGAGCGGCTGAAGCGAAACAAAAGCAGAGGTGCTTTTAGGCTCCCTTGTAAAGGGAGCTGGCTACGAACGAAGTGAGTAGACTGAGGGATTAAAAAGTAATTTACTTCCTGTTTAAATTCCATATAACCCCAAGAAATCCCTCCGGCTTGCCTTGCGGCAACCCACCTCCCTTTTCAAGGGAGGCAAAAAGCGGATTAAAAAGTAATTCGCTTTCTATTCAAATTCCATATACTCCCAAGAAATCCCTCCGGCTTGCCTTACGGCAACCCACCTCCCTTTTCAAGGGAGGCAAAACCCCCCCGAGTTACCTTAACGGTAGCCCATCAACCCTTTACAAGGGAGGCAGGGGCAAAATCAGTCGTTTTTTGCAAGCAATTTTTGATAACTTATATCCATTCCGAAAGCACCGAGAGGCGCCGTAATAATTATGCCCAAAACGGCAACGGAAAGTACGGTGTTTCCGCACGGCAGCCCGAGACCCCGCCGGCACCGAACGAAAAACCCTCAGGCGCCTTGTTCTGTCGGATTTTGCGCGGCGAATTTTTGCTTCTTTTTAAGTCTTTGCCAGCTCACAAAGCCGTATATATCGTTTACCAGAAAAGCCGCGAAGCACACAATCACCGAAATGTACCGCTTGTCATAAATGCTTGCCAAAGTCCAAAGGACTATAAGCACAACATCGTTTGCGGCATATGCCAATCCGAAATACGAGCTTCGCCTGAACGTCAGGTACACGGCGAGGAAGCTGGTTGTTACGGATATTGTGCTCGGGATAAGATTTGCCGTATTAAAATATTTCAGCACGAAATAAAAGCCCACCGTGATAACCGCCGCAGCAAAAAACATAAGGACAATTTCCGTTTTGGTAATCGAATTCACCTTGACCTCGGAGCGTTTGCCGTTGTACGGGTGTCTGAGCCACGAAATCAGCGCGAAAATCGCCATGGGCATTGTCATTCCGAGGTACGTTATCATTTCTCCGTAATACGAAAAGGTGTATGATATGATGCCGTACATCAGGCTGAACACAATCATCAAAAGCTGCCCTATGGGATTGCCTTTTGCGTTTATGAGTATTGACGTCATGCCTATAAGCGAAGCCGCGAGGGTCAAAAAGCCGTTTCCGCCCAAAATGCAAAAAGACCCGATAATCAAAATCACGGAAGAAGCCCACAATATCAATTCGCCCTTTGAAAAATAATTCACTACTTTCTTTAACATAAAAACCTCCGACAAAAAAAGCACCCGTGAACACATCTTCAAAGACCTAACGATGTGTTACGAGTGCTTTGGCACTTTTCTACCCGGTGGCAGATTGTTTAATTACAGTAAGCGCAGTATATCATTTTAAAATGACTGTGTCAACAGTTTTTTCTGTATATCGGCATTGCCTGCGGCGATATAAAGGCTAATCGCGGGCAAACGGTTTTCAGATATACAAAAACCCCCTGCCGATTGCGCGGCAGAGGGTTTGATTCAGAGCCAATCGAAATTTTTAAATCATTCCGATTTTTATATATCCGCTCTTATTATTTGTTCTTATCTGCAATTGCAGCCTGTGCAGAGTAGCCACGAAAAACGATTTTTTATTTATAATTTCCTGTTTCAAAATATTAAAGAAAATAATCTCTTTAAAATGTACCGGGGGAATTTCCCCCTCGTCGCAAAATGCGACCGCCGCATTGGTTTTTCTT
>JALELS010000007.1 GCA_022768065.1 Ruminococcus sp. | reverse complement strand
GTCGAGGAGAATGCACAATTCACTATATCCGGAATGTCGCGCTGGAACAAATCGTCTCAGTGGCGGTCAGCGATCTTGCAGATTTCGTTGCCTGTCACGAATCATTCTTTCTGCAAATGATTGGAAAGCAACAATCTGCGGGGAAAGATCAGAATATCCGATCTGTCAAATCGGACATCGTTGCCGGAAAACACCGTATCGATGAAATCGACCGGCTGATTGCCAAACTCTATGAGGATAATTTTGCGGGCAAGCTGTCTGATGAGCGTTATTCCCGTATGGCAGCAAAATACGAAAAAGAGCAGGCGGAGCTACTGCGATCCGTCAGCATAAAGAAAAAAGAGCTGGCCGAACTGGAGCAGGAAAGCGTGGATATTCGGCTATTGCTGGCAGGACTCAGAGAATATTCCAGTATGGAAACGCTCACGCCGGAGGTGGTCAATAAGATCATCAAGCGGATCGAGGTTCACAACAGTGAAATGGTGAACGGGCATAAGCGGGTGAGCATTGACATCTACTTTACCGGTGTCGGACTTGTAGACCTTGCAACCATAAAGGAGATGCTTGCTATCGCAGAATCGCCAAGGTCGTGATCTGCCGCAGAAAGAGAAAAGGCCGCAGCCTCCATAACAGAGGTTGCGACCAATCTCTCATAAGAAAATACTTCCTTATGAACGGAAACCGTTGATACACAAGGCTTTTCAGCGTTTTTTGTTGCCGCTTTAAAAAACGGCGTCGTGGTGCGGGTAGCAGGACTTGAACCTGTACAGAGTTGCCTCCACAAGAACCTGAATCTTGCGCGTCTGCCAATTCCGCCATACCCGCATATTAAGCTTTTGTCCTCTGAATTTTACACGGCGAGGACATCCGAGGCGGAGCTTACTTTCAGATAAATCTTACTTTCGGCTTGTTCCGCAAATATAAAAACGCATTTCTGCGATTTTACCGTTTTTGCCGTGGGCACATTATCGGACACAGTATCTGCCGATTTGCCGCACGATATAATATATGATATTAAAAATCAAAACTTCGTATTACCGAGAAGCGATAAAGTATGGATTTTTAATTCCGCTGTTTATAATACCATTTAGCGGCGTTGTTGTCAAACCCTTTTTATGCGCGCGTAATTGACAAAACAGTCAAAGTAACTTATGATATAAACATCAAAAGGAGTTGATAAAATGGGGAACGGGAAATCGCCCGCCGGTGAAACAAACAGCCCAAAAAGGCTTTATTATATCGATATTCTCAATATTCTGTCTTGCTTTGCCGTTTTGGTTCTCCATTGCTCCGACGGAGTTTTTTATTATCAGAAATCACGGCTTTGGTTTATATATATGTTTTTGCAGACGGCGGCCCATTTTGCCGTGCCGGTATTTATTATGATTACCGGAGCAAATTTGCTCGATTACCGCAAAAAATACGATACAAAAACCTTCTTTAAAAAACGTGCCGCGAGAACATTGGTACCGTTTTTCTTTTGGCAGCTTGTTTATTTTATTCGCCCGTATGTTTTAAAAGAGGCAACCGAGCCGTTCGGCATAAAAAAGCTTTTTGCCGCGATGTTTAATAATGAGGCGAACTATATTTTTTGGTTCTTCTACTGCATTTTTGCCATTTATATGTGCTTGCCCCTGCTGTCGCTTGCCGCGGATAAGAAAAACATCAAAACCATAGAGTATGTGTGCGTTGTCGGCTTTGTGTTCCTCTCGGTAGTGCCGCTTATCAATAAATTCGCCTTTCCCGTATTTAAAGAGCTGACTCCGCCGATAGTAAAGGGCTATCTCATATATGTTCTTATGGGCTGGCTCATAAAAAATAAGGATTACACAAAAAAGGCGCGTATACTTATTTATATGTCGGGTATTTTCGGAGCTGCCGTAATGTTTTTCGGAACATATATCGTCAGCGAAAAAGCCGGGAAACTTGACGACATATTTATGGATTATCCGTCGATAGCCTGTATGCCTATGGCAGCCGCCGTGTTTACGGCAGCGAAATATATAAAATGGGAACGTCTTTTCTCGGTAATATCCAAAAAATTTATAAGAGCGCTGTCATCGCTCAGCCTCGGAATATATGTTACGCATATGCTTGTTTTGTATGCGTTTGATAAAGTGGCTGTTTTTGCGGAGCATCCCGTGTATTATTCGGTGTTTATGCCGTTTATAGCATATATTATATGTGCCGCACTGTCGTTCGTCGTCAAAAAAATACCGATATTGAAATATATTATGCCTTAAAATCTTTTTTTAAAAATTCAGCTACGCCGTCATTATTGTTTTCCCCTATGACTTCATCGGCAATGTGCCGAAGCTCCGGGACAGCATTTTTGACGGCGTATTTTCTGTCCGCACGCGAAAACAGCAGCATATCGTTTCTGTTGTCGCCGAATGCCGCGATTTCGTCCGCACCGACCAGAGCCATAACCTCCTGTGCGCCGTTAGCCTTGCTCGCCTTACTGCTGTATATTTCAAGAAACCAGTAGGGGGTGTATGTGTCGGCGTAAAAAGAACAGGTGACGCCGTTTGTTTTCTGCGCCGCGTCATAAATGGGCTTCAGTTCGTCATATTCATCGGAAAGACTTATAAAAACGGGGTGCATATCGCCTATCGGTGCGTATTTTGTTACCTTTTTAAATTCGCCGTAGAATTTGCCCTTCCTTTTTTCGTAAAAATCACGGTGAACAGGCAATTTGAAATCCGTGTATTCTATTGTGAATTTTCCGTCGTCACCGTAAAAAAAGGCAAACGGCGATTTGTTCCTTTGTACAAATATTTCGGTTATCGCAAAAAAGGCGTCATTCGGTATTTCGTGGTAGGCAACCGCCTTTTTGTTCTTTAAATCAAACAGAAACACACCGTTCATAAGCACCGCCGGCACGGATATATCAATATCCTTTAAAAGCTCTGCGGCAGACATTGCGCTTCTTGCGGTAGCAACGGTAAATAACATTCCTTCCTTTATGAGACCGTTTATTATTTCGACACTGCGCCGGGGTACTTTTCCGCTGTCATTCAGGAGCGTTCCGTCCATATCCGATATGTAAAGTGTTTTCATATATATCTCCGTTAATTTTTTAGGAAGAGTTTAGCATACGCAAAGTTTCTTGTCAAACCGCGTTTGCCGCTCATGAATGTGATAAATTATATTGTCTTGAATGTAAATTTGTGGTAAAATTTATGTAAAATATCCGAAAGGGGTATATGAAATGACAAGAAAATCCAAAACCCTTGTTTCAATACTGTTGTTTATAGTTTTGTTCGGCGGACTTCTTTTAACCGCCACATTCACCGACTTGCAGGTGAGCGATATTCTGACGCGGCACGCTTTGGCGTCTCATTCGTATTATACAAACGACCCGTTCGGCGCCGCCTTTGAGTGCGTCGGCAGCGCGCCGGTTTATTTTATGCTCGCTTTCAGCATACAGATACTCTTTTGGGGCGTCAGAAGATTTTGGAAGAAACGCCCGATAAAGGATATTGTTGAAATTATCGGCGTTATAGCGGGTACGGCGGCATATTACGCATTTTTAAACGAGACCGTGGGCTATCTTTTACAGCACCTTGACGCCGAAAGCTATAAGGGCTCGGCATTTTTGACGGGTGTAGCGCTGTTTTTGGCGGCGCTTTTTATGCTGCTCGGAACATTTGCCGTAAAGAATTTTTCCGATGAATCCATAAAAAAGCTTATAAATTTTGCGTTTGCAATGATTTGCACCGTAATACTCGCAAACGCCGTGGTTGCGATAGTTAAAATCCCGTTCGGCCGTATGCGGTACCGCGCTATGAATACCGCCGGCGGTGCTTCGATAGGCGGATTTGCGAATTTCACAAGATGGTATGTGAGAAACGGTCAGATGGATAAGGCGCAAATGATGACGCTCTTCGGCACGACAGACGCGTGCAAGTCTTTCCCGAGCGGTCACACCTGCGCCGCGGGAATGAGCTACGGACTTATAATGCTCGCGGATTCTCTCGGTATAAAGAGTAAGGGCAAAAGAGCCGCCCTTTGGATATGCCCGATATTGTTCACGGGAATTGTTGCCGTAAGCAGAATAGTTGTCGGCGCTCACTTCTTCAGCGACGTGCTTATGGGCGGTACTATTTCTTTTCTCTCGGTCATGCTTTTCCGCGAAATATTCATTTTAAAGGGCGCAAATCTCAAGGCAGTTTTTGCAAAAAGCAAAGACTGATAAAAAATTTTTTACATTATCAAATATGGTATTGAAATTCAAAAAATATATGTTACAATGTGTTTAAACATAATAAAGGAGGTCATGTAAAATGGCATATAAGATTTCGGATGACTGCATTTCATGCGGCGCTTGTGCTGCTGAGTGTCCGGTTGAGGCTATCAGCGAAGGCGACGGCAAGTATGAAATAGATGCAGATAAGTGCATTGACTGCGGTACTTGTGCAGATACATGCCCGGTAGGCGCTCCCGCACAGGAATAATTTAAAGAAATAAAGGTAAGCGAGGATATTTTCCCCGCTTACTTTTTTTATGCCCCGAAAATGCGGCGAAGCACACATTTTTGCTCGTTTCGGCTTCGGCGGTATCGTCGGGAAAATATATTCCGCCGTTTTTCGATAAAAACATTGACTTTTTATGATTTTCAAATTATATTTATCTCATACCAATTAGGGAGTGCATACTTTTGTACTTCCCAACAATATCTATCGGTTGGAAAGGGGCTGCATAATTGGAAAACAAAGCAGTAATAATTGACCTTAAGAACATTTCAATAAGCTTTGACGACCAGCCTATACTAAAAGATGTGAGTCTCGAGATACACGACGGCGAATTCGTCACTTTACTCGGACCCTCGGGCTGCGGTAAAACGACGACACTTCGTATAATAGCCGGGTTTCTCTCTCCGGACAGCGGCGATGTCATTTTCGAAGGTAAAAAAATAAATGGTGTTCCTGCTCATAAACGACAGGTGAACACCATTTTTCAGCGTTATGCACTGTTCCCCAACCTTAACGTTGCGGACAATATTGCCTTCGGCTTAAAGCTTCAGAAGAAGTCAAAAAGTGAAATTAAAAAAATCGTTGAAGAGATGCTCTCGCTCGTAAACCTCAAGGGATTTGAAAAACGCAATGTTTCATCGCTTTCCGGAGGTCAGCAGCAGCGCGTCGCAATTGCGCGCGCCCTTGCCGTTAAACCGCGCGTACTGCTTCTCGACGAACCGCTCGGCGCGCTTGACTTAAAGCTCCGCAAAGATATGCAGAGTGAGCTTAAAGCGATACAGCAGCGGCTCGGTATAACGTTTATATATGTTACCCACGACCAGGAGGAAGCGCTCTCTATGTCCGATACCATAGTGGTTATGGACAGCGGCGTTATCCAGCAGATAGGCTCGCCCACCGATATCTACAATGAACCGCAAAACGCTTTTGTTGCGGACTTCATAGGCGAAAGCAATATTGTGGACGGCGTTATGCTCTCCGACTACAACGTCGAATTTCAGGGCATACGCTGCCGCTGCGTCGATAAGGGCTTTGGGCTTAACGAACCCGTAGACGTAGTGGTTCGTCCCGAGGATATAGATATGGTGCCGCCCGGGGAGGGTATGCTTTCGGGCGACGTTACCTCCGTAACCTTTAAGGGCGTCCACTATGAAATAATAGTTGACATTAAAGGCTTTAAGTGGATGATACAGACCACCGAAAAAGCCGAAGTCGGCGACCGTATAGGTATTTCGATAAAACCGGATGAAATTCAGATAATGAAAAAGAGCAAATATTCGGGTCTTTACGGCGATTACAGCTCGTTCAGCGAAGAGTTCGACGAGCTCTCCGACCCCAATGCAGAGCTTACGGATGAAGACGAAGTCTCCGAGATGGGAGAGTAAGCCATGAAAAAGTCTTCTCTCACTTTAAAGCTCATAAACGCTCCGTATATGATATGGGCGGTACTCTTTATAATAGCTCCGCTGATAATGGTAATTTACTACGCTTTTACCGACCGCAGCGGCGCATTTACCCTTGATAATATCAAGGCGCTCTCGTCTTACGGCGCTATTTTCGGCAGATCCGCATGGTATGCGCTTCTGGCAACGGTAATCTGCCTTTTTCTCGCATATCCGCTCGCGTACATCATGGCAAAGAGCCGTGCGAGCACTCAGCGAACCATAATGATGCTTATAATGCTCCCCATGTGGATGAATTTCCTTATCCGCACATATTCGTGGATAACGATTCTCTCAAATACAGGGCTTATAAACTCGCTTTTAAAGGCTGTGGGGCTGCCCACGGCACAGCTTATCAACACTCCGGGCGCGGTAATCCTCGGAATGGTGTATAACTTTTTGCCGTATATGGTGCTGCCGATATATTCGGTTATGTCAAAGCTTGATAAAAGTCTTGTTGAGGCGGCACAGGATCTCGGAGCGGGCAAGCTTCAGGTGCTTCGCAAGGTTATAATGCCGCTCAGTATGCCGGGCGTCATTTCGGGCATAACAATGGTATTCGTCCCGTCGGTAAGCACTTTCTATATAAGCCAAAAGCTCGGCGGCGGAAAATTTCTGCTTATCGGCGACTCTATTGAAATGCAGTTTCAGTCCGCATACAACTATAATCTCGGAGCATCGCTCTCGCTCGTGCTGATGCTTCTCATAATAGTATGTATGCTTATTATGAATCGCTTTGCCGATAATGAAGAGGGGGCGATGATAATATGAAAGCACTCAAAAAAATATACATCGCTCTTATAATGATATTCCTCTATGCCCCGATGCTCGTTATGGTGGTGTTCTCATTTAACGCCTCAAACAGCACAAGCGTTATGTCGGGATTTTCGCTGAAATGGTATGTCGAAATGTTCCGTAACGCCACGGCTCTTACGGCTCTTCGCAACACACTTGTTTTAGCTGTTACCTCCGCGCTTATTTCAATCGTTATAGGAACTGCGGCGGCGGTCGGAATAAATTCGATGAAAAAACGGTGGCTGAGAAGTGCCGTTATGACCGTTACAAACGTACCTATGATGAACCCCGAAATAGTTACGGGTGTTTCAATGATGCTCCTTTTCGTATTTGTAGGCAAAATAGTGTCGTCAAGCAGCGTTTTGGGCTTCCCTACGCTTTTAATAGCTCATGTCACGTTTAATTTGCCGTACGTCATACTTTCGGTATTGCCGAAGCTTCGCCAGACCGACCGCCATCTTTCCGAGGCGGCGCAGGATCTCGGCTGCACACCGGCCTCCGCTTTCTTTAAAGTGGTGCTTCCAAATATCAAGTCCGGTATAATAACCGGATTTATAATGGCTTTTACGCTTTCGCTTGACGATTTCATAATCAGCTATTTTGTAAGCGGTGCAAAATTCCAGACGCTTCCGATAGTTATTTTCTCAATGACAAAGAAAAAGGTAAAGCCCGATATGTATGCGCTGTCAACGCTTATATTTGTATCGGTGCTCGTGCTTATGATTCTTATGAATGTGCTTCAGGCGCGCAGCGAAAAGAAAGAACGTAAAAGGGCAAAAGGCTCAGAGGGTTAAGAAGGGAAAGTGAAAAAAATGAAAAAGATAATTTCGGTTGTATTGACACTTGCTTTGTTTGCGGGAATATTGATGCTTTCGGGCTGTTCGCTTAAAAACGAAAAGCTTGACACCTCCGTCCTTCTCGGAAATTACGACGTTGAAGAACTCAAAGGTACCGAAATAAACGTATATAACTGGGGAGAGTATGTTTCCGACGGTGAGGGCGGAAGCGTTGACGTTATCTCGGATTTTGAAAAGCTTACGGGCATTAAAGTCAATTATAATATGTATGACAGCAATGAGGACCTCTATGCAAAGCTCAAAAGCGGCGGAGTAAATTACGATGTTATAATTCCGTCGGATTATATGGCTGAGCGCTTAAAGGACGAGGGACTCTTGCAGAAGCTCGATTATTCGGTGATTACCAATTACGCGGGTATCGGCGACGAATACAAAAACCTTTTCTTTGACGAAAACAATGAGTACACCGTAGCTTACACGGGCGGTATGGTCGGTCTTATTTATAATACAACCATGGTTTCCGAAAAGCCCGACAGCTGGAATGTTATGTGGGACCCGAAGTACTCCGGCGAAATACTTACCTTTAATAATTCGCGTGACGCTTTCGGTGTGGCTCAGTATCTTCTCGGCTATGATATAAACTCAACAAATCCCGACGAATGGCGCGCGGCGGCAGAAAAGCTCAAGGAGCAAAAGCCGCTGATTCAGTCATACGTTATGGATGAGGTCTTTAATAAGATGGAGGCAGGCGAAGCCGCCATAGCTCCGTATTACGCAGGCGATTACCTCACGATGAAGCAGGAAAATGACGATCTCGAATTTGTTTACCCCAAGGAGGGAACAAACAGATTTGTGGACGTAATGTGCGTTCCGACAAGCGCCAAAAATAAAAAGGCTGCCGAGATGTTTATAAACTATATGTGCGAGCCCGAGGTGGCACTCCACAATGCGAATTATCTCGGCTATCTCTGCCCCGTTACGGCTGTTCTCAGCGACGACAGGTATGAGTATAAAGATAACGAGGTGCTCTATCCCAAGCAGGAAGTGAAAACACAGTATTTCCACAATCTTGACCAGGATACGCTCGATCTTCTCTCAAAACTTTGGGAGGAGCTCAAGCTCGCGTAATGTCGTTTTCGGCTGCTTGTTTAAAATTTTAAATGTGTTTGGTGCGTCGCATAGGGTTCGGCCTTTGCGGCGTGCTTTTTGTATTTTAAATATCGACTGTTTTTGCGCCGAACGGTTCGCTTTTTCTTGACTTATTGCATAAAAAGATATAAAATATCTAAGATAGTGTATTAGAATGCGAACAGTATTGCGATTGATACAGTTACACTGTCAAAAGCCAATAAATTTTCTTATTTTCAAGCATGAATAATCGGAAAACCAAAAATTAAAAGGAGGTGCAGAACTTTTTGAATCCTGTAACGATAGCTATAATAGCCGCGGCCGCAGCTGCAGTTGTTTTCGGAGTTGTCGGATTTGTACTCGGCGAGGTTCACCGTAAAAAGGTGGCGGAGTCTGCTATAGGCTCGGCTACGGAAGAAGCTACCAGAATCGTAAATCAGGCTGTTCAGACAGCGGAAAATAAAAAGAGAGAAGCGATTTTGGAAGCTAAGGACGAAATCCATTCGTTGAGATCCGAGGCGGAAAAGGAAAACAGAGAACGCAGAGCGGAAGTTCAGCGGCAGGAACGCAGAATAATTCAAAAAGAGGAGTCTCTCGATAAAAAAACAGAGGCTCTTGAAGCAAAAGAAGAAGCTTTAAACGAAAAAGTCAAAACGGCTGATAAAAAACTCGAAGAGGTTGAAAAAATCAAAAAGAGCCAGTTCGATATGCTCGAAAAAATTTCGGGCTATACAAAAGAACAGGCAAAAACATTACTTTTACAAAATCTCGATGAGGAGCTCACTCACGACAAAGCCGTTAAAATTATGGACTTTGAGCAGAGAACCAAGGACGAGCAGGACGCTCTCGCGCGTGAGATAATCTCTACCGCGATACAGCGCTGTGCCGCAGACCAGGCAGCCGAAGCTACGGTTTCGGTGGTAACTCTTCCCAATGACGAGATGAAAGGCCGCATTATCGGCCGCGAGGGCAGAAACATACGTACCCTTGAAACAATAACCGGCGTAGACCTTATAATCGACGACACGCCGGAGGCTATAACGGTTTCAAGCTTTGAGCCCGTTCGCCGCGAAATAGCAAGGCTCACTATCGAAAAGCTTATTTCGGACGGCAGAATACACCCTGCACGCATTGAGGAAATGTACGAAAAATCAAAGCGCGAGGTTGAGCAGACCATACGTCAGACAGGTGAACGCGCCGTAGTTGACGCAGGCGTAAACGGTATACACCCCGAGCTTGTCAAGATACTCGGCAAACTCAAATACCGCACAAGCTACGGTCAAAACGTGCTCAATCATTCGCTTGAGGTTTCCTACATAGCAGGGCTTATGGCGGCAGAACTCGGCGCCGATGTAAAAACGGCTAAAAGAGCGGGACTTCTTCACGATATAGGCAAGGCGCTTGACCGTGAATTTGAAGGCTCTCATGTCGATTTGGGCGTTGAATACGCAAGAAAATATAAGGAAAACGAGCAGGTAATTCACGCAATTCAGGCTCACCACGGCGACGTGGAGGCAAAGACCGTTGTTGCTTGCCTCGTTCAGGCGGCGGACGCAATTTCAGCCGCAAGACCCGGCGCAAGACGCGAGAATGTACAGAATTATATCAAGCGTCTTGAGAAACTCGAAGAAATAGCAACGTCGTTTGAGGGCGTTGAGAAGTCATTTGCAATTCAGGCAGGCCGTGAGATTCGCATAATGGTTAAGCCCGATGTTATAAGTGACGATCAGATGACACTTGTTGCGCGCGAAGTTGTCAAAAAGATTGAGGATGAGCTTGAATATCCCGGTCAGATAAAGGTCAACATCATACGCGAAAACAGGACTGTCGATTACGCGAAATAATTTTTAAGCCCTGATGCCTTAAAGAGAAAAACTTTGAGTGTTGTCGGGGCTTAGCTTTTCCGAAAATCCAAACAGAAACGGTGCATTATGTCAGATACTATAAACATCCTCGCCGTGGGCGACGTCGTATCGGCGTCGGGCTGCGAAAAGCTGAGGAAATGTTTACCGAAATTAAAAAGAGAAAATAATATAGACGTGACGGTGGTAAACGGTGAAAATTCCGCTGTCGGAAACGGCATATTGCCGATGTCCGCCGACGATATTTTCACGAGCGGCGCGGACGTTGTAACCGGCGGCAATCACACCTTCAGACGTCGTGAAATATATGATGAGCTTGAGAGAAACGAGTTCCTTTTAAGACCCGCAAACTACGGAAAAGAGGCCCCCGGCAGAGGGTATACCGTTGTAGACCGCGGCTCTTTCAGAGTCGGCGTAGTTAATCTGTGCGGTACGGTGTTTATGGAACCGCTCGAAAATCCGTTTATTTGCATAGACAGGGTAATTGAAAAGCTCAAAGAAGAAACCGATATTATAGTTGTTGATTTCCACGCGGAGGCCACAGCCGAAAAACGTGCTATGGGCTTCTATCTTGACGGCAGGGTTTCGGCTGTGTTCGGAACCCATACCCATGTGCCCACGGCAGACGAGCAGATATTGCCGCAGGGTACGGGATATATAACGGATATAGGTATGACGGGTCCCAAAATGTCCGTATTGGGCGTTACACCCGAGCTTGCAATAGAAAAGATGAAAACAAATATGCCGGTGCGTTTTCAAAATCCGAACGGCGACGCCGAGCTTGACGGAGTTATATTTACCGTGAGGCGCGATACGGCAAAAACCGTTTGTGTGAAGAGAATATCGCTTTAAAAGGAGAGTGCGACCGTGAAAAAGAAAATATTTTCGGCAATATGTCTTTTGCTTTCTGCGGTATGTATCTTTTCTGCCTGCCGTAAGGACAGCGGCAGCGGCAATTCCACCGAGCAGACGAGTTCCGTCGCCTCGGGCGGCAGCGATGCTTCTTCGGCAAACGACCTTATTTTGCCGTATTCCAAGAGTGATTCGCTGAATCCTTTTTTTGCCGTTGGTACAGAGAATATAAGTCTTACCGATTTAGCCTATGACCCGCTTTTTAAGGTCAAGGCAGACTACACCCCCGAAAACGCAATAGCCGAAAAGGGCGATGTTTCGGGAACTTCGGTTATCGTTACGCTCTCGGGTGCGCGCTTTTCTGACGGTTCGTCCGTTTCGTCACAGGACGTTGTATATTCGTTTAATAAGGCAAAGGCGTCGTCGCGTTACGGTCAGTTGCTTTCAAACATTCAGTCGGCAAAGGCGTCGGGCGGCACGGTTACCTTTACGCTTTCTTCACCGGACCCTTATGTGCTGAATGCGCTGAGCTTTCCCGTTGTCAAAAGCGGCACCGCCGACAAGGCTGAAAATACTCCGATAGGCAGCGGCCCTTATGTGTATAAGGACGGTCTGTTTTCAAAGAATGAAAATTACGGCGGCAACGTAAATATACCCGAGATAAAGCTCTATGAGATTGAGGATTTTACCTATGCCGAAAACGCTCTTGAAATAGGCAATGTAAATTTCCTGTTTAAGGATATGAGCGACAGCATTTACCGTCATGTCTCCGTTGACAGCAGCACGGTCAACATGAATAATTTTGTATTTTTGGGCATAAATGACACAAACGGCGTTTTGTCGTCGTTCGCCGTCAGAACTGCCGTCTATTATGCCATAGATAAAAAAGATATAGCGTCTTCGTCATATCAGGGGTACGCCACGGCGGCTCCGCTCCTGTTTAATTCGGCATTTTCCGAACTTTCGGGAGTAACAAACGTGAATTCCGCCGAGAGCGCAAATATTGACAAAGCAAAGTCAATACTTACCAAAACAGGGTATAATAAATATGCAAAGGACGGCTCGCTGACAAACGGCTCGCAAAATCTTAAAGTGTCGCTTCTTGTGAACAGCGAAAACAGCTTCCGCACGGCGGCGGCAAACAGCATAGCCGAAAGTCTTCGGAGCATAGGCTTTAATGTAACCGTTGACGCGGTTCCGCTTGATAAATATAATCAGAAAATATCTTCCGGCGATTTCAACCTTTACCTGGGCGAAATAAAGCTCACCGAAAATCTTGATTTGCGCCCGTTCTTCTCGGAAAAAGGTTCTGCGTCAAAGGGCATTGACCGAACTCTTCGCGTGATTACCGATTATGACGCCTTTTGCGAGGGAAGTATAGGGATTTCGGATTTTCTTGACAGCTTTTTAAACGACATGCCGTTTGTTCCCGTTTGCTACAGGAGCGGCTTTGCGGCATATAAAAAGGGCTTAAAGCCCGATTTCTCGTATTCCTCCGACCATCTCTATGCGGGAATTTGCCGTTGGACATTGGGTTAAGAGGGCGATAGCTTCTTTTACCGCTTTCGGAACAGCGTATTGTGTTTGGGCGGTTTATGGTATATAATAACAGCATTACAGGAAAGGAGAATATTGCGCTCTTTTGCAATATAAACCGATATATGATTAAAATTGAAAATTATCTCGGCGTTATTGAGATACATCAGCACTATTTTTCGGAGCTTATCGGTCAAACCGTAACCTCATGCTTCGGCGTTGCCGGTATGGCAAACAGCGGTGCGTCACAGGGGCTTCGGTCGCTTCTTTTTAAACGTAAGAATTATCCCGATAAGGGCGTCAGCGTGCGTGCCGACGGCGGCGATCTGATAATAGATCTTCATATAATCGTGACCTACGGCGTTAATATCGGAACCATTGTGGATTCCATAACCAACAAGGTCAGGTATACCGTCGAGCAGTCAACGGGTCTCGGCGTAAAAAAAGTCAATGTGTTTGTTGACGGAATGAAAGAATAATTAGGAGTGTACAAATTTTGTTAACAGGTAAGCAGTTTAAACGCGCTTTCATTTCCGGCGCTAACAATATACTGAATCACAGAAAAGACGTTGATGCGCTCAACGTATTTCCGGTACCAGACGGCGATACCGGAACCAATATGTCAATGACCTCCTCCGCAGCCGTAAGAGAGCTTCAGGTAACAGACGACGATGATATAAGCGTTGTGTCATCAAAAATCGCCGCCGCTCTTTTAAGGGGCGCGCGAGGAAATTCGGGCGTTATATTATCATTGGTTTTCAGAGGAATTTCAAACGGCTTTAAAGGTAAAAAAGAGGTCGGCGGCAAAGACCTTGCCGCGGCGCTCACTCTCGGCAAAGAGTCGGCTTACAAAGCCGTAATGAAGCCCACCGAGGGTACTATTTTAACTGTTGTACGCAAGGCGGCGGCAGCGGCTGAGGAGCTTTCGTCCGATGACTGCGGCGCTGTTCTCGACGAGGCTTACCGTGCGGCACAGGAGGCGCTTGAAACCACCCCCGAGCTTTTGCCGGTTCTCAAAGAGGCAGGCGTGGTAGACGCCGGCGGTCAGGGGTTTCTCTATATACTTGACGGTATAAGAGGCTATATAAACGAGGGTAAGTTTATAGAAAATAACGACGATTCTTCGCCCGTAAAAAGTAATGCCGAAGAAAACAAATCCGTTGTGGCAGCGGCTTCGGGTGACATCAAATACGGTTATTGCAGCGAGTTTCTCATAACAAAATCGAAAAATCCCGAGAGCACGCCGCTCAAATTAAAGGCGTATCTTGAGTCGATAGGCGACTGCGTTGTTGTGGTTGACGATGACGATATAGTAAAGGTTCACGTCCACTCAAACGAACCCGGCAATGTAATTCAGGCAGCCCTTAAAATAGGTCCGCTCATAAACATAAAAATAGACAATATGCGTTATCAGCACGCAAACGCGGATGTCGGTATGGACGCCAAAAAGGACAATAAAGAAGAAACCCTAAGCCGTGATACCGAAATCAATAAGGTACAGCCGACCAAAGACTACGGTTTTGTGGCTGTTGCGGCAGGCGACGGTATGGCAGAGCTTTTTAAGGAGCTCGGCTGTGACGTAGTTGTTTCGGGCGGACAAACCATGAATCCGAGTACGGATGATATTTTAAACGCGGTTGAGTCAACTCCCGCAAAGCACGTTTTTGTTTTACCGAACAACAAAAATATTATAATGGCGGCGGAGCAGACCGTAAACCTTGCGGACAGGGGCGTCAGCGTTATCGCAACAAAGACAATTCCTCAGGGCATAACCGCTATGCTTAACTTCGACGAGAGCCTCTCAAGTGAAGAAAATCACCTTAATATGGCTAAGGCAGCGGAAAATGTGCACACGGCTCAGGTTACGTTTGCCGCACGCGACAGCGTATTCGGCGGTCAGAAAATCAAAGAGGGTCAGTATCTCGGTATGGAGGACGGCAAAATAACCCTTGTGGAGGATGACCTTGTAAACGCCGCATACAGAGTTACACGCCGCCTTGTAAAAAAATTCGGCGGTTCGCTGATAACCGTATTCTACGGCGCGGATGCAGACGAAAATTCGGCAAACGTACTTTCGGCGCGTCTCCAGGAGCGTTTCCCCAATGTAGAGGTAAATGTCATTAACGGCGGTCAGCCGGTCTACTACTTTATTTCGTCCGTCGAATAACAGGACGTTTTTCAAAAACAGTTCCCGGATGTGTTCATAATGGACTTTTCAACCGAAATTAAATATTTAAAGGGTGTCGGACCTGCTCGTGCCGAGGCGTTTTCAAAGCTCGGCGTCGATACGGTCGGCGCCCTTTTGCGCTTTTATCCGCGTGCATATGAGGATTGGAGCAATATAATGCCGATAAGGGAAGCGCCGGTAGGCACGGAATGCTGTATACGCGGCGTCGTGAGCTATGCCCCGACTAAGGTGAGAATCCCCGGCGGAAAGCTCCTTTCAAAAACAAGTATAACCGACGGAAAAGGTATACTGAATCTGGTTTTTTTTAACAATAAATATATCGGCAATATGCTGAAAGAGGGCGAAGAGTATCTCTTTTTCGGCAAAATAACCGTTGATAAGCACGGCATAAAAGAAATGGTGTCCCCTTTGTTTTCAAAAGAAGAGGGGGACGGCAGAATACGCCCCATATATCCGCAGACGGCGGGTTTAAGCTCCAAGCTTACGGAGAAATGCACCATGCAGATACTGAAAAACTGCAAGGAAATACCTGAGTTTATGCCGCCCGAAATACTCGCGGAAAACGACCTTTGCTCTCTCGATTTTGCTATACGCAACATACATTTCCCCGAGAATTTTGAGTCGCTCGACAAGGCGAAAAAAAGGTTGATTTTTGACGAGCTGTTTATATTGCAGCTGGGGCTTTTGTCAATCAAGAACAGAACCGACGAAGAAAAGACGGATATGGTGCTCAAAAAGGACTGCACCGAGGAGTTTTATGCCCGACTGCCGTTTTCTCCGACGGGAGCACAAAAAAGAGCGGTCTTTGAGGCGTTTTCCGACATGAGCTCGGGCGAGCCTATGAACCGTCTGCTTCAGGGTGACGTGGGCTCCGGTAAAACTCTTGTGGCGGCGGCGCTCATATACAACACCGCAAAAAACGGTATGCAAAGTGCATTTATGGCGCCTACGGAGGTTCTTGCGGAACAGCATTTCAGAACGCTCTCAAAAATATTTGACGGTACCGATATAAACACGGTACTGTTGACGGGCAGCAGTACCGAAAAGGAAAAGAGAGAAATTAAAAAGGCGATACGCGACGGCTCTGCGGACCTTGTTATAGGAACGCACGCAATTATACAGGACGATGTGGAGTTTTTGCGCCTCGGACTGGCCGTCACCGATGAGCAGCACAGATTCGGTGTGGCTCAGCGAGCGGCACTTTCAAAAAAAGGTCAAAATCCCAATATTCTCGTTATGTCCGCTACGCCCATACCGAGAACACTCGGTCTTATAATTTACGGCGACCTTTCGGTGTCGGTTCTTGACGAGCTGCCGCCCGGCAGGCAAAAAACCGAAACATACTGCGTGTCGCAGGCTCTTCACGAGAGAATATACAACTTCATAAAGAAACATCTTGATAAAGGCTACCAGGCATATATAGTCTGTCCGCTCGTGGAAGAGGGCGACAGCGACCTGATACCTGCGCAGGAATATTGTAAATTCCTGCAAAACACCGCATTCAGGGGTTACAGGCTCGGGCTTTTGCACGGGCAGATGAAATCAAAGGAAAAAGATAATATAATGCGCGATTTTGAGAGCGGCAAAATACAGCTTCTTGTGTCCACCGTGGTTATAGAGGTAGGTGTGGACGTGCCGAACGCCGTGATTATGGTTATAGAGAACGCCGAGCGTTTCGGACTTTCACAGCTCCATCAGCTGCGCGGCAGAGTGGGCAGAGGTAATGCTTTGTCCACGTGCATTTTGGTGTCTGACGCACAAAATGATGAGGCGAAACGCAGATTCGATATAATGTGCAAGACCACCGACGGATTTTTGATAGCGGATGAGGACCTTAAAATGCGCGGCCCGGGCGACTTTTTCGGCTCAAAGCAGCACGGCTTGCCGTCGCTTAGAATAGCGGATATTTTAACCGATACCAAGATACTGAAAGAGGCTCAAAAGAGCGCGCAAAAGATAATCGCAACCGACGGTAAGCTGCAGCTGCCGGAGCATAAAAACATAAAACGTCAGATTGATAAGATGTTCGGAAACGGTTATGTAAAAGCGTAGCAGTTTCCTTACGCTGTGCGTTAAGGTTGAAATTTGTCGCTTTATATGTTAAAATTATTGTCAATACTTTCGGTGCCGTATAATTTTTAACGTCGCCGCTGTGAGGCTAATATGTTTTTTGAAAAGCTTTACAATTTTATATACCGTATAGGCTTTACGGCAGGTACGTGTTTTATGAAATTCGGCAAATGGCTGTCGAGGGTGCTTTCGCGTCCCGTAAAAACAGTCGGCGCCGTATTTTTTGCCGTGTTCCTTGTGATTGACAGGTTTGTGCTCAAAACCTTCAGAACCGTAAGTAAGGAATTTAAGCTTCTTATGGCGGATATAAAAAGGGTCAGCTCCGACTTTAACGCGCTTGTCCATACGGACAGAAAATCCGCTAAAGCCAAGATGCGAACTTATATCAAGAAGGCTTTTTCAAGGCACGGTATAGTGTTTACCTTTGCGGTGAATCTGCTTGTCCCGATTCTTTGCCTCGGTGTGCTTTGCGCCACGGTAAGTTATTGGAATAACGCCACTTTTGCGCTTGAAATCAAATATAACGGTTCAGTAATAGGCTACGCCAAGAGCGAGTCGGAGTATCTCGACGCAGAGCAGCAGGCCAAAACAAGGCTCAAGACCGCCGCGTCTGCCTCGGGTAAAGAGCAGGAGCTTATAAAGCCGGCGCAGTATCAGCTCAAGGTTGTAAACAAGACCGACCTTACCGATTCTTCATCAATGTGCGATAAGCTTATAGAAAATTCCGACAGCAACATCACCAATGCCTGCGGTATTTACATTGACGGGGATTTTCTGTGCGCCGTTAAAAACGAGACGGACGCCACGAGCGTTTTTGATAAAATACTCAGCGATTATAAAATAGACGACCCCAACGCGGCAAAGGGCTTTGTTGAAAACATCACCTATGAGCAGGGGCTTTACCCCGACAACGAAGCTACGGTTTGGGACGCGGAAAAGCTCTCCTCCAAGCTTAAATCAAAAAAGAGCGAGGCGGTTTATTACACTGTAAAGGACGGCGATACCGTCTCCGGAATAGCCGCCGCAAACGGGCTTACCGTTGCCGAATTACAGCAGTTGAATCCGGGGCTTTCCGAAACAATCCGTTCGGGTGACAAGCTGCTTATTTCGAGCGAGGTAAACTACATCAGAGTTCAGGTCACAAAGACCGAAACCCATACCGAATCAATAGCTTATACAAGCACCAACGTCAACAATGCAAATCTCTATACAGGCACCAAAAAGGTTACAACAAAGGGCGTAAACGGTGTTCAGCAGGTAACCGAGCTTGTAACTTATATAGACGGTACTCGCGTTTCGTCAAAAGAGGTTTCAAGAGTGACCCTTTCCGAACCGGTAAACGAGGTTATACAGATAGGCACAAAGGCTCCCGTTACAGGCGGAGGTACCTCCTCCGGCGGCAAGGTCATTACAACCGGCGGCAGATTTGTTTGGCCCGCAATAGGCGCTTCGTCGGTATCCTCCGGATACGGCGGTGCAAGACGTCACGGCGGCATCGATATAGTAAAGCCCGGCGGCGGAAGCACGGGGCTTACAATAGTTGCCGCGGCTTCGGGAACCGTAACCACGGCGACATATCACCCGAGTTGGGGCTATTATATAGTCATAAACCACGGAAACGGGCTTTCAACGCTCTATGCACATACCTTGCCCGGTTCATTTAAAGTTCGAGTCGGTCAAAAGGTTTCGGCAGGTCAGCCGATTGCAAATATAGGCTCCTCCGGCAACGTAACCGGACCGCATCTTCACTTTGAAGTTTATGTAAACGGCAGACGAACAAATCCGATGCCGTACCTCGGCAGATAAATAATAACAACAAAAAGCACGATTAGCCGCAGCCGATCGTGCTTTTTTATTTGGTTCTGTAAATCGGTTAAATCAGTCCGAAATGCGAAAATGCGTTATACAGACCGTCGTCGTCTATATCGGAAGTGACGTATGAAGCTAACTTTTTCAGCTTATCACAGGCGTTGCCCATTGCAATTCCCGTGTTTACGCTGCCGAACATTTCCAAATCATTTTCCGCGTCGCCGAACGCAAAAGCGTCATTTATATCTCCGCCGCAGTAATTCAGGTATTCGTCTATTCCGCTTGCCTTGTTGACGCCGTTCTTTGATATTTCTCCGCTTGTGTTACCGAGATTGCCGAAGCTGTAACCGACGATATGAAATTCATCGCCGATATTGTTTTGCACATCCGAAAAATCCACGCCCGAGTCGTAGTAGATGAGCTTTTCAACGTCATCTCTGTTTTCGGCGTTATCGTCGATTACGGTTTTGCCGAAAAGCGTGAGCAAATCGTTTTCGCTGTAACCGAGCTTTTCAAAGAGTGCAAGCGTTCTGTCAACGCACCATTGCTTTGAAACCAGAAAACCTTGAGTTTGCAGATAATATGCGGTTTTGTGGCTTTCAAAGTAGTTTACGAGCCTTTTAAGACCGTCGCGCTCTATAAAATGGTGAGCAACGGTTTTGCCGTCCGAAATTACCATAGCTCCGCCCGATAAAATCAGACCGTCAAACGGTACTTCCTTTAAAAGCCACGGGTATACCTGCGAGAGCTGCCTGCCTGTGCAGATAACGAGCTTATGGCCGTTTTTGTGCGCTTTTTTCAGCGCCTCCAACGTCGACGGGGGCATAACGCCGTTAAATCCGACGAGCGTGCCGTCTATATCGAGAAACAGATATTTGGTATTCATCAGCCTAAAATTTCCTTGAGTATTTTCTGAACTTCCTGAGCCGGAGCTTTGCCCTTGAGGGCGCGCATAGCCTGACCCATAATGTAACCCATTGCCTGGGTTTTGCCGGCTTTATATTCGCCGACGCTCTTTTCGTTGTCGGCTATGACCTGCTCTATTATGGGGCGTATAGCCGAGAGGTCGGTGACAAGACCGAGGTTGTTTTCTTCAACATATTTTTCGGGATCGACATTTTCCGTAAATATCTTTTCAAATACGGTTTTAGCGGTTCCGCGGTTTATCTTGCCGGCTTTTATCATATTTATAAGCTTGCCGAGCGAGTCTTGGTCAAACGACATATTCTCAGGCAGAGTGCCCGTGTCGTTGAGCATCTTCATAAGCTCGCCCATTATCCAGTTTGCCGCGTCCTTGGGGGAATTGCATATTTCAACCGTGCGTTCAAAAAGCTTTACGAAGCTTCTGTCGGACGTTATGATGCCGGTATCGTATTCGGGAAGACCGAACTGCGACATATAACGCGCCTTTTTGGCTTCGGGGAGCTCAGGCAGAGATTTTCTGATATTTTCAATGTATTCGTCCGAAATCTCAATAGGCGGAAGATCGGGCTCGGGGAAATATTTGTAATCCTGAGCGTCCTCTTTGGAACGCATGGCGTAGCTGTAACCCTTGTTATCGTCCCAACGGCGCGTTTCCTGCATTACCTTTTCGCCGTCCTCGAGAAGCTCAATCTGCCTTTCCGCCTCATATTCAATAGCCCTTGCAATGGCTTTGAAAGAGTTGAGGTTTTTCATCTCGGTACGCGTACCGAATTCCTTTTGCCCCTTGGGACGAACCGAAAGGTTGACGTCGGCTCTTAAAGAACCCTCCTGCATCTTGCAGTCCGAAACTCCGATATACTGAAGAATCGAGCGCAGCTCAGTAAGATATGAGAGAACCTCCTCGGCGCTTCTGAAATCGGGCTCCGAAACTATTTCAAGCAGCGGCACGCCGCAGCGGTTGTAGTCTACAAGAGTGCAATCCTCAAATTCGTCGTGAACAAGCTTTCCGGCGTCCTCTTCCATATGAATTTCGTGAATTCCTATCTTTTTGGGGTTGCCGTCTTTATCCTTTACCTCTATAAACCCGTTGCGGCAGATAGGCAGATAAAGCTGTGATATCTGATACGCTTTCGGCAGGTCGGGGTAAAAATAGTTTTTTCGGTCAAATTTGTTGTGCTGAGTTATTGTGCAGTTTGTGGCAATGCCGGTTCTCACGGCAAACTCAACAACCCTTTTGTTGAGAAGCGGCAGAGTTCCGGGCATACCCGAGCATATTTCACAGACGTGAGTATTCGGCTTGCCGCCGAATTCGGTGGAACAGCCGCAAAAGATTTTTGTCTTGGTGGCAAGCTCCGTGTGGACTTCAAGTCCCATAACAATTTCCCATTCCATAAAGCTGTACCTCCTTAACCTAAATCCGGCAGTTTTTTGTGGAAGTCGGTGGCGTTTTCAAATGCCTTGGCGGCACTCATAATTTCCGCCTCTTCAAACGGCTTG
Organism: Ruminococcus sp.; assembly: GCA_022768065.1. Taxonomy (GTDB): domain Bacteria; phylum Bacillota; class Clostridia; order Oscillospirales; family Acutalibacteraceae; genus Fimenecus. The sequence continues at coordinate 9,756 of JALELS010000007.1, read as the reverse complement.
CCTATTATCTGCATACCTATCGGCATATTGTCTTTGTCAAATCCGCACGGAACCGACATCGACGGCATACCGGCTATGTTTATCATAACGGTGTATATGTCGCCGAGATACATCTTCAGCGGGTCGGAAAGACTTTCGCCTATTTTAAGTGCCGTAGTTGGGGCTACGGGACCTAAGAGCATATCATATTTTTTGAAGGCGTCGTAAAAGGCGTTTTGTATAAGTTTCTTTGCCTTGAGAGCCTTATTGTAGTAAGCGTCGTAATAGCCGGAGCTTAAAACGAAGTTGCCGAGCATTATGCGGCGCTTAACTTCCATTCCGAAGCCCTCCGAACGTGTTTTCACGTATGTCTCCATAAGCGTGTCGGCGTCGGGGCTTGAGTAGCCGTACTTTATTCCGTCGTACCTTGAGAGGTTTGAGCATGCCTCTGCACAGGCGATAATGTAATATGCCGGAATTGCGTATTTTACTATAGGCATCTTAAATGTTTCTACAACAGCGCCCTCTTCGCGGAATTTATCTGCGGCGGCTAAAACAGCGTCTTTTACGTCGGGGGATATGCCCTCGCCGAGATAATCTTCGGGAATACCGATTTTTTTGCCGCCGACGTCGCCTTTGACGGCTTTGTCGAAGTCAAATTTCGGATAAACCATGGAGGTGCCGTCTTTTTCGTCCTTGCCCTGAATTACCGAGAAAAGCGCCGCGCAGTCGTCAACGGTTTTTCCCATGGGTCCTATCTGGTCGAGAGACGACGCATAAGCCACAAGTCCGTAACGAGAAACAGCGCCGTAAGTCGGTTTAAGACCGGAAACGCCGCAGAATGAACAGGGCTGACGGATAGAACCGCCTGTATCCGAACCGAGCGCTACGGGCGAAAGTCTCGCGGCTACCGCTGCCGCCGCGCCGCCGGAACTGCCTCCGGGAACCTTGTCTGTATCCCACGGGTTGTGGGTAACTCCGGTGGCGGAGGTCTCGGTGGTACTGCCCATTGCAAACTCGTCCATATTGAGCTTGCCTATTATTACCATTCCCTCGTCATTCAGACGGTTCACAACCGTTGCGTTGTAGGTGGGAATGAAGTTTTCGAGTATCTTGGAGGAGCAGGTCGTAAGAATGTCCTTAGTGCAGATGTTATCTTTAATGCCTATGGGCACGCCGGCGAGCTTGCCGTTATATTTGCCGCAGTCAATTCCCTTTTGTACTTCTTCGGCTCTTTCGTAAGCCTCTTTTTTGCAAAGGGTGTTATAGCAGTGATATTTTCCGTCGTATTCGTCTATCGCCGCAAAAAACGCGTCAACTGCGTCTTTTACGGTTATTTCTTTATTCTTTACGGCATTTGATATTTCAAGAGCCGTCATTTCGCAAATGTTCATAGTTTACCTCACTCAACCGTTTTATGAACGACAAAGCAGCCGTCGCGGCTTTGCGGAGCATTTTTCAAAATATTTTCTGTGTCGGCGCCGTTTGTAACCGTGTCGTCACGCATTACGTTTGCAACCGGGAAAGAGTGCGAAGCAGGCTCAACTCCGTCCGTGTCAAGCTCGTTGAGAGTGTCGATATAGGTGAGTATGCTCTGCAAATCCTTTTCCGAGGCTGAACGCTCCTCTTCGGTCAGGTGAATTCTGCCGAGTTTTTCGAGATATTCAACAAGACTTCTGTCTATCGTCATAAGATCACTTTCTTTCGCTTAGTATATCGGTTATTTTTCGGGGACGGGGCGGCGAAGCTTTATGTGAACTTCGCGCAGCTGCTGCTCCGAAACGGTATTGGGCGCGCCGAGAAGAAGATCCTGAGCGTTTGAATTCATCGGGAATGCAATAACCTCTCTGATATTCTCTTCGTCCTTTAAGAGCATTACCATTCTGTCAACGCCGGGAGCCATACCCGCGTGAGGCGGAGCTCCGTAGTGGAATGCGCGGAAGAGTGCTCCGAAACGCTTTTCGACCTCTTCTGCCGTGTAGCCTGCGAGCTCAAATGCCTTTACCATAATGTCGGGGCGATGGTTCCTGACAGCTCCCGAGGACAGCTCAACGCCGTTGCAGACTATATCATACTGATATGCCTTAATGGTGAGGGGATCCTGATTTTCAAGAGCGTCCATACCGCCCTGAGGCATTGAGAACGGATTGTGCGTGAAGTCAAGTTTGCCCTCGTCCGTCTTTTCGTACATCGGGAAATCGGTTATGAAGCACATCTCAAAACGGTCTTTGTCTATAAGCTCAAGTCTCTCGCCGAGAGCCGTTCTTATCTGACCTGCGAGCAGGTTTACAACCTTGATGTTGTCGCTTATGAAGAAAAGAGTGTCGTCGGTTTTGAGGTCGAGCATATTTTTAAGCTCGGCTTTCTTTTCGGGAACAAGGAATTTATCGATGGGACCCTTAAAAGAGCCGTCCGGAAGCACGGTGAGATAACCTAGACCTTTCATTCCGATAGAAAGCGCATATTCGAGGAGCTTTTCAAAAAAGCCCTTGCTCTTTTTGCCGCAGCCGGGAGCGACTATGCCGCGCACGGGTCTGCCCTTAAACGGCTTGAAGTCAACGTCGCTGAAGAATTCCGTAAGGTCGCTTATTTCAAGCGGATTGCGAAGATCGGGCTTGTCGGTGCCGTATTTCAGCATTGCCTCTTCAAACGGTATTTTTCTGAACGGAGCGGGGCTTACCTTTTTGCCGCCTCCGAATTTTACAAATGTATCGTAGAGAACCTCTTCCGCCACCGCGAAAACGTCCTCTTGTGTGGCAAAAGCCATTTCAAAGTCAAGCTGATAAAATTCTCCGGGTGAGCGGTCGGCTCTTGCGTCCTCGTCGCGGAAGCAGGGAGCTATCTGGAAATATTTGTCGAAGCCCGAAACCATAAGCAACTGTTTAAACTGCTGCGGAGCCTGCGGCAGAGCATAGAATTTACCCTCATGCTTTCTTGAAGGAATAATATAATCTCTTGCGCCTTCGGGAGAAGAGCAGGTGAGTATGGGCGTGTTGATTTCCGGGAAGCCCAGGCTCTCCATCTTTTTGCGAAGGAAACTCACTACCTGCGAACGGAAAAGGATATTGTCGTGTACCTTTTTGTTCCTGAGGTCGAGGAAACGGTAAGTGAGTCTTACGTCCTCTCTTGTGTCGGTAGAAGTTTCAACGTCAAACGGAAGCGTTTCCGAGCACGGCCCGAGTATTGTAACTTCGTTTACACGAACTTCAAGTTCGCCCGTAGCAATCTTTTTATTAACGGTATCTTCGTCGCGCTTTACAACTTTTCCGGTAACAGAGATAACGCTTTCCTTTTTTACACCCTCTAAGAGCTCGTCGTTGTTTATTACTATCTGGGTAACGCCGTATTGGTCGCGAAGGTCGATAAATGCAACTCCGCCGTGATCGCGAATGGTATCGACCCATCCTGCAAGGCTGACGGTTTTGTTTAAATCGTCAAAGGTAAGCTCATTGCAGTTGTGTGTTCTGTAAGCCATTGATTATACATCCTTCCGAGATTTTTACAGTACAGCCTTTTCGGGGCACGGTACTGCATAAAAAACCTAATTATACAGTATCGTATTATATCATAATGTTCGGATAATGTATAGTATTTAATTACATAATATTGTAACAAATATTATGATTTTTGAATTGAAAAAGCTTATGCAATATGATACAATACAAATGTATATGTTTACGTGTTTTAAAAAACATTTCATCTGACACGGAGGTTTAAGACGATGAATTCAAATAAAAAGATAGTCATAGCCGCCATCGTTATGCTTCTTGCCGTATTTTGCGTAATGTCGGCCTGCAAAAAGAACATCGCAAATTCGGGTAAGGGCGAAACCGTGGTTGTAACCGACGAAAACGGCGTGCCGATAACCGATGAAAACGGCGAGGCGGTAACGGTAGTTCTCGACACCACCATAGTGGACGTCACAAATGAAAACGGCGAGCTTGTCTATGATGAGGACGGTAACGTAAAAACCTCCGTTGTTTATATTTCAAAAGAAGTCGGCATTCCCGTAACGGACGAAAACGGCAAAGCCGTGACAAATGCGCGCGGCGAGGTGCTGACCACAATGATAATCGTGCCGCCTACCACGGGCGGACCGGCTGTTACGGAGCTTCCCGTAACCGACGGAAACGGTAATGTCGTTACAAAACCGGGCGGTGAAACGGTCACATACACCATGACATACACAACCTCACCCGCAACGCCCGGCGACAACAGCGCAAACTGGGGTTCAAGTTACGGCGGCAGCGGCAACGATTCGTTCAACGATACCGCAAAAACTCCCGACGGCGGCTTTGTAGCCGTAGTTCAGGCGAACTCTACCGACGGCAGTCTCAAAAATCTCTCGGTTAAGAGCACGCCGGCGGCTGTTGTAATTAAATATGACAAAAACGGCAGACTTCAGTGGCAGAAATATCTTCCGTCAAATAACGGTATAATTTTGTCATCGGTAGATACCGATTCTTCGGGCAATATAATAGCGGCAGGTTATTCCAAATCCACCGACCTCGGCGTGCAGAGCTACGGCGATTACGACGCCGTTATATATAAGCTCAATTCTTCGGGCGACATACAATGGGTGCGCTCCTTCGGCGGAAGCAAGACCGACGGCTTTTATTCCGTCGCCGCTTCTCCGGACGGCTCTTATATAGCGGCAGGCATTACGTTTTCTTCCGACGGCAACGCGTCGGAGGCAGGCGCCTCTGGCTCTTCAAAGGCGATTATAGTAAAATACTCTTCGTCGGGCGATGTGGTTTTTGTACGCTCCTTCGGCGGAAACGGTGATACCTTCAACGATGTAAAAACCGCCTCGGACGGCAGTATATATGCGGTCGGCGCGTTCCAGTCGGGCGCTTTGTTCCAAAGCCGCGGCAGAGCCGACGCAGGCGTTGTAAAGCTCGGCTCAAACGGCGATACGCAGTGGGTCAAGCAGTACGGCGGCAGCGGAATAGACAACTTTGTGTCCGTAACTCCCGCTAACGACGGCGGATGCGTTATAGCAGGCAAGAGCAATTCTTCGGACGGCGACCTTGCGTCACTCGGCAACGCAGGCTCATTTGACGCGGTAGTCGTAAAATATAATGCCGACGGCTCATTCGGCTGGCATACGGCTGTTAAGGGATATTTCGACGAAGAATTCAATGCCATAGAATCCACCGGCGACGGTTATGTTGCGGTAGGAAGCTCATGCTCAAGCAACCGCGACCTCAAGGCGGTAGGAAACCGCGGCGGCTCCGACGCTCTCGTTGTGACATTCTCAAACGGCGGTTCTCTCAAGAGCATTCAGAGCTACGGCGGCAGCCGCGACGACTCTTTCGGCGGCGTATGCGTGCTCTCGGACGGTCAGATAATAGCCTGCGGCTCCACATACTCCGACAACGGCGACCTCATAGGCTCAAAGTACCTCAGCAACGGCTCCGCAAGTATGGGTATGATAGCAAGATTTAAGTAAAGGACTTTTTAATTGATGAAACATTATCCCGGCTATTTGCCGAAGAGCCATAAAATACTTTGGCTCGTCATTCGCGTCGCTTTAATGCTTTGGGGAATTTACGGTATTTTCCACGGCTCCGTGGTGGAATTTCTCGAGGCGATATTTGCCATTCTTTTTACGCATCTTTGGGATTATTTTCAGGTGTTCGGCGGCAGGTCGTTTATTATAAGAATCGGCTACGAAAATCAGACTATGCTCAACGTGTTTATATTTGTATGCGTTGTAATAGGCTCTACTCTTAATAACAGAACCGATTTCGGCAGCTTCGACATAGTAACGCACACCTGCTCCGGCTTTATTTCGGCGTGGTTCGGCTATGATTTTGCGGTTCTCATGCAGGAGAAAAACTACTCAAAGCTCTCTCCGGCGCTTGCCGCGATGTTCGGCCTTTGCTTCTCACTCGGCATTGACGTCGGCTGGGAAATATACGAATTTACCATGGACCATCTTTACGGCCTTTCGCTTCAGTGCTCTTCGCCGACAACGGATTACGGCCTTATAGATACAATGGGCGATTTTATATGTGCGGCAAGCGGAGCGCTTGTAGGTATGTTTGCGGTGGCGTTTTACAGAAACGGCGTTATCGGCAGGCATAAAAAAGAAATCCGTGCAAAGCTTATGAGAGAGAAAGAGGAGGAAAAGCTTAAACGGCAGCTTCTCGACGAGTATCTTAAATCACATAAAGATAATAACATCTGACTTAAAAACGGAGGTTTACCGGTTGAAAAAAGCTGTAATTTTGTTGATAACAGTCCTTACGGCGGCGCTGGCGTTTTCGTCGTGCAATAAAAAAAGCTCCGTTACGGTAAACGGCGTATCCGTTTCCGAGGGTGTCTATAACTATTATTATGATATAGAAAAAAATTCCGACGCGGATAAGTCTCGGCAGGAGATTTCCGATGCCGCACTTTCGGATGTCGCAACCTACGTGGCGGTGAATTCGGAATTTAAAAACCGTGCTCTTTCGCTTTCGTCGGAGGATAAAAATGCGATTTCACAGAATGTCAATAATTATTGGCATGTCTTTTCCGAATATTACAAAGCTCTCGGCGTATCAAAGCAGGACATTCAAAAAATCGAAGAGAGCAAAAAATACAAGGACGCCGTTATGGCGGATTATTATTCCGAAAACGGCGAAGAACCTGTTACCGACAGCGAATTGCGCTCGTATTTTGCAGAGAATTTTATAGCGTTTAAGGCCGTTACGGGATATCTTCCGTCCGGCGGCGACACCGAGGAGCTTGAAAAGCAGTCGCTTTTGCAGAATTTTACGCAGTATGCGGGCGCTATAAATGACGGCGCCGGTATAGACGAGGTCGGAGCGGCTCTCGAAAATGTAAATACAGATTCCGACACCGTTGTAATAGGGCGAAGCGATACCTCATACCCCGACGGCTTTTTTGACAGCGTTTCCGCCATAGAGCCGGGCAAGGCAGGGGCTTTTATTGCAGGCGACTATGTCTATATAGTCAGCCGCGAGGATATAAGCGGAAACGAAGACCTGTTTTCGACATATCGCGTCAAATGCCTTAAAGAATTGCGCGGCGAGCAGTTTGACAAAAAGCTTGCGGAGGTTTCAAAGGCTTATAAAGCGGTGAAAAAGTAAAAAAGCTTATACGGTATATATGAAAAAACCGATTCGCCTTGGCGAATCGGTTTTTTTATGCGTTTTTGAATTTAGTTTTGAACTCTCTTGAGCATTTTTTGGATTTCTTCTTTTGAGAAATGGTATTTTTTGTGGCAGAAGTTGCAGACAACCTCCGTGGTATCGTCCTCCGCCATTTCGGAAAGTCCGCTTTTTCCTGTGGCAATCAGAGCTCTTTCAACCCGTTCACGCGAACAATTACAGCGGTAAGCCGTAGATGTTTCATCAAGCATTTGCAGGTTGAATTTTGAAAGCGCTTTTCTGCAAATATCCTCGGGGGTGAGCGAGTCGGAAAGCATTTTGGTGACAGGTGGCAGGTCTTTAATGCTCTCTTCAACCTTTGTTATGATGGTGTCGTCCGCCGTGGGGAGCAGCTGTATCATAAATCCGCCGGCGCATATTATTTCGCCGCTGTCGTGTTCCGTGAGAACGCCGAGCGCACATACCGTGGGTATCTGCTCGCTGACTGCGTAATATGAAGTTATGTCCTCGGCAATCTCGCCAGAAACTATCGGTGTGCTGCCGATATACGGCTCTTTAAGTCCTAGGTCTTTAATTACGGTGACAAAGCCGTCCTTGCCGACGGCTCCGGCTACATCGAGCTTACCCTTTTTATTGAGGGGCAAAGAAATATCGGCTTTGCCTATACAGCCTCTGACATACCCTTCCGAGTCGGAAACCGCCAGAACCGTGCCGCACGGGCCGCCTCCGTTTATTTTTACCGTAATCGAATCGTCTTTTCCTTTAAGAGTACTGCCCATCATGGTGGCTGCGGTAAGCATTCTGCCGAGTGCGGCGGAGCATACCTTTGACGTGCCGTGTATGGAACGCATTTCGCGCACTATATCGGTGCTGTCGGTAGCCATTACGGAAAGAGTGCCCTCTTCATCTATCATTCTTACGAGTTTACCCATTTTTTCTGCCTTTCCGAGCCGCAAATACAGCTCTCTGTGAATTGTCGCTTATAGGTTTATTGTCATATCCGCCATAAATTCCTATAATTTCAAAGCCCGTCTCGACGAGTGCGCTTTCGATGTCGCGAAGGCCATATGCGCGTTCCGAAAAGCTCTCCGAATACCTTTCGTAAAGCCCGTTTTCGGTTTCGGAAAAGAAGTCAAGCTCAATGTTTACCGTGTCGCCGTCAAGGCTGTTTTGCCACGCGCATAAGGCGTCGCCGTTTTCATAGATAAAAGCATTGTTGCCGAGTACTTTTTTGTGCTTGTAAAGGGTGTTTACGTCAAAAACGAAAATTCCGCCCTCCTCCGTGAAAAGCGAAACGAGGGAAAATACTTTCTTTATTTCGTCAAGACTTTTGAGGTGGTTCAGGCTGTCAAGCGTGCAAACGGTGCAGATGATTGTGCCGTAAAGGTTAAGCTGCGTCATATCCTGACACAAAAAGAGTATATCGGCATTTTTATCCGCAGCCTTCTGCTGTGCCGCCGACAGCATCTCGGGCGACAGGTCGGTTCCTATTACGGAGTACCCCTTTTCGGAGAGGCGCACCGCGAGAGAGCCCGTGCCGCACGCAAGGTCAAGCAAAAGCCCCCCGTTTATCCCTTCACGGGATAACAGGGAGCATACAAATTTTTCGATTTTGTCATAATCCACGTCGTCTGTGAAACTGTCGTAGAATTCCGCAAAATAACCGTAGCTCATATTTATTTATCTTTTTTCTCAACGCGTTCAAAGATTTTTTCATAACCGTTGCAGCCGAATTGCAGTGAACGGTTGACGCGGCTTATTGTAGCTGTGGAGGCGCCCGTCTCTTTGACTATATCGCTGTAAACGCGCTCGTCTGAAAGCATTTTGGCGACGACTATTCTCTGCGAAATTGCTTTAAGCTCCGTTACGGTGCAAAGATCCTCGAAGAAATCGTAACATTCTTCGCGCGTTTTTAATGATAGTACGCAGTCGAAAAGAAAATCGGTATCAGCGTTTTTTAATTTACTGTTCATAATAATTCCAATGCCTTTCGTGCCGCGGATATTTTTTGTTTTTGCTGGCACCTTACCGCGGCAAATCAAAGGTACCGTAACAGCCGCATATTTAATTTCTGCGGAGCTGGATTTAATGTAAAAACCATCGCAAACCATAAATGTATTTGCCGAATTACTTACGTATTTTAGCACACTAAATCTTAAAAGTAAACATAAAAGAAAGAAATAACAAAAATCTTTACAAACCATATAATGTAATATATAATAAAACGGTACCGAGACCGAAAAAATAAAAATTTTAAATTTTTTGCAAATTAGTGTTGACATCGGGCTTAAAATATGTTATCTTATTTCAGCCGTCAGAAAACGGCGGCTAACAAATGGGAGCATAGCTCAGCTGGGAGAGCATCTGCCTTACAAGCAGAGGGTCATAGGTTCGAGCCCTATTGTTCCCACCATTATGGCCTGGTAGTTCAGCTGGTTAGAACGCTAGCCTGTCACGCTAGAGGTCGTCGGTTCGATCCCGATCCAGGTCGCCAATTTGCCTCTGTAGCTCAGTCGGTAGAGCAGGGGACTGAAAATCCCCGTGTCATTGGTTCGATTCCGATCGGAGGCACCATAAATGCGGATGTAGCTCATCCGGTAGAGCGCCACCTTGCCAAGGTGGAGGTAGCGAGTTCGAGCCTCGTCATCCGCTCCAA
>JALELS010000015.1 GCA_022768065.1 Ruminococcus sp. | reverse complement strand
TGGGATTTAAACAGAAAGCGCGTGACTTTTTAATCCCTCAGTCTGTTCGCTGCGCTCACAGCCAGCTCCTAACCGGAGCCCGTCCCCTTTGTCACTTCGTGACATTTCCCCACACCGTGGGGAATCACCCTTTACAAGGGAACCTTTTATTGTATAATTTTTCGTAAAGCAATATCCAAGATGCAACTGCAGCGTCTTTTGGCATAAAAAAGCTCTTCTCGGCTATTTCGTTATTTAGCTTGAACAAAATGTGGAATAGTGATATAATTTAAAACATCTCACTCGCAATTTTTCTACAAAATAACAAAAAGAGGGCGTTTGTGGTGTCAACTAAGGCTAAAAAAGTATTGAAAATTGTTTTGTGTGTGTTGCTTGTATGCGTGCTTGTTGTCGGTGGCTATTTAGCATATGTTATGATTGCTTACCACCGAATCGAGGATTATAGTGTGCAGGAGATAAACAGCGTGACGGAAGATACCGTCCGTGCCGAAGAAGAGTACAAGATTATATCATATAACATCGGCTTTGCGGCATACACTCCAGATTTCGGGTTCTTTATGGACGGCGGCAAAGAGAGTCGAGCAAAGTCCGAGGACTCGGTAAAAAGCGTAATAAGCGGAGCGGGCGACTTTTTGAAAGACGAAAATCCCGATTTTATTTTTATCGAGGAGGTCGATAAGGACGCAACTCGCAGTTACCGTTACGATGAAGAGGCGGCGCTCAGAGAAAAGCTCACGGGATATAACTCAATATTTACCGTGAACTATGACAGCCCGTACCTTTTCTATCCGCTGAATAAACCTCACGGCAAATCTTATGCGGGTATGATGACTCTTTCAAAATACAATATTGAAAGCGGCGTAAGGCGCAGCTTGCCGATAGAAAACGGTTTTATGAAATTTGTCGATTTGGACCGCTGTTATACGGTGTCGCGCCTGCCGGTAAACAATAACAAAGAGCTTGTTCTCTATACGCTTCACCTGTCGGCTTACACTTCTGACGGAACAATAGCCACCGAGCAGCTCAGTATGCTTATAAGCGATATGCAGGCAGAGTACGAAAAGGGCAATTACTGTGTCGCCGGCGGAGATTTCAATAAAGATTTGCTCGGAAACTCGGGAGAGATATTCGGAGTGGACGGCTCCGAGTACACATGGGCACAGCCAATAGATGAAACGCTGTTTAACAATACAAATCTCAAAACAGTCGTTCCGTTCGACGCCGGCAATCCGATTCCGTCATGCAGAAATGCCGACGGCCCATATAACGACAATCAATTTGTGCTTACGGTTGACGGCTTTATAGTATCAGACAATATAACCGTTTCGGGCAGCAATGTATATGCTCTTGATTTTAAATATTCTGACCATAATCCGGTGTATATGACATTTAAGCTTAACGGGTAAAATCTGCGATTGTCGATCGCAGAATAAAGAGAGGGGAATTTATTATGTCGGAAAAACGCAGTTCGGCGTCAAAAAACAAATTACTCGGCACAGTGCTTTTGATTTTGGCTCTGTTCGGATTTTTCGTGTTTATCTATCGACTTTGTTACTATCACTACGAGTACGATCCGCAATACAGCCCGGTGGATTACGGCAAATATAACATTTTGTCGTACTTTACCGTGCAGTCAAATTTCTTTGCATACGTGTATTTTCTGTGCGCGGCGCTTTCAATATTCGGAGTTAAAAAGGCGGAGAAAATAGGCTTTAACCCGTATATCGGCGCCCTTGTTACCGTATATGTTCTCGTGGCGGGAATTACATATTGTGCCGGTATCCCGATGGGGCTTACTCCGCCCTTTAAGTGGGATACGCCGGCTCATTCGATGTCAAGCTTTATTCAGGTGTATTACCATATGATAATGCCGCCGGCGGCGCTTATAGTATGGCTCTTCCCGTTTACGGACCGTAAAATAGGGAAAAAATGCTTTTGGCTGTCGGGAATTTATCCGCTTGTTTATTCAATTTTTTCAATGGTGCGCGGAAGATTTTCCGACCCTACATATTACCCGTATCCGTTTTACAATCCGGAATTCATATGGGAAACCGTTGCAAAAAACAAGCCGTTCAATATCGGACTTTCATATGTGATTATAGCGGTTTTGCTTGTTTTCGGCATATTGATATTTGCGCTGTTGGCTCTTCTTATTGCCGCAATACATAATAAACTGATTAAAAGGATTAAATAAGCTTATTGCCGTAAATGATGTTAAAAGTTACTTTGTGGTTCGAAAAATTGACAAAAAATTGACAAATTTTACACAAAAACAAAACAGATTTCACAAAAGTAATGTTTGATTTACGAATTGTACTGTGTTATACTATACGAAATAAGTGTAATGGGGGAAAGTAATGGAGCAAAAAGAGAAAAAAGCAACAGAAGCTGTTGCAGAACACCCGAATAAAATAGGTATTAAAGAGGGCATAGGGTATATGCTCGGCGACGCCGGCAATCTTTTTGTTTTAACCTATGTTTCGTCATTTCTAAAGGTGTTTTACACCGATGTACTTAAAATAGCGACAGATAAGGTCGCTACGCTGTTTTTGGTTTCGCGCCTTTGGGATGCGGTAAACGACCCTATGTGGGGTGCAATAGTCGCTAAGAGGCGCCCGAACAGAGACGGCAAATACCGTTCGTATCTTAAATGGCTTGCAATTCCGCTTGCGCTCTCGCAGCTTATATGCTTTATAGACGTCAGAGCGGTAACAAATAAGCAGTGGGCGTTGCTTTTGTTCGCTTATATCACATATATAGCGTTCGGCATGCTTTATACGGGAATGAATGTTCCGTTCGGCTCTCTTGCGTCCGTAATAACCGACGATCCCGACGGCAGAACGCTTCTTTCAACCTTCCGCTCAATAGGCGGCGGAATCGGCGGAGCGGCTCCGCTTCTTTTGGCTCCGTTTATTATTTATACCAAGGTCAAAAATCCCGACGGCTCTACATATAACGTTGCAAATCCCAACGGTATGTTTTGGTTTGGCGCGGCTATGGCGGCGTGTGCGGTTATATTCTATTATGCCTGCTATGCTAACACCAAAGAGCGTGTTCCCTCCGAGGCAGAGCCTAAGGTGGATATGAAAAAGCTGTATGCCGGAATGTTTAAGAGCCGACCGTTTATAGTTTTAGCTCTTACGGGAATACTGATAAGCGGTCAGCTTCAATTTGCTTCGCTCAATCAGTATCTCTATAAGAACTATTTCTGTAATACAAGCCTTTCCGTTATAGGCACAATAGCACAGTATTTACCTATGGCTGTTATGATACCGTTTGTGCCGAAACTCGTTAAAAAGTTCGGCAAAAAGGAGCTCAGCGGATTCGGAGCGTTTTTCTCGGCTCTTGCCGCAATAGCGTGCTATATTATAAAGCCGAGACCCGATCAGGCAGGCATTTTTATTTTCCTGCTGTTCATTATAGGCTTCGGATATTCCTTCGTTTCCATAACAAACTGGGCGGTTGTCGCCGACGTTATCGACTATCAGGAATATAAGACCGGAATTAAAAACGAGAGTGCGGTATACGCCGTTTATACCTTCTGCCGTAAACTCGGTCAGACAGCGGCGGACTACGGCGGACTTATGCTTCTCGGCAAGGTAGGCTATGATGTGCAGCTTATGTCAAACGCCGGCTATGTCGACGGCGTAAGCGAGGGAATACTCAAAATCTGCACACTGATTCCCGCAATAACTTATACTCTTATATTCCTGCTTTATCAGTTCGCATATCCGCTTTCGAAGAGCAAGCTCGAACCGGTTTACGATTATGTTCGTAATATGAACTGTGCGGCGCAAAGCAGAGAAATTTATTGAAAATCCTGTCGTGGTGGCTGAGCGTTCATAAGAAAGTATCGGGTTCTCGTATAAAAATCTCTTATGCTTTTGTCAAAAAGCCTCGCAAGGCGACAGTCTTGCTCCGTTTCCTGACTTTGGCATAAAAAATTCTATAGCTACGAAACTGCAAAGAACTTCAAAATGATATATTTTGATACAAGAAAAGGCAAACCCCTCAGATGCGTTTGGACTCATCTGAGGGGTCAATTATTACTGTGCAAAAATGTTGTTTTGAAGCAAAACTGCCTTAGAAACACTCTGTTTAATCGTAGAATTTTTTGTTTGGAATAATATGTAAAAGCGGCAAACCGAACCCCATAAAAGGCTCCCCTAAAAAGGGTGATTCCCCACGGTGTGGGAAACGTCGCGAAGCGACAAAAAAGGCTCCCTTGCAAAGGGAGCTGGCTGTGAGCAATGCGAACAGACTGAGGGATTAAAAAGCCAAAGTATTTCTTATTTAAAATCTATTTTTTAAGGAAATCCCTCCGAGTTGCCTTACGGCAACCCACCTCCCTTTACAAGGGAGGCAGAATGCGGATTAAAAAGTCACGCACCACTCTATGTAAATTCCGCACAACTCCACGAAATCCCTCCGAGTTGCCTTACGGCAACCCACCTCCCTTTACAAGGGCGGCAAATCCCTCCGGCTTGCCTTAACGAGGCCCACCTCCATTTTAAGGGAGGCACGTCGGCAAGAAAAGTGAATGGTAAAAAGTAAAATCGGCAAGCATAAAAAATGCTTGCCGATTTATGTCTAAGGGCTATAAAAAAGATATTTTCGGTAGTTTTTTGTATGAATTTGAACTCTCACATTTTCGTTTTACTTTTTCCAATCTATAAACAACTCTATGTGCCCGCAATCTTTGCATACTAACGCATCTGTTGCCTCAATCACTCTTTGTGTGATAGTCCCTGAATAGAGTGACTTCTTTTTTGGGATAATTCATTTTCATTCTCGTGTTTACCATAAGTTTGTCAATGTTTTTGCTGCCACAACGAATACAATTTTTAAAATCTATCATGTTTTCTCCTTACATATTACTTTTATAATCTAGCGGTCTTCCGTTATTCAAATGTCTTATTAGGTCAATAGCATGAATAACTTTATACCCCTCATCTCTATATGCAATAACTTCATTATATGATGGTATTTCAAACTCCACGATATATTTTGCCTTTTTCTTTGTACGAACTTTTACTTTCGTGAAGAATGATTTAATATACTCAACTTCTTCTTGAATTCTACTATTACGCAATGCAGTTGTTCGTTGATGTAGATAGACTTCCAAAAACTCATCCTCTATAATATCAAATTTGGCATCTTCGGGCATCCCAAAATAGTGAACAGAAAGATCATCAACATAAACTGTAGGATTGAAATTTCTTTTCCTCATGTTATTATTGCGAGTATCTTCTTCGTCAAATCTTATTGCTTCTCTCTCACAAAATTCCATATAGGCATCATCCAAGTCAGGAAAATAATAATCGTCAAATTCATCGAGTATATTAACTAAATGATTTCCTTCAAGTTTTCGAACAAGCATTTGTCGTGCTTCAAGTTTTAAAGCCTGTTCTTCTGTTAAATTATCGTACACCAACCGATAGCTTGTTTTATAAAATTTTCTTATCTTTTCAAACAAAACATCTCTGCTTTTAGAACTTAATGCACGGTTTCCGGTTCCTTTCCCAACATAGAAAACCTCACCAGTTTCAACGATGTACCATTCATATACATAAAACCTATTTTCCATCATTGTCCTCTTCAATCAAAATTGAGCGTACTT
The DNA here is from genome assembly GCA_022768065.1 of Ruminococcus sp. Lineage (GTDB taxonomy): Bacteria > Bacillota > Clostridia > Oscillospirales > Acutalibacteraceae > Fimenecus. The sequence goes on along the minus strand of JALELS010000015.1, from coordinate 3,813 downwards.
CGACATTTCTGCAATATCATGGATTAGCTTCTCGAAATCTTCTTGATTCCAAAATCGAGGGTGGACTCTTCCATGCATCACTCTGTTTCTCCCGTTTTCATCATTTGAAACCTTTGTATAAGTAAAATGCTTTTTTGCTTTTTCGAGCAAAGCAATGTATTCTGTATTATCTTTATTTTCTTCAATTGCCAAGTTAATAAGCGCCATTCCAACCTTGACTCTTACCGGCTTTTGATTGCGGTCAAATAATGGTAACCCATACTCTGATGTTGTCGTTCGAATCATTTCTTCGAAATAGGAATATGCAAAAGGCATCAAAACAGAATATGAATTCGGAACTTTTTCATATACCTCTTTAACCACGAGCCAATCGGGTGACCAATTCCAGTAGTGAGAATGATTCCATATTTCTTCAAGATCATCATAAACAGACATTTTCACTTACCCTCCTAATTATTTATATTATATTATATTTCTACATTTCTTTCAATTCCTTTGGAAAATGTCGTAGAATTGTTTCAATGCATTCAATATAGGAGTTGAAAATATGAGAACTTACACGCAAAAAGAAAAGCAAGCGCCCACACAAAAAACTGCAATACAAGACTCCTGAACAAAAGGAAGAGGAATACGCCTTGAAATTATGGGATTTATAAGGCACGTGCAGATAGACTGATAGGTTTGAAAAGGTTTGCTTTTTAATCTTCTAATTGCCTAATTTGAGTTTTTCTGTTTTCAGTCCAGCTTGCAAAAAGAAAATGCGACCTCGAAAAGCCGCATAAATACTGGGTTTTATAATAAAAACACCATTGATGTCCAAACCTTGGGGGGTTCAGATTTCAATGGTGTTTTCAGATGGCTGGGGTGGCAGGATTTGAACCTACGAATGCAGCAGTCAAAGTGCTGTGTCTTACCGCTTGACGACACCCCAATATTTACTTTATAAATTATACCCTAATAAACGTAAATCTGCAAGAGGATTATCTTGCAGATTTAGATAAGTGGGGTGGATAGTCGGATTCGAACCGACGGTCTCCAGTGCCACAAACTGGCGCTTTAACCAACTAAGCTATACCCACCACAACTGGCGCGCCAGAAGGGACTCGAACCCCTGACCTACTGCTTAGAAGGCAGTTGCTCTATCCAGCTGAGCTACTGGCGCATAAAAGGTTTACCTGTCAAAGACAGGATTGGAGCGGATGATGGGAATCGAACCCACACGATCAGCTTGGAAGGCTGAAGTTCTACCACTAAACTACATCCGCAAATTGCAGTTTGTAATATCGCCTTAAGCGACGATAACTATTTTATCAAAAAGAATTACTGTTGTCAATACCTTTTTGAAAAATATTGGATTTTTACCAAAAAACATAATCAGAGCAAGTACCTGTGCAAATTAAGGATAAAAGTCAGTGTTAGCTGTATGCAAATAGGGTTGTAACTAAATACAAACCCTAAACTGCAATGCAATTAAAAGATGTTAAAGACACTGTGGCACATATAAAGCACACCTATTATAACAGGCTGATGAACAATGTATATTATTAGTGCGTGCCTGCCTATAAAATCAAGAGGAGGGCATAGCTTTTTGTACATCCACCTTGGCACACCCTTTAATTTTAAAATTCTCCCTGCAAAAGCTCCTCCGAAAAACAAGAAAATGTATGGGAATATTGGAAAATAGTCAGAGGAGGCAAAGTCACTGCTTGGAAAGCCTATAAAAGACAGTGGGTAAAGCTGATACAGCTGTTTAGGCAATTGTATGCAGTAAAACGGCTCGAAGCCGATGTATCCCTTGGGAATATTAAAGCAAATTATAAATAAAGCCAAACAAATACATAGTCCGGCAAATGGAGGTATGTGACTAATAGGCTTTTGCAGAAGAGAGTAAATAATAAGGGCTATGCTTAAAAAGTGGAGAATACCAAAGAGTATGGCCTGCTCCGGCATTATTATACAGGTAACGAGTGTTATTCCAAATGAGATGCCTAAAAGAATTACACCCCGCTTAAGGTTGTTTTTGCTGAAGGAACAGCATATGCCGCATATGCTTATAAATGTTATCGGAATTACGGGCTCGTAGGGTATTACCGCACGCATGGCAGGGTAGCTGAATTCCAGTGCAAATATAAACGACATTGAGTACAGTATATGGTACAAAACCATAGCTATTACTGCCAGTCCCCGAAGCTCGTCTAAAAAGCATATTCTGTTTTTTACTGTTGTGCTGTTGTTCATAATAGCTTGTCCTGTTTATTCTTTATTAGTGTTGATTTTTTGCCAATACATAAGCTATAATAATTATACACATTATAGACTGTTTGGTAAAGGAAAATGCTTTATGGAAATTGAAATTGGTAAGAAACATACAGAAAAAACAAGGGTTACAGACGATATGCTTGCGTGCAATGTAGGCAGCGGCTCGGTGCAGGTTTACGCTACGCCTATGGTAGTGGCTTTAATGGAAAAGGCGGCCTCTGCTTTGGCGCAACAGTATGTTCCCGAGGGCTGTACTACGGTAGGAACAAACATAAGTATAGACCATTTGGCAGCCACCGCCTCGGGAGCAGAGGTGTATGCAACCGCTGAGCTTACAGAAAGTGACGGCAGGCGTTTTGAATTTGCCGTAGAGGCATATGACAACGCCGGACTTATAGCAAAGGGCACACACCAAAGATTTTCGGTTAAGATTGAAAAATTCTTGGCTAAGGCGGAGGAAAGACTTAAAAAATAAGCGGATTTCAGCTGCGTAATTACATTTTGCAGGTAAGCTTTATAAGACATAATATATTTTCCCACGGCATATATTGTTTGTGTAAGTACAGGCTTGCAGCCTTAAAAACGGAGGATGTATCTATGTTTATAATTAAAAAGCTTTCTAAAAAGGGTGTGGCAGGTGCGGCAATACTGCTTTTCTTTCTTCTGCTGCTTATTATGAGATTTACAGCCTTTAATTTTGCACCTACTACAGCTTATTGCGACACGGTGGGCAAATACAGCTTAGAAATTACGCAAAGCTTTTCTGTGCAGGATTTTTTAAATCAATTTGGGCTGGAAATTGATAAAAGCACAGAGGAAAAGGTCGATATAAAAATCCCGTCTGAATTTAACGCCGTTTACAATAGGTATAACGCCCTGCAAAAGCAGCAGGGGCTTAACCTTGAGTACAGCAAGGGCTGTAAGGCGGTACGCTATACATACGATGTATTAAACTACCCTACCGGTGCAGAGGTTAAGGCTGATGTAATTGTAAGCGGAGGAAGGGTTATTGCAGGGGATTTATGCACACCTCAGCTTAACGGTGTTATGACTGCTTTGGACGATAAAAGCATAGAAAAGCAAAATTAACAGGAGGAAAAATGGGCTTAGTCAGACTTGATAAGCTGTTGGCGTCACAGGGAACAGCCAGCAGAAGCGATGTAAAAAAGCTGATTTATAAAGGGCAGGTTACGGTAAACGATGCTGTTGTAAAATCTCCAAACGCTAAGGTGAATACCGACAGTGATGTTGTAAAGCTAAACGGAGAAGTAGCCGGAGCAGAGGAGCTTGTCTATTATATGATGAATAAGCCGTCAGGCGTAATTTGTGCTACGCAGGATAAGCATGAAAAAACAGTAATTGACATATTGCCGGCACAATACAAAAGAAAAGGACTTTTTCCCGTCGGCAGACTGGACAAGGACACAGAGGGACTGCTTTTAATTACAAATGACGGTGATTTTGCACACAGGGTAACCTCACCCAACAAAGAGGTGTATAAAACCTACTACGCACTTATTGATTCACCTATCAGTAATGACGATATAGAGGCGT
>JALELS010000005.1 GCA_022768065.1 Ruminococcus sp. | reverse complement strand
AAAGCATAAAAGAAACCCCTTTAGGGGTAGCTGAAAAAACAATGCAGTCGGCAAACCTTTTCAGCGCCCCTTGAGGGGGTTGTTTGTAATGCGCCCTTCTAGGGCGACTCAAGCCTCCGGCTTAGCCGGAGGTCCTGACTGTATTTTTTTACAAATTTTTACATAAAGATTTTTATCCCGTATTTTTGATTTTTACTTACTTTTTAGATTTATTTGTGATATATTAGTATTAAACAAAGCTCGGTCGATTCTGTTTTGAGAGAGGAGAATTCATATGGGAAAAATCATAACAGTAGGTCGTGAATTCGGCAGCGGAGGACGTGAAATAGGTCGCAAGCTGGCTGAAAAACTCAGGTTTGCCTATTATGATCACGAGATCGTCGTTGAGATTGCTAAGCGCACCGACCTTGCAACCGAATACATACAGAGTGTAGAGGAAAAACGTCCGTTTCCTCTGATGAATATAACAACCGGTCACAGCTTTTGGGCTTCTTCAAATCCTGTAATGGATCAGCAACTCGAAGTGCTTAAAACAGAGAGCGTTATAATCAAAGAAGTGGCTGAAAAGTCAGACTGCGTTATTGTAGGCAGATGTGCTGACTATGTTCTGCGTGATAAAGATCCGTTTCGTATATTCCTTTATGCGGAACTAGAGTACAAAATGAAGCGCTGCCGCGAAAGAGGTAACGATCCCAAAGAGATGTCAGATCGTGAACTTCAAAAACATATGATGCAGATAGATAAAAAGCGTGCCGAATATTATGCTTTTCTCAGCGGTCAAAAATGGGGAGCAAAAGAAAATTACGATATGTGCATCAATACCTCGACGGCTGATGAGGATAAAATTGTAAACAGTATTGCGGAGCTTTACCTGTAAAGAAGCAATATTTAAAGGAGCTGTGAAATCACATCACAGCTCCTTAGATTTTATTATGATGCCCGCCCGACCGTACACGGCAATAATTAACCTGCATTCAAAAGCAGGTGGGGATCTATCGTCAGCATTCGTGCTCCCAACGTCCGCCGAATAGGCGGGAGGTCTGCTCCACAGCATCGGAATCCGAACCCCTAAAATATAGGTGTTGGGTCAATATTGTCCGTATATTTATCGCATCGGGCAGGTATAAATATTTTACGATTTTAGTCAGCTTTTATTCTTGTCATCATCATCTTTAATAAAATAAAGATCCTGGAGTCTATCCTCAAAAATTTCGGCTATTTCGTTGTATTCTTTTTGATTTTCGATAGGCTCCAAATAAATGTCATCGCTTTCATCATTTACTCTGACAATTATAAGTTCACCGTCACCGTCGAGGATTTCCTCTGCGTCGTCATATACAGGTGTCAGCGCAAGATATTTGCCGTCGTCAGTCTCGATTCTGTCAAGCTCTTCAAAAGTATGCGTAACGCCGTCCTCGTCTTCAATTGTTACAAGATCGGCAGTAAATTCATTATCAGCCATATGCGTCACCTCCGATTGCTTTATATTTTACCGCGAAACGGAACTTTCGTCAACCTGAAAAGATAGTTTGCCGGAAAAAAGAGCATTTAAAATAAAAGATAATAGTTTTTAAATAATACTGTACCCGATAGCAATAAAACCCATTACAGAATTACACAAAGAGCAAAATTTTTAACGCTGCGTCAGCTCTATCGCGTGAAATACAGCGATACCAGACATCTGTTAAGTTGAATTTAATAAAAAATATGAAAAAGTTATAAAAAACTATTGACATTATACAGATGTGTGCTACAATATAATCAGACAAGGGAAGAAAAGAAAAAATAAATCCCTTGAATATTTTAAAGGAGGCGTTTCCGATGTACTGTTCAGAGGGCATAGAGCCGCAGTCATCATGTTTCGCCGCTCATCCGGTCTCGTAGAGACAGAGTTAATAAAGTGAGTACTTAAATATCGTATGGGCAAAATTTATTGAATGTTCTACTTCGGTTGACCGGTACATAATAATAACGAATTTGCGTTACTGTAATGTGACCGGGTGAGTGGCAAAGTAAAATTCAATATATATATGTAAGCCAAAAGTAAACACAGTTTATAAAGTAAGAGGAACCGATTAAAAACCGGTTCCTCGTTTTTTATTTCTCTATAAATTCGGCACACCACGAAAATTCAAATTCTTTACCCGGGGTCAGCTTTTGAATGCCTCGTTTTTGCGAAAAAGATGCAACTTTATCATATGAATCATTAACACCGTACCACGGTTCTATGCAAACATATGGCGCACCGGGTTTTGCCCATATTGCAAGAAATGGGGGAGTACCGAATGTGAATTTTATGCTTTTGTTGTTTTCTTTTTCATCAAGTATAACATATTTAGACTTTACATTTGAAAAGATCAGCGCGTCTTTATCAAATAAGTGCTGCGTTATTTCTATTTTATTGTCATTCGACAGTATAAGGTCTTTATTTCCGGTAATTACCGAATCGTGGTCGATTCTCTCCGAATACAGAGTCTCGTTACACTCGAAAGTTAAAGTATCACCAATAGTGCAGTTAAATGCCGGATGCGCCCCGATTGAAAAATACATTTCTTCGCTGTTAGTATTTACCACTTTATGGGTGACAGTCAGCTTGTTGTCAGTAATTTTAAAAGAAACATAAAGGTCATATTTGTATGGATAGCTTTTCAGTATGTCCGCATTCTCTTTTTGTAAGAATACAAGCTCGTTGCCCGTGGACTCTACAAGCCTAAATTCTCTGTGACGCGCAAGACCGTGGCGTATTATGCTGTAAGTTTTCCCGTTTATAACGTATTCATCGTTTAACAGTTTCCCGATTATCGGGAACAGAATAGGTGACTGTCCGTTCCAAACAGACGGATTGCCCTGCCATAAAAACTCATATCCGCTTTTTTTGAAAACGATGCTTGTGAGCGTAGCGCCGAAGTCTTTAACGCCTACTTTTATAATTCCGTTGTCAATATAATTGATCATATAATCAGCTCCTTTTGAGCGTAAACTAATATTATCATTACTTGTCGTAAAAGTCCATAAGATATAAAAAAGACGCTGCATTTATGCAGCGTCTTTTGAGGAGCGTTTAAATTAAACTTATTCTGCAGCGGAAACTTCCTTGTCTTTGGGAAGAATTGAGTTTGCAATTATGCCGAGGATAAGCGCGCAAGCGATAGAGGTAAGTGTTACACTGCCGAAGCTTACGGTAAGTCCGCCTATGCCGGCTATAAGAATTACAGCTACAACAAAGAGGTTGCGGTTTTCATCAAGATCGACTTTCTGTATCATCTTAAGACCGCTTACAGCAATAAATCCGTAAAGTGTGATGCAAACGCCGCCCATTACGCAATTGGGGATAGAGGCGAGGAATGTAACAAACGGACCGAAGAAAGAAATGATGATTGCCATTATAGCAGTAGCGAGAATTGTAACAACAGATGCGTTGCCGGTGATTGCGACACAACCTACCGATTCACCGTATGTTGTATTCGGGCATCCGCCGAAAACAGCGCCTATCATTGAGCCTACGCCGTCGCCGAGAAGTGTTCTGTGAAGACCAGGGTCCTCAAGAAGGTCTTTGTCAATGATGGATGAAAGGTTCTTGTGGTCAGCGATATGTTCTGCGAAAACAACGAAAGCGACCGGAACATAAGCAACCGCGATGGTAGCTACATACTGTCCGGTTATTTCTTTTGTGCCTTTAAGAGCTTCAATAAATGTGAAATCCGGAACAGCAAAGAGTTTCATATTTGAAAATACGCTGAAATCAATTATCTGAAGAGCGGTGTTGTTTGTTTTAATACCGATAACAGTAAATATTGCAGCGGCAACATATCCGGCGAGAATGCCGATAATGAAGGGGATTAGCTTCATCATTTTTTTGCCGTATACCGAGCAAAGAATGACTGTGAAGAGTGTAACAAGACCGCAAATAAGCGCTACGTACGGGCTGGCGGCAGATACCTGCGTTACTTTATCCACGATAGCGCCGTTTTCAACGACCTGCTCAACAGAGTCTACCATAACCTTACCCTGTGTAAGGTCGGAAATAGCATTGCCTGCAAGAGAAAGACCTATGATTGAAACAGTGGGTCCTATAACAACTGCCGGCATAAGCTTGTTAATCCATTTTACTCCGGAAATTTTTACGGCTATTGCAATAACAACGTAAACGAGTCCGGCGAAAAATGCGCCTAAAATAAGGCCTAAATATCCGAGCTGCATTGAGATACTGCCTGCAAACGCCGCGAGCATTGAACCTATGAATGCAAATGAAGAACCAAGGAAAACCGGGCTTCTGAACTTTGTGAAGAGAAGATATACGATAGTGCCTATGCCTGCGCCGAAGAGTGCCGCAGATTGGCTCATATCGTGACCGATTATTGCCGGTACTGCAATTGTAGCTGCAAGAATCGCAAGCAACTGCTGAAATGCAAAAACGATTACTTGCCCGAATTTGGGTTTGTCTTTGATGTCGTAAATAAGTTTCATTTACTACGCCTCCTGAATATATTTTGGCTCGGATAAAATCACGAGACCTGATTAACTGTTTTTATGAAGCTCTGCTCTGAATACTCCGTCGATTTCATTTACTTTTACACTTACAAATTCGTCACTTGCTGTGGGTATGTTTTTACCGACATAGTTTGCACATATCGGCAGTTCTCTGTGACCTCGGTCTATTATGACCGCAAGCTGAATTTTAGCCGGTCTGCCGAGATTTATTATCGCGTCCATAGCCGCTCTTGCGGTGCGACCGGTAAAAAGCACATCGTCTACCAAAATAATGTTTTTATTTGTTACGTCAAAATCAATTTGAGTATCATTAAGTTTGGGAGTAGGGTATTTTTCGGATAAATCGTCTCTGTACAGGGTTATGTCAAGCTCACCGAGGTGTACCTTTAAGCCGGAAAAGCTCTCTATATTTGCTTTAAGCATTTTAGCGAGCGGCACACCGCGCCGTTTAATTCCTACAAGATAAATTTCATCATAGCCTTCACTGTGTTCGATTATTTCATGAGCAAGACGGGCTAATGTTCTTGTCAAAGTTTGGGTGTCAATAATTATCTTTGAACTCATTTAATAGCCTCCGCACAATAAAAAATACCTTGCCGCAATGCGACAAGGTATACCTACACAAATATTTCTTCGCGTTACCTTGTCGGCATCTCGTACCGAATTAAAGGACTGCTTTACTTTTTGGTATAATACCATATCATTATGTAAAAGTAAATAGAAAAAAGTCATTTTTATAAATTTTGTGTAAAAACCGAATGATTTTGCACTTTGTGTGCGATTGACAAAACGGATGTGTATAACTATAATTAAAGAACTTTAAATATTCATTGAACGGGGGAATTTTATGCAACCCATATTTAATTATGCTATCTGTGCCGTTTCGGCATACCTTATAGGCTCTTTGAGTTTCGGTATAATTATTTCAAAGTTGTTTTATCATAAGGATATACGCTGTTTCGGCTCCAAAAGCGCGGGTATGACCAATATGCTCAGAACCTTCGGCAAAGCGCCGGCAATTGCAACTTTTTTATGCGATGTGGGCAAAGGTATAGTGGCTGTTATTTTGGCAAAAAAGCTGCTTTGCGGAGATGCGGATCCTATCGCCTGCGGATATATCGCCGCCGTATTTTCAATACTCGGTCATATGTTCCCGATTTATTTTAAATTTAAGGGCGGAAAGGGCGTTGCCACTGCTCTCGGTGTTACTACGACTCTTGCATGGCAAACATTTCCGATAGTGATGATTCCGTTTGTTATTATTGTTGCAGTTTCTAAAATGATTTCCCTGGGTTCAATTATCTCTGCGGCACTGTTACCGTTTGCAACATATTTTATCTACAAATTTTGGTATCCCGAATATTCGCCGCTCATTCCGACCGTTGCAACTGCCGTTATGGCTTTGCTCATAATTTTTATGCATAGGTCAAATATAAAGCGAATAGCTCACGGCGAAGAAAATAAGCTCGGCTCAAAAAAATCTGATAAGTAATCATAACAAAAAGCCTGTTCTCAGAACAGGCTTTTACGATTTCGGTTTATCTTATAATATGTATACACCGGATTCGAGTACGGCTATTTCTCTGCCGCAAACTCTGAGATAGCGATAAACGGGTTCATCAAAAAGACGAAAATCATTTACCGAAAAATCTTTAAGGTTAATAGTTCTTATTTTATAAGAGCCGGCATTACAGACAAATAACTCGTTACCGTATATGCAGAGCGAATAGGGGTTGTCAAATGCCGTAGAGGAATCTCCGCCGATGCGCAGACTGAATTTCTTATGTGTAACAGAGTAATTTATAATTGCGTTTTGCTCCGGTACGGTACACCAAATTAAAGAACCGTCGGCAGCAACGCCTTGAACAGGGGAGTCATGATAAAACAAATCACCGCTCCATTTGCTGTTGCCGTCTTTATCAAAAATACCGGTTTCGCCGCTCGGATAAACAACGGCAATATCTTTATTTCTCATTACAGCCGTATCACAGGAAATATAGTCGCCTATATTATCGCAAATGGCTTTAAAAGCATTACCGAATTTATTGAGCTGATAAACGCTTTTTGTAACCGGAATCGGTTTTGCGCGTTTTATATCGTAACCGTAAAACGTAACCTTGCATCTGTTATCGTCAAGCATTTCTTTTTTAGCGAAAATAATCCCGTTTGAATACGGAACTATATCGCAGATTTCAAAATCCACTATTTTTTTCATTTTTATATCACCGTTATATGTAAAAAACTAATATTATATTTAATTACATAATATAATACTCGTTTTTTCTCTTTCGGTCAACCGCATTTTACTATTTTTGCGTAGTTTTTGAAAATTTGTAATATTTTAATCGCTCTATTCTTGCGCAATTGTCTTTGCAATCGGAACAGCCGTGACATTTTAAAATTCTTGTACCGTCATTCAGTATTTTTTCTTCGACGATTACATTCCTGTCAAGCTTTTTGCAAAATTGCTCGAATGTGTTTACTATTTCTCTCATAAAACCACCTGCTTAAAATATAGTAGTGTTACACCGTTCGGGAATAAACGGCACTATTGTCATAAAAGTATATGTTGTCCTCATAGTATAGCGTATGAAGGGGAGAATTTAATGACAACTGCAATATATATTGTTCTCGGTATATTCGGCTTTATCATAATTATTTCGATGTTCCGTACAAAGAAATTTTTATTATCGCTTTTTATGACAGCTTTACAGGGCATAGCCTCTCTTATAGCCGCAAATTTTATAGGCGGTTTTTTCGGCGTACATTTAAGCGTGAATGCTTTTTCTCTCAGTGTGTGCGGTCTCGGCGGATTGCCGGGAACCGTAATGCTGCTTATAGTTGATACACTTTTTAAAATATAGAAAAAACTCTTGATTTTTATTATTGTATATTGTATAATAACACCCGTCGCCATAAGGACGTTTAGCTCAGTTGGTAGAGCATTCGCTTGACGTGCGAAGGGTCAGCGGTTCGAGTCCGTTAACGTCCACCATTTTAAATCGGGCTACGGTCGGCTCGGGAGTAAAAACTCAGAACTTATAGCATCTGCTTTCGGCAGGTGTTATTTTTTTGCGTTCGCTTTGTGTTGACCGGTTTCACCCAAAGTGATAATATATTCTATGACTTTTGTGCTTGAGAGGTAATCTATGGGGTCAAAAAAGAAAATTACAGCGATATTTTTGATAGTACTCGCTTTTGTCGTATCTTTAATGCTTGTTTTCGGAACTGTTGATTATATAGCAAATCATCGTACTTTTGAATCGGGCATTATAGACGGATTTCTGACAGAAGAAAATTATTTAAATAAATAAAATCTTGTTTAAAATGTCTTTTCGGAATGAAAAGGCATTTTTCTTTTTTTGCTTTAATATACATTATCGGGTGATTTAAATGTATAACGCTTACGAGCAGGAGTCTGATGGTATCGCCTCCGGCAAAAAATACGATTATAGTGAATATCGCAGGGAACGCAAGTCCGATGAAGCTAAAGTGAAAACAGACTTTTTGTTGCCTGTCTTAAGAGTACAGATTATAATCTGCATTATAATAGATGTTTTTATGCTGATAATGTTCAAAACGCAATCGTCTGTTTTTTCGCATCTGCGTGAAAATTATAATAATATTTCGTCTACGGATATGCCGTTTGCCGAGGTTGTAAAAAATCTCAAAAAATCCGCCGAATTTGTTTTTGAACCTATGAACGACACAGATAAAAATGAAAAAGTCGACGAAACAGAATTGCAGAGTAAGGAAGATTATTCACTTGTTCCGTATGATAACAACGAGCTTAACGGAATGGGCGGAGACGATATTTTGACGGCAAAAGAGAAAACGTCATTTTCGCCGGTAAGTATGTCACAAAAAGCGGTAATGCCGGTAGAAAATGCAAAAGTAACATCAAAATTCGGTTATCGCGTAAATCCCGTTACGGAGGAGTATGGCTTTCACACAGGACTCGATTTGGCAGTGCGGGAGGGCACGCCTATAAGAGCGGCTTTCGGCGGAACCGTCATAAAAGCACGGGAATCCAAACTCCGCGGCAACTATATTGTTATTTCTCATTCGGACAATGTTGAAACCGTTTATTGCCACTGCAAAGAACTTTTGGTCTCGGAGGGCGATATTGTTTCGGCAGGAGACAGTATTGCGCTTGTCGGAATGACCGGGCAGGCAACCGGACCGCACCTTCATTTTGAGCTTAAAATAGACGGGCTATGGTGTAACCCTATTTGGATACTTGATGTTTGATGTCATTTTATATTAAAGATACCGAAATTAAAATCGGCTTTTTGTTCGCGGCATCCGTTGCCGCCCTTTTGTGCTTTGATGTCGGACCGCAGGTGCAATTGTCCGTCCTCTCGGGAATTCTCCACGAGGGCGGACATATTTTGTCGCTTTTGCTTTTGGGCGAGCGTCCGCAGAAAATCAGCTTTGGGCTTTTCGGACTTTCCGTTTTACGGCGCAACGACATTAAACTCAATTATAAAAATGAAATAATTACGGCTTTTTGCGGCCCGTTTGTAAATGTTTTGATTTTAATAGGCGTGTTGACGTTTTATCCGAATTACAGAAACAATGAAATTTTGCTTTCGGTTGTTGTTGTAAATTCGGCGCTCGCATTCTTTAATCTCTTGCCGGTATCTGGTCTTGACGGTGGAAGAATACTTGAGTGCGCGCTTTTAAGAAAAATGTCCGTTGAAAAGGCGGAACTTATATTATGTATTACATCGCTTGCTTTTTTAATTCCTCTTACGGTCGCCGGATTTTTAACACTCGTAAAAAGCGGATATAATTTTACTCTTTTACTGCTGTCCGTATATCTTTTGGCTCTTCTTATCGTTAAATGTATTAAATAAAGTTTCGCAGTTGCATAAAAGCGGCATTTGATGTATGATATCTCTACTAATTTTTTTATGAGGTAGAGTATGCTGTCAAAAAAACAGGAGTCTCTTTTACAAAAAGTGCAAAAGCCGGCAAGATATATCGGCGGTGAAGTAAACAGCGTTGTCAAAGATAAAAGTAAAATTAAATTCAGATATGCGTTTTGTTTCCCGGATAACTATGAAATAGGTATGTCACACCTCGGTATGAAAATACTTTACAGCCTTGTGAACGAGCGCGAGGATGCGTGGTGCGAGCGTGTCTTTGCCCCTTGGGTGGATATGGAAGAGGAAATGCGAAAAAACAATGTCCCTCTGTTTGCACTCGAAAGCGGCGACAGTTTATCCGAGTTTGATATGATAGGATTTACGTTGCAGTATGAACTTAGCTATACCAACATCCTCAATATGTTGGATTTGGGCGGCGTTCCGATTAAAAGTAAAGACAGAAAAAACCTTACTCCGCTTGTTGTAGCGGGTGGTCCCTGTGCCTGTAATCCGGAGCCGATAGCGGATTTTATCGATTTGTTTATGTTGGGTGAGGGAGAAGAGGTTACAAACGAGCTTATTGACCTTTTAGAAAAACACAAGGAAATGGGCTCCGATAAATATGAATTCTTATGTGAAGCGGCTAAAATACAGGGCGTATATGTACCGTCGCTGTATGATGTAAGTTACAACGCCGACGGGACGGTTAAAAATATTGCGAACAAAGCCACTGCACCGAAACGTGTGAAAAAACGTATTATCGGTGATCTTAACAAGGTTTATTATCCGGATAAGTTTGTTGTGCCGTTTATTGATGTTGTGCATGACCGAGCTGTTTGCGAGATTTTTCGCGGATGCATTCGAGGCTGCAGATTTTGTCAGGCAGGGTTTATCTATCGTCCGATTCGTGAAAAAAACTATGGAACCGCAAACCGTCAGGCCAAAAGACTCTGCGACTCCACCGGATATGATGAAATATCGCTTTGCTCGCTCAGTACAAGCGACTATACGGGAATAGACAAACTGATACCGGAAATGTTTTCGTGGGCATTAAAAGAAAACATAAATGTTTCGCTCCCGTCGCTCAGAGTTGATAATTTCTCTGATGAACTAATGGACGAGCTTAAAAAAATCCGTCGCAGCGGTCTTACGTTTGCACCGGAGGCAGGTACGCAAAGGTTGCGCGATGCCATAAATAAAAATGTAACCGAAGAAGAGGTTATAAGTACTTGCGAAAAGGCTTTTGTCGGCGGTTGGACTGCCGTAAAGCTGTATTTTATGATGGGCTTGCCGACGGAAACTCTCGATGATATCGCCGGAATAGCCGAGCTCGCTCAAAAGGTAGTTGATCTTTATTACAGTAATCCCGGCAAACCGAAAGGCAAGGGGGTTACCGTCAGCATAAGCGTAGCTTCATTTGTACCGAAACCGCACACTCCTTTTCAGTGGGAACCGCAGGATACCATGGATATGCTCGTCGAAAAGCAAAAGCATTTGTTGTCTTCGGTACATTCAAAAAAAATTCAGGTGTCATGGCATCAGTCTCCAACAAGTTTCCTTGAGGGAGTTTTGGCTCGCGGTGACCGAAAAATCTGTGACGTTATTTATTCTGCATGGAAAAAAGGCTGTAAATTCGACAGCTGGGATGAATTCTTCGATTTTGATAAATGGATGGAAGCTTTTGATGAGTGCGGCGTCAATCCTTCGTTTTATGCCAACCGTAAACGGGAGTACGACGAGATTCTCCCATGGGATCATCTTGATTACGGTATAAGAAAAGACTTTCTTATTGATGAAAACAAGAAAGCACATATGAGCGTCACAACTCCAAATTGCAGACAAAAGTGCGCTGCCTGCGGTGCGGCAAAGCTTAACGGAGGAAAATGCGATGCAAAACGTTAGAGTCTTTTTTGAAAAAACGGGTATAACAAAATATATATCGCATCTTGACCTTATGCGCTGTATGACGCGTGCCATAAAACGTGCGGCGATACCTGCATGGTATACAGAGGGCTTTAATCCGCACCTTTTTATTACGTTCGCTTTGCCGCTGACTCTCGGAGTTGAAAGCTTGTGTGAATCCATGGATATCAGATTAACCGAAGAAATGAGCTTTGAAGAGGTTAAAGACAGACTGAATGAGAATTTACCGGACGGTATTCGCATAACAAAAGTTGCCGAACCGATTTACAAAGCAAACGATATAGCTTTTGCCGAATATAAGATTACGTTTTATACAAGAAAAAACGAAAAGATAAAAAACGAAATAGAAGATAAACTTTCTTGTGATGAACTGCTTGCCGAAAAGATGGGTAAGCAGGGGAAGAGAAAAGTCCTAAAAACGATCAACCTGAGAGAATTTGTTAATTCATATAATGTTATTTCTTTAAATGATAAGGCGGTATTGACTGTAGTGCTTACGGCAGGCAGCAAAAACAATATCAATCCAAATCTTTTTGTTGATGCGCTTAAACTCGGTGATGATGTTGATTTTTGTGATATAATAAAACAAAAAATGTTGACCGCAGACTTCAAAAACTTTGAATAGTGTGATTTTACTGATATTTTATAGAAACATTAAAAAAATGCTTGCTTTTGGCAAAACAATGTGCTAATATATATAAGCATTTTGTGCGTTGGGTTTTATAAACGCTAACGGCAGTTAATGGCAACATTAAAGCTGACGGTCCTCTGCATTTGTATTTGGTGCACGAACGTCTGATAAAAATTAGGAGGACATTATGGACGCATTAAAAGTTATTACCGAAGGTATGATTAAGGAAGAACGCCCTCATATCAAAGTCGGTGACGTAGTTAAGGTACACGTTAAAATTCGCGAGGGTGAGAGGGAAAGAATCCAGGTTTTTGAAGGTACTATAATCGCTCGCAAGGGCAGCGGTGTTTCTGAAACATTTACCGTTCGTCGTGTTTCTTACGGCGTAGGCATCGAGAGAGTATTCCCTGTAAATTCTCCAAACGTAGCTAAGGTTGAGCTTGTAAGAACCGGTAAGGTACGCAGAAGCAAGCTTTATTATCTTCGCGACAGAGTCGGTAAGGCTGCTAAGGTTAAAGAGCGCATATAAACAGATTAAAAATGAGGGTGGCTTTTTGCCACCCTTTATTTTTTTGCAAAATGTTTTGCCTTTTTAACGTTTTTGTTGTAAAATATTAGTGCTATATTTTCACTATATTCCGAAAATGAAAAGTTGGTGAGTTTTTTGAGAAAAGTTGAGCAGTTTGAAGTCGATTATCGCGAGCTTCGCAGAACTTCATCGGCTTCCGTAAAGCGCATAAAAGCTTCTTTCGACTGGCTTGATTCGATTATTTATGCTCTGCTTGCTATTTTTATATTGTTTACTTTCCTCTTCAGACTTGTCGGCGTAAGCGGTCAGTCTATGGAACCGACATTACATAACGGCGATTGGCTCGCGGTACGCGCTGTTAATACCAAGATAAATCGTGGGGACATAGTGGTTGTAACACAGCCTAACAGGCTTAACGAACCGATTATAAAACGTGTGATAGCTGTTGCCGGCGATACTGTTGATATTAATTTCTTCACCGGCGAGGTTACCGTTAACGGAGTTGTTACGGACGAGCCATACATAGCGGAAAAAACCGTAAGATCTTTTGATACGTCTTTTCCGTTAACCGTTCCGCAAAATTGCGTTTTTGTAATGGGTGATAACAGAAATCACTCGCTTGACAGCCGTTCGTCGGTAATAGGTTTTATTGATACAAGATACATTCTCGGTGTTGCTGAGTTCAGATTAATCCCTGTGGGAGATTGGAAGATAGATAGCAATGGAAAATAATAAAAAAAGTGTAAGCGGTATTTATGATTTTGCTTCGGTGCTTGTAAGCGCAATTATTGCCGTGGCGTTTATATTTACATTTTTGTTTAAAATATCATCGGTTAACGGACCGTCAATGATGGACTCGTTCAATAACGGCGACAGAGTTGTTATTACCGCCACCGGGTATCAGCCGAAGTACGGTGATGTTGTTATAATATCTCAGCCTAATCAGTACAATGAGGTACTTATAAAAAGAATCATAGCGGTAGGCGGTCAAACCGTTGACGTTGACGCTTCTGCGGGCACGGTTACGGTTGACGGTAAGGTTTTGTATGAACCGTATATAAGAGAGCAGACTTTAACGCCGGGAAATATGAATTTTCCGCTTACGGTTCCCGATGGCTATGTTTTTGTAATGGGTGATAATCGCAATCATTCGACAGACAGCCGTTATAAATCAATCGGTCTTATTGATGAAAGATATATAATGGGTAAGGCTTTTTACAGGGTAGGAGATAAAACACTTCTGCCGAGCTATGGTGTTAGTTATGAATGATACTATAAAACAAAACGTACAGTGGTTTCCGGGGCACATGGCGAAAACGCGCCGAAAAATAAAAGAGTGTCTTCCGCTTGTTGACGCCGTTGTGGAAATACTTGACGCTCGCGTTCCGCGCAGCAGTCAAAATCCGGAAATAGCAGAAATAATCGGAGACAAGCCGCATATAGTAATACTCAATAAGTGTGATATAGCCGATGACAAAGCCACAAAAAAATGGCTCGAATATTTCAGACAAAACGATGTATATGCTTTGGCGCTTGACTGCAAGACCGGCAAGGGGCTGAATCGGTTTGTCCCTCTTGTCAATGAAGTCCTTAAGGATAAAATACAAAGCAACATTGATAAGGGCATGGCAGGCAGGCAAATACGTCTTATGGTAGTAGGAATTCCCAATACGGGCAAATCGTCATTTATAAATAAAATGGCAGGCAAAAAACGTGCCGAGGTGGCTGATAAAGCCGGTGTTACAAGGCACAACCAATGGTTTGCAATCAGCGGTGGACTTGAACTTCTTGACACGCCCGGTGTTTTGTGGCCCAAATTTGAAGACCCTGAGGTCGGCGATAAATTAGCATTTGTCGGCTCGGTTAAAGACCAAGTTGTCGATATTGAGACGCTTGCCGTACGTTTTCTTTGCGTTATGCGCGATTTTTATCCCGAAAGACTCACCGAAAGATATAAAATTGAAAACTTCGAAGAGCTTGAGCCGTATGAAATACTTGAACTTATATGCAAAAAGCGCGGTATGATTATGCGCGGCGGCGTAGTTGATACCGAGAGAGCCTCCGTAATGCTGCTCGACGAGTACCGTGGCGGGAAGCTCGGAAAAATTACTTTGGACGGAATTTATTGATGGTAGATTTTGAAATCGAAAAAGAATACATTTCCGATGGCTTTAACTGTATTTGCGGAGTGGACGAAGCAGGACGCGGACCGCTTGCGGGACCCGTATGTGCGGCTGCGGTTATACTGCCTGTGGGAGCCGTGATACCCGGGCTTGACGACTCTAAAAAGCTGACCGAAAAGAAGCGCGAGGCCCTCTATGACGTTATTAAAGAAACGGCTGTGTCTTACGGTATCGCTTTTGCAAGCGAAAAGGTAATTGACGAAATAAATATACTTAACGCAACTTTTCTTGCTATGAAACGCGCCGTGGAAAAACTTAGTGTGAAATCTGATTTGGCGCTGATAGACGGAAATCAAAAGCCGCATACGGGCATTAAAGAAGTTACCGTTATTAAAGGTGACGGCAAGTCGATGTCAATAGCGGCAGCATCGGTCCTTGCAAAGGTAACGCGTGACAGATATATGATTGAACTTGATAAAAAGTATCCGCAATACGAGTTTAAAAAGCATAAGGGCTACGGAACCAAGCTTCATTATGAGAAACTCTTAGAATACGGCATTTCAGATGTGCACCGCAAGACTTTTCTTAAAAATTTGGAGGACAAAAAGTGAATAAGGCTGTTACGGGAAAGCTCGGAGAGCTTGCGGTAGGCAGATATCTGCGTGAAAACGGATATGAAATAATTACCGCTAATTACCGATGCCGTCTCGGAGAAATTGACATAATTGCAAAGCAAAACAAATATATATGTTTTGTTGAGGTTAAAACGAGATCCGAAAATTATAAGTACGCACCTGCCGACGCCGTTACTTTTTCAAAAAGGAAAAAGATAATAGCGGCGGCAAAGTTATATATTGCGTCAAACAATATTGATTTGCAACCGAGATTTGATGTCGCGGAGGTGTTTGTTGAAAAAAATCGGATCGCAAAGATTAACCTTATTACGAATGCTTTTGACGGAGAGGGAAAATGAATCTTATTGATTTTCATTGCGACACTTTGAGTGAATGTTATAACAGGAAGTCCGAGCTTTATAAAAATGACCTTCATATAGATTTGGAGCGCGGAAAAAGAGTATTCAATAAATATTGTCAGGTATTTGCCGTTTGGATACCCGACGAAAAAAGAGGCGACGAGGCTTATAATTATTTTAACAATGTTTGCGGATATTTTGAAAAACAGCTTTTAAAAAATTGTAAAACCGTGGCATTTTGTCGTTCCTCCGATGAAATGAACAATGCCTTCAGAGAAAATAAAATTGCCGCGTTTTTGTCTGTTGAGGGCGGCGCGGTTCTCGGCGGTGATATAGATGTGATAGATGCACTGTATGAAAAGGGCGTCAGAATTCTTACCCTTACGTGGAACGGTCAAAACGAACTCGGTGACGGTTGCTTTACCGAAAATGCAAAAGGACTCACGCCGTTTGGTATAAAATGTGTCGAAGAATTGCAGAAAAAAGGGATTATAGTTGATGTTTCACATTTGAGCGAGCAAGGGTTTTATGATGTGGCGGAATATTCAAAAAGACCGTTTGTTGCAACGCATTCTGACTGTGATATCGTTAATAATCCGTTTGCCGAAAAGCGCAATCTTACGGACGCTCAAATTAAAATTATAACAGAGCAAAAAGGTATAATCGGGCTTAATCTTTACGAGAAATTTCTCGGCGCGGAAAATGATGTCGGACTCTGCCAAGCTATTCGGCAGATTGAGTATTTCTGCTCGTTGGGAGCCGAACATTCGCTTTGTTTTGGCTGCGATTTTGACGGCTGTACCGTAAGCGAGGATCTCGCCGGGATAGAAAAGCTTTATAAAATAGCCAACGGACTTGCGAGAGAAAATTACAGCGATGAATTGATTAACGGCATTTTCTTTGATAATGCAAACGCTTTTATCATTGCAAATATATAATTTATATGTTAAAATACATCTGATTTTTCAGTTAGGAAGTGCAAATTTATGTATTACACAAGTACGAGAGACAAATCAATCAGGATTTCTTCGGCTGAGGCTATTACAAGAGGTATATCGGCTGAAGGCGGACTTTTTGTTCCTACGGAAATTCCGCAGATAACGCTTGATGATATAAAGAGAATAGGTACACTTCCGTATACCGGCAGGGCAAAAGAAATTTTGAAACTTTATCTTACCGATTTTACCGAGGATGAGCTTAACTATTGCGTAGAGGGTGCATACAAAAAGACAAGTTTCAGTTCCGAAAAAATTGCACCGCTTTATAAAATATCGGATAAGGAAAGTATACTTGAACTTTGGCGCGGTCCCACATGTGCTTTTAAGGATATGGCGTTGCAGCTTTTGCCGTATTTACTTTCGGTATCCGCTTCAAAAACTCTTAAAGATACTAAGATTGTTATTCTTGTCGCAACATCCGGTGATACAGGCAAAGCGGCGCTTGAGGGCTTTAAAGATGTGGAAAATACTCAGATCCTTGTCTTTTACCCCGTTGACGGCGTAAGTCCTATGCAAAAACTTCAGATGACTACGCAAGAGGGTAATAATGTAAGCGTTTGTGCTATCAAAGGCAATTTCGACGATGCACAAAGCGGAGTTAAGTCTATATTTACAAATTCGGAAATTAAAAAGAAGTTCGCCGAAAACCATCTCGCGTTTTCATCGGCTAACTCAATTAACTGGGGCAGACTTGTTCCTCAGATAGTATATTATGTATCGGCATATTGCGATATGGTTGAGAATGGTTCGCTGAATCTCGGTGAGGAAATGAATGTTGTAGTTCCTACCGGAAATTTCGGCAACATCCTTGCAGCTTATTATGCCAAGAGAATGGGTGTGCCGATAGGCAAACTTATTTGTGCCTCAAACTCTAATAATGTACTGACGGATTTCCTCAAAACAGGTACATACGACAAAAACCGTAACTTCTATTGCACGGCGTCTCCGTCGATGGACATACTTATTTCAAGCAACCTCGAAAGGCTTTTGTTCCATCTTTCGGGTGAAAATGACGCTGAAGTAAGAGAATATATGAAATCGCTTGCAGACAGCGGTAAATACACCGTAGAGCAAAAGCTCTTTGAAAAAATCAAAGAATTGTTCAGAGCCGGTTATTGTGATGATGCATTGACAAAGGCGACTATCAAGGAAAACTTTGATAAATATCATTATCTTTGTGATACACACACGGCTGTGGCTGTCAGAGTTTATGAAGATTATGTCGGCGAAAGCGGCGATAATACTCCTACGGTAATAGCTTCTACGGCAAATCCGTATAAGTTTTCCGCAAGTGTTTTGTCGGCTCTCACAAGCAATATTAAATCTACCGATGAGTTTTCTATGGTTGATGAATTGCACGCACTTACAGGTGCGCCCGTACCGCCGCAGCTTGCAACGCTTAAAGATAAAAAGGTAAGATTCAGCGATGTAACGACTAAAGACGATATGGCAAATGTAGTATTCAAAATGCTCAACATTTAATCTGTTCACTTCTGAAATTTTGTTGTCTGAACGGAGTTTTGCTATGTCTTTATTTGCTATCGGCGATACTCATTTGTCGCTTGGCACCGATAAACCGATGAATATTTTTCGCGGGTGGGACAACTATGTTGATAGACTTGTTTCAAATTGGAATAGGGTAGTTGACCGAGGCGATACCGTTGTTATAATGGGTGATGTGTCTTGGGGAATGTCTCTTTCCGAAGCATACAAGGACTTTGAACTGCTGAATTCTTTGCCCGGCAAAAAGATAATAATGAAGGGCAATCACGATTATTGGTGGAACACCAAGAAAAAAATGGACGAGTTTTTTTTAGAAAACAAATTTGAAACACTGTCTGTTTTGCACAACAACGCATACAGGGTTGGTGACATCAGTATTTGCGGAACGAGAGGCTGGTTCTTTGACGCGGAAAGCGATCTTGACAAAAAAGTTGTAAAACGTGAAGCCGAAAGACTTCGACGTTCAATAGAATGCGGCGAAAAATTAGGCGGCGAGCCTGTTGTGTTTTTACACTATCCGCCGATAAGCAACTTGCAAATCTGTGATACGATATATAATGTCCTTGTTGAAAAAAATATTAAAAGATGCTATTATGCACATCTTCACAGCGCTTCTGTTCATAACTCTTTTAACGGTGAAAAGGACGGCATCCATTTTCAACTACTATCGGCAGATTATCTTAAATTCTGCCCTAAACTGATAGAAAAAATAAATTAATAAAAAAAGTATGGTAATTTAAGGTCTTATCTGTTATAATACCATAGTTACTGTAAATATTCAGGAGGAATTTGTATGAGTTTAAAATCTTCAAACAAGGTGGATACCAATGTTTGGGAGCTTGAAGTAAGCGTAGACGGCGACACTTTTAAGGATGCTGTTACAAAGGCTTATCTTAAGCAGAGAAAGAACATTACCATTCCGGGATTCAGAAAAGGTAAGGCTCCGCGTGCTTTTATTGAAAAATATTACGGCGAGGGCGTATTCTATGAGGACGCTCTTGAGGCTATATATCCCGATGCAGTAGCTTCCGCTATCGAGGATGCTAAGCTTGAGCCGGTAGATACACCTTATGACCTTGAAATTCCAGAGATGGGCAAAGACGGAGTTACCATGAAGTTTAAGGTAACCGTTAAACCAGAGATAGAACTCGGCGAGTATAAGGGCCTTAAGGCTACCAAGAAATCCACCAAGGTTTCGGCAGATGAAGTTAAGGCTGAACTTGCAAGAATGCAGGAGCAGAATTCAACTATTTCGGACGTTGATGACAGAGCAGTTAAAAAGAACGATATAGTTGTTATCGACTTTGAGGGCTTTGTTGACGGTAAGGCGTTTGAGGGTGGAAAGGCTGAAAAATATGAGCTTACAATAGGCTCAAATCAGTTTATTCCCGGCTTTGAGGATCAGATTATCGGCCATAAAATCGGCGATGAATTTGATATAAATGTTAAATTCCCGGATGATTATCAGGCTGATCTTGCTTCCAAAGATGCTGTATTCAAGATTAAACTCCACGGAATCAAGGTCAAAGAAGTACCGGCCCTTGATGATGAATTTGCCAAGGATGTCAGCGAATTTGACACTCTCGACGAGCTTAAAAAGGACATCAAGAAACAGCTTGAAAAGAGAAAAAATGACGACGCCGAAAATGAGCTTCATAATGCTCTTCTTGAGGAAGTTGCAAAGGGTGTAAAGGCTGAAATTCCCGAGGCTATGATTGAAAAGACGATTGATGATGACGTTAACGAATATTCTTATCGTCTCCGGTCTCAGGGCTTGAAACTTGAAACATACCTTAAATATACCGGTATGGATATGAAAGGCTTCCGTGAAGGTTTTAAAGAGAGAGCGGAAACTCAGGTAAGACTTAATTTGGCTCTTGAAAAGATTATTGAGAAAGAGAAAATTGAGGTTACCGAAGAGGACATAGAAGCGGAATACAAGAAATATGCAGATGCATATAATATGGATATAGACACTATCAAAAAAGCTGTTTCCGCTGAGTCTCTCAAGCCGGAGCTCGCTTCAAGAAAAGCAATAGATTTGATTGTTGACAGTGCTGTTGTAACCGAGGAAAAGGCTGCAAAGAAGACAGCCGAAAAGAAACCGGCGGCAAAAAAGACAACCACTAAAAAACCGGCAGCAAAAAAGACTGCCGAAAAAGCAGCTGATAAGAAGTCGGCTGATAAAGCGGAATAAAATTCGGTTTTTATTCCAATAATCTAAAAGCGATTTTATGCGGCGGGCGCTTTTGCGTTTCGCCGCAGGATTTTAGGAGGAAAAACCATGGCATTAGTCCCTTATGTAATCGAACAGTCTTCACGCGGAGAGCGTTCGTATGACATTTTTTCCCGTCTTTTAAATGACAGGATTATAGTTTTATCTGATGAAGTAAACGATGCTACCGCAAGCCTTGTTGTTGCACAGCTTTTATATCTTGAGGGGCAGGATCCCGAAAAGGATATAAGCCTTTACATCAACAGCCCCGGCGGATCTGTTACCGCAGGTTTTGCTATATATGATACAATGCAGTATATTAAGTGCGATGTATCTACCATTTGTATGGGTATGGCTGCCAGCATGGGCGCATTTCTTCTTTCTTCCGGTGCAAAGGGTAAGAGATTTGCTTTACCTAACAGCGAAATAATGATTCACCAGCCTTCCGGCGGAGCTCAGGGTCAGGCTACTGAGATTGAAATTACCGCAAAGCAGATTCTCAAGATAAGAGAAAGACTTAACAAGATTCTTGCCGATAATACAGGCAAACCGATAGATATAATCGCCAAAGATACCGAGCGCGATAACTTTATGTCGGCCGATGAAGCGCTTGATTACGGCCTTGTCGATAAAATACTTTACAAGAGATAATTTCGGAGGAATTTTTGATGTCAAGAGATAATGACAGCAAAGGTAAGACTATGCGTTGCTCGTTTTGCGGCAAAACGCAGGACGAAGTCGGAAAACTCGTTGCAGGGCCCGGCGGAGTTTGCATTTGCGATAACTGTATTGAACTTTGTCTCGAGATAATCGAAGACGGCGGCGGATTTAATCACGTCAGAAAAAACAGAGAGCAAACCGATAAACCGCTTCCGAAGCCTCACGACATAAAAAAACTTCTCGACGAATATGTGGTAGGGCAAGATGATGCGAAAGTTGCATTGAGCGTTGCTGTATATAACCATTATAAAAGAATATATTTCGGCGCTAAAAGCGATGTGGATATACAAAAAAGCAATGTTATACTTTTAGGCCCTACGGGCGTCGGCAAAACAATGCTCGCGCAAACCCTTGCCAAAATACTTGATGTTCCGTTTGCAATTGCAGATGCAACGACTCTTACAGAAGCGGGATATGTCGGCGAAGATGTTGAAAATATATTGCTAAGACTTATTCAGGCAGCTGACTATGATGTCGAAAAAGCCGAAAAAGGTATAATATATGTCGATGAAATAGATAAGATTGCGAGAAAGTCCGAAAACCCGTCTATAACACGTGATGTCAGCGGTGAGGGCGTTCAGCAGGCTCTGCTGAAAATACTCGAGGGTACTGTTTCCAATGTTCCGCCACAGGGTGGCAGAAAGCATCCTCAGCAGGAGTTTATTCAAATAGACACAACTAATATCCTGTTTATCTGCGGCGGTGCTTTTGACGGAATAGAAAAAATCGTTGAAAACCGTACCGGCAAGTCTACTCTCGGCTTTGGCGGTAAAGTTTTGGATAGATCCAATTTGGAAACAGAAAAGATATATTCAAAGGTTATCCCTCAGGATTTGGTGAAATACGGACTTATACCGGAACTTGTCGGCAGACTTCCTGTTATAACCACACTTAATAATCTTGACAGAGAAGCGCTTATAAGAATTTTAACCGAACCTAAGAACGCACTTCTTAAACAGTTTAAGGAGCTCTTCAAAATGGACGGTGTTGAGTTGGAATTTTGCGATGACGCACTATCTGCGGTTGCGGATCTGACTCTTGAAAAAAAGGCCGGCGCAAGAGGGCTCCGTGCGATAATGGAAAAAACATTATTGCCCGTTATGTATGATATCCCGTCGGACAGCGATGTTAAAAAGGTTGTCATAACAAAGGACTGCGTTTTAAACGGCGAAAAACCGCTTACTGAAACGGCAAAAAGCTCTGTGAAAGAAAAACTCAGAGCCAAAACTTCTGCCGGACCCAAAAATGTCGGTTAAATGTTTGACCGGTTGCTTTTGCAGCCGGTCTTTTTGTGTTAAGAGTTTCTGCGGTACATGCGATTGCGGCAAAGATTAAATTAACTTTATTATATCTTTTATTATTACTGCGTTTGTGTTACAATATATACTACTTATTTTTGGGCGGTGAGACGATGAAACCAAAGAAAAAAATACGTGATTTGGATTTTTCGAGCGAAAAACAGGCTAAGCAGAAAAAAATGCGTTCTTTTATCATCGCTTTTGCCTCTTTTGTTGTGATATTGGGTACAATTTCGGTATTTATTTTTATGAAGTCGGTTGATTTTAATTTAAATAATTTAGTGCAAAGTACAACTGATTCGGCTGCTTCGACTTCCGATTCGACAGCCGCTTCTTCTGCTGCTTTGTCGGGCAGAGCGGGTGTTTTGCTTGTATTTACTGATGACTCGGGTTCTCTTATCAGTATTTCGGCTCTTGACTGTAATATGGATATAAAGTGTATTTCCGTGGTGCAGCTACCGGCAGACACTTCTGTATCTTCCGGCAGCCTTAAAGACATTTATCAAAAAGGCGGTGCCGCCGCACTTGAAAAGCCGATTTCCGATTTTTCGGGACTCAGCTTTACTAAATACATTAAAATGAGCCAGTCACAGCTTAAAAAGATCATATCAAAAACAGGTGACGTTACCGTCCGCATCCCCTCGGATATTAACTACAAAGGAGCGGATTTTTCTTTATTGCTTGACGCAGGCGACCAAAATCTAACTTCCGATTTGTTTTGTAAATACTTTTTATATGCAGATAATTCCGGTAGACGGGACGCTGCTGTTTCTCTTTTGAATACTTTAATGACAGCAAAAAATATTCCATCGCAGGATACATTATTTAACTTTATTATGAATAACACCGATACAGATATTTCCGTTGTGGATTATTCGAAAGTTTCTTCCGTTCTGACCTCCTTTGTTCAGGAGGCAAGCGGAAATGTTGCTTCTGCGGCAAATGAATTTCCGGAGGTAACCAAGAAAAATGAAAAATAAACTTAGAGTTTTATTGCCGCTGGCCCTGTGTTTGGCTCTATTATTTTCGTCGTGTAAACTACTGACATCTAACCTGCCGACCGACTTCTCTTCGGTAAAGCTGATATACGAAAATGACCCGTCAAGATATTATTATAATCGGCTTTCCGATAACGGTAAAATTGCTTACACTCTTATTGTTAATAATGTCAGCGAACATCCGGAAAAAGTTGAGATTCCTCAAATTGATGAGGATGAATTCGGCAAAGTGTTTTATGCGGTTACATATGATAACCCGGGAATATTGTGCTTTGGTTTGACAAGCGCTGTCGAATCCGAGAGAAATAAGTTCTTTTATGTGCCTGAATACTCGGCGGATAAGGATGAATGCGACAGAAAGACAAATGAGTTGAATACGGCTGTTTCGGAGTTCTTAAAGACAGTTCCAGATAACAGCAGTGAATATGAAAAAGAACTGCTTGCCCATGACTATATTTGCGATAAATGCACTTATGTATATAATGACGGTGAGGATTTAAAGGGCTCGTCATACGATGCCGTTATAAACGGTGAGGCTGTTTGTGAGGGTTATGCGAGAGCCGCAAAACTGCTTCTTGATAAGTTATCGGTAATAAATTATTTGATTTGCGGTGATGCTACTAATTCGGACGGTAAAACCGAAAGCCATATGTGGAATATTGTAAATATCGGCGGCAAAAAATATCACCTTGACCTTACATGGGATGATTAT
Organism: Ruminococcus sp.; assembly: GCA_022768065.1. Classification (GTDB taxonomy): domain Bacteria; phylum Bacillota; class Clostridia; order Oscillospirales; family Acutalibacteraceae; genus Fimenecus. The sequence continues at coordinate 56,333 of JALELS010000005.1, read as the reverse complement.
GACAACGAGGGTGCGGTAGTCAGCCATTCATATTTTAATTTGTCCGATGATATGATAAAAACAAATCACTTCAATTTGGCTCCGAGTGACAACAATTGTGTTTCGACTGATGCAAACTATTTTATAGTAAATAATTTGATGTTTAATGATTTTACCAAAAACAAAAAGAAAATTATGACTTCGGCTGCGGTAAGTAATGTTAAAAACAACGGTAATGAAATTGAAATATGCTTTGACAATGCAGATGCGCTTAATAAGGCCGTTAAAAATTTAGCGGACAAAAGCGGTATTTACGATGTTTTGAATGATGTAAACAAACAATGCGGGAAAAAGTTTTCGTCTGTTTCATATACCGAAGATGACGATATTTACACAGTACAGTTTGTTTTTGAATAGAGGTTAATTAAATGGATAAAGCGAGAATTGAAAAAGCCGTAAGAGAAATTCTGATAGCGATAGGCGAAAACCCCGACAGAGAGGGCCTTGTCGAAACGCCTAAACGTGTAGCAAACATGTATGAAGAGATATTTGCCGGGCTTGACAGCGACCCACACAGACTGCTGAAGGTATTTGACGAGGGCGATAACGATGAAATGGTTGTAGTCAGGGATATACCGATGTATTCTATGTGCGAGCATCATTTGCTCCCTTTTATCGGCAAAGCTCATATCGCATATATTCCGTCTGACGGGAAGGTGATAGGTCTTTCAAAGCTTGCGAGAATTGTTTCGGATTTTGCCAAAAGGCCGCAGCTTCAGGAACGTCTGACTTCACAGATTGCGGATTTCCTTGAGGAAAACCTCTCACCGAAAGGCGTTGCGGTTGTTATTGAGGCTGAGCACCTCTGTATGACAATGCGAGGTGCGAGAGCGGCGGGGGCCACTACTTTTACATCGGCGTTGCGCGGGTCGATGCGAAAAGACGCCAGAACGCGCGCCGAAGTAATGTCACTTTTGAGGGGGGCAAAATAAAATGTTCTGTTTTCGCGGAAAAAACTTTAGTTTTGAGTTAAATACACGTACATATGTGATGGGTATTTTAAACGTAACACCTGATTCATTTTATGACGGCGGCAAGTGGAATTCACCCGAGGCAGCGCTTTCTCACGCCTTGCAAATGCAAAACGACGGAGCCGATATAATAGATATCGGCGCACAATCCACAAGGCCGGGGCACAAAGAGCTTTCCGAAAAAGAGGAGCTCTCAATTATAAAAGACTATATTGATGTAATAGTTCCGAAGCTCTCTGTTCCGACCTCGGTTGATACGTTTTATCCGGCTGTTGCGGAATTCTGCCTTGAACACGGGGTGGCTGTGGTTAATGATGTAAGCGGTAAATTTAACCCGGATATGTCGTCCTTGGTGAAACAATACGATGCAGGATGGATAGTTATGCATACAGGCGGCGGTGATGCCGATAATATGACGGACTACAAAGAAAACGTAGTTGAAAATGTAAATGCTTTTTTTGACGATATGCTAAAAAAATGCGAGGATTTCGGTATAAAAAAGGAACAGATTTGTCTTGATATGGGTATAGGGTTTGGTAAAGATTATGATGACAATCTGACTCTTATAAGAAATATAAATCTGTTGAAAAGGCAAGACGTTATGCTGCTTACAGCTCTTTCAAACAAACGTGTAATTAAAGCGGCTTCGCACTCTGACGCGGAAAACTGTGTGTTTGGAACAATAGCCGCAGATACGGCTGCTGTTTTCGGAGGAACGGATATGATACGTGTGCACGAAGTGAAAGAGTCAAAAATTGCGGCGGATATGGCTGACGCCGTATTCAGAGGGTGACGTAATGGATAAAATAATCGTAAACGGATTAAAGCTTTATGCATATCACGGTGTAAATCCGGAAGAAAAAGAAGACGGACAGCTTTTTATTTTAGATATAACCGCATTTCTTTCTCTTTATGTTCCGTGCCAAACGGATATGGTAGAGAATACCGTGAGTTATGCAAAAATAATAAAAACAGCACGAAGAGCTTTTTTAAGCGACAAATTTGATTTGCTTGAAAAGGCGGCACAAACAGTTGCCGACGCTGTGTTAAATGAGTTCACTGAAATAAAATCGGTAAAAATAACGGTGAAGAAACCGTATGCGCCTATTAAAGCGGATTTTGATTATGTTGCGGTTGCAATTGAGCGCGACAGAAACGGAGTAGCAGTATGAAAGCAGTAATCGGTGTCGGAACGAATGTCGGTGACAGACTTCAAAATATCAGAGATGCAAAAAATGCATTGGGACGAGTACCCGGAACAAAGGTTACGGAGGTATCGTTTATTTATGAAACCGAGCCTTGGGGATATGATCAGCAGGATAATTTTTTAAATTGTGTTATGACCGTTGAAACGGAACTGTCTTCAAGGGCTCTTCTCGGCGTTTGTCTCGGAATTGAAGCGGGCATAGGAAGAGTGCGTACAATTAAAAACGGACCGCGCATTATTGATCTCGATTTGCTGTTTTATGAAAATGAGACAATAAATACACCTGAACTGACACTGCCGCATCCCAGGGTAATTGAAAGAGCTTTTGTTCTTTATCCGCTTCATGATATTTTCCCTGATATGAAAATTTTCGGCCGCGATTATTCCGAAAATTTTAAAAACTGTGACGGCAATACAGTTACGTTCTATTCAGAATTATAAGATAACTAAGGAGCATTAAAACTATTTATGCAGTTTATAATTATGGACCTTGAGTGGAATAATGCATATTGCAAAAAGCTAAAGGGATATATAAATGAAATTATTGAATTCGGTGCATGCAAGGTAGATAAAGATTTTAATGTAATTGATGAGTTTTCGGTAATTGTAAAGGCACAGGTCGGAAAAAAGCTGCAAGGTAGGGTAAAAGCGCTTACGCATATTACAAACGAGGATATATCTAACGGTGTGCCGTTTTTTACAGCCCTTTCTATGTTCAGAAAATGGGTCGGAGAAGAAGAAAACGTGTTCTTCTCTTGGGGGGACGGAGATATAAGAACTCTTATTAAAAACTATGAGTTCTTTTTAAAGAAAAATCGTATCCCGTTTGTAAAAAATTATTGCGACGCACAAAAGTATTGTCAATCTTTTATACCCTCGGCTCCGGCTTCACAGCAAATCGGTTTGTCCGCTGCGGCTGTAGAGCTCGGGGTTGACCCGGACGAGTTTCCGCATCACAGAGCGCTTGACGACAGCTTGCTCACTGCGGCTTGCCTTAAAAAAGTTAATGACTCGGAAAAATTAAAGCGCTACATAAGCCCGTGTAATCGCGTCTTTTACGAAAAGCTTGCCTATAAACCGCATATTATACGTGATATTGATAACCCGATAGTCGACCGTTCGGTATTTAATTGCGTTTGCGATGTGTGCGGCGGAAAGGTTAAAAAGAAAAAAGACTGGCGCTTTGTAAACCAATCTTTCAGAGCGGATTTTTACTGCCCGCATTGCGACCGAAATTTTAAGCTGTGTGTCAGATTTAAACAGTATTATGACCGTATTGATGTTAAAAAGACTTTTTCAGAAATTGTCAAAGTAGATAAATCTCAGGAAAACATTAAAGCTTAACGGCTGCATTTAAATTATAGTTAAAAAGGAAACCGACCTCAAAAATGAAGCCGGTTTCCTTTTGTATTTTATTGGAAGGAGTTATTTACTTGATGACTCTGACTCTTATGGCAAAGTCCTGGGAAGAAATTGCATTTATTGCATCATCGGAAACTTCTGTGTCGGTATCAAGCATGGTATATGCATATTCGCCGCGAGATTTATTTACCATATTATCAATGTTTATGTTTTCTTCCGCAACGATTGTTGTAATGCGGCTGATAACATTCGGAACATTTTTGTGTATAATGGTAATTCTTGTTTTGCCGCTTCTCGGAACCGAAACTGCGGGCATATTTACGGAGTTTGTTATATTGCCGTTTTCTATATAATCTTTTAATTCATCAACAGCCATAACGGCGCAATTGTCCTCCGATTCCGGAGTAGAGGCACCGAGGTGGGGGATGGTTATTACACCGGTTGCGTCGATGAGTTCGTCTTTGAGAAAATCTGTTGCATAAGCAGCAACCTTACCGTCGCCGAGAGCTTTAATTATATCCTCTGTATTTACAAGATCGCCGCGTGCAAAATTGAGTATGCGTACCGAATCTTTCATTTTAGCAATCGATTCGGCGTTTATAATGCCGCGAGTCTCGTCTGTCAGCGGAACATGAAGCGTTATATAGTCGCAATTTGCGTAAATGTCATCGAGAGTTGCAGCGTGTTTAACAGCACGTGAAAGTTTCCAAGCCGCATCAACGGAAAGAAAAGGATCGTAACCGTAAACTTCCATTCCGAGAGAATGAGCGGCATTTGCTACAAGCACGCCGATTGCGCCGAGACCGACAACACCGAGTTTTTTACCCTTGATTTCGGGCCCCGAAAAAGCTGATTTGCCTTTTTCCACAAGCTTGGGAACCGCGTCGCCTTCGCCCTTGAGAGTCTTTGACCATTCAATAGCAGGCACTATTTTTCGTGACGATAAAAACAGCGCACACAAAACGAGCTCTTTAACGGCGTTTGCATTAGCTCCGGGAGTGTTAAAAACAACGATTCCCTGTTCGCTGCATTTTTCGAGGGGAATGTTGTTAACTCCGGCGCCCGCTCTTGCTATTGCGAGAGTGTTTTCCGAAAAATCAAACTCGTGCATGGATGCAGAACGGACAAGTATCGCGTCCGGATTTTCGGCGGCGTTTGCGCAGACATAATTTTTACCGAACCTATCAAGTCCGTTTTTTGAAATTTTATTTAAAGTTAAAATGTTGTTCATTGCGATTTTCTCCTGAGTTATGAATTCGTTTTTTCAAAATCCGACATAAATTTAACGAGTTTTTCAACACCCTCATAAGGCATTGCATTGTAAATTGACGCTCTCATGCCGCCCACGGTTCGATGGCCTTTAAGATTTACAAGCCTGTTTTTCGTGGCTTCCTCAATGAATTTTGCGTTAAGTTCATCGCTGTCGGTGACAAAAGGTACATTCATTAAAGAACGATCTTCCGGAACAACGGTACCTCTGAACATTTTGCTGTTATCGAGAAAATCATAGAGAAGCTTTGCCTTTTTTTCATTTCGTTCTTTCATCTTCTCAAGACCGCCGAGCTCTTTTATCCATTCAAGAACAAGTTTGCAGATATATATTGTGTAGCAGGGTGGGGTATTGTAAAGAGAATTTGCATCTGCGTGAATTGTATAATTTAACATTGTGGGTGTTATGTCACGTGCGTTGCCGAGCAAATCTTCTCGTATAATGCAGATTGTAAGACCTGCGGGAGCAACATTTTTTTGCGCGCCGCCGTAAAGCATACCGAATTTTGTAACATCAATCGGTTCCGAAAGGAAACAAGATGATATATCCGCTATGAGTGGAATGTTGCCCGTATCAGGGATTTCATGATAAACGGTTCCGTAGATCGTGTTATTCATGCAGATGTATACATAATCCGCGTCGCTTCGAAACATTGATTTATCAAGCTTCGGGATATATGAAAATGTTTTGTCGGCAGAAGAAGCGACAGCTTTTGCATCACCGTATTTTTGTGCCTCGGCAAATGCTTTTTTTGCCCACTGACCTGTGATAACATAGTCGGCTTTATTTGAACCGTTCATAAAATTGAGCGGTATTGCCGCAAATTGTGTTGAAGCACCACCCTGCAAAAACAGAACTTTGTAGTTGTCCGGTATATTCATAAGCTCTCTGAGGAGTTTTTCTGCCGTTTTTATGATATTGTCAAAAACTTTTGAGCGGTGACTCATCTCCATTACCGATTGACCCGAGCCTTCATAGTCGAGCATTTCGGATGCGGCTTTTTTCAAAACTTCTTCCGGTAACATAGACGGACCTGCTGAAAAATTGTAAACTCTGGACATTTTGACTTTGCCTCCAAAAATTATTTCCGCTACATTATATCAATCTGTGTTTATAAAAGTCAACAAATTGATAAAAAAATAACAAACTAAAACGCATATTCTGCGTTTTGTACATAAAAATTGTAATAAAAATTAACAAACTTACTAAAATTTTAGCTTATTCTTTATTTGTTGACACTTTTTTATTGCAGATAAATGTTATTCATTGTATAATAAACTCTAATTAATTAAGTAGGAGATTACATAAATGGACCTTATTGACAATAATGCTCTTAATTTGCCCATGGTTGCATTGAGAGGATTGGTTGTTTTTCCTAATATAACATTACATTTTGATGTTGGTAGGAAAAAAAGTATTTCTGCCGTCAAAACAGCAATGATAACAAAACAGGATATTTTTCTCTCCACGCAAAAGGATATGTCGGACGAAACCGAAAATATTGATGCGGTTTATGATATCGGCGTTGTTTGCGAAATAAAGCAAATTGTAAGAATACCGTCGAGTGACTGCCTGAGAGTAATAGTAGAAGGTAAGTACAGAGCTGAGCTTATAGCTTTTTCGGATGTTAATCCTTATCTTACGGCTGTTATCAGACGAGTTGACAGTATCCCGTGTCCTGAAAAGTACAGTTTAAGAGCCGAGGCGCTTGTGAGATATGCAAAGGGACTGTTTAACGAATATTCTATTATTGCTCAAAAACTTCCCAACGATATAAATATGGGTGTTGCAAAGCTCTCTGAGCCCGGTGAACTTGCCGATTATATTGCCGGCAATATTCCTCTTGATTATCCGCAGAAGCAGGAAGTATTATCCGAAATTGATTCCCTTAAGAGAATTCAAAAGCTTATAGATGTACTCGGCAAAGAGGTTAAACTTCTTCAGCTCGAAGAGGATATAAACGACAGAGTACAAAGCCAGATAGACGAGAATCAAAAAGAATATTATCTTCATGAGCAGTTAAAAGCGATTAACGCCGAACTCGGTGAGGGCGAAAATCCCGCTTCCGAGGCTGATGGTTATCGTGAAAAAATACTTAAACTTCACCTTGATGCCGACAGCGAAAAGAAACTGTTAAATGAATGTGACAGGCTTAAATATGTGCAGCCGAGCAGCCCGGAAAGCGCTGTATCAAGAAATTATCTTGATAAGATTTTGGAACTTCCGTGGCATATTTACTCAAAAGAGAATCTCAATATCGATAATGCTCGGAGAATACTTGACAGAGATCATTACGGACTTAAAGACGTTAAAGAGCGAATCCTTGAATTCATTGCAGTAAGGAAACTGTCGCCTAATATCAAGGGGCAGATAATATGTCTTGTCGGCCCTCCCGGCGTCGGCAAAACCTCTGTTGCAAAGTCTCTTGCCAAGGCGCTGAACAGAAAGTATGAGAGAATATCTCTCGGCGGGGTTCACGACGAAGCGGAGATAAGAGGTCACAGAAAGACTTATATCGGCGCTATGCCGGGCAGTATAATAGAAGCTGTTATCAGAGCTAAAACATCCAATCCTTTGCTTTTGCTCGATGAAATTGACAAACTTGCGAGCGACTATAAAGGTGACCCGTCAAGCGCTTTGCTAGAAGCTCTTGATCCCGAGCAGAACAATACCTTCCGTGATCACTATATTGAAATCCCGTTTGATTTAAGCAAGGTTCTTTTTGTAACAACGGCTAACGACAAAAGCGAAATACCTGCGCCGTTGCTCGACAGAATGGAGGTTATCGAACTTTTCAGCTACACACATGAGGAAAAGTTTAATATAGCCAAAAAACACCTTATACCTAAGCAACTTAAAGAAAACGGTATTAAAGCGTCTCAGCTTCATTTTACCGATAACGCTGTACACACTGTAATAGACGGTTATACAAGAGAGGCCGGGGTCAGAACGCTTGAACGTACTTTTGCCAAGGTAATGCGTAAAGCTGCCGTCAAAATAACAGAAGGTTATACAGGAAAAATTACTGTAAAACCGGCCGATCTTGAGGGCTATCTCGGACCTAAGAAATTCAAACCGGAATCGCAGTCACATAAGGACGAAGTCGGCGTTGTAAACGGTCTTGCGTGGACTTCCGTCGGCGGAGAAATGCTGAAAGTTGAGGCTGTTAAAATGCCTGGGACGGGTAAGCTTGAACTTACCGGTTCTTTAGGAGATGTTATGAAAGAATCCGCAAGGACGGCATACAGTTATATCCGAAGCATTTCGGAAGCATTGCCTCTTGATATGGATTTTTACAAAAATACCGACATTCATATTCATTTCCCGGAGGGAGCTGTTCCGAAGGACGGTCCTTCTGCCGGAATAGCAATAACAACTGCGGTTGTTTCCGCACTCACAGGTATACCGGTAAGAGCCGATATTGCTATGACGGGTGAGGTTACTTTAACCGGTAATGTATTGCCGATCGGCGGACTGAAAGAAAAAACAATGGCGGCTTACAGAAACGGAATTAAAACCGTTCTTATACCGGAAGAAAATGTTTCGGATTTAAAAGAAATCGACGATGCGGTTAAAGAAAATGTCGATTTTATACCTGTATCAAAAGCCGATGAGGTACTGTCTCTTGCGTTATCCAAAAAAGTTCCCATCAAAGACAACAAAAAAACAAATTTAAAGCTCAAACAGGATAGAAGCAAGCCTGCTTCTGTTTGGCAACAGAACTAAGAGGTAAAAAATGAATTTAAACAAGGCTGAATTTGAAGCGGCGTTCGGAACCTCGTCGCAGTTGCCGATGTCCGATTTGCCGGAGATAGCCTTCGCAGGCAGATCCAACGTCGGAAAATCGTCTTTGCTTAACCGCCTTTTTAACAGAAAGTCACTTGCAAGGGTAAGCTCTGTTCCGGGTAAAACCGCTACGATAAACTTCTACAAGGTTGACGATGTCAGATTTGTGGATTTACCGGGATACGGATATGCAAAAGTATCAAAATCCGAGAAAATAAGATGGGCTGAAATGCTTGAAGGCTATTTTAAAACAGGACGCAATATAAAGCTTGTTGTTCAACTTGTAGATATGCGCCATAAACCGAGCGCCGATGATCTTATGATGATTGATTTTTTGCGCTCAACCGGTTATCCGTTTGTTATTGTTATGACTAAGAGCGACAAGCTTAACAAAACGCAGTTTGCCGAAAGATCGGCGGCAATTTACGATGAAATACCGGATTCTGAAAATGTTACCATTATTCCTTTTTCTGCGACTGACGGATTGGGCAGGGAAGAGATAACCGAGTATATAAATAATGCACTTTAAAAGGAGAGAACTTAATGTTTGTATCAGACGGATTAGGAGTTAATGAGAGCGGCCATTTGACCGTCGGCGGTTGCGATACCGTATCGCTTGCCAAAAAGTACGGAACACCGTATATTTGTTACGACGAGGATATGATAAGAAAGAACTGCCGTGAATTTGTAAAATCAATGGAAGAAGATTATGACGGCAACGGACTTGTATGCTATGCGAGCAAGGCCTTTTCCTGCCTTGAAATGTGCAGAATATGTAAAGAAGAAAAAATGGGCTTAGACGTTGTCTCCGGCGGTGAAATCTTTACCGCTGTTAAGGCGGGTTTTCCGTCGGAACGCATTTGCTTCCACGGTAACAATAAAACCGATGATGAGCTTACAATGGCGCTCGATAACAATGTAGGCAGAATAGTCGTCGACAATGTTGAGGAGCTTAAAAGGCTCAGCACTTTAGCTTCAAAAACCGGTAAGGTAGCAAAGATAATGCTGAGAATTAAACCCGGCATAGATGCGCACACGCATTCATTTATAAGAACCGGGCAGATTGATTCTAAGTTCGGCTTTGCTCTTGAGACCGGTGAAGCTATGGCTGCCGTAAAACTTGCGGTTGAAACCGACAGCATTGATCTTTGCGGACTTCATTGCCATATTGGTTCGCAGATATTTGATATTGCGCCGTTTGAACTTGCGGCAAAAGTTATGATTGATTTTATTTCTGAAATCAAAGAAACCGTAGGATATGAAATCAGAGAACTCAATCTCGGCGGCGGATTCGGCATTAAGTATCTTGAATCGGATACCCCGAAGCCGTTCTCGGAATATATGAAGAGAGTTTCGGTTGTGGTAAAGGAAGAAGCGGAGAAGAAAAATGTTAAGCTTCCGTTTATCCTTATCGAACCCGGTCGTTCCGTAGTCGGAGCAGAGGGCGTTACTGTTTATACCGTCGGAGCCGTTAAGCATATTCCGAATATCAGAACCTATGTTTCGGTGGACGGAGGAATGACCGATAATCCGCGTTATATTCTCTATCAATCGGATTATGATGTAATGTGCGCCAACAAAGCAAATGAGCCCAAGACGGAAAAAGTAACCGTTGCCGGTAAATGCTGCGAAAGCGGTGACCTTATACAGGAGAATGCTCCGATACAAAAAGTCGAGGCAGGAGATCTTTTAGCTGTGCTTTCGACAGGTGCTTACAACTACTCGATGGCATCAAATTATAACAGAATTCCGCGTCCTATAGTAGTAATGGCAAAGGATGGGGATTCGCGTGTAATTATAAGACGTGAAACATACGAAGATATTACACGTAACGATGTTTAAGATGAAAGGAATTTAAATGTCTTTTACTCATTTGCATCTTCATACAGAATACAGTCTGCTCGACGGCACTTGCCGTATAGGGCAGCTTGTTGATGCTGCAAAAGAGCTCAATATGGATTCGTTAGCCATAACTGACCACGGAAATATGTTCGGTGCCGTTGAGTTTTATAAAGCAGCAAAAGAGAAGGGAATAAAGCCCATTATCGGTTGTGAAGTTTATGTTGCTCCGCGTTCGCGTCTCGATAAAGTTCACGGCATTGATAACGAACGTTTCCATCTTGTTTTGCTTTGTAAAAATAATACCGGATATGAAAATCTTATCAAAATTGTGTCTGAATCGTGGGTGACGGGTTTTTACACAAAGCCGCGTATTGATAAACAGCTCCTCGAGAAATATCACGAGGGGCTTATTGCTCTGTCTGCCTGTCTTGCGGGAGAAATTCCGAGAAAACTGTTGCAAGACGATTATGACGGAGCAAAGGAAGCCGCGCTTTGGTATGACAAGACTTTCGGTCGCGGCAATTATTACCTTGAAATACAAAATCACGGAATTGCCGAGCAACTCAGAGTTTTGCCTCAGATAGTTAAAATTTCACGCGAGACCGGTATACCGCTTGTCGCTACAAACGACGTCCATTATATAAAAAAAGAAAACGCCAAAGTACAAAAAGTTCTTATATGTATCCAAACCAACCATACAATAGATGAAGATACGGGCTTGGAATTCGGAACCGATGATTTTTATCTCAAATCCGAAGATGAAATGCGTAAATTATTCGGAGATTATCCGGATGCGGTTGATAACACTTCTGTTATAGCCGATATGTGCAACGTTGAGTTTGAGTTTCACAAAACCAAGTTGCCGCATTTTGATGTTCCGAATAATATGGATCATTTTGAATACTTCCGTAATGAGTGTTACAAAGGCTTATACAGAAATTACGGAATTGCTCCTGAGCAAAAATATATTGACAGACTAGAATACGAACTTTCGGTTATCAAAAAAATGGGATATGTCGATTATTTCCTTATTGTTGCCGATTTTATAAGCTATGCCAAACGTCATGGTATTCCCGTAGGTCCCGGCAGGGGGTCAGGAGCGGGCAGTATAGCCGCTTATTGTATGGGAATTACGGGCATAGACCCAATTAAATACAATCTGCTGTTTGAGCGCTTTTTAAATCCGGAACGTGTAAGTATGCCGGATATTGATGTTGATTTTTGTTATGAACGCCGCGAAGAAGTAATTGATTACGTTATAAGAAAATACGGCTCGGATCACGTTGCGCAAATAGTGACTTTCGGTACTTTGGCTGCAAGAGCGTCTATTCGTGATGTCGGCAGAGCGCTCGGGATACCATATAATACCGTTGATACGGTTTCAAAAATGATTCCACGCGAAATCGGTATGACAATAGAAAAGGCTCTTATAAAAAATCAGGAGCTGAAGGCGCTTTATGATAAAGACGCAAAAATCAAGGAGCTTGTCGATACGGCAAAATCCGTTGAAGGTATGCCTAGGCATACTTCAACCCATGCGGCAGGTGTTGTTATAACCGATAAACCTGTTGACCAATATGTTCCGTTAGCAAGAAATGATGAGTCAGTAGTTACGCAGTATACCATGACTACTATCGAAGAACTCGGACTTCTTAAAATGGATTTTCTCGGACTCAGAACACTTACGGTAATAAGCGATACCGTAAAATCGGTAAGAGAAAACAATATTCCCGATTTTGACATTGAAAAAATTCCGCTTGACGATAAGGCGACATATGATATGCTGTCGGCAGGGTATACTTACGGCGTATTTCAATGTGAGTCGGCGGGAATAAGGAATGTTATAACCCGTCTGAAACCGCAGAATATAGAGGATATAATCGCTGTTATTTCTTTATACAGACCGGGTCCTATGGATTCGATTGATATGTATATAAATAACAGACATAATCCGAAAAACATCAGATACAAGACACCGCAACTTAAAAATATTCTTGATGTTACTTACGGCTGTATGGTATATCAAGAGCAGGTTATGCAAATATTCCGAGAGCTTGCGGGATATTCTTTCGGTCGTGCGGATATTGTAAGACGCGCCATGTCAAAGAAAAAGCACAAAGTAATGGAGCAGGAGAGGGAATACTTTGTAAACGGATTAAAAAACCCTGACGGTACTTACGCGTGTGACGGATGTGTAAGGCGCGGAATACCTGCCGAAGTTGCCAACAGCATTTTTGATGATATGTCATCTTTTGCTTCATATGCGTTCAATAAGTCTCATTCTGCCGCATATGCTGTAATTGCATATCGTACCGCATATTTAAAATGCCACTTTCCGGCTCAATTTACAGCCGCGCTCCTTACAAGCGTTATTGATGATTCAACAAAAATTGCACTTTACATTGACGATTTGACAAGACTGAAAATAAATGTGCTGTCGCCGAGCGTTAACGAGAGTTTCAGAGCCTTTACATCCGACGGCAAGAGTGTTCGATTCGGTCTGCTTGCCATTAAAAATCTCGGATATAATTTTATTGATACGATTGTAAAAGAACGAAACGCCAACGGTAAATACAAATCGCTGTATGATTTTTGCAAAAGGACATACGGCAAAGATTTTAACAAACGTGCCGTTGAAGGTTTAATTAAAAGCGGAGCTCTTGACGGACTTGGACTTAATCGCCGTGAAATGCTTACAAATTTACCTTTAATTGTTGAAAATATTGAGCGCGATAAAAGGAATAATGTTGACGGGCAACTCGGCTTGTTTGATTTGGGCGGTGTGGCGGCAGGTAACAACGAACCGCAATATAAATCGTGTGATGAATTCCCGACACTTGAGCTTTTGTCTATGGAAAAGGAAATGACCGGTTTGTATCTTACGGGGCATCCTATGGCTCAGTATGAGACACTTTCCAAAAAACTCCGTTCAGACAGTGTTCTTGAAATGGTGAATACAGAAGAAAATGTTTCGGGAAGATATACGGATAACAGCCCTGTACGGGTGCTCGGAATAATAACTTCAATAAAGAAAAAAGTTACAAAGTCCGACAGCACAATGGCGTTTTTGGGCTTTGAAGATGTTCATGCGTCAATTGAAGTTATAGTGTTTCCCAAACTTTTGCTCAAGTATTCCGAGTTCTTGAATGTCGGCAGCGTTGTACTGCTGAGCGGCAGACTGTCTCTGAGAGAAGACGAAGAACCGAAAATAGTTATGGACAGCGTTTCTTTATCTCCGGATGAAAACAGTATTGCTGCTGCCGACACAGCTTCCAAAGATTCCGACAAGCCGAAAAAATCGGTAAGAAAGGGTATTTTTGTGAGATTTCGCACAAAGAACTGTGAGGAAGTTAAAAAGAGTACAAATCTCATTACTATTTTCGAGGGTATGCTGCCTGTATACTACTATTTTGAGGATACAAAGAGCTATGAGAGGCAGCATTTCCCGACAACTCCGAATGAACCGATGATTTCGGAACTTAAAAGAATTAACGGCGAAAAAAATGTTGTTATACAAATATAAGAAAAATGTCAAAATTGCTTGACAATTTTTTTCTTTAGTGTATCATTATGTTTTGAATGTATATATTTGAGGTGATTTTTAATGAAAACGATTGGCGTATTGACAAGCGGCGGAGATGCCCCCGGTATGAATGCCGCAATCAGAGCCGTTGTAAGATCGGGTTGTGAAAACGGCTTTCGTGTAATGGGCATCAGAAGAGGCTGGAACGGCCTTATGTATGGCGATATGTACGAAATGAATCTTCGCAGTGTTTCCAATATAATCAATCGCGGCGGTACAATTCTTTACTCCGCAAGAAGCCCCGAATTCAAAACCGAAGACGGTATGAAAAAGGCAATTGAAGTTTGCAAGGAACATAATATGGAAGGCGTAGTTGTTATCGGCGGTGACGGATCTTTCCGCGGTGCTCGTGACCTTTCGCTCAGAGGTGTGCCTTGTGTAGGTATTCCCGGCACGATTGACAATGATATTGCTTGCTGTGATTACACAATAGGTTATGATACCGCAATGAATACGGCTATGGAAATGGTCGACCGACTTCGTGATACAACCGAGTCTCACGATCGTTGCTCGGTTGTTGAGGTTATGGGTAGACGTGCCGGATATATAGCTCTTAATGCCGGTATTGCTTGCGGTGCTACCACAATTCTTATTCCGGAAGTCGATTTTGATTTCGAGCGCGACGTTATCGACAGAATGAAGAAAACTCAAAAGACCGGAAAAAGACATTTCATAATAATTGTTGCCGAGGGTGTCGGCGGTGTAGCTGAAATGGCAAAAAAGATTGAAGCGGAAATGGGCGTAGAGTCCCGTGCAACGGTTTTAGGTCACGTACAGCGCGGCGGTTCGCCGACAGTTCGCGACAGAGTTGTTGCAAGCCAGATGGGCTATAAAGCGGTTGAACTTTTAAAACAGGGTATCGGCAACCGTGTTGTGGCTATGCAAAAAGACGAAATTGTTGACTTCGATATTTTTGAGGCTCTCAATATGAAAAAGTCAATTGATCTTGATCTTTACAAGATGGCTCACGAAATATCCATCTGATGAAAAATATTGTTCTTATCGGTATGCCGGCTTCGGGAAAAAGCACCGTCGGTGTTATTCTCGCAAAAACGCTCGGTGTGGGCTTTGTGGATACGGATCTTGTTATACAACAGCGTGAAAAGGCTCTTTTGCAGGATATCATAGACGAAAAAGGTCTTCAGTGTTTCCTTGATAAAGAAAGGGACGCAATATTGTCGCTTGAGTGTGAAAACTGCGTCATAGCGACGGGCGGCAGCGTTGTTTTTCGAGATGGGGCCATGCAAAAGCTTAAACGGAATTCTGTAATTATCTTTATTGATGTTCCGCTTGAAAATGTTAAGGCAAGGCTCAATAATATAAAAACACGGGGTGTTGCGGCGCCCAAAAACCAAACAATCGACGATATTTTTTATGAGCGATTTCCTCTTTATAAAAAATATGCCGACATCACCGTAGATACCGCGGATCTATCCCCGGAAGAAACGGTTTCAAAAATTATTTTTTCATTAAAAAAATAAATATATTTTATGCAGGCTTTACGGTTTATTCGGAAATAATATTCCCGTGTAAATTAACCGTAAAGCCTTATTTTTTCATAACATAAAATCCGCGAAAAAGCCAAAATTATAAATGCAGTGATCACTGTATATACGGAGGAGAAGAATGAAAAAATTTTTTAAAGTTCTCAGCGCTTTCGGATTGTTAGCAGCCTCTGTTATATTTGCATTTGTAATTTACGGCATAAAAAGCATTCCGGACAGTATTCATTTGGTAAGTGACGAAAAGCTGAAATTCAACGAGATATATTCGTATCGGATATCAAACGGTGACGGTTCGGTTTCCGTTAATTCCGAGAATGCGGCAAAGGGCACTCTGCTTAGTGAATACACGGTGGATATTTCCGCTCTGAAGGTTATTCCGGTGAAATCCGCCGATGTTATTGTTTCCGAGAGAAAATATGTAATTCTGTCGGGTGACGTTTTCGGTATACGAATGTTTACAAAAGGCGTTGTGGTTGTCGGTTCGGATGATGTTTATACCGAAGAGGGAATATCAAATCCCGCAAAAACGGCAGGGCTGAATGCAGGTGATATAATATTGTCTGTAAACGGGAATGATGTGAATTCTTCCGCAGAAATCGAAAAAGCGGTACAAGAGGATAACGGCAGCGAAATGAAACTTTCGGTTAAACGCGGAAAAAAAGTTTTGAATTTAAAATTGACGCCTGCACTTTCCAAAAATGACAATTGCTATAAAGCCGGCATATGGGTAAGAGACAGTATGGCCGGTGTCGGCACAATAACTTTCGTTGATTCAAACAGCGGGGTGTTTGCGGGACTCGGTCATGCAGTATGTGATGTTGACACAGGTATAATTATGCCGCTTGCCGACGGCGATGCCGTCAAAACAAAAATAACCGGATGTTATAAAGGCACTTGCGGTTCAACCGGAGAACTCTGCGGCGTATTTCAGGATACGGATATAGGAACACTTTCCTTAAATACGACCTGCGGCGTATACGGATATTTGAAAAACATCGCTCCGACAAGCGACGCTGTGCCCATAGCAACAAAGCATGAAGTGAAAACCGGTCCGGCCAAAATTATTTCCACAGTCGACGAAAACGGGCCGCAATGCTACGATGCGCGAATTGTACGAATTTGTAATAATGACAGCAGCTCATCTAAAAATATGATAATTGAAATAACCGACAGTTCTCTAATCGAAAAAACAGGCGGTATAATTCAAGGAATGAGCGGCAGCCCCATTATTCAAGACGGTATGCTTATCGGCGCCGTAACGCATGTATTTGTTAATGATCCGCTTCGCGGATATGCTGTTTTTGCCGATAATATGCTTAAAGTATCCGAAACTTTAAACGCTGAGAAACAGCTTGAAAAAGCATCATGATAAGGCACCGGAACGTCATTTGTCGTTCCGGTGTTTTTAATGACATTATAGCTGTATAAGAAACATAATAGTCGGTTTTGTCGCACTTTTTCAGTTGTTATGGCGATTACACAATTAATTTGAAAAAATTTTAAATTATTTATTAAAAAGCTCTTGTCAAGATATAACTAATATGGTAAAATATGTCAGAAATAAAAAATTTGGAGGTATACAAAAATGAAAAGCGGTTTAAAAGTGATGATGGTGTCAGAGGGCAATGATTTTGGGCAGACTTGTGCGGGAGTTCTGCGTTCTTACGGTTGCGATGTGAAAATGGTGCCGAAAAACGGTGCTGAGGTTTTACATAAAACCGAGACCGAAAAACCCGACGTCGTCGTTATGGATGCATTTATGACAGCCATTGATGCTTTAGGTGTACTGAAAGAAATGCCTAAGATGAAGCTCGAAAAGAAACCTTTGATGATGGTTATGTCAAGCGTAGACAATCAAAGATTTGAGCAGGAAGTTTTATCGGCAGGTGCGGATTACTATTTCTTAAAGCCGTTCGATATGAATATGATGGCTGAAAGAATAACGCAGATGACAGGATGGCGTGATAATTCAAAACTCGGTAAACTTCATCCTGCCGACAGTTCAGCTGATTTGGAAGTTGTTGTAAGCGATATTATGCATCAAATCGGTGTTCCTGCACATATAAAAGGCTATCAGTATTTGCGTGAGGCAATTATTCTGTCGATAAATGACAGCGAAATGATGAATTCCGTAACAAAGGTTTTATATCCCACCGTTGCCAAAACTTTTTCAACAACTTCTTCGAGAGTTGAGCGTGCCATTCGTCACGCAATAGAAGTTGCGTGGGACAGGGGAGACGTTGATGTTTTGAGTTCGTACTTCGGATACACGATACAGAACTCTCGCGGAAAGCCCACAAATTCCGAATTTATTGCCATGATAAGCGATAAATTAAGACTCAGTATGAAAATATCATAAAAACGATAAATAAAAAAATGCCGCTCGGTTTCAGCTAACCGGGAGGCATTTTTTGTAACGATAATTAAATTATACTTTTGCTTTTTTCCATACACCGGAGAGATACAGAGTAAGTGAAGCCAAGCTTGCAACTATCCAGCCTATCGGCCAGGACCACCAAATCCCGAGTTGCCCTATGCGAGGCGTGAGAATAAAGGCGAAAATTACGCGAAGTATAAGGTCTGTAAAAGTTGAAACCATAAAACTGAGCATAGCTCCCGAGCCGCGCAAAATTCCGTCAACGATTATTTTAACTGTCGCTAAGAAGTAGAAAGGTGATACGATTTTTAAAAATTGAACGCCGGCTGTTATAACATCGGTATTGTCATGCGAAACAAATATCATCATCATGTACTTTGGGAAAAATAAAAATGCGATAAAGAACGGAAGTGCAACAAGCAGTGCGATTTTCAGTCCCGAACCGAATCCCTTTTTGACTCTGTCGGTATTATGTGCACCGATATTTTGTGCCGTGTAGCTTGAAATGCCGTTGCTTAATGTGACAAGCGTAGTTATTGTAAATGTGTTCAGCTTCATAGCAGCCGCAAAACCTGCTACAACAGCGGCACCGAAACTGTTTATAAGCCCCTGTATAAATACGTTGCCTACCGAGACAAAGCTTTGCTGTAAAATGCTCGGTACGGCAACTTTTGTTATTCTGAGCAGCATTCTTCCTGAAAATATTTGAGGCTTTTCACTTTGAATGTTATGTATTTTCCTGAGTAATGCGATAAAAGCTAAGATGCCGGACACGCCTTGTGCAATAAAAGTTGCCCAAGCTACTCCTGCAACGCCCATTTTCATGGGACCGGCAAATATTAAATCAAGAACTATGTTTGTCAGTGACGAAAAAATCAGAAAGTACAAAGGTGTTTTCGAATCACCGAGAGCTGTAAAAACAGCTGTACTTATATTGTATATGAACAGAAAAGCCATACCCGCCGCATAAATATTAAGATAAGTTACGGAATCCGCCATAATATTGTCGGGTGTACCCATGGCTCTCAAAAGTGCCTTTGAAGAGGTCAGGCCTACAGCGGTCAGTATAAATGACAAAACAACAGAAGAGATAATAGATGTATTGACAGCCGTTTTCATATGAGTAATACGTTTGCCGCCGAACAACTGTGAGATAACAACAGAACAACCGATGTTGGAACCGTTTGCTATAGCGATAAAAATCATTGTTACGGGATAAGACGCTCCGACAGCGGCAAGTGCATTTACGCCTGCAAATTGCCCGGCAACTATGCTGTCAACAGTACTGTAAAGCTGCTGAAACATAACGCTGATTATCATTGGCAACGTAAATTTCCAAAGTGTTTTTTCAGGATTCCCCTTAGTCAGATCTGTGACCATTTCTTACCTCCGTTGTTTTTGTATTAGTCATTATACCTAAAAGAACGCAATTTGTGAACATAAAATGATAAATTCAGACAGATTTACAGTTTTCTCGAGTTTTAGTTGAAATGTTTGTAAAGTTAATGTATAATATTAACATATTTTTACGTGGGGCGATTTTTTTGAAACTGCTTGAAGACAGAATTATAAAAGACGGTATTGTTAAGCCCGGCAATGTACTCAAGGTTGATTCGTTTTTGAATCATCAGATGGACATTTCGCTGTTTAACGATATGGGTAAGGAATTTAAGCGCCTTTTCAGCGATGCCCCTATAAACAAAATACTGACTATTGAAGCCTCCGGTATAGGCATAGCCTGTATCGCAGCGCAGTATTTTGACAATGTTCCCGTGGTTTTTGCAAAAAAATCACAAACCGTTAATATTGACGGTGAAGTTTATTCTACTAAAATTGAGTCATTTACCCATAAAAGAGTATATGATGTAATTCTTTCAAAAAAATATCTTTCTTCAGAAGATCACGTTCTTATTATTGATGACTTCCTTGCTAACGGGTGCGCGTTAAACGGACTTTTGGATATAGCACAAAAGGCAGGTGCTACCGTTGAGGGCGTCGGCATTGCGGTTGAAAAAGGCTTTCAGCGCGGCGGCGAGCTAATCAGACAAAAAGGTGTTCGTGTTGAATCTCTTGCGATTATCGAGAGCATGGATGTGGACAGCGGAAGCATTGTATTTAAGAAACAGTGATCTTTTATTTGTTTGTATGATACAGGGGGAGAGCTTCTGTTCATAATATTATGTCAAAAAACTGGAGGAAACACAAATGAAAAAGGTTCTCAGCATTCTTTTGTCAGTTGCTATGATCGTCCTTTGTTTTGCTGCATGCGGCAAAACCGACAGTGACACAAACACAACCGGCAAAGCAGCAAATGTCAAAGTAGGTTTTATATTCCTGCACGACGAAAACTCAACTTATGACAAGAACTTTATTAACGCAGCTGAAGAGGCTTGCAAAAAAGCCGGCGTTGAAATTCTTAAGAAGACCAACATCAGCGAAACACAGGCTTGCTACGATGCAGCAGCCGAGCTTGTTGATGAAGGATGCAACATCATCTTTGCAGACAGCTTCGGTCACGAGTCTTACATAATTCAGGCGGCTAAAAAGTTCCCGGATGTTCAGTTCTTACATGCAACAGGAACCAAAGCTCATACCGAAGGCCTTTCAAATTATCATAACGCTTTTGCTTCAATATATGAAGGCAGATATCTTGCAGGTGTTGCTGCCGGCATGAAGCTTAACGAAATGATTTCTTCCGGTAAGATTACAGCCGACAAAGCAAAGATGGGTTATGTCGGCGCTTATACTTACGCAGAAGTTATTTCCGGTTATACTTCTTTCTATCTCGGCGCTAAGAGCGTTTGCCCGTCAGTTACCATGGAAGTTACCTTTACAGGTTCTTGGTATGATGAGACAGCCGAAAAAGAAGCTGCTCAGAAGCTTATAAACAATGGTTGCGTACTTATCAGCCAGCATGCTGACTCAATGGGTGCTCCGACTGCTTGCGAAGCTGCAGGTGTTCCCAATGTTTCTTATAACGGTTCCACCGTTTCTGCTTGCCCCAACACATTCATTGTATCTTCAAGAATCGACTGGGCTCCTTATCTTGAGTATGCTATCGATTGCGTTAAAAACGGCAAAGCTATTGACACCGATTGGACAGGCACACTCAGCACAGGCTCTGTTGTACTTACCGATGTAAATACTCAGGCAGCTGCTGAAGGCACTCAGGCAAAGATCGATGAAGTTAAGGCTGAACTTGAAAGCGGTAAACTTCATGTATTCGATACTTCTACATTCACTGTAACCGTATCAGACAGCAAAAATAAGAATGCTACAGTTGACGCTGACGGTTACCTTACAGGCTACATGGCTGACGTTAATTCCGATGCTGATAACGCAGGTGACACCGAGGTTGTTTCGGATGGTTACTTCCACGAATCAGACAAGCGTTCTGCTCCTTACTTCGATGTACAGATAGACGGTATCACTCTTCTTGATACACAGTTCTAAGGCTGAATACACAGATTTATACTATATCCGTGGTCGATAAAAATCGGCCACGGTATAGTTATTTATTGGGAAATAGTTTTTCAACTGTTTTCGATTATTTTTACAGGACCTTATTCTCAAAAGAGCATGGTTTTGAATTTTAAATTTGCGTGAGAAAGGCTGTGTGGATTTTTATGGGTGCTCCTTTTGCTCTGGAGTTAAAAGGGATAACTAAGACATTCGGCAGTACAATTGCTAACAAAGATGTTGACTTACAAGTAAAAAACGGCGAAATATTATCAATACTCGGAGAAAACGGCTCCGGTAAGACAACACTTATGAATATGGTTTCGGGAATATATTTCCCGGATTCCGGCGAGATTTATGTAGACGGCAAAGAAGTCGTTATTAAATCTCCGAAAGATGCTTTTGATTTAAAAATCGGTATGATACATCAGCATTTTAAGCTTGTTGATGTTTTTAACGCTGTCCAAAATATTGTTTTGGGCGTAAATGACGGTAAAAAATATAATTTAAAAGAAGCCGAAAAGAGAGTTAAAGCAATATGTGACAAGTACGGCTTCGTTATTGATTTCAGTAAGAAAATTTATGAAATGTCTGTTTCGGAAAAGCAGACTGTGGAAATAATCAAGGTGCTTTACAGAGGAGCCGATATACTTATTCTCGATGAGCCCACCGCTGTTTTGACGCCGCAGGAAACCGAAAAATTATTCGACGTTCTCAGGAAAATGCGTGAGGATAACAAGTCGATTATAATAATTACGCATAAACTGCACGAAGTGCTTGAAATATCCGATAGAGTTACTATTCTCAGAAAGGGTATGTATGTCGGTACGGTTGAGACAAAGGATGCCACGGAACAGTCTCTTACGGAAATGATGATGGGTGAAAAAGTAAGTCTCAATATTAAGAGAACCGAGCCTAAAAACCCGGAACTTCGTATTGATGTTAAGAATCTTTCCGTTAAAAACCATGAGGGCAAGCTTGTTCTTGACAATGTCAATTTTACCGCAAACAGCGGCGAAATACTCGGTATTGCTGGTATTTCCGGCTGTGGACAAAAAGAATTACTTGAGTCAATCGCCGGTCTGCAGCAGACTGTAAAGGGTTCAAGTATTTTATACAAGTCCAAAGACGGTGAAGAGAGCCAGCTTGTAGGCAAATCTCCGAAAGAAATCAGAAAGCTCGGCGTCGCTCTTTCCTTTGTTCCGGAGGACAGGCTCGGAATGGGTCTTGTCGGCAATATGGATATTGTCGATAATATGATGCTGAGGTCTTATAAGGGTGGTCACACGGCTTTTCTTGAGAGAAAAGCGCCTAAGGATCTTGCAAATACAATTATTAAAGACCTCGAAGTTGTTACTCCGAGTGCAGAAACTCCTGTTCGTCGTCTTTCAGGCGGTAATGTCCAAAAGGTCCTTGTAGGCAGAGAGATAGCGTCAAATCCGACTGTTTTGATGGTCGCATATCCCGTTCGCGGCCTTGATGTAAACTCATCATACCTGATATACGACCTTCTTAATAAGCAAAAGGAACATGGAACATCTGTTATATTTGTCGGTGAGGATCTTGACGTTCTTATTGAACTCTGCGATAGAATAATGGTTATGAACAGCGGTAAAATAACCGGCATAGTTGACGGCAGAACCGCTAAAAAAGATGAAATCGGTATTCTTATGACAAAAAATACTGACAGGGAGGGCAAAGCATGAGTAATAAAAAGGTCCGTGAGCCTCTTTTCCATGTTGCAAAAAGAGGTTATGTCCCTAAATATAAATCTTGGGCTATACGTCTCGGCTCGATTATTGCCGCTCTTATAGTATGTGCTGTTGTTACTATGCTTTTAACCGGCGAAAATCCGATAAGCGTTTACAAAACCATGTTTGAGGGCGCATTCGGAACGGAACGAAAAATTTGGAAGCTTCTGCAAAGCCTTGCAATGCTTCTGTGTGTTTCGCTCGCTATCACGCCGGCATTTAAAATGCGCTTTTGGAATATCGGCGGTGAAGGTCAAGTGCTTATCGGCGGTCTTGCTACCGCGGCGTGTATGATTTTGCTCGGCGGCAAAGTCCCCAACGCACTTTTGATTATTATAATGCTTGTTGCAAGCATTATTGCAGGCGCCGTTTGGGCATTGATTCCTGCTGTATTCAAAGCTAGATTTAATACAAACGAAACATTATTTACCTTAATGATGAACTATGTTGCAATCCAGATTGTTTCATATTTCTGTATGTATTGGGAAAATCCCAAGGGTTCGGGAAAAATAGGCGTCATTAACAGTAATACGATGGATGGCTGGCTTCCGACTATCGGAAAATACGATTATCTTCTTAACATAATAATTGTTTTGGTAATAACGATAGCTATGTATGTGTACCTCAAGTACAGCAAACACGGCTATGAGATTTCGGTTGTGGGTGAATCTGAAAATACGGCGAGATACATAGGCATCAATGTTAAGAAAGTTATCATGAGAACTTTGTTCCTTTCGGGTGCAATTTGCGGTATAGCAGGATTCTTGCTTGTTGGCGGAACCGATCATACCATTTCGTCGACAACGGCTGACGGTAGGGGATTTACCGCAATAATGGTATCCTGGCTCGCCAAATTTAACCCAATATATATGATTTTGACATCTTTCCTGCTTGTTTTCCTTGATGCGGGTGCAAGTCAGATTTCAATGGTGTTTAATCTCAACGAATCATTTTCGGATATTATAACCGGTATAATTCTTTTCTTCATCATAGGCAGTGAATTCTTTATTAACTATGAGCTGAAGTTCAGAAAATCGAAAAAGGAGGTAAAGTAAAATGTTTTCATTGATTACTTTTCTCCATAGAGCCATAATGCAGGGCATACCGCTTCTTTTTGGTTCGACGGGCGAAATAATGACGGAAAAGTCCGGCAACCTTAACCTCGGCATCCCGGGTGTAATGTATATCGGCGGTATGAGCGGTGTTATAGGCGCGTTTCTTTATGAAAATTCACTCTCGTCTCCGTCCGATGCAGTTGGATTCTTAGCTGTGATGATTCCGCTTTTGTGCTGCGCTTTGGGTTCTTTACTCGCAGGTTTGATTTATTGTTTCCTCACAGTTACTTTGCGAGCAAATCAGAATGTAACGGGTCTTGCGCTCACGACTTTCGGAACCGGTTTCGGTAATTTCTTCGGAGGCTCTCTCATAAAGCTCACAGGTGCCGATGTACCGTCGGTAGCGCTTACAACAACAAGCAATTTCTTCAGAACCACTTTACCCGGAGCTGAAACTACAGGTTGGTTCGGTAAGCTGTTTTTGTCATACGGATTTTTGGCATATGCAGCTGTAATAATTGCAATTATCTGTTCCTATTTCCTGAATCATACCCGTCACGGATTAAATCTTCGTGCGGTAGGCGAAAATCCCGCAACAGCCGATGCTGCCGGAATAAACGTAAACAGAGCCAAATATCTCTCTACCTGTATAGGAAGTGTGATTGCTGGCTTCGGCGGACTCTATTATGTAATGGATTACGCCAACGGCGTTTGGTCAAATGACGGTTTCGGCGACAGAGGTTGGCTTGCGATTGCGCTTGTTATATTTGCTATTTGGCGTCCGAATCTCAGCATACTCGGTTCTATAGTATTCGGCGGACTTTATATTGTTTATCTTTATGTTCCGGGCGCACTCCGCACACAGGAACTTTACAAGATGATACCATATGTAGTCACCATAGTTGTTCTTATCCTTGTAAGCGTAAGAGATAAGAAAGAAAACCAAGGACCGGCTTCACTCGGACTTTCATATTTCAGAGAGGACCGATAATTTAAGTAATTTTGTCTGTTGTTTTAAAAGACTGATTACAGCAAAGTATTATAAAAAAAGACAGCATAAAGAGTATTTTTTACTCTCTGTGCTGTCTTTTATTATCTGAAAGAATATTTTATTTACCTATTTTAATTTGAGGCTTCTTGCGGTTAAGGAAAACGAAAAACTTAAGTGGATTTGAACCTGTTTTTTACCTATTCTTTATTATTTTGTTATCAAAAAGTAATATGAAAGACCTATAATCAATGTATGCAAAATAATAAATACCGGTAAACCTATCATAAATTTTTTGTGGAGAGTTTTATGTCTTATTGCCTTCATAGTTACATACATTGCGGCAGCGCCTCCGAGGGCGGCAAAAGCCATAAGAGTCTTTTCGGGGATTCTTACGGCTTTTTTTATTGCAGCTATTTTGTCGTAAACGGTTATAATTACCGACGGGATTGAAATAGAAATGTAGTAGACAAGTATGTATTGCCAAGCGTCCATATTATCACCGCTACTATAATATAATTTAATCATTTGCTTGTCAATGCGAAAAGGAAGGCTTTAAATGTTTAAAAGACTTACAGTGATTCTATTTGCGTTGTTGCTTCTCTCGTCGTGCAGCCTAAAGAACATAAATCTTGCCGAACCCGAAAGTACATCACTTGACAGCGGTAATGACAGCAGCATTAATACAGATGATATTATTTCTGATGAATATCGCGGAGTGTGGATAAACTACAATGAGTTGTCTATGAAATCTGTCGGTGGCGGGACCGCCGAAGACTTTAAAAATAAGATCGATTCAATGTTTGAAAATATCAAAGCGTTCGGGCTTAATACTGTTATTTTTCAAGTCAGACCGTTTTCCGACAGCTTCTGCGCCTCCGAAATTTTTCCCTGGTCATCATATATAACAGGAGAGCAGGGAAAGAACCCGGGATATGATCCGTTTCTTATTGCAACAAATGAAGCAGAAAAATACGGACTGAAAATTGAGGCGTGGATAAATCCGTACCGCGTAAGCTATAAAGATAGTTTTGACGATTTAAGCGAATCAAACCCGGCTAAGCAATGGTACACAGATAATCCTTTGACGGATGATTTGATAATAACAGGCAGCGGAATTTATTATAATCCGTCATCAAAAAGAGCACAGAAGATAATCATTGACGGTGTTCGCGAAATAGTAAGGAATTACAATATATCGGCTATACATATGGATGATTATTTTTATCCGACCGCAGACGAAGGAATAGACGTTGATTTGTATACAAATTATCTCAATGAAGGTGGAGAGCTGTCTCTTGATGATTGGCGCAGAGAAAATGTTAATTCTTTTATAAGCGGGCTGTATTCTGCTGTTAAAACAATAAAGCAAGATGTGAAAGTGGTGATAAGTCCTGCAGGAGATATAGAAAAAAATTATTCAATGCTGTACGCGGACGTTATAAAGTGGTGTTCGCAAGGCGGATACGCAGATATTGTTATGCCGCAGCTTTATTATGGATTTAAAAACAGCAGTAAGCCGTTTTTAAACACGTTAAACCAATGGTCGGAGGCGGTTAAAAGCGGTAATGTTAAGCTGTGTGTAGGTCTGGCGTATTATAAAAGCGGAAAAACGGACGACAATGCGGGGGACGGGAAAAATGAGTGGTGCGAAAACGGCAATATATGTTCCGAAGAAATAAGATATTCAAGAAGAAAGAATAATTACTGCGGTTTTTCCGTGTATTCCTATTCTTATTTATTTGCGGAAAATAAGTCGGAAATTGCCGAAAAGGAATACCAAAATATAAAAAATATGTTATAATAATTAAAATTGGTTTGGGATGTAAAGATGCAAGAATTTAAGGAACTTTTTAATAAACAACGAATAATACTTATAATAATCATGATGGTTTTGACGGCGGCAATCGCATTATTTGCCGTCGACTCAAACAGTCCAAAATCTTTGTCTGTTTTTCATCAAGCGGAAAATAGGGATACTGCAAAAAATATTTCATATAACGATGATCACGGATTAGGGCAGGCAAAAATTTGCGTAATAAACGTACCATATGCCGAAACTATACCGGCAGACAGTGTGAGTGATAAATCGGATCCGCATTGCTCACCGCTGCCGGACGGAACAATTGATTATTATATCGATGAAAAGGTTATTGATGATAAAGAATATGTATTTCTCGGCTCAGGCAAAATAATAAAAAAAGATGAATGCAATGTTATTGACGGTTTTGTTTTGCCTGAAAATTCAATAAGCGTCGCATCCGTAAATACAAAAATGCAGACAGGATTATTGCTTAAAACAGATTGGAAAGTACCGTTTAATGCTGATTTCCCCGATCAGCAATACTATACCGGTTATCTCGGACGGGCATATAATGTTAAATCTTTTAATGCGTCGTATTTGGATTTTACTTTTAACTATACCGACAGCGCTGTCGGAAAACTCAATTTTAACGGCAGCAAAATAATAGAACGCGGCGAATGGTTAAAAGGTGATAACGGAACTTATATATTGCGGCTGTATCTTAAAACACCGGGTGTGTTTTACGGTTATACCGCTTCCTACACGGCGGACGGTAAACTGTCGATTGTTTTTAAAGACGCCCCGGATAACCTGTCAAACGCGATTGTTGCACTTGACGCCGGTCACGGCGGTAAGGATTGCGGAACAATCGGTGTAAACGGAGTATATGAGTCGGACGTTAACCTTAATATCACTCTTTTAGTTCGGGAAAAATTGGAAAATGCCGGAATAAACGTAATATTGACACGTTCCGACAATACTTTTTGGTCTGTTGATAAAAGGCAGTCTATGGCTCGTTACAGCGGTGCGGATTTGTTTGTTTCTGTACATAATAATTTTTCCGAAAGTGTCTCGTCGCTTTCCGGTCCCGAAGCGTATTATTACAGAGCAAATTCGGAATTGCCTGCCCGTCTTATTTTAAGCGGTCTTGAGGAGAGTTGGAAAAATATTTATGCAGACCTCCCGGATATGAGTGCAAAAATTATACAGCCGGACGGCAGCAAACGCTTCTTTCCGTATAAGGTTACAAGAATCGAGGAATGTCCGTCGGTTCTCGTGGAGTGCGGTTACTTTTCAAATCCCACAGAGTGTGCCGCACTCAGTGATCGCAATTCGCAAGAGGTTATAGCTGATGGTATAGCAAACGGCATAATTTGTTACCTGAATGATATTATTTCCAAAAATAAGACTTGATTATTCAGTCGTATTTTGTTATTTTATTGTTAGTAAACAGTAAAGGAAAATTTTATGAAAAGCCGAAGAATTTTAAAAACAATACTTTTGACAACTGTTTTGTTGGCTGTCTTATCGGTATCCGCTTTTGCCGTAAGCAAAAACGGTGTTATTAAAAGTCAGGCTAATATAAGAAGCGGTCCGGGAACCGGCCATTCGATTGTGGTCAGAAACCTTCCCGCAAATACTCAGATAATAATCGTTGACAGAGTAAAATGCGATGACGGAACAACAACAAAAGATTGGTATAAAATTGAATTTAATTACGGCGGTAAATTCTATGAGAATTGTTATGTTTCAACCGGACTTGTTACCGTAACAAGTGACATCGGCATTTCGGACGAGGTTCCCGAGCTTTATAAAAGCTATATAGATAAGCTGAAAAGCGCACATCCAAATTGGAATTTTAAATTTTTATACACTGGTCTTTCTTGGGATGAAGTTCTTGAAAATGAAAATGTAAGCGGCAGAAGCGCTCTTCAGGTGCCTCCGTATGATAAAAAATATTTATCTGTGACTGACAGAACTTACAATCCGTCAACTGGGACATGGACTCCGATTGACGGCAAGACTTGGTTTCAGGCTTCAAGCGACGTTGTGTCATATTATCTTGACCCGAGAAATTTCCTGACAAAAGAAAGTGACATTTTCCAATTTGAAACATTGTCATATGATAAAAACGCGCAAACTCTTTCCGGTGTCGAATCAATGCTTAAAGGCACATTTATGGATAATACAAAAATCAGTACCGGCGAGAAAAATTATGACAACGGCTCATGTGATTTAAATTCGGACGGTAAAACCGATATTGCGGATGCAATGATGTTGTTTCAGTATTCGGCAGGTAACATTCCCGACTTGGGTAACGGAAAATCTGTTGCCGACCTCAACGAAGACGGCGAGATAGATGTTGCGGATGCAATGATTTTATTCCAATTTGTAGGCGGTTCAAGAGAAACTATCGGCAATAATTCCGAGACCGATGTTACGGTAACATATGCACAGGCATTTATGACCGCTGCCGAATCGTATAATGTAAGCCCATATCATTTGGTATCACGAGTTATCCAGGAAGTCGGAGTAAACGGAAGCCGCTCTGTAAGCGGCAAAGAACCGGGATATGAGGGCATATATAACTATTACAATATCGGTGCTTATCAAAGCAGCGATCCGGTAATAAACGCGCTTAAATGGGCTTCAACGCCTTCTGCCGAAGAAAAATATCTGAGACCTTGGAACAGCAGATATAAAGCAATACTCGGCGGAGCCAAATACATAGCAACGGGATACATCAACGTAGGGCAAAACACTTTGTATTTCCAAAAGTTTGATGTAATTGCAAACGGCGGTCTCTATTCACATCAGTATATGTCAAATATTATGGCTGCAAGCTCCGAGGGAATAAGAACCTATAATAAGTACAGCAAAATGGGTCAACTTTCAAACTCATTTACTTTCCTTATTCCAGTATATGATAATATGCCCGATCTTCCTGCGGGAGTTATGCCGACAAAACAATAAATTACAGCTCTGGGGAATTCCTCAGAGCTGTTTTTCATAGAGCGTGTAATCTTGCTTTTTGAGAGTGTCCAAAAGAACTTTATTTGAAGTTATTTCATGCTTACTGATGATACCGGCAAGTCCCTCATTTCCTTTTTGATGGTGGTCTGACCCGGCTGTTTTTTTCAGCCCGAATTTTTCCGCCCAAAGAGCTGCAATGTCATTGTGTGAGTCATGCTCGATATTTCTGTTGCACACTTCAATCCCGTCAAGGTATTTGACATTTGTTATCTTCATTCCGAATCGGAACGGATGAGCCTGAAATATCATTAATCCGTTTTTTCGCGCAAGCGCTGAAAAACTTGAAATGTTCATATCCAAAATATCTTTATGCTCTCTTAAAAAATTCTCGTCGATGCCGTAAACAAGATAATCGTTTGGATCGCTTTCCGAATCGAATCGAAGCTCCATGCCAAGCAAAATGTTTATTCGACCCTTTGCCGCGTCTTTAGCCGTGTTATATCCCTTCAAGAAAATATCGACTTTTTCCTGCCAACTGAGACTGTTGTAATCATATTTAAAATATGTGTGAGTGCTGAAATGGTCGGTTACAACTATCGTGTTAAATCCGAGGAATATATAATTTTCGACAGTTTCCGCCGCAGGCATTTTGCCGCAGTTGCTGGTTTCTTTTGTGTGCAAATGCATTTCGGTTAAATAATTTTTTGTCATAAAATACACCTCTGAAATATCTGTTTATATTTTACATCTTTTTTGCCTTTGTGTTGATAGTTAACAGTTTTTTCGGTTAAAGTTGCAATATTTTCAAATTGCATTTTTTGTGAATGTATATTATTATATTTCTAAGTTTAACTAACTTTGGAGGAAGAAAAAATGGGTCCCTGTAATTGCGAAAAGAATAAAATCGATCTTTCGCTGATTGACGGCGTGCTGGATGAATATTCAGCTGTTCCCGGCAGCCTTATTACAATATTGCAAAAAGCACAGGATATTTACGGCTATCTGCCGACCGACGTAATAAAATACATTTCAGATAAAACGGGAATAAAATCCTCTAAGATAATGGGTGTTGCAACTTTTTATACTCAGTTCAGATTAAAGCCCGTCGGCAAATACCTTATTATGTTGTGCAAGGGTACCGCGTGTCATGTAAACAATTCCGATCTGATTGAAAAAACTATTATGGAAACTCTCGGAATACACGACGGTGAAACAACCGACGACGGTCTGTTTTCGCTTAAAAATGTTGCATGTCTCGGCTGCTGCAGTCTTTCTCCGGTTATGATGATTAACGGTGAAACATACGGTTCGCTTACCCCGGACAAGACTAAAAAAATAATCAACGATTTAAGAGATAAGGAGTGCGCCTTATGAAAATTGTAGTTGGAGAAGGCAGTTGCGGAATAGCCGCAGGAGCAGCTAAGGTCTATGACAAGCTTGCATCTGCTTTGGATAAGAGTAACGAACTTACCATAACAGGATGCATAGGTATGTGCTTTTTGGAACCGATTGTTGACATTTACGATAACGGCACTCTTACGCGGCTTGTAAAGGTTTCGGAAAACGACTGCGAAAGAATAGCAAAGGCAGTTAACTCCGATGATTTGTCAATTGTAGAGGACCTTAAAATATCCGAGGACGACGAGCTCTTTTTAAAAAAGCAGACTCGAATCGCTTTGAGACATTGCGGCATTATAAATCCGGAAAAGATCAGCGACTATGAAAATACAGACGGATATAAAGCTATAAGAAAAGTCATTTCCGAAATGACACCCGAGCAGGTTATTGAGGAAATTAAAATTTCGGGTCTTGCCGGTCGCGGCGGTGCCGGTTTCCCGACATGGTTTAAATGGAATGCCGCCCGCTCTTCCGACGGCTCCGAAAAGTATTTAATTTGCAATGCGGATGAGGGTGATCCTGGTGCTTTTATGGACAGGGCTGTTATCGAGGGCGATCCGCATAACTTGATAGAGGGTATGCTCATAGGCGCATATGCCATAGGCGCGAAAGAGGCAATTGTTTATGTCAGGGCAGAATATCCTCTTGCCATAAAACGACTCGAAAAAGCTATAGAACAAGCAACCGAAAAGGGTTACCTCGGCGATAATATTTTCGGCAGCGATTTTTCGTGTAAAATGCGTATCAAGGCAGGAGCCGGAGCTTTTGTCTGCGGAGAAGAAACCGCACTTATTGAGTCTCTCGAAGGATCACGCG
Organism: Ruminococcus sp.; assembly: GCA_022768065.1. GTDB lineage: Bacteria > Bacillota > Clostridia > Oscillospirales > Acutalibacteraceae > Fimenecus. The sequence continues at coordinate 24,147 of JALELS010000005.1, read as the reverse complement.
GTATGCCGCGCCTCAAGCCTCCGTTTCCGGCACAGGCAGGCTATTGGCATAAGCCGTCAAACATAAATAATGTCGAAACATTTGCGAATGTTTCGTGGATAATACTAAACGGCGGCAAGGCGTTCGCTTCTATGGGTACTGCCGACAGTAAGGGCACAAAGGTGTTTGCGCTTACCGGAAAAATTAAAAAGGGCGGCCTTGTTGAGATTCCGATGGGAAAAACTTTGCGTGATGTCATCTTTGATATCGGCGGAGGTATTAAATCTGATAAAAAATTCAAAGCCGTTCAGATGGGCGGTCCGTCGGGCGGCTGTATTCCCGAAAGCTTACTTGATACCGTTATTGATTATAAAGCTCTCAGCGCTACCGGGGCTATAATGGGATCCGGCGGAATGGTTGTTATGGACGAGAGTACCTGTATGGTCGGTATGGCTAAATTCTTTCTCGATTTTACTGCTAAAGAGTCCTGCGGCAAATGTGTTCATTGCCGTCTCGGAACAAAGCGTATGCTTGAAATTCTTACTCGAATAGTTGACGGCAAAGGGCATGAGGATGATATAGATTTACTTGAAGAGCTTTGCTATGCCGTTAAGGACGGAGCGCTTTGCGGTCTCGGTCAAACGGCGCCGAACCCTGTGCTCACAACGCTCAAATATTTCAGAAATGAGTATGAAGCGCATATCAATGATAAAAAATGCCCTGCGGGTGAGTGCACAGCATTGATTACCTATAAAATCGATAAAAATAAATGTGTCGGTTGTACACTTTGTGCAAGAAATTGCCCTGTATCGGCAATCAGCGGTACTGTGAAAAATCCGCACGAAATAGATGCGCTTAAATGCATTAAGTGCGGTAAATGTAAAGAAAACTGTCGTTTCGGTGCGATAGAGGTGATATGATGAAAGAAATCAGTGTTATTATTGACGGTAAAAAAATAAATGTACCCGAAGGAACTACCGTATTACGGGCTGCCGCCGACAACGGTATAGAAATACCGAATCTCTGTTTTGACGGAAGAGTTGAGCTATACGGCGCCTGCGGACTTTGCGTTGTTGAGGCTGAGGGAATACCGAAGCTTTTACGCGCTTGCTCAACAAAGCTTAATGATGGTATGGTTATACATACTGAAAGTGAGCGAATCCTGCGTGCCCGCAAAACGGCTTTAGAGCTTCTTTTATCTGATCACGACGGTGACTGTAAAGCACCGTGTACGCTCGCTTGTCCTGCTAATACGGACTGTCAAGGGTATGTAGGGCTTATTGCAAACGGTGAATATAAAGAAGCTGTTAAACTAATTAAAGATAAAATTCCTTTGCCGTCATCCATAGGCAGAATCTGTCCGCATCCGTGCGAAAAAAGCTGTCGCAGGCGGTTTGTCGACGAACCGATTTCCATAGCTGGACTTAAAGCATTTGCTTCGGATATGGATATGGCAAGCGACGACTCCTTTGTGCCTGATACGGAGCCCGACACAGGCAAACGTGTTGCGGTTGTCGGCGGCGGCCCGGGAGGACTGACAGCCGCCTATTTTCTCAGGAGATTGGGGCACAGCGTCAGTGTGTTTGACATGATGCCGAAAATGGGCGGAATGCTTCGATACGGTATACCTGAGTACAGACTTCCGAAAAAGCTTCTTGACAGAGAAATTAAACAGATAGAAGCTCTCGGAGTTGAATTGAAAAATAATGTTAGGCTCGGCTGCGACATAAAACTTGAAGAATTAAGATGCGATTTTGATGCCGTAGTGATAGCTGCCGGTGCTTGGAAAAGCAGTTCAATGAGAATCCCCGGCGAAGAATTGAACGGTGTTTTTGGCGGCATTGATTTTTTGCGTGCCGTATCGCTCGGAAATGCTCCGGAAATCGGAAAGACCGTTGCCGTTATAGGCGGCGGAAACACCGCAATGGATGCGTGCCGCACCGCAGTTCGTCTCGGGGCTGAAAAGGTTTATGTGATTTATCGCCGCACAAGAAATGAAATGCCTGCCGAAGAGCTTGAAATAAAGGAAGCTACCGAAGAGGGCGTTGAGTTTAAATTTCTCAATAATCCCATTGAATTTATAGGTGAAAACGGAAAGCTTAAAGCTGTAAATCTGCAAAAGATGAGACTCGGCGAGCCGGATTCGGGCGGAAGATGCAGACCTGAACCGATTGTCGGCGACACGGAAATGCTATATCTTGATTCTGCCGTTATGGCTATTGGTCAACATCCGGATTTAACAGGTTTTGACGGCTTGGACACAACAAAGCGCAATACTATATCTGCCGATGAGGAAACGTTCAGAACGTCGCTGGATGGGGTTTTTGCAGTAGGGGACATTACAAATAAAGGCGCCGATATTGCAATTTCTGCTATCGGAGAAGCACAAAAAGCAGCCGTAGTCATTGACAGATTTTTATACGGCGAAAATGTAAAATACAAAAAGCCTTTCCGAGTCGAAAGGGAATTGCCGACGGAATATTTTGCCGGATTTGAAAAAGCAAAACGCCGAACTGCAGAGGTTTTACCTCCGTATGAGAGAAAAAATAACTTTAACGAAGTCTCAAAAGACTTTACCGAGGAACAGGCGAAAAACGAAGCAATGCGTTGCCTCGAATGCGGTTGTCGTGATTTCTTCGATTGTAAGCTTATAAAGTATGCAAACGCATATGATGTTAAGCCGGAAAAATTTACCGGCACCAGGCATAACAGAAACAATGAAAACAAATCTTCGCTTATAATAAGAAATGTTGATAAGTGCATTCTTTGCGGACTTTGCGTAAGAGTCTGTGACGAAGCAATGGGCAATACGGCATTAGGACTTATCGGCCGCGGATTTGATACTGTTGTTTCTCCCGAATTCGGGCTGCCGCTCGAAGAGACAGACTGTTCTTTTTGCGGTCAGTGTGCAACTGTTTGCCCGACTGGTGCAATTCTCGAAAAACAGCCGTGTGTTAAGAATCTTACCGTTAAGGAAGAAATCGTAAATTCCGTGTGTAATCTTTGCTCCGCACTTTGCAAAACGGAAATTCACAAAATCGGAAATACTGTGATTCGAGTTAAACCGTCAGGGGAGAACGGTCTGTTGTGCAAAGCGGGTAAGTTCTCTGTATTTGCCCTTAATGACTTAAAAGCCCAGACGTTAACCGACCAAAGTGAAATGTCACAAGCGGTCGAAAAGATCGTTTCAGAGGCCTACAGAAGTAATATTGCAATTGTTCTCGGTCCGTCGGTCACATCGGAAGAAGTCAGAGCGGCATTTAATATTACCGACCATGTTTTTGCAGAACTTAATCCGTCTGCAGCTGCGTTTGGGGCTTTTGAAAAATACGGGGTAAAAACGGTTGATGAGATGCCCCCAAAAGATGTATGTATTCTTGTCAAAAGTACATTTAGTAATGCTAAAGCGCGTTTTCTGATTTCTATTGACTTTTTAAAAAATACAGATGCCGATTTGTCAATAGTATGCGCTCCTTTCGTTTCCGACAGCGGAACTTACATCGATACTGATGGTGTTAAGCATTTGAATTGCGCGGTAAACAGCACTTTGCCGACGGCCCTGTCGGTTATGAAGGCGCTCACAAGCGAAGATTCTGATGAAAAAGCCGAAGATGTCAATGAAAGCTCGGCAATTCACAAAGAAATAATCAGAAACGGCGGAGCGTACAGACAGAATCTCAGCGATTCGTTTATAAAGACTTTTACAGATAATTATTAAAATATTTGTCTGTGAGATTTTAAAAAAATTTATAAAGGAGTTTCGTCTATGAAAAGAAAAGCAAGTAAATTTTTTGCGGCGTTAATATCTGTAATTGTTACCGTTTCGGTATTGACTGTTACTGTTTTCGCTGCGGACACAAAGAGTATTTCGTCGGGGCTTAAAAAATATCTTTCAAATCCTGAAAATACACAATTTGATTTTTCGGATACCTCCGTTGTTGACAATGACGCAGATTGGACTGTTTTTGTACTTTCAAGATGCGGTGAAAAAGATGTATATCCGGAATATGCGGAATACATAAATAACGCAGTTAAAGAAAATTATGCGTCGTTAAAGCCGAGTGATTTGGCAAGAATTACACTCTCGGTTAAAGCGCATGGAATGGATCCTAAAAGCATTGGAGGAAAAGACCTCATTTCCGCACTGAAGTCAGTCGATTATTCCTCACAGGTTTATATGAGCAGCATTACTTATCCTCTTACGGCTCTTAATTTTGCCGAAGAAAATATAAGCGCCGAGATGCTTGACACAATGCTTAAAACAATAATAGCCGGTCAGCAAAGCGACGGCGGATTCCCTTATTGCACCGTAGATATGGGTTACGGGATATCATCGGACATTGATACAACCGCTATGACCGTTCAGGCTTTGGCTAAATACTATAATACCGATGAAAGAGTTAAAAGCTCAGTTGACAAAGCCCTCGCTTATATCAAAACCCAACAGTTTGATGACGGTTCGTTCGGTTATGTGGCGTGGAACTCTAAGAGCGGCGAGAGCACCTCACAGGTAATAATTGCACTTTGCATGCTTGGAATTGACCCTACGGGCAGCGAATATTCGAAAGCCGATGGCAATCCTGTATCGGCTTTGGCTCAATTTGTCGATTCTTCTACAGGCGCGGCACTTGACTACAGCAACCAACCGAACACGCTTTCCTCTTACCAAATGCTTATGGCTCTTAATTCTTACGAGAGATTTAAAAACGGCGATGTTAATATTTACACCTTTGAGCACGCTTCGACTCCGGGACCCGGCACCGATAAGACGACCGGTAACACATCGGTTACAAAAACCGAAACGGCTGAGGCAACAACCGTTAAGACCGTCGACATTCCGAGAACAGGCAGTTCAAACATAATTTTGATGTCTTCTGCCGCTTTAACGGTACTTTCGGGTGTCGTTATTGCTTCAAAAAAGAAAAATGAAGAGCAATAATCTCAAAAGGCTCTGCTATGTTGTTTTAGTCTTTATATTAGTATTTTCAATGTCTTCATGTAAACGTGAAGACATTGATCCAAATACTGTTGTTGACAGCTCGGAAAGTACATCGCTGTATGAAACAGAACCCGCAACCGAAAACGTAGATGAAAGTTTCAGCACCGATTCGGAACAGGCGAGTGAATTACGCCCTGTTGAAAAAATTTCGGTCAAACAGAAGTACATAAAAAATGATGACGGCGCTGTTAATAAGACTGACAACAACGATAACAACAATAACGTCGGCAATGATGCAGAACCGATTGAAAATAATACAGCTAACACTTATACATTATCAATAACCTGCATAAATGCCGTGAGTTATGCGAGCAGCCATAATATTACTTTGCCTGCCGCAATTCCGTCCGACGGCGTAATACTAAAATCTGTTACAGCCGAATTCAACGACGGAGATTCTGTTATGAAAGTGTTAAAAAGCACATTAAAGGCTAACGGTATTTCTTGTCAGATTACATCAGGCGGATATGTAAGAAGCATCGGCGGTCTTGCAGAATTTGATTGCGGTCAGCAAAGCGGCTGGATGTATAAGGTTAACGGCATATTACCGAATGTTTCCTGCAAAAGCTATAAACTTACAAGCGGAGATAAAATAGAGTTTATCTACACCTGTAATCTCGGTAATGATGTTTAATTTTTATCGCAAATATACTTCGGGTGATTGCCTTTTTCACCCGAAGTTTTTTCTTTTTTTACCCATCACTTTGTTAACAAAATGTAAATTTCGTTGATAATTCAATGTTTTTACTTGTCTAATATTTTTTGCTATGCTATTATTTTAAATACAATAGTAAAATTTGGAGTGACCCTTTTGTTAATAACCGAAACATTTAAAGATAACGGATTGTCTACATCATTTGAAGTTTTTCCGCCTAAAAATAATGCACCTTATAAGCCGGTAGAGGACGCCGTTGATAAGCTTGCCGTTTATAATCCCGACTTTATCAGTGTTACATACGGTGCAGGCGGCGGTACATCGGTCAACACTCCCAAAATAGCCGCTCATATACAAAATGACCTATCTATTCCTGCGCTTGCCCACCTTACGTGTGCTTCTTCTACCAAAAAGGAACTTGATAAAATTATAGACGATCTCGGTGCAGCAGGTATTCATAATATACTTGCTCTTCGCGGAGATCTCCCTGACGGATATGACCCCGATAATCCCGATTATTATCATTATGCCTACGAATTGATTGAAACTATCAAATCAAAAGGTGATTTTTGCATAGGTGCTGCGTGCTACCCGGAATGTCACCCCGAAGCCGAAAGTCTGCAAAAGGATATTGAAAACTTAAAAATAAAAGTTGACAGCGGCGTCGATTTTTTGGTTACACAAATGTTTTTCGATAACAATGTAATGTACAGCTTTCTTTACAGAGCTTTGAAAGCGGGCATAGATATTCCGGTTATAGCAGGTGTTATGCCGGTAATAAATGCAAATCAGATTAAGCGTTCATGTGCTCTTTCTCAAACATCGCTCCCACCGCGATTCAGACGTATGATAGACAGATTTATTGATGACCCGGAGGCTTTAAAACAAGCCGGCATAGCATATGCTACGGAACAAATAATAGACTTGATATCTAACGGCGTAAGCGGTATACACATATACACAATGAACAAACCGGAAGTTGCCGGAAAGATAATGGAGAATTTGTCCTCTGTGCTTTCTGTGAGGTGATTCGCTTGTTCGGCTACGTAAAGATTTATAAGCCTGAACTTAAGATTAAAGATTATGAAATCTACAAAGCCGCATATTGTTCGGTGTGCCGCGCCCTTGGGAAACATTACGGCATTGTTGCAAGATGTCTTTTAAGCTATGATGCAACTTTTCTTTATTTGTACAGGGCGGCAATTTCAGACGCTGCGGATTGCAAATACGAAAAAGGGGTGTGCCCGTTTAACCCTCTTAAAAAATGCGGCTATTTATGTGGGCAAGACAAAGAATTTGAGTTTGCTGCGTCGGTTACCGTAATTTTATCGTATTTTAAATTGATTGACAGTATTAACGACAGCGGCTTTTTCAAAAGAGCTTTTTGCCGACTCGTATTACCGTATATGAAAAGAAAATACAAAAAAGCAAAAGCTATTTATCCCGATTTGTGTGACGACATTGAAAAAGCTATGAAAGAGCAGTCTAACATAGAAAATACAAGGTCTTTGTCAACCGACCTTGCAGCAGATCCAAGCGCAAAAGCATTGGCTGCCATAATGACTTACGGCATCAGAAATGAGGAAAAAAGGCGCATATCCGAGCGAGTCGGTTATTGCCTCGGCAGGTGGGTGTATCTGACCGACGCATACGATGATATACCAAAAGATTTAAAGAGTCATAATTATAATCCGTTTATTGAGAAATATAAGATTGAAAGCGGAGCGTTTGACCGCGAACCTATGATTAAATCATTGCGGCTTACCGCAAATGAAACTGCACTTGCTTTTAATTTGCTTGATTTAAAACGGTATAAAGACATTCTTGAAAATATTATTTTTGACGGTCTTGAAAACCAACAAAAACTGATTACTGAAAAAGATAAAGATAAAGAGGTGAGCAGATAAATGAATACAGATCCGTACAGAGTTCTCGGTGTCGGCAGAAATGCTTCAAATGATGAAATAAAAGAAGCATACCGAACATTATCCAGAAAGTATCAGTCTGACAATTATTCCGACAGTCCGCTCTCCGATATTGCCAAACAAAAAATGGACGAGCTTGACAGAGCATATGATGCCATTTTGGCTGAGCGCTACGGAGATAACACCGCGTCATACGGTTCTTCTTATAATTCGTCCGATACAAACAACGGTTATTACGGTGGAAATAACAACAATAATAATTCGCAGTATCCCGATGTAAGAGCCCAAATTCGCTCCGGCAGGATTGACGATGCTGAAACGATTCTTGACGGTATTCCGAAAGATATAAGAAACGCCGAGTGGTATTTCTTAAAAGGTCAGGTTCAGCAAAGACGCGGCTGGTTTGACGAAGCGTACAAGAATTATTCAACCGCTTGCAGTATGGAACCGCAAAACAGAGAGTATACAGATGCTTTTAACAATTTAAATAATAATGCGTCGGGCGGTTACCGCACATCTCACGACAGGGGAACTGGATGCAGCGTTTGTGACGTTTGTTCGGGGCTTATGTGTGCCGATTGTTGCTGCGAGTGTATGGGCGGCGATTTAATACCGTGGTGCTGAGCTATGAATAAAAGTTCTTATAAAAATTCGACCAAAACGGCAATCGGCGGTATTATTGCCGCTTTATCAATTGTCCTTATGCTTCTGACGTCGGTAATACCGACACTTACCTATGCCATACCTGCCATTGCCGGCCTTTTGCTTGTAATAATTGTTATTGAAGTTAATAAAAAATGGGCTTTCGGCGTTTATTTTGTGGTAGGCGTACTCTCAATGCTGCTTGTTGCCGATAAGGAAGCGGCTGTAATGTACGTTATGTTTTTCGGGTATTATCCGATTATAAAGGCTATGATTGAAAATAAACTCAGAAAGGCACTATCGTGGTTTTTGAAATTTTTAATATTCAACGTTTCAATGATACTTGCTTTTCTGATTGTCACTTATGTGTTTAAAGTACCGTTTGAAGAGATGAAAAAATACGGCGCCATAGCCGCGTGGCTCTTGCTGGCTCTCGGCAATGTTGTATTTTTAATTTACGATATTGCGCTTACAAGACTTATCACTTTATATGTGCTGAAGTGGCGAAAAAACTTTAAAAGAATATTTAAATCTTAAACAGGTGCATTTTTTGCGCCTGTTTCTCTTTTCAAATGTGAAAAAAAGGTTTATAATATAAAAAAACATTTCGGAGGTAAATTATGCTTTCTAAAGAAAGAGTACTTGAGGTATTAAAAGAAGCCGGTGTTTTACAGGAGGGCCATTTCCTTTTGACTTCCGGCAGACACTCAAATAAATATCTTCAGTGTGCAAAGATTTTCTGTAACACAAAGTACAGCGAGGAGCTCTGCGCCGACCTTGCCGAAAAATTCAAAAAGGACGATGTGGAAGTTGTTATCGGTCCTGCAATGGGTGCTGTACAAATGGCATATGAAGTCAGCCGTGCGCTCGGATGCAAAAACTTCTTTACTGAGCGTGACGAAAACGGTAAGATGGCTCTAAGACGCGGATTTGTTGTTGAAAAAGGTCAGCGCGTTCTCGTTGTAGAAGATGTTGTAACCACGGGCGGGTCTGTTCGTGAGGTTATAAATCTTGTTAATGAGGCAGGCGGCGTTGTCGTCGGTGTCGGTTCCATTGTAGACAGAACCGACGGAAAAATTGATTTCGGCGTTCCTTATAAGGCTGTATATTCAGCTGATGTTGTTTCGTGGGAAGCCGATAATTGCCCGCTTTGCCGCGAGGATAAATTGCCGCTCGTTAAACCCGGCAGCAGAAAGATTAAGTAAAAATGTCCGACTCAAGCTGTAATTTGCACGAAAATCATCGTGCAAGGGTAAGAAAAAGATTTGAACACGAAGGCTTAAAATCATTTGCCGATCACAATGTGCTTGAACTTTTGCTTTTTTATTCAATTCCGCAAAAGGATACGAATAACATTGCACACAGACTGCTTGATGAATTCGGCTCGCTTTCTGCCGTGTTTGATGCGCCTAAAGATGTGCTTATGAATATTGTAGGTGTAGGTGAAAATACAGCTACTTTGATAAAGCTTATGCCGGAATTATTTTCACGCTATGAGCAGGATAAAATTAAAAATGAAAGCATTATTCTTGATTCTGCCGAATCTGCCGGTAAATATTTCGTTTCGCGTTTTATAGGGGCAAATACGGAAAAACTCTATGCCGTTTGCCTCGATAATAACTGCAAGGTGAAAAAGTTTGTCGAAGTTTCTGACGGCAATCCGGGTTATACCGACCTCAATATGCGGAAGCTTGTAAGCGAGGCGATTAACACAAACTCGTCTTCAGTAATCATATCGCATAATCATCCGTCGGGAGTTGCCGCACCGTCAGCCGCCGATATCGATTCGACGCGAACTCTTATTATGACGCTGAAAAAGCTTGATATTCGGGTAAATGACCATATAATAGTGGCAGGTAAAAATTTCTTCTCTATGGCAAACAGTCGTAAATTCGAATACTTATTTCTGTAATAAAAACGCCCTCTGATGAGGGCGTTTTTATTGCCTTAACTTATGTACAATACTAAATATATTTTTTTATTTCCTGATTTATTTTTTCTCGATTTTCAAGCAGCCATGAATTGCTGTGAGAATATTCGGAAAAAGTTATCGGTTTTTCTACCGAAGTCTCCATTAGTTTTATGACAGCTTCTTTACCGATTTTTGTTTCTAAAAGCTGTAACGCCATCATATCCTGCAGACCGTCGTAAAATACGTTTAATCGCAAAGAATTTAAGGGCTTGAAGTTTTCTCCGGGGTAAACTATAAAAGAATCTCCCGAGGCAAAAGCTTTTCCTGCGTCCGTTACCTTATACGGGTCAACGGATTTTTTTGAATACTGACTGAAATAGAAATTGTATCCCCAATGGAGAAAGCCCTTAACCGAGTATTTGTACATTTGATAACCGAGAATTCTGTTTCTGACGGACGGCATTGAAAAAAATCTGTTTGATACATTTTTGGTCGATTGTGCGCTGCAGTAATACGTCCAAAGTTCTTCGGTTTTCCCGATGAAATTATCTATATAGTCGTTTGCTGGTATGGGATAACGCACTTTGCAAATCTTAACGAGCGGATAAGATGACATTGCGTCGATTACTTTATAATCGGGGAAAAGATGATGGATTATTGCGCTTGCTTTTTTGTATGACAAAAGGCAATTGAAAGGCGGTTCGTCGGAGACGTGAATCAGCACGTTCTTTTCAAGATTCTCTTTGCGCAAAAAGTGCTTGAGCGCGACGGCGAACTGACGCAAAAAATGTTTGTATTCAATGCCGGCGGCTTTTGTTTCCCACCCAAAGATTTTTTCTTCTTTTCCGTCTGCTTTAGTTGCTACTATTTTAGGTGCGTGTTTTGCTCCCCACTGTGTGAAAAGGTGAGACATTTCGAAGTATTCGATTCCACATTCTTTTGAAATGCTTATCCACTTTTTCAACATAGAAAAATCAAAAGTGTAGGAACCGTCGCCGCAGTCATTAACCTTGACAAGTTGAACGGTAGGACGTTCTTTTCCTATTTCCGTATCAAGCGGAGGAGTAAAAATCGGCGTTAAAACACAGTTCATACCGTAATCGGTGGCTTTCTTCAAATAGTTACGCAGCGTTTCCCAATATTCATCGGAAAATGCTTCAAATCCGTAATAAGTCATAAGACAGTCGGTATGAAGCCAATTTGTGTAAATAAGTGTCTGTTTAGGTAAAAGCGCGTTAATTACTTCAACAGTCAGCTCAGTTTCGCAAACGGTATTTTGCGATTTCAATGTTATTGTAATTTTATGGTTGCCACTTGGTAGAAAGCTTTGCCCGTTTGGAGCTATTTCAATCCAAAAAGCAAAAGTGCCGCGTGATTCAAAAGAATAACCGCCGGAAACGGGCAACAAAAGGTCCGGGTAAAATCCGGGTTCCTTTTTTATGTAAAAGTCGTCGGATCTTTGTGACGCCGGCAAATCGCTCGGCATACTTTTTACAACCGAAATGTTGATAAACTCGTTAAGAGGGGATTTCACATTGATACTTACAAATTCACTATCGGTTGTATTTAAAACTATTTGAAAAGACTTTTTTTCGTTCTTCAACATTGAAAAATGTTTTAATTCGGAAAGGCTTGATGCCTCGGAATCGGTAAAAATTTTTTCAAGTGATGAGACTGCTTTGATAAAGTTTGTCAAATTTAACACATCCAGATACTTTTTTGTTTATTTTACAAAAAATTGGCACATTTGTAAAGCCGCAATTGTGTCATTATTTGCTTGCACATATTAATCAGTAATGGTAAAATATATGACTGTGAAAAAATATGTGAGGGTGAATAGTTTGAAATACAGAGAAAATCTCAGAAACGTAGCTATTATAGCTCACGTTGACCACGGTAAAACCACACTTGTGGATCAGCTTTTAAGACAGAGCGGTACTTTCAGGGATAACGAGGTAGTTCAGGAACGCGTTATGGATTCAAATGATATTGAGCGTGAGCGTGGAATTACCATACTTTCCAAAAACACATCGGTACATTATAACGGAATAAAAATCAATATTGTCGATACTCCCGGTCACGCTGATTTCGGCGGTGAGGTTGAACGTATACTCACTATGGTTGATGGCGTTCTTTTGCTTGTTGACGCTTTTGAAGGATGTATGCCTCAGACAAGGTTCGTTCTTAAAAAAGCACTTGCGCTTAATAAAAAGGTTGTAGTCGTTGTAAATAAGATAGACAGGCCGGGCGCTCGTCCCGCTGAAGTTATAGATGAGGTTCTTGATTTGTTTATCGAGCTTGGCGCGAATGACGATCAGCTTGAATTCCCGGTTATATATGCTTCCGCAAAAGACGGTTACGCATCTCACAACCCCGATGACAGGAGCGGCGATATGAGACCGCTTTTTGAGGAAATAATCAATGAAATTCAGCCGCCCGAGGGTGATGTTGAAGATCCGCTTCAGTGCCTTTTCTCAAGTCTTGACTATGATGATTATATCGGTCGCATAGGCGTAGGCAGAGTTCAGCGCGGCAGAATAAAGGTCAATGATAAAGTTGTACTTTGCAGAACAGACGGAACGCAGGAGAACGTAAAAATTTCCCGTCTTTATCAGTTTGAAGGACTTAAAAGAGTCGAAGTCAACGAGGCAGCCGCAGGAGATATTATTTGTGTTTCCGGTATAGCAGACCTTAATATCGGTGAAACTATATGTGACCCCGAATGTGTAGAACCATTGCCTTTTGTTAAAATCGACGAACCCACTCTTTCTATGAACTTTATGGTAAATGACAGTCCTTTTGCCGGAAGAGAGGGTAAATTTGTTACATCACGTAATCTTCGCGACAGATTGTTTAAAGAAGTTGAAACAAATGTCAGTATGAAGGTTGAGGAAACTGATTCCACAGACTGCTTTAAAGTTTCCGGCAGAGGCGAACTTCATCTTTCCATTCTCATTGAGACAATGAGACGCCAGGGATATGAATTCCAGGTTTCACGTCCGCAGGTTATCACAAAAGTTGAAAACGGACAGCTCTTAGAGCCTATTGAACTTTTGATAATTGAAGTACCCGAGGAATATGTAGGTACCGTAATGCAGAAAATAGGCTCAAGAAGAGGCGAACTTGAGAATATGGGTACGCGTGACGGCGGCTCAACACATCTCGAGTTTAAAATACCTGCAAGAGGACTTATCGGTTATCGTTCCGAGTTTATGACAGATACCAACGGCAACGGCATCATGAATAATGTATTTTCGGGATATGAGCCTTACAAGGGCGATATTGAAACCCGTGAGCGCGGTTCGATAATTGCTCATGAAACAGGCGAGAGTACAGGCTACGGTCTGTTTAATACACAAGACAGAGGTCGCCTGTTCATAGGTCCCGGGGTTGAAGTATATGAGGGTATGATTGTCGGTGAAAGCTCACGTAACGAGGATATTGTCTGCAACGTTTGCAAAAAGAAGCAGATGACAAACACCCGTGCGGCAGGTTCAGATGATGCGCTTCGCCTTGTTCCTCACACTGTGCTCAGCCTTGAGCAATGCATGGAGTTTATTAAAGATGATGAACTTTTGGAGGTTACTCCCGAATCTTTGAGACTCCGTAAGCGTATACTCGCAAAGGATCAGAGACTTAAACAGCAGTTCAGAAAGAAGTGATTGTTTGATTATAGATTTCCATACTCATGTTTTTCCCGACAAAGTTGCGGCTAAGGCTCTTCCTAAGCTTGCTGCGGGTTCAGGCGGTATGGAGCCTGTTTATGATGCAACCGTTGACGGTCTTGAATCGTTTCTTAGTAAAAACGGTATAGACAAAGCGGTTGCCCTGAACATTTCTACTAATACGCATCAGCAAAAAAGTGTTAACGACTTTGCTGTTTCGCTTCTTAAAAGTGACAGAATAATTCCTTTCGGAAGTGTCCATCCCGACAGCCCCGATGTTTTTGACGAATTGGAAAGGTTAAAAGCGGCAGGGATAAAAGGAATTAAACTTCACCCCGATTATCAAGGCTTTTTCGTGGACGAAAAACGAATGCTTCCGATTTATAAAAAGATTTCGGAGCTTGGTTTTATTACTGTGTTTCACGCAGGTGTTGACATAGGGTTTCCGGAGCCCGTGCACTGCACACCGACGATGCTTTTGAAGGTTTTGGATGTTTTCGGGGATGCACCGGTAGTCGCGGCTCACTTTGGCGGATATCTTCTTTGGAAAGAAGTTTACGATATTCTCTGCGGCACCGGTATTTATCTTGATACCGCGTTTTCATCGGGAAAAATGCCACCGCAATACGCAAAAGAAATTATCGACAAACATTCTCCCGATAGGATTTTGTTCGGCAGTGATATGCCTTGGAGCTCCTCCGTTAATGAAGTAAACTTTATTAAAAGTCTCGGATTAAATGCACTGGATGAAAGAAAAATATTGTCCAGAAACGCTGAAAGGCTGTTAAATTTATATTAAATGAAATAACCTCTTGACTAATTTCGGTTAAGAGGTTATAATTATGCCATTGCGCTTTAACGGGTAAAAGCTTTAAAGCACAAAATCATTAAAGTGGGATGAAGAGATGGAAAATAACACCGTTTTATGGATTACTATTGCAGCATACATAATTTGTCTTGTTGTAATAGGTATTGTGGAAGGAAGAAAGGCAAAAAGCATTGCCGATTTAACGGTAGGCGGCAGAAATGCGGGTGCGTGGCTTTCTGCGTTATCTTACGGAACAGCCTATTTTTCGGCTGTAATGTTTGTAGGATATGCAGGCAAAACCGGTCTTAGCTTTGGACTTTGGGGCATTCTTGCAGGTCTCGGAAATGCGGTTTTCGGCTCATTGCTCGCATGGCTCGTTTTAGCAAGGAGGACGCGCGAGATTTCCGGAAGACTTAAAATACATACAATGCCCGATTTCTTTGAAAAAAGATATAACAGCAGAGCTATGAGAATTTTTTCGGCTGTGGTTATCTTTGTATTTCTTGTTCCGTATTCGGCATCCGTTTACAGCGGTCTTGCCAGTGTCGCTGATGTTTTACTCGGAATAGACGATACTATTTTCCTTATAATAATTGCCGTTCTTGCAATACTTTTGGTAACTCTCGGCGGCTATCTTGTACAGGCACGTGCCGATTTTGTGCAGGGTATTGTAATGATGTTCGGTGTTGTTTTCCTGATAGTTGCAATTGTAAGATGCGATAAGGTCGGCGGAATTGACGGTTTAATTGAATATGCGCATACAGACGCAGGTCTGCCGAAATTAAACGGTTCGCAATGGGTTTCGCTTATGGCAACGGTTCTTATGACGAGCTTCGGTACATGGGGACTTCCGCAAATGATACAGAAATACTTTGGTATAAAGGACGACAAACAGGCGAAAAGGGGAGTTGTTATATCAACCTTTTTTGCATTGCTTGTTGCTGGCGGCGGATACTTTATAGGTTCGCTTTGCCATCGTTTCTTCACGGTAGGTGTAGATATGCCGGCTGCCGATTATATTGTTCCCAGTATGCTTAAAGCCGCTAAGCTTCCGTCAATACTTCTCGGAATAATTATCGTACTTTTACTTTCGGCGTCGGTTTCAACGCTTTGCTCTATAACTCTTTCGGCAAGCTCTACGCTTACTATTGACCTTGTTGCGACGAAAATAAAGCCCGATATTGACGACAAAGGGAAAAGCAGGCTTACAAAAATTTTCTGTGTGCTGTTTATTATACTTTCATACGTGGTCGCAAATACAAAGACCCCGATACTTGATATGATGAGTTATTCTTGGGGCATAATCTCCGGCTCGTTCCTTGCTCCGTATGTACTCGCTTTGTACAGTAAAAAACTTAATAAGCAGGGTGCGTGGGCAGGTATCATAACCGGATTTGTAATTGCGATAATTCCTGCCGGTTGCAAAATACTTAACCTCTGCGGTGTAAACAGCAGTCTTGTTTTAAAATTACTTGCACAAGGTCCGCTTTATGCGTGCATAGCTATGATAGCTTCGATAATTATGTGCCTTGCTGTAAGCTTTGTCACAAAAAACAAAACAGATAAAGAAAATGTCGAATTCTTTTATAATGGTGTTGTAGACAACGAATAATTATGCTATAATTAAATAAATTTATATATTCTGCCGCAGCTGTTAACTGCGGCTTGTTGTCTGTATAAATTCAGAAGATTGGAAATGGTAAAATGTTTTTTCAAAAAGATGTCGAAACAATGAAAAGAAAGGATATTGAGGCTCTTCAGCTTGAAAAGCTTCGTCATATGGTTGATTATTGTTATCGTAATGTTCCTTTCTACACAAAAAAACTTGATGAAGCTCATGTTACGGCTGACAAAATCAAGTCTCTTTCTGATATTAAATACATACCTCCTACAACCAAGGCAGATTTGCGAGACAATTATCCGTTCGGTATGTTTGCGGTACCTATGAGTGATATTGTAAGAATCCATGCTTCATCCGGCACTACCGGAAAACCGACCGTTGTAGGGTATACAAAAAATGACCTTGATATGTGGTCGGATTGTGTTGCCCGTCTTGCCGTAGCGGCAGGGGCAACCAAAGAAGATATAGTTCAGATTTCATTCGGTTACGGTATGTTTACCGGTGCTCTCGGGCTCCACTGCGGCCTTGAAAAAATAGGATGTGCCGTTGTTCCGAATTCGAGCGGCAATACGGAAAAGGCTCTTATGTTTATGCGCGATTTTAAGACTACCGCGCTTGTAGCTACGCCTTCGTATGCTCTTTATATGGCAGAAACCGCAAAAAAACTTGAATATCCCATGAGCGATTATCATCTGCGTCTCGGTCTTTTCGGTTCCGAAGGATGCACACCGGAAATGAGAACTCAAATCGAAAAAGGCTGGGGGCTTTTTGCAACCGATAACTACGGAATGAGTGAGCTTATAGGTCCCGGTGTTTCCGGTGAATGTACAGAGAGATGCGGTCTTCACATTAATGAGGATCATTTCCTTGTTGAGGTTGTTGACCCGGAAACTCTTGAACCCGTTGACGAGGGTGAGGACGGCGAACTTATTGTAACGCCGCTTTCCAAGGAAGCTTTCCCGTTATTAAGATACAGGACAAGAGACATTTCCAATGTTATATATGAACCTTGCAAGTGCGGAAGAACATTTGCGAGGATGGAAAAAATCAAGGGCAGAAGCGACGATATGCTTAAAATACGCGGAGTTAACGTATTTCCGTCACAAATTGAGAGCGTACTTGTCGGAATGAAAAATGTCAGTCCGCATTATCAGCTTATCGTCAGAAGAGAGGGCTTTGCTGATACTCTTGAAGTTCAGGTTGAGCTTTCCGATAATTCTCTTCTGGAAAGCTTCGGTATGATTCAGGATCTTCAAAATTCTATAAAACATAATCTTCATACGGTTCTCGGCATTCAGTGCAAGGTCAGCATTGTTGAGCCGATGACAATTGAGAGATTCGTCGGCAAAGCAAAAAGAGTTATAGATTTAAGACACGAAAAAGACTAATTTGGGGTGAAATAATGAATAAAAAACTTTTAATCGGTAATGAGGCAGTTGCCCGCGGACTTTACGAGGGCGGCCTTAGGGTAGCTTCAAGCTATCCCGGCACGCCGAGTACAGAAATAACGGAATGCATCGCAAAATATGATGACGTTTACAGTGAATGGGCTCCTAATGAAAAAGTAGCCATGGAGGTTGCTGTCGGTTCATCTATCGCCGGTGCACGTTCTTTCTGCGGTATGAAACACGTTGGGCTTAATGTAGCTGCAGATCCGCTGTTTACCGCTTCTTATACAGGCGTTAATGCAGGTATGGTTATAGCTGTTGCCGATGATCCAGGTATGCATTCCTCACAGAATGAACAGGACAGCCGTCATTACGCAAAAGCGGCTAAAATAATGATGCTTGAGCCGTCAGACTCCGAGGAGTGTCTCGAGTATGCCAAAGCCGCTTATGAGCTTTCCGAAAAGTTTGATACTCCCGTCATATTAAGATTGACAACAAGAGTTGCCCATTCAAGGAGCATAGTTAATATCGGCGAAAGAAACGATATAGGCGTCAAGGAATATGTTAAAAATCCGGGCAAATATGTTATGATGCCTGCAATGGCAAAGAAAAGACATGTTGTTGTCGAAGACAGAATGGTTGCAGAACGCGAATGGGCTGAAACAACCTCTATAAATACCGTTGAATATAACGATAAGAAAATCGGCGTTATTTCTTCAGGTATTTGCTATCAATATGCAAAAGATGCTTTGGGCGATCGAGTTTCATATCTTAAGCTCGGATGTGTAAATCCGCTTCCGATTGAACTTATTAAGAACTTTGCCGCTAACTGTGACAAGGTCTATGTTCTTGAAGAGCTTGACCCGTTTATTGAGGAGCATTGCAAGCAATTAGGGATAGATGTTATTGGTAAAGACGCATTTACATTACAGGGTGAATATTCACAAAACCTTATAGCAAAAGTTATTTTCGGCGAAACTAAGCCGACTATGAAAGCGGATATTGATATTCCCGCACGTCCGCCCGTGCTTTGCGCAGGTTGTCCCCACAGAGGTCTTTATTACGCGCTTAAAAAATTAAAATTGACGGTAAGCGGCGATATAGGCTGCTATACTCTCGGTGCACTTCCGCCTATCGGCATGATGGATACCTGTGTTTGTATGGGCGCTTCGGTATCGGCGCTTCACGGCAGAAATAAAGCTGATGAAAGTAACTGTAAGAACTCGGTAGCTGTTATCGGCGATTCAACATTTATTCATTCCGGTATTACGGGTCTTATCGATATTGCATATAATCAAAGTAACTCAACCGTTATTATACTCGACAACAGTATTACGGGTATGACCGGTCATCAGGACAACCCGACTACCGGAAAGACAATTAAGGGTGATCCCACTACCGCAGTCAGCTTAGAGCTTCTTGCAAAGGCTGTCGGTATTGACAGAGTCAGAGTGGTAGACCCGTATAACCTTAAAGAATGTGAAGATGTAATCCGTGAGGAAGTTGCCGCTGACGAGCCGTCGGTCGTAATTTCAAGAAGACCTTGTGCTCTTTTGAAATATGTTAAACATAATCCTCCGCTCAAGATTAACAAAGATAAATGCGTCGGCTGTAAAATGTGTATGAAGATAGGCTGCCCGGCTATCAGCATAAAAGACGGGAAGTCCGAAATCGACTTTACACAGTGCGTAGGATGTAATGTTTGCAGCCAGCTCTGCAAATTCGACGCAATAGAGGAGGGCAAATAATATGGAAACAAAAAGTATTATGATTGTTGGAGTCGGCGGTCAGGGCACTCTTCTTGCCAGCAGAATCCTCGGCGCGGCGCTTGTAAGCAACGGTTTCGACGTTAAGGTTTCAGAAGTACACGGTATGAGTCAGCGCGGCGGTTCGGTTGTTACTTATGTAAAATACGGTTCAAAAGTTAATTCACCCATAGTTAATGAGGGTGAAGCCGATTTAATCCTTGCGTTTGAGCAGCTTGAAGCCGCAAGATGGCTTCCATACCTTAAAAAAGACGGAACGCTTATAATCAATACTCAAAAAATCGACCCGATGTCTGTAATAATCGGCAATTCGGTTTATCCCGACGGTGTGCTTGAGGCAATAAACAAAGCCGGCGCCAAAACCACGAGCCTTGATGCGCTTTCTTTGGCTGTTTCGGCAGGGTCTGCAAAAGCGGTAAATGTCGTTCTTATCGGAGTTATGGCATCGCATATGGATTTGGATCGTGAAGTATGGATTGATGCGCTTAAAAGCACTGTACCTGAGAAATTTCTTGAGATGAATCTCAAGGCATTTGATCTCGGTTACAATTATAATAAGTAAAACAAGAACGGAGAGAATCAAATGCAAAATTATTTCACACCTGATATTGAAACGGCTTCAAGAGACTATCTCACGGCTATACAGTCGGCAAGACTTATTAAAATGGTAGAGAACTGCTATAAGCACGTACCGTTTTATAAGCAGAAGTTTGATGAAATCGGTCTTTTGCCCGGTGATATTAAATCAATAGCCGATATAACCAAGTTGCCTTTTACAATCAAACAGGATCTTCGTGATAACTATCCTTTCGGTCTTTTTGCCGTTCCTAAAGAAAAGCTTGTGCGAGTTCATGCTTCCTCAGGTACTACCGGTAAGCAGACTGTTGTTGGTTATACCAAACACGATATTTCCATTTGGAGCGAAAGTGCCGCAAGAGCTTTGGCGGCTGCAGGCGCCACTCAGGGCGACTACATACATATTTCTTATGGATACGGTCTTTTTACGGGAGGTCTCGGTCTTCATTATGCAGCGGAAAAACTCGGTGCAACCGCAATACCCGTGTCATCAGGCAATACTAACAGACAGATGCAGATTTTGCAGGACTTCGGCTCCGACATTATATGCTGTACTCCGTCATACGCTATGTATATCGGCGAATCGCTGAAAGCTGCCGGTATTGATTCTGCCAAACTGCCTTTGAGAGCCGGCATTTTCGGCGCAGAGGCGTGGAGCGAAAATATGCGAAAGGAAATTGAAAAGTCGCTTAATATCAAAGCTTATGATATTTACGGCCTTTCTGAGATTGCGGGTCCCGGTGTTGCTTTTGAATGTTCCGAGCAAAAGGGTATGCACATTAACGAAGATTATTTCTATCCCGAAATTATTGACCCCGATACACTTGAAGTTTTACCCGACGGCGTATTCGGTGAGCTTGTGTTTACGTGCATCGGCAAAGAGGCTCTTCCATTGGTACGATACAGAACACATGATATTTCAGCTCTTACACATGAAAAATGCGGCTGCGGAAGAACACTTGTAAAAATGTTAAAGCCCAAAGGAAGATGCGACGATATGCTCATAATAAGGGGTGTCAATGTTTTCCCGTCACAGATAGAGCATGTTATTCTTTCGCTCGGCATGGAACCGAATTACCAAATAGTTGTTGATCGTAAGAACAATCTTGATGTAATGACGGTTAAAATTGAGATGTCGGACGCACTTTTCTCGGATTCTGTTCGCGTTATTGAAGAACAGGAGAAGAGGATAAAGGATGCAATGCATGCCACTCTCGGCATATCCGCAATTATTAAGCTTGTTGAACCTCGCTCCCTTCCTCGTTCGGAGGGCAAGGCAGTAAGAGTTATAGATAACAGACATATTTAAGGAGGCAAATGTTATGGCAATTAAGCAGATCTCAGTTTTTGTTGAAAACAAACCCGGCAGGCTTGCCGATATTACGGGCTTTTTGGCTGACGGCGGAATAAGTATCCGTGCTTTTTCAATTGCCGATACAACAGATTTCGGCATTTTGAGACTTATTGTGTCGGACACCGATAAGGCGGCAAAGGTATTGAAAGATCACGGCGTTGCCGTTTCAATAACAGAGGTTGTCGGAATTTCTATTCCGGATGTTACCGGTGCTTTTGCCAAAGTTGTTAAACTTCTTTCCGATGCCGGAGAAAATGTTGAATATGCATATGCATTTTTAACCCCTGAGGAAGGCCATGCCTATGTTATTTTCAGAGTTGATAATAACGAAAAAGCATGCAAACACCTTAAGGAAAACGGCATAGATGTTATCGAAGAAAATTCTTTGCTGTAATTTTAAATGTTTAAAGCCCGGTGCTGTAGCATCGGGCTTTTTCTGTGAATTTGTGGACGTTTTTAATTTACTTTTTTTATTCGCTGTGATAAAATATCTAATAATGAAATTGAGGCAGGTGATTAAGAATGATAGGAACAAACATTGCTATTGACTTCGGTTCTTCTTCGACCGAATTATAT
The DNA here is from genome assembly GCA_022768065.1 of Ruminococcus sp. Taxonomy (GTDB): domain Bacteria; phylum Bacillota; class Clostridia; order Oscillospirales; family Acutalibacteraceae; genus Fimenecus. Next base: position 2,281 of record JALELS010000005.1, on the reverse strand, counting down.
GTTCAGGGAAAAGGTGTCATTCTTGATGAGCCGACCATGATAGCCGTTGATGTTGAAACCGGTATACCGATAGCGATAGGCAATGCGGCATACACTATAAACGGCAGAACAGATGACAGTATTGAGGTAATTAGCCCGATTGTAGGTGGAATTATCTCAAATTACACTATGGCTGAGCATATACTGAAGTACTATTTGCAAAAGATTTTAAAAAACAGTGTAATAAAACCGAATGTTGTAATATCCATTCCGAGTGGAGCTACCGGGCTTGAAAGACGCACTTTTCTTGATGTTGTTACCGCTGCCGGGGCTGGGCGCGCCTGCCTGATTGAGGAGTCGCTTGCTTCTGCCGTCGGTATAGGAATTAAAAACGACTCGCTTTCCGGCAGATTGCTTGTAAATATGGGCGGCGGCTCAATCGATGTATCGGTTGTAACCATGGGCAGTATTGCCGTGGCAAAATCGCTGAAAATCGGCGGAATTTCAATTGATGAGGCAATAATGCGTTATTTAAAGAAAAATCGCGATATTTTAATAGGTCCGCAAACTGCCGAAAGACTTAAAATTTGCCTGGGAAGCGCAATTCCGCGTGAAGAGGAACTTGCGGTCATAGCTTCCGGCAAAAGTTGTCTTGACAATATGCCTATATCCTTTGAAGTCACATCAACCGAGATTTTTGACTCGATAAGCGAGCAAATAAATATGATGATTCAGGGAATCAAGGATGTATTGGAAAAAACTCCGCCCGAGCTTGTCGGCGATATTTCGGATAACGGCGTTACGTTGACAGGCGGCACATCTCTTTTGTGGGGGATGGACAAACTTGTTGAAAATGAAACCGGCATTGAAACAAAAATTGCCGAGGACGCCATGTACTCAACAGTTAACGGCGCCGCTGCGGCAATCAATGATATTGAATATTTAACCAATAACGGTTATACGTTTCAAACGGTACGCGAAATCTAATCAGATTTTAATACCTTCACTTGCATTTTTAAGAAGCTCACAGGATTCCTTGAGCTTCTTTTCTTCTTCATCGGTTATGTCAAGCGTAACTATTTCTCTGACTCCGTCTCTTCCTATAATGCTCGGTATACCTGCATAAACTCCGTTGATATCATATTCACCGCGGAACATTGAAGAAACGGTTAATACGCTTTTTTCGTCGCCGAATATAGCTTTTACTATTCTTACCAAAGCCATTCCTATTCCGTAATAGGTGGCTTTTTTTGCTTCTATGATTTTTTGCGCGGCTCCTGTGACATCCTTTGCTATTTCATCAAGGTCGGTAAGCTTGAATTTGTCGGGATTTTTTTCAACTATGCTTGTTATACTCTTGGTTCCGACAAAAGCCTGTGACCACGGCACCATTTCGCTGTCTCCGTGCTCACCGATAACATATGCATGAACATTTTTGGGGTCAACATTAAAATAGTCGCCGAGAAGGTAACGAAGTCGCGCCGTGTCAAGCGTAGTACCTGTGCCTATAACCTTTTTGCAGTCGAATCCCGAAAGCTGCCATGTAATCTTGGTCATAATGTCAACAGGGTTGGTTGCAACAAGGAAAATGCCGTTAAATCCCGAATAAATTATGGGGGATATTATCGTTTTAAAAACTTCGGTATTTCGCTGAAGTAAAGAAAGCCTGTCTTCACCCGGCTTTTGACCTACACCGGCGCATATAACTACTATATCGGCATCTCTGCAATCCGTGTAAGAGCCTGCGTAAATTTTCATATTTGTTTTTGCAAAAGATAAGCCGTGGTTAAGGTCCATGGCTTCTCCCTCTGCTTTTTGCTTATTTACATCAATCAGCACAAGCTCGTCGCAAACACTTTCACAGAGCATGGCATATGCAAAACTCATTCCAACAAAACCGGTGCCGACTAAGGCTATCTTCTTTGTAAATCCGTATGTGTTCATTTAATTCATCCTTTCAATGCATATTGTTGTTCATATTTGATACAACATTACGTTTTTAGTATATCATTTTACCTGCAAATAATAAACCTAATTCGCTTATTTTGGAAATTTTCGGCATTTTACGCATATGTAAAGCTGAAAATCCATTTATACTATTGAAAATTTTCATTGTTATATCGGCATTTTTCTATTTTGTTTTGCCTGTGTTTTTTATGTTTTGTAGGTTTGACAATGATGTGTTACAGAGTAGGGAAAGCAAATAAGACCTGTTTAGGAGAGCGCCAGTTAAGAGGACGCATAGGAAAATTGTTGTAGTTGCGCTGATGAACGGCTAACTGTTTTTGAAAATCCTCGAATG